>CALODL010000014.1:0-7898 GCA_942492115.1 uncultured Planctomycetota bacterium
GACTCATCCACGGCCACGCCGCTTGGACATGGGACGATCAACGATCCGCTGCCTGCGGTCTGGGTCACGGCAATCTTCGTATTGTAGGCGCGCACATCCGTGGCCAGTTTGAGCATGACGTCGAGCGGGACCGATGATGCAGGCACCACGCGAGTTCCGTGTGCACGGCAGGACATGACTGTCGCAGTACAGGCATCGTTGAGCTCGTCACAATGCTGGCCCGGGCACGGGTCACCTGCGCCCGAGACGCAGGCTCCCCCAGCGCACGCATCGAACCCATTACAGAAGATGCCATCGTCGCATGGCTCGTTGTTGTTCGTCGTCGTGCACCCCGACAGGGCAAGGCATGAATCGTCGGTGCATGCGTTGCCATCGTCGCACATAAGCGGCACACCCGCCTGACACACGCCTGACACACACGTTTCGGCGCCATTGCACAGATCACCGTCCAGGCATGAATTGCCATCGTCAGGAACGTTCTGGCAACCGATGATGGGATGGCAAGTGTCGTCCGTACAACTGTTCCCATCAGAGCAACTGAGCGGCGTGCCGCCAAGACAGGTCCCCAGGTCGCACGTTTCGAGGCCATTGCACACGTCGTTATCGCTGCAATCCAAATGGGTGAAGCACTCCGGAAAGTAGAGATTCTCATCCGCCTGAAACTCAGCGAGAACGTCAGCCGCGCTGAGCGTCGTGTCATAAATCATCACGTGCCCAATGGAGCCCTGCAACGGCACGCTTTCTGGCGGATTGTTGGAGAAAATACCGCCCCCGAGGATGATGTCCGAGTTCTGATCACCAATATTGGGTGTGGTGAATGTCCCCTCGGCTACACCATTGACGTAAGTCTCCGCCAGCCCCGGCTGTTTGGTAACCACGACGTGATACCACGTGCTGGGTTGAACGCCCGCGTAGAAGGTGCCGAATCCGCCGTTGCTCGAACCGCGCCACAAATCCAATGTCGAGCCTTCGACACGAATAGTCATACCTGACCACGGCGAACCGGGGGGAACCTCTTCGACCCACTCGACCAGGTATTGTGAATCCGAGACGTTTCCAGCAGTCTTGAACCATATGCCGAACGAGTAATTGCTGTTGCCCTGCAGCCCGGGAATCGTCCCACCGGGAATAGCCAGATAGTCATTGACGCCGTCGAACTGCAGGCGATAAGGGTCCAGCGGAGTGCCGTCACCCTGCCAGCCACTCAGCGGGGTTCCAGTAAAGTTGACGAGCGCGGCATCGTGTGAACTGATCAGGTCCACCCACGGTCCCCCTGCACCAGGAACGCCGTAGGGGTTGGTGCCGTCCGCGGTGTCCGCGCGGAGCTCGAGAATCTCACTGGTCAGCCCGGCCGCTACGGACGGTTCCACCACCGCCTCATCCTCGTGTGGGCGCGCAGGAGCGGAATCATCGGCGTTGAGCACCGTCACCCACGTACAGCCGATCACGACAGCCGTACAGGTCACGCTCCGGATCAACCGGGTGTTCAATGGAAAGATACGCGATTGTGTGGCCTTGGTTAGCATTCCTACCTCTTCCTCATCACGCTTACCCAGATATCGGTGTCCGTGGATGTCTGCATGTCGAATGGGCGTCCTGCGGAATCAAGCAATAGTGTGCTGCTCCCTACAGCAATGGAACACGATCCGGCGGCGGCCTTCGAGGCCTGGACCTCGAAGGTGCCGAGGTAGCGCATTTCTCGTGTGTCGACCGCCCCACTTAGCAGAGCGTTACCCATTCGCTGTGTGGCTGCGGATATCGTGGGAAAATCGCTCAGTTCAGTGAACACATAGTCGTCGCGATCCTCGTCAATCCACAAGTCTTTGAGCAGCAGATCACCGTTGTGTCCTCGGCCAAGTTCGATGTTGACTTGATAGGCACGGAGGCCTTCGACAGCGCTGACGAACACATCTATTGCGACAGTGCCGCCTGGACGAACAACAGCTTCGCGCGGAATCAGGGTCACGCGCGCAGTCGGTAGTGGTTCCGCTGGTGCCTGCGGGGCTGGAGGAATGCAGGGCAGCGGTCCGGGGTACGCCACGCCCGTGAAGGCGTCCAGCGCCGCTACGATGTCGACGATGTCAATATTTCGATCAGGGACGAATGCATCGACAGCACCTTGCAAATCAACGCTTTCGGGCAGACACACGTTAAACACATCGCGGAACCCATCGAGCGTGCACACGATATCAGTAATGTCGACTAAATCGTCGTCGTCGCCATCGCCCCACCGCCATGTGGTCGTGGATATCGGCTCGGAGAGATTAGGCGGTTCGACCGGCAGACGAACATCCGCCCTGACCTGGTAGGTCGTCGATGGAATGATGTCCTCATCCCCGACGAACACAGTCGACCACGCGGCAGAGCTTTGGAACACCGGATCGTCTACCAGCAGGCCTGCCCCGTCGATGTATCGTGACAAGCACGGTAACTCGTCGGATTCGACGCGCAACGCCACAGAGCCGTGGCCTGGCGGCGGCGTCACCGCGAGGTACCGCGAGCCGACGGCACTGATGACAGGAGCCTGTGGAGTAAGAACGTCCTCGACGCTGTTCATCGTCGAGAGAATGGTGAAGTCAGAGCTGTCGTCGGACAGGTTGTGGCCCTGTACCGCCAGAACATTGGCACCCGGGACCAGTAGACTCGTCAGATCGAAACTCGCATGAATGGCGTAATCCTCCGGCGGATTGGCCACCAGAGGAGAACCAGAACATTCATGATCTGACGTGGCCAACTGCGTGTAGGTTGGCGGTGCGCCGGACACATTGTTCCGGGCCACTTCGGTCCCGTTGATATACGCAACAAATGCATCGTCGTAATCCATGGTCAGCGTCAGTTCAGTGACCGCGGCAGGATCGCTGATGCTGAACAGATGGCGCATGTACACGCTACGGTAGCCGTTCTGCATGTCGTTCAATTGAGTTCCAAACGGCGGGCAGTCTGTACCATAGCCAAAGCTGCTGGGCCCCTGGAGCCAGGCGCCGTCGTTGTAATTGATGCGCGTCCAGGCGGTCAGATCACCGGGTTCAGGCTCCGTTAGCCCTTTGCGGTAACGCCAGGTGTCTCCGACCACCAAAGGGAGCGCCTGCGGTGTCAGACATGCGTTGCTCCCGTGATTACAGATCTGGCCGAGCGGGCAGTTATCGATGTTCTCGCAACCCACCAGCTGGTCGCAGGAATCGGTTGTACAAGACACGCCATCATCACAATCGATGGCTGCACTCGTGCAGCCGGTCAACGGGTCACAACTGTCAGCCGTGCAGGAATCGCCATCATCGCAACTGAGCGAGGATCCGGGGACACACACCTGGCCAACGCAATCTTCGATGCCATTGCACACATTGCCGTCATTGCACTCTGCCGGCATCGTGCACGCCGCCGCTGTCGCCGCGGCAGCGATCGTCAGGCGCGGACGCTCGGCGGCCTCGCTTGGAGACTCGCTCGAGCTGACAACGGTGCCATCATTGGCCGTGGGCAGGATCACCCATCCACGGTTGTCAGCAGGCGACGCCAGCCAGGCAGCAACGTCCGCGGTGACGTCCACGCTGATCGGGCCCAGTGGCCCACCAGGAACGGTGAGCCCGGAAGCCAGATATTCGTCCAGTTGAATACCGGCGTCACCGCCGAAATTGTTGAAACTCACACTGGCTTCATCCCACGCTACGCCCGCTGCGATTCGATGCATGCTGCCGGCGTCGCCGGCCGGGCTCTGGTCGCCGGACAGAGGAATGGTGTAGGTCAAAGTCGCCGACAACAGGGTCGCCCCTGGTGCAAGCGGCCCACCAAAACCGGAAAAGAGATCGTCAAAGCGTAACAGCGCATAGGTCGGGGCATTTGACGCACTCTCCAGACCGTCCCATTCGAAGGCCACCAACTCACCATTGATTGCCGCGGGCAGGCCTTCCTGTAAGTAGGTATCATGCGTTCCGCCGTAGCCGGCCAGGCCATCCTCGAACACGAAGATCATGATATCCTCGCATGGCGGAACGAGATTTGCGCACGCTGTTTCAGCGGTCCAAGTTTCTTCCAGGGCCTGACAGTCGGAGGCCAGCAGATCGTCGGTACACGTGCCCGTGAAACCGTTGCAGCACGCCCCGGTGGAGAAGTAGCTGGCCTCGTCGGCTTCGAATTCATCCAGAACCAACACGCCATCGATAGCCCCGCTGTACAGCGTGAGCTGTGCGATGGCTCCCAGCCAAGGTACACTCTCAGGCGGATTGCCGCTGTAGATGCCGCCCCCGATGATGATGTCTGTATTCTGGTCCCCGCTGTTCGGTGTCGCGAACGTACCGCTGGCCACCCCGTTCACATAGGCAGCGGCCAAGCCGGGTTGCTTCGTGACCACGAGGTGGTACCACGTGTTGGGCTGCACGCCACTGAAGAGCGTGCCGAACCCGCCGTCGTCCGGCCCACGCCACAAATCGATGTTGCCCGCCGCCACCCTGACGGTCATGCCTGACCACGGGGCGCCAGGGGGCAACTGCTCGACCCATTCGATCAGGTAGCGCGCCGTGCTGACATCCGTGCCCGTGCGGAACCACATCCCCAACGAGTAACTGCCACCGCCCTGCAACTCGGGAATAGTTGCCCCGGGAATGGCGACGAAGTCGTCAGAACCATCGAACTCGAGCCGGTAGGGCGACGACGGGGTACCGTCACCCTGCCAGCCGCTGACGGTGCTGCCACCAAAATTGTTGAGCACGCCGTGGTGGGCGTTGGCCAAATCTACCCATGGTGAAGCCGCGCCAGGAACGGGGTGGGACCCTGTGCCGCTGCCCTGGTCGGCGCGCAATTCAACAAACTTCGCACCCACCGGAAGGGGATCCGGAAACTGTGCTGGATCGGCGAACAGCGCATAGAGATCCTGAAGCGTCTCTACGCTGATCGTCGGAAACGACAGCATGGATGTCCCGAGATTGCCGAACTTGAGCAGGTGCTGCAACTCGTACGGTTCACTGCGTAAGACTGAACCGACGGACTTATCCGGATTGGACAGGCCCGGGAACAGCAGCCCAGTCGCACCATGGCAGTTGGAACAGTTGGCCTGGAAAAACGAATTGCCTGCGACATCATCGCCACCGAGTCCGATGTTCAGAAACTCTGCGGTGCCATTCGGATAGCTACCCGTTGTCGACAAGTCATAGAGTTGCTCGGTGTCGACGGCATCTTTCTTGAGGAACTCGACGAGGCTCCAGATCTCGCCATCGGTGAGGATCTTGCCGTAGTCGGGCATGGCATCACCGAGACCATTGGTGCCGTCACTCGTCAGGGCCGGATCGACATCACGCCCGCCGACGTTCTTGATGAAATCGAATACCTCCTGTCTTGTGCTTGCGCTCAGACTGGTGGTCAGGTCGATGTCGGCAACGTTGGGCCGGGTGAGAGTAGGACCTCGTCCAATGTAGGCACCGACATGTCCCTTGCGGTCCCAACTATGGCACGACTTACAGCGATAGAACTCGGGGAATGCGGTGATGCTCTCGAGGTCGATGCCAGCAGGTGCGTGGTATCCGGTCTCGACGGCCCAGAAACGATCGAACAGCGCGCCACCGAGAATGCCATCCGGCTGAACCTCGAGATACAGGCTGCGGATGTCATCCGCGCGCAGCGTGCCGTGGTACACGGTGACCCGCGCGATGCTCCCGCCGAAGTACTCGCCGTAAATACCCGTCCCGCGGAAGGTGGATGCCCCAATCGCGATCTCGGAGTTCTGGTCGCCAAGATTGTCGTTGGTCGCTTCGAACGCCAGGTCGCCATCGATGTATGCGCGCACCTGGTTAGCCCGCTTGGTGACCACGACGTGGTACCATGTGTTCGGCTGCACAGTAGCGATCGTCGACCAGGGATTCAGGAAGACCTGCAGGTTGCCGTTGCTCATGCCCACGGTCATACCTGCAAACGGTGAAGCGAAGGTGTCCAACCACTCGAAGAGGTACTGGTTGGAAGTGATATCCGAACCTGTGCGGAACCACAGCTCGACCGAGGTAGCCAGCGCCGCTTGCAGCGCGGGCACACTGGCGGCGGGGATGGTGACTCGATCGTCGACGCCATCAAACATGAGGATGTACGGCGCGCCAGCGGTTCCGTCACCTGCCCAGCCACTGCTGGCTGACCCCGCGAAGCTGGTCAATGTGGCATCGTGCGGTCCTATGAGGTCCACCCACGGTGAGCTGGCGCCCGGGATTGGATAGGGATTCGTACCGTCCGCACGATCCGCGCTGAGCTGCACGAGTCCTGTCGGCAGCGCCGCGCTGGAAACATAAAGATGCTCGTCAGCCTGGTATGCCTCTGCGATCGTGGATTCGTCAACAGCCCCCTCATAGATCATGAGCTGGGCGATTGCGCCCTCATGGAAGGCCGTATAGCTTCCCGCCCCGGGAAATGTGCCGGCACCGGTAACGATCTCACTGACCTGGCTGCCGAGGTTGACGGTCGCACTCGTGTAGGCCAGCGAACCGTTAAGGTACACCTCGACTTGGCCGGCCTGCTTGGCGACGGCGACATGGTACCAGGTGTTGGCTGTGAGCGGTGCGACATCGCCCCAGCCGGTTCCCAGCCACAAACGCAATTGGCTATCCTGGTAGCCGAGTGTCATCCCTGAATAAGGACTGACAAATTCCTGGAGCCACTCGACGAGGTAGCGGTTGCTCACGATGTCAGCGCCGGTGTTGAACCACATGGTCAGCGAGTAGCCCACTGCGCCCTGCAGCTCAGGAACAACTCCGCCCGGAATCGTCACTCGATCATCGATTCCATCGAACTGCAAGCGGTAAGGTGACCCCACGGTACCATTGCCTTGCCAGCCACTCGCAGTGTTGCCGGAGAAATTGACCAGCGTACCATCATGCCCGTTGAGCAGGTCAGCCCACGGCGAACCCGCTCCAGGGATGACATGCGGCCCGGCCGCCGTCGCATCGTCCGCGCGCCACCGCACGATTGGCGTGGGCTGGGATGCTGTGTAGCGAATGCGCCGAACCTGGCTCGTACTGTACGAGATGTATACGACCCTGGCTCGTACTGTACGAGATGTAATACAGATCCCCGGTGATGGGGTCAGCCTCGATATCCACGGGGCCCGCGGCTCCGGTCATGAAGTCGCTCGTGCCGATCACATTGTCGTTCCCGTCGACTTGCACGCAGCGGATCCAATTGGCTGTGTAATCAGCGTAGAAATAACTTTCTTGATACAAGGTCGGATAGGATGTGCCGGTGTAGAACACGCCACCCGTTGCCGACTGACCGGTCCACCCGATGGGATTCGAGTTGTTACCATTCGTGTGATCCCACCACAGGTCGGGCCCCGTGGGGGCCACTGGGTTCTCCGGATTGAGTGGCGCGCTGCACAGCACGTTGGTGTTGCCCGCAGCGGTGGCTGCGACGGCTTGGTACTCTGGTTGCAGAAAAGGACCCTCGACGCACGGCCAACCCATGTTGAGACCACCGACCGTCGCGATGGTCAGCTCCTCCGTAGTCAACCAGCCGACGTCGGCCACGTACACGGCGCCGACGTCGCCATCAGCAGGGTTCGTACTCCCGGTTCCAGGCCGAATGCCGAAGCGGAACGGGTTTCTCAAGCCATAGAACCACACGCGCGAACGCACGGAGAACGGATCGCCGTCCCAGTAGGGGTTTGATGGCGGTCCGCCGCCAGTCTCTTTGTCGATACGCAGGATCTTGCCGGCAAGGCTGTTGAGCGACAAGCAGCGGAACGAGCCGATATCTTCCGACGGGTCGGTCATGCCGGGACCAAATCCCCCGGGGTCTATGCCACCCGTGTCCACCTGGCTGAAATGGGCACCATCGCCACATCCGACCAATAGTGTTTTGTCCGCTGCGAAGCGCAGGGTTCCGATGACATGGAACGAATCGAGCGCGGGAACGCCTTCGGGCCAGGTCGG
>CALODL010000015.1:0-461756 GCA_942492115.1 uncultured Planctomycetota bacterium
ATCACCATTCCGTCAGATATTCCCGCAAATAAATGTCCGGATCAGTGAAAGGAGGAGTAAAAAAAAATTTATGTCGGAACCGAAACAACTCGAGGCTTACTGGCTGATAGGAAAATGGCTCGCCGTGACTTTTTAGCCCGCTTGTCTGCATTGGCTAGAATCACGGCCACACTACTTCCGGCGTCGCTGGCTACGTCGGTCAACGCAGCTACCCCCCAAAAAGGCGGCCGGCTGAGACTCGGCGTGGCCGGTGGTTCCACAACCGACTCGCTGGATCCTGGGAAAATCACAGACGCCATGGCCCAGAGTATCAATTGGCAGGTCAGAAATTGCCTGGTCGAAGTCGACCATAAGGGCCATCCCGTACCCGAGCTGGCCGAAAGCTGGGAACCTATACCCGGTGCCGCTAAATGGATGTTCAAATTGCGCCAGGATGTGGAATTTCATAACGGCAAAGCCCTGGAGGCCGAGGATGTGATTTTTTCCATTAACCATCACCGCGGCAAAGATTCAAAGTCGGCAGCCAAGGGTATTGTTGCCCCCATCCAAGACATCGAGGCCGATGGCAAATACACCGTCGTGTTCACATTGAAAGAGGGCAATGCCGACTTCCCCTTTATTCTGAGTGATTACCATCTGACCATCGTTCCGGCCGGTACCACCGGTGCCGAATGGGAGAAAGGTGCCGGCACCGGCGGCTACGTGTTGGTCAGCCATGAACCTGGCTACAATGCCTTGACCAAACGCAATCCGAATTATTGGAAGCAGGGCCGTGCCCACTTTGATGAGGTCGAGACGATCGGAATTGCGGATGTCACTGCCAGAGCCACTGCCCTGAACACAGGACAAATCGACGCCATGAATCGATTTGAGCTGAAAACCATTCATTTGCTGAAAAGAGTCACCGGTCTGCAGATTATAAATGTAACCGGAAATAGGCATTTCTCGATTCCCATGTTGACCGACAGGGAACCGTTTAACAACAACGATGTTCGGCTGGCATTGAAATACGCTATCGATCGTGAGCATTTGCTCCAACAGATTTTACGCGGTTACGGCAGCATCGGTAACGATCATCCCATCGGACCAAACCAGAAATATTATGCATCCGAATTACCACAAAGAAAATACGATCCGGACAAAGCCAGGTTCCATATGAAGAAGGCCGGTATGTTGGATTACCCCTTTCAGCTGCATGGGGCCGATGCAGCCTTTGGAGGTGCTGTGGACGCTGCGGTGCTTTTCAAAGAACATGCTGCCAAAGCCGGTATTAAAATAGAAGTCGTGCGGGAACCCAACGACGGTTACTGGGAGAACGTCTGGATGAAAAAGCCCTGGGTTATGTGCTACTGGAGCGGCCGGGCAACTGCGGATTGGATGTTTTCCACCGCCTACGCGCAGGATTCACCCTGGAACGACAGCTTCTGGAAGAACGAGCGGTTCAATAAGCTGCTCAGAGAGGCCCGGGCAGAACTTGACGATGACAAACGAAGTGAGTGTATGCGGAATGTCAAAAAATTGTGCGCGATGAAGGTGGTGTCGTCATTCCGGTCTTTGCAAACTGGATTGAGGCTGCAACCAACAAACTGAACATCGGAAACCCGGCCGGAAATTGGGAGATGGACGGCCAAAGAGCCCCGGAGCGCTGGTGGTTTAAATCGTAAATATAAATCGGTGGTTCATAGGTTACCGTTCAGGGTTGTTTTTGCCACCTGGATATCCATTCATATTACGATTGCACAAAGTCGGCCGATTTTAGACCTTTGCGTTTTCGCTCCGCCAGAACGCCGTCGAGCCAATCCGGATCCATTTCCGGCACCGATGAGAGCAAAAGGTCCGTGTAATCATGGTGGGGCGGCGTAAGAACATCTTTCTTGACACCCTGTTCGACTATGCGGCCCTTCAGCATGACGACAATTTCATCGGAAATGGCCTTGACCGTTGCCAAATCGTGGGTAATAAAAAGATAGGATACCTTCAGTTCATTTTGCAGATCCTGTAGCAGTTTCAATATGCCTTCGGCAACCAATTGATCAAGGGCCGAGGTGACTTCATCACAGATAATCATCTCGGGTTTTGCCGCCAGGGCGCGAGCGATGCAAACTCTCTGTTTTTCACCGCCTGACAGCTCCCCAGGATAGCGATCTCTATATTTCATTGGCTTTAATTCGATCATTTCCAGCAGTTCTTTGATCCTGTCCTCCTTTTCCCTACCTTTCATGCCAAAGTAGAATGTGAGGGGACGTCCAATGACGTCTCTTACTCTCTGTCGGGGATTGAGGGCTGTGTCCGGCATTTGATAAATCATTTGCATGATACGGAGCGTTTCCGGTTTGCGTGATTTTAAAGCCGGTGGCAGCTCCTTCCCGCCATAGAGGACCTTCCCTTCAAGGGGTGGCAGCAGTCCGGTGATTACCCGAGCCAGTGTGCTTTTGCCGCTGCCGGATTCGCCGACCAAGGCGACGGTCCTGGCGCGTCTGACTTTAAGATCAATATCTTCAAGTACCTTTTCACTTACTTTTCCCGTGTAACTGGCCGACACATTTTGAACTTCCAGGACGATATCATGCTCTGTTGCAGACAGGTCCCTGTCCTCCCTGAGGGTGCGCACGGAGAGCAACGCTCGGGTATACTCTTCTTTGGGATTGGCCATCAGTTCCCTGGCATCATTCTCTTCGATCAGATCACCGTATCTGAGCACCATGATGCGGTCGGCCAACTGAGCCACGACGGCCAGATCGTGAGTGATGTAGATGGCCGCCGTGTTAAATTCCCTGGTAATTTTCTTGATAGCGGCCAGAACTTCGATCTGGGTGGTCACATCCAGAGCCGTCGTGGGTTCATCGAAGATAATAAGATCCGGGGTGCAAGCCATCGCCATGGCCACCATGGCGCGCTGGAGCTGTCCGCCGGAGACTTGATGGGGATAGCGGTAACCGATCCCTTCAGGATCCGGCAGCAGCAGACGCCGATAAATGTCTACGGCCTTTTCTTCCGCTTTTTGAAAATTCATCAGTCCATGCCGAATCGGCGCCTCCGCATACTGTTTTATAAGCTTATGCGCCGGATTAAATGAGGCTGCGGCGCTTTGGGCGACATAGGAAATACGCACGCCCCTGATTTTTCTCAATTCCTCTTCCGGTGCGCCGAACAATTCCATACCGTCAAAGAGAATCGAACCGGAGGATATGCGACAGCCCCCCCGGGTGTAGCACATGGAAGCAAGCCCGAAGGTCGATTTTCCTGCGCCGGATTCCCCGATCAGACCGAGAACCTCGCCTTTGTCCAAAGTGAGATCAAGGCCTTTTATGATCGGCATCCATTTTTCTTCCTCGGAACTGAAGCCTTCTATCTCTATTTTTCTCATTTCAAGTAGACGCGTCATTAGTAACCTACCTTAATTTTAATCCGGATATTGTTTGTACTTCTTCAATCCTTCAGTCCGCTTGCGAGATGCAGAAACCAGTCAACCACTAAATTTACGCCGACCGTCAGGAATGCGATGGCTCCTGCCGGCCATAGCGGCGTCAGGATACCGAAGGTGATCGCCCCTGCATTCTCCCTAACCATGCCTCCCCAATCCGCCGTCGGCGGCTGGATACCAAGTCCTAAAAAGCTTAGCGCAGCGATGAACAAAAATACGAAACAGAAACGCAGGCCGAATTCCGCAACCAGCGGCGGCATCGCATTCGGTAGGATTTCCTTGCGCATGATCCACCAGATTTTTTCACCGCGAAGCCTGGCCGCCTCAACGAACTCCATCACCGCAATATCCATGGCCACGGCTCGCGACAGGCGATAAACCCGTGTCGAGTCCAGCACCGCAATCACCAATATTAAAGCGCTTATGGAGGTGCCGACCACAGACAGCGCTATTAGTGCAAAAATAAGTGTGGGAAAGGCCATCAAAATATCGATAATACGGCTTAAAGTCAATTCGGTCCAGCCCCCGAGTGTTGCTGCAAAAAATCCTAAACGAGAGCCGATAAAAAACGACAGCATTGTTGTGATAAATGCGATCGCTATGGTATTCCGGGCGCCGTAAACCAGGCGCGTGAACAGGTCTCTGCCCAAATGATCCGTTCCAAGATAATTTTCGCTGCTCGAAGGCATCCAGACGTCACCAACAATTTCCGTTTCCCCGTATGGGGCGATGTACGGTGTGAACACGGCGGCAATGACATTAATAAGGACCATTGCAATGCCGACGCGAGCGCTTAGCGGTGATTGTCTGAGTAATTTTATAAAACCCATCTGAAATAATCTCCTTATTTTGATCTTGGATGCAACAGTCTGGGGTTGCTTAGAATTGACAGTATATCGGCCAATAGATTAAGCGAGACATAAACGGCGGCAAAAATAAGGCCACTGGCTTGAACAACGGGAATGTCACGTTTAGAAACGGAATCCACCAGGAGCTGCCCCAAGCCCGGATAGACAAATACCACTTCAACAATCACAACCCCTACCACCAGATAGGCCAGATTGAGCGCGACCACATTAATAACCGGCGACAGGGCGTTTGGAAATGCATGCAGAACAATGACCCGCATACGCTTTAAGCCTTTCAATTGGGCCATCTCAATATACGAGCTGGCCAATACATTGATGATTGCCGCACGCGTCTGGCGCATCATATGAGCGGTTACGATAAACGTAAGCGTCAGGCTTGGAAGAATAATCGCATGAATTTTTTGCCAGAACGACATCTGGTCGTTTATGTTGGAAATGCTAGGAAAGACAACTAACTTCACCGAGAGCAAGGCGATCAGAATGTAGGCGACAAAGAATTCCGGAAAGGAAATCGCGCTGAGCGTGCTGGTGGAAATGGCCTTGTCAAACCAGGTTTCACGATAAAGCGCCGCCAGAAGCCCGAGCAAAATAGCAAGCGGCACCGATATCACGGCTGACGTGGACGCCAAAAATATCGTGTTGGCAAACCGCCAGCCGATCAGTTCGGCGATCGGACGCTTGTTGGCCAGAGAGGTCCCGAGGTCTCCCTTCATAAAATCGCCCAGCCAGGCAAAATAGCGTACATGGGGCGGTAAATCCAGTTTAAGCTCCTTTCGAAAGGCCGCCACGGTTTCAGGTGTGGCCTCCTGCCCCAGAATAGCCGTGGCCACATCACCCGGCAACGCCTCCACCCCCAAAAAAATTAGGACGGAGATGACGATTATCGTCAGGAATCCCAATCCAAGGCGTTTTGCTACCATTGATATTATATCTTTCATTTTTTCCCCGATTCTATGGCATTTGCAAGACAGGTTCTGGTTTGTATCTTCACCTGCTTTGCTCAGTGGGAAGGCAGGTGGAGAGGCATAATTCCCATATAGTTGGAATCTGGTTTTACTAAGACGTCATGGATTAAACGAACCACCAGCGTTCGGCCAGTCTAAAGCCGTCAAATTCCCAATTTGCCGCCGGGTTTTCAAACCCCATCTTTTTGCTGGCAGCTGACAGCTGCATGGCAAAGGCTGGAACGGGAGTGGCGCCTTCATCACTGACAATTTGCTGGCATTCCACGTACATCTCGCGCCGTTTATTCTGATCAAGTTCCGCCCGGGCGGCTTTGATGAGCTGGTTGAACTTCGGGTGTTTCCAGTGGGTGTCGTTCCAGTTGGCATCTTCCGTATACGCAGTGGAAAACATCCAATCCGCGGTTGCCCGGCCGCTCCAGTAGCACTGGACCCATTCTTTCTTGATCCAGACACTATCCCAGTACCCGTCATCCGGCTCCCGTACCACCTTGATCTTGATGCCGGCTTTTTTTGCCGATTCCTGGATCAGTTCGGAAGCGGAGACGGCACCCGGAAAGGCAGTCTCGGCGGCATGCAGCTTGAATGTGTGATCCAACATCCCGGCCTTTTTCAGGTGGAATTTGGCCTTTTCGGGATCGTGCTTTCGCTGGGGCAGTTCGGAGGCATAAAACGGGTTGATCCGGGGAATGGGGTGATCGTTGCCCGGGTATCCGTACCCGCGTAATATCAGCTTGACCAGCTGCTCACGGTCAATTAAGTATTTGAGCCCCAGTCTGACATCGTTATTGTCATAGGGTTTGATGGTTGTCAGCATGGGGATGGTATAATGCTGGCCCCCTCCAGCTTCAGCGCCTGAACGTCGGGCATCCTTTCCAGCAGATTAAAGGTTTTGGGATCGCAGCGATTCATCACGTGGATCTGACCGGTCTTCAAGGAATTGGTTCTGGCGCTAAGATCCTCAATACCTAAAATCTCCACCTCGTCAAAATAAGGGCGGTCCGATTTGAAGTAGTTGGGATTACGCTTGCCGAAGAACCTGACACCGGGCTCCCAGGCTTGCAGAATGAAAGGGCCTGTACCTACGCCCTTCTCATAATCTTTTCCTTTGGTGCCCTTGGGTACCATCGATATGTGATAATCACTGGCAATGTAAGGGAAGTCCGCATTGCCTTCTTTTAGGGTGAATACCACCGTGTTCTTGCCGTCGGCCTTGATGTCGGTGATCGGTTCGGCAATGCCTTTGGCCGCTGATTTGGTGTCCGGTCCGCGGTGCTGGTTGAAGGAATAAACGACATCATCGGCGTCTATGGTTTTGCCGTTATGAAATTCAACGCCCTTGCGCAGCTTGAAGGTCCATGTCACCGCATCCTTTGAGGCTTCCCAGCTTTCGGCCAATTCGGGAACAGCCTCTCCTTTATAATTGACTTCAACGAGCTGGCTCCGGATGCATTGATTGACCGTCTGGGACATGGTTTGTGACAACGTACCAGGGTCCATGGAATCTGTCGTTGAACCACCGGCAGAGCCAAGTATCACCCGACCGCCTTTCTTGGGGGTCGCAGCCTCAGCTTTTCCGTTCAACAACACCGGAGACACGGCAGCCATAAGGCCCATGGCAGAAACCCGGGCAATGAACGCACGGCGCGTAATTTTTCCTTCGGTCAGCAATTTTTCCAATTCTTTCAATTTTGACATGGTTCACATCCCCCCTCAAAAATTTTTTGTGGATAGCTATTTATGGCATATACAGCCGCCAAAATGCAAGGAAAAAGTGAAATTAAATCAGGTTATGGATGTCATTCATTTTTTTGTGTGTGTTAATCCTTAAGAGTTCGACTATGGAAAAGCGGACCAGGCCGGCAGCATCTGAATCCCCCTGTTGGTTTGAGAAATCTGAATGGATAACGAATGGGATTTGAACCAATATTTCGTATTACCATTCGGCTATGATTTTGCGAATCGCACTTACAAAGCTTTGGTCCGACCCGCAACAACCGCCGATAAAATCGGCACCGGCGTCAATCAGGTCCGGGACAAATTTCACGAATTCATCGGCGGTGGTGTAAAATATCGTTTTTTCATCAATAATTTCCGGCAGTCCGGCATTGGGCTTAATCCAGATCGGCAAACCGGTGATCTTACGCATGCGTCTGCAAATCGGTATATAGCCCTCGATTCCCTGACCGCAGTTGGCCCCAACGCCATCCACACCTATTTTGGTGAACTCGTCCACTGCTGATTCAGGAGTCACCCCCATCAGGGTGGTGTCTTGGTCGACACCGGAATCAAACACCATGCTGGCAATCACCGGCAGTCCGGTTCGTTTTGCCGCCCTGGCAGCAATGCCGGCTTCGGTGATGTCGATCATCGTTTCAACAATGATGCCGTCGGCCCCTGCTTGTGCCTGGGCGTTGGCCTGTTCTTCAAAAGCGTTTTGCAGTTCTTCTTCAGTGGTCTCCTTGGTCAAAAGCATCTTACCCGTGGGACCGATGGACGCAAATACAGCGGCCCGATTCCCGGCGGCTTTTTTTGAAATTTCAACGCCTGCCGTATTAATGGCGACGGCTTTATCCCCCAGTTTGAATCGTCCCAACGACAAGCGGCTGCCGCCGAATGTGTTCGTTAGAACGATCTGACTTCCGGCCTCGACATACTGCCGTGCCACTTCTTCGACCGCTTCCGGGCGGCTAAGATTCCATGAATCCGGACACTCACCGCGTTTCAATCCACGATTTTGAAGCTGGGTGCCCCAGGAACCGTCGGTGACGACCGGACCCTTCTTTAACAGTTTCTCGATGAGAGGATGCATTGCTGTTCTCCTTGTTTGGTTGGATGCACATTTGTTCGTTCAAAGGCATACATAACCTTTATAGATTCAAAACTCAATAAGTCAGCAGCCCGGTCACCAGAACCTGCGGCCTCAACTGTTCTTTTTCTGCTTGATAAATTCCGATTTATTCCTTAGATTACCAGACATGGGCCATGTGTTTGATTTCAGTGAAGCCGTTAATTATGAGCAGTGGTTTAACAAGCCGCAGAATAAGCTCGCTTTTGAGCTGGAAACCCAATTAATGCGGGATTTGCTCCAGCCCATGCGGGGCGAATCCGTCTTGGATATTGGTTGCGGTGCGGGGGCATGTTTGGCAGCCTTTCTCGAAATGGGGCTGCGGGTCACCGGTCTGGACCCGTCAACCTACATGCTGGATATGGCATTCAAAAAAATTGGGCACCGCGCGGATCTTTACCGGGGTTTTGCTGAAGATCTTCCTTTTGACGACAATTCCTTTAATTACGCCTGTCTTTTTACCACCCTTGAATTTGTTGATAACCCTAAAAAAGCATTGGAGGAGGCCTGCCGGGTCACCAAAGACCGCGTCTTCATCGGTGTATTGAACCGCTATGCGCTCAAAGGAATCGAGCGGCGAGTGAAGGGTATTTTCTCACCGACCATTTTTAATCGGGCCCGGTTTTTTAGCGTCTGGGAACTGAAACAAATGATTCGACATATCATGGGCGAGGTGCCGGTATCCTGGCGCACCGTCTGCCAGTTGCCTGCAAATTCGGGAAAATTCGTACAAAATCTGGAGCAATCAAAAATCGTTCAACGGTGTCCGTTCGGTGCATTTGCCGGAATGGTCGTGATCCTGGTTCCTCGTCTTAGGACCCGACCCATGACCGTGCGTTATCAGGCCAAGAACCCTTCCGGGGCAACGACGGGATTTGTTGCTGGACGACGAACTACGATTGAAGAATGACGATTGAAGAATGATGGAAGCATACCTTTATGAACGGCTGGAAGATAACAAGGTAAGGTGCAATCTTTGCAGCCATCGTTGTGTCATCAGAGACGGCCGCCGAGGGATATGCAATGTGCGCGAAAACGACGGCGGCATTCTGAATACCCTGGTCTACGGTAAGCTCATCGCCCAGCACATCGATCCGATTGAAAAAAAACCCTTGTTCCATTTCTTGCCCGGGACGCCTTCCTATTCCATTGCCACTGTCGGCTGCAACTTTCGATGCCGTTTTTGCCAGAACGCCGACATTGCCCAGATGCCTTCCGATCGTGAAGGCACCATATTAGGAACTCGCTGCACACCCGGGGATGTGGTGGATGCCGCCCAAGGCGGTGGGTGCAGGAGTATTGCATACACCTATACCGAGCCCACGGTATTTTTTGAATTCGCCTATCAGACCGCCAAACTGGCCCATGATAGGGGCATCTGCAACGTATTTGTCACCAACGGCTATATGACCTCTGAAGCATTGGAGATGATCGAGCCATATCTGGATGCCGCTAATGTGGACCTCAAGGCGTTTACCAATGACTATTACAAAAAGGTTTGCGGGGCCGGTCTCAAACACGTTCAGGCAACCTTGAAATTGATGAAATCCCTTGACATTTTTATCGAGGTGACCACCTTGATCGTCCCGGGTTTAAATGATGACCCCTCGGAGCTGAATGATTTGGCTGCATTCATCGCCCGGGACCTCGGCCCGGAAACTCCCTGGCACATCAGCCGCTTCCATCCCACGTACAAGCTGACCGATCGCCCTTCGACGCCGATTCAAACCCTCACGACGGCTCGGGAAATCGGAATAAATGCCGGACTGAGATATGTCTATACCGGCAATGTTCCCGGTAATGCCGCTGAAAATACATTTTGTTACAGCTGCGGTGAAACCGTCATCGAACGCTGGGGCTTCCAGGTCGAAAATCTGCGGCTTAAAAACGGCAAGTGCACCCAATGTGGCGTTGAGATTGATGGCGTGTGGGAATGAAAGAAACTCAATGCTATTGGAATTTTATTTAATGTAATTTTGATAAGAAAGCTCAGAATTTAATTCGTGCATAATACGTTTTTTGGGAAGCCGCCAGGGCATCTTTTAACGTGTAGATGCCATTGTGTGCCAGTAGGGGTAGCAATTTTAGAAACATTTCAGCGGTGGCCAGGGCATCCCCCACAGCGGTATGACGGCCTAAAATGCGAACCCCCAGGCGCTGTGCGATTGCTTCCAGATCATGGTTTGAGTGCGACGGATGCACCACGGCGGACAACAGCAGCGTATCCAAAACGGGGTTGATAATTTTCACCGCAGTTTGTTCTTCCTTCATCTGCAAAAAGCGCATATCAAAGGCCGCATTGTGTGCTACCAGAATGGTATTCTCTACAAATTGCTGAAATCCGGGGAGGACCTTGTCGATGGTCGGTTGTCCGATAAGCATCTCCGGATGGATTCCATGTATCTGCACTGACTCCCATGGAACGGTCCGCGAGGGATCGACCAGTTGCTCATATCGTTCTTCACGCAATAAACGGCAGTTTACAATTCGAATGGCACCGATGGATAAAATTTCGTCTCCTTCGGAAGGATTCAGGCCGGTGGTTTCCATGTCAAATACCGTATAGGTCAGTTCCGTCAAGAGCTGGTTTTCCAGCTCTGCAACTTGCTCAGTCCGGTCAAATAAATCAAAATCATAATACTCCGGCCGGCTTTCCGGCAGAATCGCCAAGGGTCTGACCTCTTCGGGTTCAAAAATCTCGGCAACCGGCAAAAAAAGTCGCA
Organism: uncultured Planctomycetota bacterium; assembly: GCA_942492115.1. Taxonomy (GTDB): domain Bacteria; phylum Planctomycetota; class Phycisphaerae; order UBA1845; family CAIVHJ01; genus CALODL01. Next base: position 10,827 of record CALODL010000015.1, read on the forward strand.
AATAGGAGGTGCCCTTCAGCCGTTTGGATCCATAAGATCCAATATCGGAACCGAGATGATCAATTATTTCCCTGAGCGTCAAGGACATTCCTTCCTGCTCGAACACCAAGGGCGCCTGTTCCCACTCGCGCAGGGTTTCAATTTTAATCGGTGGGCCCGACCACAGCAAATCAAGTCCGACATACCAATCCAGTTCGGTCAATCTGCAGGTTAGCGCCTCGATGCCGATCAGAGCTTTTAATTTACCGATTAAAAAAAGCAGCACCAACAGGAAAGAATAGCTGTCAACCTTTACCCAAAGGGGTTCCCTGATATCTTCCAGCCGAATCTGTACTTGCAGTTTTTCGTGGGATCTGGCTTTCAGCAGTTCCGTCAGATCTTCGGCGGAAATGGTGGTCAGCGGCCACTGATTGAGTCCGATTTTGGCATCAAAGCTCAAATTGCTCTCCAAAAGCTCTCCCATGCGGATTGATTCTCGATGGATGATTATTTTGAATTTTTCGAGCTGATCGAGGTCCATTTGCGGATACGCTATGATGGTTTCAATGGCCGAGCGAATACCGGCCAGCGATGCCCGGAATCCTCTGGCAACCGCCTGCAGGGCCAGATTCAAATCACTATCGGTGGCCAGTTGCCGGGTGATATCATAAAATATCAGGACCAATCCTGAGAGCTGCTGCCCCTTGTTTAAAACAGGAACGGCTTCCACCCGCAGCAGTCGATCATCAGCACCCGGCACTACGAAATAGGAGACGGCCTGAGGATCATTTTGTTGAAGTTTCTCGGTAAGTTGATCGAGAATGTGCGCCAGCAGATCTTTATCTATGATTCCGAAGATGGAACGTCCCAGACCGATATAACGCTCGGCTTCAGGCGAACCGGAAGGGTCCGGCTCCCTATGCGTTCCGCCGGCCAGTAGGTGTTTGGCGCGATTGTTATACAGCAGAATCCGACCCTCCTCGTTGCAGATCATCACCCCTTCAGGCAGCTCGGCCACAATGGCCGCCAGCGTATTTTTTTCCTGTTCCGATTCCGATTTGGCCAGCTGGACCTTGGCCTCCACATGCTTTGCGAGGTTTTCGTGCCGCTGTGCGGCTTCGTTGATGCGATCACAAAGCAGACGGATTTCCCCGGCACCTTCGCCTGGAACCCGGTAAGACGGATTGGTGGTGTTTATCAACGAAACTTTTTCCGTTATTTTGCGGATGGGCCTGATATAATTACGGTATAGGGCTTCCACCGCCCAGATGCAGACTGCCGCCAGAAGCAAACTAAGGATGACGATGGGACCGACAAACCGTCGCAAAAGATGGGAAATAAAGTTCAGTTCATCGGATGTCAGTTGATGTTTAAACCAGACTGCGGAAATGGTGAGGATGATGATCAGGGTCACAACGGAAAGGCCGACAGCTCCCCAGAATTTACTCCTCGGCAGTTTCATGGGTATTTGCTAAAAGTTCTTGTACTTTGGATACCAGCTCGGTGTTTGAGAAGGGTTTGGTAATATAAGCGTCGGCGCCCAGTGCCAGGCCTTTGGCGATTTCCACTTCACGTCCCTTGGCAGTCAAGAAAATGATTTTGATATCCCTGTACCTGGGGTCCAGACGGACAATTTCACATACCTCATACCCGTCAATTCTGGGAAGCATGATATCGAGCAATATGAGATCCGGCTTATATTTATAAATGATATCCAGAGCACTTTCGCCGTTTTCAGCCACCATGACAATATAGCCCTGCTGTTCCATCAAAAATTGGATGGGCACGACGATACTGGGCTCATCATCCACTATGAGGATTTCTTTGGGCATAAAATTTATCCTCGCTGTATTTGCTTACAAACCAGAGGAAATTTTTGCAAAGTTTATTCTTCTTACACCGAAAGGCTTCAGTTCAAGGTTCAAAGGTTACAACCGATGGATACTGCTCCCAATATTAGTCAACATCTGGAATACCCGTCATACCCCAATGAGGGAACGGATTTATAACCAGATAAAAACCCTATTAATAAAGCTGTCTGGGTCTGTTTTTCCACGGAACGATGAACCCCTGGCCCAGACCTGACTTTAGGTTCTCAATTATCTATATTGGATTTATAACCAGACAAACCTGAGTCTTTGGCCTTTGCATATCCGATACCACTCAATGCTTCGGTCATTTCATCAAGAATGACGGGATCATCTATAGTGGCCGGGGCTTTATAAGGCTTATTGTCGGCGATTTTTTGGATCGTACCCCGCAATATTTTGCCGGAACGGGTTTTTGGCAGGCGTTTGACCACCGTCGCAGTCTTAAAGGAAGCCACCGGGCCGATCCGGTCTCTAACCATCTGGATGGTCTCCTTGATGATGTCATCGGCATCGCGGGTTACCCCCGCATTCAAAACCAGAAAACCGATGGGCACTTGGCCCTTGAGTTTATCGTCAACCCCCAGCACCGCACATTCGGCCACATCCGGATGATCAGCCAGCACCTCTTCCATGGCACCGGTGGAGAGGCGATGACCGGCGACGTTGATGATATCGTCGGTGCGACTCATGACAAAAGCATAACCGTCTTCATCGATAAAGCCGGCATCTGCCGTCTTGTAGTATCCGGGAAACTCCTCCAGGTACGCCTTAATAAAGCCTTGATCGTTGTTCCACAAGGTCGGCAGACTTCCCGGGGGCAGCGGCAATTTAACCACCAGGGCGCCGATATCACCGGCCTTAATCGGATTGCAATTTGCATCCACCACCTGCAGGTTCCAGCCCGGTGCCGGTTTGGTCGGTGATCCCTCCTTGATCGGGTACTGATGGAGGCCAAGGCAATTGCCGGCAATGGCCCAGCCGGTTTCGGTCTGCCACCAGTGGTCGATCACCGGCACCCCCAAATTGTTCTCAGCCCATCTCAGGGTGTCGGGGTCCAGTCTCTCGCCGGCCAGAAACAGGGCTTTAAAATTCGACAGGTCGTAATTTTTCAACAGTTCCGCCTTGGGATCTTCCCGTTTGATGGCCCGGAAGGCCGTCGGTGCGGTGAACATCACCTTGACCTTGTGTTCCGATATGACCCGCCAGAAAACCCCTGCATCCGGCGTACCGACCGGCTTGCCTTCGAAAATAATGGTCGTGCAACCCTTTAACAGCGGCGCATAAACAATATAGGAATGCCCCACCACCCAGCCGACATCCGATGCCGCCCAGTAAACATCGCCGGCATCAACATTATAAATGGCTCCCATGGTCCATTTCAGGGCCACCAGGTGCCCCCCGTTATCCCTGACAACCCCTTTGGGAACACCGGTGGTGCCGGAGGTATAGAGAATATAGAGAGGATCGGTGGCCGCCACCGGCACGCAATCATGGGGTTGGGCGTCCTGGGTGACATCATCCCAGTCCAGGTCGCGGCCGTCGATCATGACGGCAGCTTCCATGGGGCGCTGCTTGATGATGCATTTGCTCGGTTTGGATTCCGCCATTTCAATGGCTTTATCCAGCAAGGGTTTGTAGGCAATCACCCGCGCCACTTCGATACCGCAGGAAGCGGAAACGATGACTTTGGGTTTGGCATCGTTGATACGCACCGCCAGCTCTTTGGCCGCGAAACCGCCGAAAACAACCGAGTGCACCGCCCCCAGCCGTGCGCTGGCCAACATGGCAATAACGGCTTCGGGTATCATGGGCATGTAAATCAGTATTCGGTCTCCCTTGGCAACCCCCTGGGCCGCCAGGGCCCCGGCAAACCGGGCAACCTCATCCTTCAACTGGTTGTATGTGTATTTTTGAATCGTCTGAGTGACCGGACTGTCATAAATAATCGCATCCTGGTCTCCGCGACCGTTTTCAATGTGATAGTCCACGGCATTATAACAGGTATTGACCTCACCGCCGCTAAACCAGCGATAAAAAGGATTGTTGCTGTCATCGAGCACCTTGTCCCATTTCTTATACCAGTGGCAGTCTTCGGCGGCTTTTGCCCAAAAAGAATCAGGATCTTCAATGGATTGTTGGTAGGCTATTTCATAAGGATTGGCCATGGTTATCCTCCTTTTTTTATTGGCAAATTTTATATTGGCGACTGACGATTGATTATCGACGGCTTGTAGTGAGCGCTTGGTACTCTCATCTAATGGCTAAAAAGCGATATAGTACGTTCATTCGTCAATAATCATTCGTCATTCGTCAATCCTAAGCTAGCCGTTTTCATCTTTTACCTTTTGTTTTAAAAACTCCAAATGTTTACGGATACCCTTGTCGGTATTCGGCTCATTGCTGAAAAGACGCTTGATGAATCCCGGCGGATCGTCGATTTTGGGGTCCAATTCCAGGCCTTTTTCATAATCCGCAATGGCTTTTTCGTATTGACCCAGATGGCTGTAGGCAGATCCCCGATTCACATAAGCATTGGCCAGCTTCGGATCGATTTCAATGGCTATGTCGTAATCCTTAAGGGACTCTTCATACCGTTCCAAAGTGTTGAGGGTATTGGCGCGCCCCACATATCCATCAACCCGGGTCGGATCTATTTCGATGGCGCGGTTGAAGTCTTTTAAGGCTTTTTCCGGTTTGTTTAAATTAAGATTGGAAATGCCATCCAGCACGGCATGGTCATATTTCGATACGCCGACACCGCAGCCGGCAACCATAAAGATTAAGATCGTCAGAACTAAAAGCAGCCGTTTCATTATTTCGGAGAGCTGTTTTCCCTTCAAATCAAGATTGGGATGAGGAGGCCCAGACGCCTCCTCATCCTTTGAATGATGAATCAATCAGGGTCATACACCTAAAGGTTATACCCCTATACCCCTGACTCTCCTCGCGAGGTTTTCTCATTGACGACCGGCTCTTCTTCGTAGATATCGTGCTTTAGGGCTTCAAAGTCGCCTTTGATATTGGTTGACATTTCCAGCTTGTAAGCCAAAAACCACATCATGCCGATACCCAGAATCCACCACAGAATCTGCCATATCCAGATCGACGGCATCCCGTTGGCCCATTCAGTCGGCTTTAGGGGGTCGCCGAAGATCGTGTTGCCGATCACACAGCCGGGACCAATGGCAAAAAAGAACCAGACCAGGGTGATGATCCAGCCCCATTTGATCAGATGCTGCTTTTCCGGCCCAAGGTTGGCATGTTCCCGGATGAAGCTGTGATATCCCATGCGGCGGTCGGCTTCCTGTTTATCGGGCTGGGTGAAGAAACTGACGAGGATGGCAATCGGCAGGTTAAATATAATACCCCAGCCGGCACAATGAATGGTCCAGGGGTAAGCTCCCCAGGGCAGGCCAAGCTTAAATGTAAACGTGACGGTGACGGCAATGATGCCGCAGAAAAGACCGGCAACGACACCCTGACGTGTCAGCCACGGCCAGTATAGCGTGGCGATCAGGGGCACATACATCATAAACCCGTAGGACACGGCCAGACCGCCGAGCATAACGATGGCCCCCGGCACAATGGAAGCAAAGATCAGCGCCGAGCCAACCACGATGATAACGGTGATACGCCCCCAGTGGGTTTGCTCGGTTTCGGTCATATCCTTTTTGAAGTATTTTTTAACAATGTCGCGGGTCAACATACCGCTGGCCGTGGACATATAGGCTGCACCGGTGGATTGCATGGCGGCCAGGGCACAGATGGCCAGCAGGCCCACCACAAAGGGATAGGAGTCTTTCATCAGGTGAATCAGGTAAGGCACGAGGTTGGCTTGTTTACCGCCGACCAGGTTGGCAAGGGGTAGGACCGTTTCGGTCATGCCCTCCGGTTTTAACAGGGTCATTACCCAACCCCCCATGGCCTGCATGGTGGTGAAAATAAAGAGGGCAAAGCCGATTCCCAGGGTGGAGGCCCACACCTGTTGCAGGGGGAACGGTTTGGGGTTTTTGTTGGCAAACGCCCACATCGAAAACGCCGGCGAGGCATGAATCCCCATCAAGGCAAACATGTAGGTCAGAACCATCACGCCGGTCCAGGTGCCGCCAACGGCTTTAGGACCTGCCGACACAAATTGGATCACACCGGGCACGGCCACGAAATGACTGTAGCCGGCGGGTGTAATTTTAAAAATCGATGCCTTGTTTTCCAGGAAAACCTTGGCCGCCTCCGGATCGGCCCATTTGGGTACCTCCGCACCGCCGCTGTTAATCCAGGCGACGATATCACCGTACTTTGACGTCATGCCATCCCAGCCGCCGGCAAAATTGACGCCGATGAGCCCCAGGGCCACAATTCCCCCCCAGAGTAGGATGCACTGGGCGGTGTCGACGTAAGCCACCGAACGCAGACCGCCCAGGGCCACATACAGCGTCACGATGATGGCCAGCATCCACATGCCGACATTGACCGAAAACAACCCGTCGGTTAGGATGTTAAACAAAACCCCTGACGCCCGTAGCTGAATACCCAGGTAGGGGATACTGAAAAACAGGGCCACGATAACGGTTAGGATGCGCATGGCCTCGGATCCGAAATAGGTCGAGTACATCTCCCCTGGAGTCACAAAACCGTAGCGTTTGCCCATCAGCCATTGCCGTTTTAAGAAAAGAACGCCGGTAAACGGAATGGTAAGGACGTAAAACGATGCATACCCGTATGGAATTCCGTCTCGCCATATCAAGGCGGGATGTCCTACAAATGTCCAGCCACTGAACGAGGTTGCCGTGGCTGCCAGCACAAAGACCCAAATGTTGAGCTGACGTCCGGCAATAAAGTAATCGGTTCCCTTCTTGGCTTTCAGGTAACCGGTCACCCCAATGGTGATGCAGTATCCCCAGTAGCAAAGAACGAAAAAGAATAGCCAGTATACATGAGATCCCATGCTAATCTCCTTTCGAATTTGGGTTATTTGTTAGGTAACAAAACTTTCATCCATAGCTAATCGTTCAGACTTTCGCTGTCGGGACCGCATCACCTCCTTTTAATATCAGACCGGATAACTCCCGTTTCTGACGGGAACAGGATCATCTTCTCTCGGTTTTCCGCCTCTGTCTGTAAGACCTACCATCATCCTGTTTATCCTGGAAATCCTGTCTAATCGAAATGAAAAAAGATCAATATTGTAAGGCTGCAACTACCTATCCGCCATCTTCTTAATTTCTTCGACAATTTCGGGATTGGCGAGGGTGGTGACGTCGCCGACATCCTTCTTATTGGAAATCGCCCCCAGCACCCGGCGCATGATCTTGCCCGAGCGGGTCTTGGGCATATCCGTGACGATCCAGACATGGCGCGGCTTGGCAATTTTACCGATTTCCCGGCTAATGGCGTCCGAAATTTTTTGTTCCAGTTCCTTGGAGGGCTCAAATCCGGGCTTAAGCGATACAAAAAGATCCGGTTCGCGGCCTTTGATGTCATGGGCCACCGGAACGACGGCGGCCTCGGCGACCTCGGGAACCACCAGGGCGGCGGACTCGATTTCTTTGGTTCCCAGCCGGTGACCGGATACGTTAATGACATCATCGATGCGGCCGAGAATTCGATAATAGCCGTCTTCGGCCTCCACGGCGGCATCCCCGGTCATATAAGGCCAATCCCGCCAGTCTTTGCTGTCCGGGTTTTTACAGTAGCGGGCATAGTAGGTATCGACAAAGCGGTCACGGTCGCCCCAGATGGTCTGAAACCCACCGGGCCACGGATTCTGGATGCAGATGTTGCCGGCTTTGCCGGCCCCCGGCGGAATAACCTTGCCTTCATCGTCGTAGATAATGGGGTGGATCCCCGGTACGCCCTTTCCGGCACTACCCGGTTTCATGGGTGCCAACGCCGGCAGGGTGCTGCACAGAAAACCGCCGGTTTCGGTCTGCCACCAGGTATCCACGATGGCCGCCTTGCCCTTGCCGACCACGTTGTAGTACCATTTCCAGACTTCCGGCTCGATCGGTTCGCCGACGGTGGTCATGTGCTTAAAATGGTAATTATATTTGGCCGGCTCGTCCGGACCGATTTTGCGCAGGGCCCGGATGGCGGTGGGGGCGGTGTGGAAAATGTTCACATCCAGCTCCTGGGCGATCCGCCAGGGTCGGCCGGGGTCCGGGTAATTGGGAATGCCTTCGTAAATTACCGTTGAGGCGCACAGCGCCAGTGGGCCGTACACAATGTAGGAATGTCCGGTGATCCAGCCGATATCGGCCATACACCAGTAAACATCTTCCGGATGGATGTCCTGGACGTACTTGGACGTGCCGGCGGCATAGGCAAGATATCCGCCGGTGCTGTGTTGGCAGCCCTTGGGTTTGCCGGTGGTTCCGCTGGTGTACATCAAAAACAGCGGATCTTCAGCCGGCATGGGCACCGGGTCAACCCTTTGACCATAATATTCCTTCAGTACGTCGTTGACAAAATAATCACGCCCTTCCACCATGGGTGTGGGGCTCGATGCTTTGCCCGGATAGCGCTGCCAGACCAGCACCTTGTCGACTTTTTGGCCGTCCTTTTCGGCCAGATCAACGGCGATGTCGGCGTTTTCCTTATGATTCAAGAGATTTCCGGCACGATAATACGAATCCATGATGATCAGCACACGGCTCTGGGAGTCCACGATTCGGTCGGCACTGGCCCGTCCGCTGAAGCCCCCGAAGACCTCGGAATGAATAACGCCGAGACGGGCACAGGCCAGCATGGTGATGGGAAGTTCGGCTGACATGGGCATATGCAGGGTCACCCGATCACCGGCTTTTAATCCGGCAAAATCCCTGCAACAGGGCTGCGAACTCGTTCACCCTTACATAGAGTTCCTGGTAGGTGATATGTTCGATCTTTTCCTCTTCGAGTTCGGGCACAAAATGGATGGCCGTCTTGTTTTTATTTTTGGCAAGATGACGATCCACACAATTATAGCTTGCATTGATCTTACCACCGGCAAACCATTTCCAGCAGGGCGCATCGCTGGTGTCCAGGGTGGTATGCCAGTATTCATACCAATCAAGAATATCCGCGTATTCCTTGAAACAATTCGGAAAATTGTCCAGACTGAAACGGTCGAAAACCGCCGGATCCGTCATGTTGGCCTGGGCGATAAACTCCGTGGATGGATGGAAATATTCTTCCTCCCCCCAGTGAACTGCAATTTCCGCTTCGGAAGTTTCGATAACGTCTTTTTTCGCCATAAATACCCCCTCTCGGTTTATGATTGATAAAAAGTAAAATAAGGAGATCTTTTAAATATCAGCGACTGACTGCCGTTTTGAGGCTAAATAAATGCAATTCATTTATTATTTTTTATAACAAAAAATCAAATGGACAAAAGCATATGTGATTAATTTTAGCTGCTATAGCTTTTTATATCCTTTATTATAGGTTTGTCAATATGATTTTTATTTATATAGGAGATATTTTACACAAACATAGGTTGAATGGATTTATCCCATATTTGCAAAATAATTGGACACTTCATGTTTTAAAAGTCTTAACATCCTGAAATTATATTTACAAATTACCTGTTAAACCATTCAACCAGTAAACTAATTAACCTGGTTGTAGTAATAAGGATCGTGTTTTCATCTGATCATAAATCTGTTTCACTCATTTGGGCATGGCGGGTATTCCAGACAAGGACAAATTATTTCGAGCTGTATAGTTGAGTTATTATCCGGGTATTCCCTTGTAATCAGCGACCGGATGGTTACTATTCTCTTTCCATACGTCTCTGAAAAAATAGACATTTTTTAGGAAGACTTCGGGTCTTTAATATTTTCTTTACCCTTAACCCTGTATGTTGAACCTGTAAACCTGTGATTGTTACCTTATGCCAAATCTATTAACCAACGAAAACTTACGAAACATCGCCATCATCGCCCATGTCGACCACGGCAAGACCACACTGGTGGACGCCATGTTCCGGCAAAGCGGTTTGTTCCGGGCGGATCAACAAATCGACGAACGGCTCATGGATACCATGGATCTGGAAAAAGAGCGTGGCATTACCATCGCAGCCAAAAACTGTTCGGTGCTGTGGAAAGGTGTTCGGATCAATATCATTGACACACCCGGCCACGCAGATTTCGGCGGGGAAGTGGAGCGGGCCCTGTCCATGGCCGATGGGGCGATTCTGCTGGTGGACGCCTCCGAAGGTCCCTTGCCTCAAACCCGGTTTGTCCTCAAAAAGGCACTGGAAGCCGGTCTTAAAATCGCTGTGGTTATTAACAAAATCGACCGGCGCGACGCCCGGCCCGAAGAAGTCCTCGATGAGATCTACGATCTGTTGATCGACATGGATGCCACGGATGAGCAGCTCGAGTTTCCCTTGCTCTACGCCGTTGGTCGGGAGGGGATTGCCTCAAAAGCACTGGATGCGGAGGGAAAGGACCTCAATCTGCTTTTCGACACCATCCTGGATATGATTCCCGGTCCTTCCCATGCCCCCGGTGCACCTTTTCAAATGCTGGTATCGGACTTGGGGTATTCAGATTACCTGGGACGGCTGGCCGTCGGGAGAATTTCCAACGGTACGGCACGATCAAAAGACACTCTGGTGTGTATGGGTGAAGACGGTCGCAGCGTGCCGCTCAAGGTTTCAAAGCTGCAGGTTTACGAGGGCATGCAGGTTAAAGATGTTGACGAGGTTCAGCCCGGAGATATTGTCGTGTTGGCGGGCATCGAGGATGTCAAGATCGGGGACACGATCTGTCACCAGCAAGACCCCCGGGCATTGCCTCGGATCAGGGTCGACGAGCCCACCGTGTCCATGATGTTTCGTATCAACAATTCACCGCTGGGGGGCAAAGAAGGAAAGTATGTGCAGTCAAGCCGATTACGGGAGCGTCTGTATAAAGAGACCCTCGTTAATGTGGCCATTGATGTGGATAAAACCGAAGACCGCGACAGTATTCTGGTCAAAGGCAGGGGGGAGTTTCAACTGGCCATCTTGATCGAGACCATGCGCCGGGAAGGATATGAATTCTGTGTCGGAAGGCCGGAGGTCATCTATCGCTACCATAAGGGTGAAAAATTAGAGCCCATGGAGCGCCTGCTGGTGGACTGCGAAGAACGCTTTCTCGGTGTGGTGACCGAAAAACTTTCACTACGCAAGGCCAAGATGACCAACATGGTCAATAACGGCAAGGGGCGGGTGCGAATTGAATTCACCGTGCCGGCCCGCACGCTAATCGGATATCGAGACGAGTTTCTCACCGATACCCGGGGTACCGGTATCATGCATTCGCTTTTCGATGGCTACGGGATATTTCGAGGCGATTGTCCCAGCCGGTTCACCGGTTCGATTGTGTCCGATCGCACCGGAAATGCCGTACCCTATGCCTTATTTAACCTGGAGCCCCGCGGGCGTCTTTTTGTGATTCCCGGTGATCCGGTTTACGAAGGGATGATCATCGGTGAGCACAATCGGGGACAAGATATTAATGTAAATCCCTGCAAAGAAAAGAAGCTGACCAACATGCGCGCCGCTGGAAAAGATGATAATGTCATCCTTTCGCCCATCAAATCCCTTACTCTGGAACAGACCGTCAGCTTTATCCGTGAAGACGAGTTGGTGGAGGTCACACCTCGATCGGTGCGCATGCGCAAGGCCGTGCTGTCCGCCCAAAAGCGCCATAACCTGCGAAACGCCAAAGCGAAAGGAATATAGTGGCCTATCCCTATAAAGTTTGGATTTCAGATTTTAGATTTCGGATTTAAAGGAATGAAAAAGGGATGAAAATTAAGAGCCACCCTATCGCTGATCTTTCTATGGGCAAAACTACCTGTCACGCTTTTCAATCGAATCTATCTTATCTTCAACCATTTTAAGGTAGGCCGCCGCCTGGCTGTGCGGTTTGATCTTGGTGAAGTCTAAAAGTGTTTGTTGGGCCTGGCGATATTTTGCCGTCTGGAAATAGACGACAGCCAAATTGAGAATTGCCTGCTCGAACCGGGGAGATATAGACAGGGCCCGCTTATAATAATCAACGGCTGTGTCGAAGTTCAGCAATTTTGCGTAGCATGTACCAAGATTGTTCAGGACATGGATATGGTAGGGATGGTCTGCATGGGCCTTCAGAAAATCTGAGCGTGCTTCCTTGATTCTACCCAAAGAAAAATTCGCCATCCCCCTGTACCAAAACAAGGGGGTTGATGTCGGGTCTAAATTATAGAAACGCCAATTCGCTTTATCAATTTCAGTGACAACCCTGCTCCAATCCTTTGCCCGGTAGGCCGCAATTGCTTTTTTAGTGTGCGCCTCAGCTTCAAAACGGGTGTATCCAAAGATCAATCCAAAGACCAATATCGTCAGGATGATAAAATTCAACGATAATATTTTGTAAGCCTTCACCGCTTTAGGGATAGGAAATGTCCGGTGGTAGATGGCAACAAGCCCGCCGGCAATAAGCATAAAAAAAAGGCTGTGAAAAATACGCTCTTTGGGAAATGAAACGAACGATATCATAGCAAAGCCGATGATTCCGAATAACATCACAGCAGCGAATATTTTATCTTGTATCTCCGCGGCATGACCGATGATCCGAAAAGCTGTAAACGATTAATACCCCCCAGAAAATCAGGTGGGCAATAAATCCCAATATACCGGTCTCCGCACAGACCCACAAAAAATCATTGTGCGGGCGTTGTATCCGTGCTTCACGCCTGACACCTTGAGATGCCAAAGTTTTTTGACTTATTTCGTAAGCCGGCCAGACAATCTTCCATTGGCCCAAACCAACCCCCAAGAAAGGGGCCGCTGCGATCATTGGAAGTGATTTTTGCCACACTCGAAAGCGCCCCTTCAAATCAGTGAGGATCTGAATCGATCTTCGCAAGGGTTCTGACCTTTGTATTTCCGCCGGAAGCGGCCGGGTCGAAAACTCACAGAAATGATGATTGCTGTAAGAATGAGACCAAATGGCCCCCACAGAGGATATAAGGAAAATGACGATTACCGTTAGCGATCGCCGGCGGTATGAATATTTTTCCTTTGGGAGAAATTTTAGCTTTGGATGCCCCAATAGGATAAACATTACCAATCCACCGATGAAAATGAGGCTTGCCCCCCACACCGCCCGTGCTTCAGACAAGGCGATAACATGGATGACCCCGGTTAGGGTAACTGTGCTCAGCAGGTACCAGCCGCCGTAAAACTGCAAGGCCCCGAATAAAATAAAGGGGAGCATCAGAAAAAGGGCCGATGCAAAGAGATTCGCATTGACCATGGTACCGTGAAGAATATTGTTTCCGGGTATTTCGGTGAATCCAATCTGGAAGTATTGGCCGAGGCCGATAAGCCCCATAATCAAAGCTGCCAGGATCACCGATTTTGTCAAAAATGAAAGGCTTGCCTGATTGCGACCCAGGATAAGCGAAGCAAGATATAAGCACGTGAGCGATAAGAATAGCTTCAGCCATTCAAAAACCCCATCGGCGAGGTTGATGGACTTCGTCAAAGACAAACCCGACACCACAATACATCCGATGGCAATTGGAAATATTGCCCGAAAAATGACCGTAACGTCATAGGAATGGGACAAAGCCGAACCCTGAAAGATATAAATCAGAATAATTACAACGCTGAGCATACTCCAGGCCAGGAATCTGATTGACAACTTCGGATCCAGGGTGGCGGAAGAAAACAGGAAGGGAATTAAAAATACCGTTCCTCCGGTAAGGATAATAGGAGTCAGGTTATTTATCCCATATCTTTTAGTTTGATCTAAATCCGCCGCTTTTGGGTAAGCCCCCGCCAAAGCACTGCCGATCAGGTAAAAGACAGGCTTTCGATTGAAAATACGAAATGCAGATTTAAAAAATGAATCAGAAACCGCGTATTTGCTGCAATCATGTTGAAACCAATTGCTGGCGATTCCAACTGAGCGCCCTCGCCACTTCACTGGATTCACGGGATTTTGAGGCCATGGCATCGAAGGACTCGGCCATCTCGTTGATTGTGTCGGTGACCACGCGCACCTGTTCAGCCTGCACGCTGGAGGCTCCGGCCAGGCGGCTGGTGGTGTCCATCGTGTCGCGGGTGGATTCATCTACCGTTTGAGCCGTGATGTTGATACCGGTAACCAGTTCCCGCAGTTGTTCCACCGCAAAATTCACCGAGTCGGCGATCGCGCCCGTCATGTCATCGGTGACCGTCGCTTTCACGGTCAGGTCACCGTCGGCGAGCGGAGCTCATTTCGTCCAGCAGGCGCATGATGGCTTGCTGGTTTTTCTGATTCTGCATGCCCGCGGCAACCGCGCGGCGTCGTTCATCGGTCAGGAACGCCCGCACCAGGAAAGAAATCATGATCAGGATGACGATCAGGCCGGCGAAATTGAACCAGACCATATGGCCAGACTTTGAATCAGCGTGCTTGACCACGTCATCGGCTACCTGGCTGGCCAGCCAAACATTCTCTGGCTGTCGATGAACAGTTCATCCGCCGCACCTCGTACCGCAAGAATGTCGCTGGACGATGACAGGATAGTATTCAGATTTGGTCGTGCTTGGTCGTAGATGTTGCGCACCTGGCGAAGTGATTTGACCGCACCTGAACTGGTCACCTGGGAAACGCCCACACTGCGGCTGCCTTGCTCAAGCGCATTGAGCATTTGTTCGAAGTAATCGATTTCCTTGGCGAAAATATCGGCGGCATTCACAGCACCGGGACCGCCTCTCAGCATGTCCTTGAGGTGCCTCAGAATTCGATCTGAAAGCACCAATTGCCGGCTGGCCACGAACATTTGCTGGTTACTGGCATTGTTCTGGGTCAGATCCCTGACAACGTTATCTGTCTCGGCCTGAATTTCGGGAATGACTCCCATGAATTCAGCACTGGTTTCTGGCTGCCACGGTGCGTCTTGCATTTCTGCGGTTTCGGCATAGAACTGGCCCAACTGATCATCCGTTCGCATACCTGCGATGTCGCTGATGTTGCGACCTACGTGGGCGGGGCCGCCCTCGGCGCCATCCTGGGCGCGACCGTCATGGCCCGTGCATGGCTCCGACCGCTGGAGAATCGCAACGGCAACGCAACCGGACGCCTGTTGGTGGCCATTGCTGCCATGGTTCAAGTCAGTATCATCTGCCTGGCCGCACTCCCGGCCAACAACCAATGGGTCGCACCCAACAGTGATTCGATCCTGTGGATCCCATTCCAGGGTCAGTTCATGAAGCCGTTCGGCCTGGCCTGCGGCCAGATGATGTCGAGCATGCTGTGGTACGTCACGCTTGCAGCTCTGGCCGCCGTCATGGTGCCTTCGACCAACCGTGCGCCTATACCGTGGTGATGTGTTGTTTCCTGACCGTCGGTGTCGTGACCATCACCGAGATCACCCAGGCGTTCACCGTCAGTCGCTACGCTGATACCACCGAACCGCTCCTGGCCCTGTTTGCTGCAGTGCTCGCGGCATCGACGTATCATTGGATTCGTAAGAGCATGACCGGAACGGCCCCCGAGTTGGGTCCACTCCGGCAGCGACTGTTCGGTGGCATGAGTGGCTACTGCACCGACAAGGCTTGCGACTGGCCGTAAATCCGGGCAACATCCCGAGCATTACACTGCCCCTTCGTCGTACCCTGCGGCGAAGGGGCCTTTTTGTTTTGTGCGCTAGGTGATTGGCTCCTCGGCGGGGCGCGGAATTTCTCATGACATGCGTTCGCTCTGTTGCAGCGGGCCCTTACGGCCGTGTGATGCAGGCCGCTCACTCCGTCATGAGAAACACCGACTTCCCTCTGTTCGTGCGATCTTGCAACGTCCGGGCGCGCTGCGTCTGAACAGTGCCTACTCGGCGGTTTGATCCTGAGCCGGTCGAAGGACGCCTCGAGACTGGTCGCACTGGGACCGCGTGAATGCGATGACTGGGATGATGCGCGCCGGCGGCCGTGAATGCTGCAAGCCCAACGGTTTGCTAAAGAAGGAACTCCCCACCCAGTAGCGGCTGCAGTTCAATTGTACTTGGATTGCGCCCACCCGATCCACGCCCTCGCTTCCGCTTTGGGCGGATAACTGCCTGGGATGGCGTTGACTCAAGAAGGGGTCCTGACCCCTTCTTGTGGCCAACAGACGACAGGCGACAGGCGAGGAGCGACCGGCGCGCGGCGCGAGTCGTCCTTGTCAGTGCTCCACATGATCACAGGTAGTATGGCAGGTCGCGACGCGCCGATCGCCTCGCGCCATGCGTCCTTCGCCGGTCGCCGGTAGTAATCACTGAGCCCAACCTGAGCGTCGCGCAGCGACGCTCAGCGCATCGGGTGGGCGCATG
Organism: uncultured Planctomycetota bacterium; assembly: GCA_942492115.1. GTDB lineage: Bacteria > Planctomycetota > Phycisphaerae > UBA1845 > CAIVHJ01 > CALODL01. The sequence goes on from CALODL010000015.1 coordinate 26,981, forward strand.
AAAGAAGCTGTTTGACGCCGGCAGCTAACTGGGCGGGGAGTTCCTATCAATAAATAACTGGGGCCCTACCCAGGAATTCATCCTGCCATTCCGTACACGCGGTCCCAGTGCAACCAGTCTCGAGGCGTAGCCGAGTAGACACTGTTCAGACGCAGCGCGCCCGAACGCTGCAAGTTCGCACGGACAGAGGGAAGTCGGTGTTTCTCATGACGGAGTGAGCGACCTGCATTACACGGCCGTAAGGCCCGCCGCAATGGAGCGAACGCATGTCATGAGAAATTCCGCGCCCCGGAATGTGTCAAGCTTTTTGAGACACCTAAACGACTCAGTTTAGGGAGCAATCAATTCCAGCTGCGCGCAGCAGCAGCGCTGGTGGATTGATCCATACGGCCTGCGGAAGAGCCGGTATGACCGGCGGCTTCCGGAAGCGTTGTGGGTTCCGCTGATAGGCCTCGAGCATCACATCTCTCCGTTTCTCGAGCACGTCCTCTGCTCCGCCGTAGTGCACGGTCTCAGGCGTCAGTAGGCCAATGCCGCTGTGATGGTGCTGATTGTTGTACCAGTCGAAGAACACCCGGCAGAACGCGCGGGCATCCTGAATCGAACCGAAGCGATCCGGGAACGCCGGTCGATACTTGAGCGTTTTGAACTGACTCTCCGAGAACGGATTGTCATTCGAGACATGGGGTCGGCTGTGCGTCTTGGTCACGCCAAGATCTCCGAGCAGATGCGCCACGGCCTTGGAACGCATCGATGGGCCACGGTCCGCGTGGACCGTGAGTCGCCCGGGCAGGATCTCCTGCTTGTGGTACGTTTCTTCCAGGAGACGTGTGGCCAGGCTGGCGCTTTCACGATACGCAACGGTCCAGCCGACCACGTAGCGACTGAAGATGTCCAGGATCACATAGAGGTGGAAGTAGGACCACTTCGCCGGTCCCATCAGCTTGGTGATGTCCCACGACCACACTTCGTTCGGAGATGTAGCCAGGAGCTCCGGCTTGCGATAGGTCGGGTGACGCAGCTGATTACGCCGCTCACGTATGTGGTCTGATTTCCGCAGGATTCGGTACATTGTGCTTACTGAGCAGAGGTAGCGCTTGTCGTCGAGCAATTGTGCCCAGACCTCGCGCGGCGCCTGGTCTGCGAAGCGCTTCGAGTGCAGCACGTCCTTGACCTCCTGCGTCTCCGAGTCCGACAGCGACCACGGCGGTCGAGGCCGCGGCGTTGGATCCGAAGCCGGCGCCAGCCAGCGATACAGACCGCATCGTGGTAAGCCGAAGGCGCGGCAGGCTTGGGCCCTGCCCACGGTTCCACCGAGTTGATCACAGGACCGCATCATTCGTTCTCGTCGCTCGGACTGTCCTTCAGTGGAATGCCCAGGATCTCCGAGACTTTTTTTTGGAAGTCGATGATCGTCTCGGCCTGTTGCAGACGCTTGTGCAACCGCTCGACCTCGCGTTCGAGTTTCGCAACTTCCTTGGCCATGCGTTTGTCAGGATTCGGCGCTGGCCCACGCTTCTTGGCTTGCAGACCCTTGAAAGCACCGCTGCGAAACTGCTCGCGCCACTTGCCGAGATGGGATGAATACAAGCCCTCACGACGCAGTAACGCACCGATCTCGCCCTCCTGGCACGCCTCAGCCTCCTGCACGATCCGCAGCTTGTACTCCGCCGTGAACCGCCGTCGCGTGGCACGCTCGGGAACCTCTGGATCGGGTCGATCCGAGCCGTTACCTTGGATTTCTTGTGTCACCGGGGCTCCTGCCTGGTATCTGTTGAGCATCGCTATCCACCAGCCGCCCTACATTAAACTCGATCAACAGGGTGTCTCAAAGAGTGTGACACAGAGGGCCCCGCCGAGGAGCCTTACCACTGCGCACTCGCCCATAAACCGCGGTCCCAGTGCAACCAGTCTCGAGGCGTAGCCGAGTAGACACTGTTCAGACGCAGCGCGCCCGGATGCTGCAAATTCGCACGGATAGAGGGAAGTCGGTAGCTCTCCTGCGCAGATGACGACAGGCAGTAAACGTGCGTAAGCACCCGCAACGGAGGAACGGAGCAGGAGAACTACCGCGCCCCGCCGAGGAGCCTTACCCATCGCGCATCCTTCCTCCTAAGCCATTACGTAGCACCGGCCTTCTAAGACTGCTCTTGGGCAAGCAGAACCTGGCCCGGTATAATGCTTTTCACCTCTGACGATCACCAGCAAAGGACGTAGACGATGACACTCGTCAAGCGGACACTACAGGGCCTCTGTCTTTTGATGCTGTGGCCTGCCGCCTTGTTCGGCCAGGGCCGGGCGTTCATGGATGTGGCGGGCAACGCCGGTGAAGGGCAGCCGATCACGGGCAACACGACGATCACGATCAGCCCGGGTGCCAGCCAGGAACTCGAAGTGTGGGTTGTCGACGATAGCGCCTCTGGACCGCAGATCGCAAGCTACCTGCTCATTCTCCAATGCACCGCCCAGAGCGGAGACTCGGGCAGTGTGGACTATGTCGACAACAACCCCGGTGTGGGCGGTGGCGACTCGATCGTTATCGATACAGACCACGTTGACTGGGTCTTCTCCGGATCGCTTGCGATTACGCCCCCGGTATACAACGAAACGTGTGAATCGAATATTTTCGGCGTCATCTACAACATCGCGCTTGGCAGACCCCAGGACATTAACCTCCGCTTCGGAAACGCGCCGGCGTACCTGGCGAGCTTTGCGATCGAGGCGTCAAACGATGCGTGTGGGACGCACACAGTGGTGTGGAACACTGAGGACAACGGAGGCGTTCCGCCGCTGGCAGCGTTATTCGCCTCAGGTGGTGTGGAGTGGTTCTCGGGTAGCATGGGGAAGTCGGTATTGTTCCAGGATCTCGACGTCCATGTCGGTCAGCCGAACGACGACTGCCACGACGCCATCGACCTCTCCGAATCTGATACCATCCAGGTGCCTTTCGATACGTTCTGTTCAACCGTCGATGGCCCGCAGGACTGCGCCACAGGCGCCGACACGTGGTACGCGTATGCCACACCTCATGCATGCCTGGGTGGGCTGGCCGTTAGCGCTATCGCCGGCGATGTTGTGGTCTATCCGGGTGGAGGCTGTCCACCTGCAACGGCAGGCTCGTGCAACCCTGATCCAATCGCCAACAACGGCGGCGAAGAATGGCTGATCCAGGTCATCGGCGACGAGACTTCAGGCATCCTCCACATTGAGTGCGCCTGCGCCAACGATGCCGATTGCGACGACGGCAATTCATGTACCGACGATTCCTGCTCGCCGGAGCAGGTATGTACGACTACACCGAATAGCGCGCCTTGCGAAGACGGGGATCCGTGCACCACCGGCGAGGTGTGCTCGGATGGTGCCTGTCCTGTTGGCAATCCGATTGACTGCTCCGCCTTCGACGACCCGTGCAACATGGGTGTATGCAATCCGGCCACGGGCACGTGCCAAGCGCAGCCGTTCAACGAGAACATACCCTGTGATGACGGCAACCCGTGCACACTCGACGACGCGTGCAGCTCCGGCCTCTGCGCCGGAGGCATCCCGGTCGATTGCGGGCTGTTCGATGACGATTGCAATGTGGGCGTGTGTGATCCGGAAACCGGCTCCTGCGGACCCGTGCCGACAGTAGGCAACACGTGTGACGACGGAGACCCGTGCACCGAAGACGACATCTGCACATCCGATGGAGCCTGCACCGGAACGGCAATTCTTGGCTGTGTAGAAGGGGCCACGGTTCCGGCCATGGGCCAATGGGCCATGGCGATATTGTGTCTGCTCCTCGTGGCTGGTCTTATCATCAACGGGAATCATATCGCCACAGGGCGTCGCGCTGAGGGCCAGCGTTAGACTGTTCGTTCATTCAGCGCAAATACGCATTCTGTATTATCATTGCCGTTGTGCGCCCCGTCGTCCCGCGCCGATCGCCTCGCGCCATGCGTCTCGCGCCGGTCGCCGGTAGTAAACAATGAGCCCAACCTGAGCGTCGCGCAGCGACGCTCAGCCGCATCGGGTGGGCGCATGACAGAAGCTGTTTGACGCCGGCAGCTAACTGGGCGGGGAGTTCCTATCAATAAATAACTGCGGCCCTACCCAGGAATTCATCCTGCCATTCCGTACACGCGGCCCCGGTGCAACCAGTCTCGAGGCGTAGCCGAGTAGACACTGTTCAGACGCAGCGCGCCCGAACGCTGCAAGTTCGCACGGACAGAGGGAAGCCGGTGTTTCTCATGACGGAGTGAGCGACTTGCATCACACGGCCGTAAGGCCCGCCGCAACGGAGCGAACGCATGTCATGAGAAATTCCGCGCCCCGCCGAGGAGCCCTACAACTGCGCTTTCTCATCGATAGGCGATGCTACACCATTGCGCGCCGATCGCCGCGCGCCATGCCTCCCGCGCGGGTCGTCGGTAGCCGGTCGTCGGTCGTAACGGTTTTGTTGTGATCTGAATAGAGCCCAAGGCCGGGTTTGAGAACACCCTCCATCCGACAGGTGAAGCCTAGCCCACCGGTCCGGCAAATCAAGTCGATGGGTTCTGCCCATGTATCAGCTGGAAGTTGCTCCTCCGCATCATGTGCACCGACTTGACTGGCCGGCTGCGGCGGGCTGGGGGAGGGGTTGCCAGACGGATGGAGGGTGGCTTCATTCGGTGGTGGTGGTTCAGACGGGAGATGCGATATGGCGAACGTCAGGGAATTGCGGGTATGGCACGTGGGCATGCAACTGGTTGCCGACATTCAGCGCATGGTGACCGGTTTTCCGCGAACGGGCGCAGGCGAGTTGAAGAACCAGATGATTCGAGCGGCCAACAGTATACCCAGCAACATCGCAGAGGGTGCGGGGCGCGAAAGTGATCCGGAGTTTCGTCGGTTTCTCCGGATCGCACTGGGTTCATGTCGCGAGCTCGAAACCCAGTTGGAAATCGCCCGGTGTTTGAAGGTTGCAGGGCAGCAAGACTTTGAGGTCGTGGTCGATCGGGTTGATCATGAGGGGCGAATGTTGCGGAAGTTGATTCAGTCGTTGTGATCGCAGCGCGGCGGCGCGTCGCTCGGGCGCGCCGTGTGCTCACGCTCGGCCCTCTCGACCGTCACGAAAAAAGGGGGCAGGAGCCCTTATTGTGACCGACAGACGAGGAGCGACCGGCGCGCGGCGCTTTTGTCAGTGAACTCTATGACTACAGGTAGTACGACTTGCTCGCGACGCGCTGTGCGCCTCGCGCCGATCGTCTCGCGCCATGCGTCCCGCGCCGATCGCCGGTCGCCGGTCGCAAAAACACTGAGCCACCTGAGCGTCGCGCAGCGACGCTCAGCGCATCGGGTGGGCGCATGACAGAAGCTGTTTGACGCCGGCAGCTAACTGGGCGGGGAGTTCCTATCAATAAATAACTGGGGCCCTACCCAGGAATTCATCCTGCCATTCCGTACACGCGGTCCCAGTGCAACCAGTCTCGAGGCGTAGCCGAGTAGACACTGTTCAGACGCAGCGCGCCCGAACGCTGCAAGTTCGCACGGACAGAGGGAAGTCGGTGTTTCTCATGACGGAGTGAGCGACCTGCATCACACGGCCGTAAGGCCCGCCGCAACGGAGCGAACGCATGTCATGAGAAATTCCGCGCCCCGCCGAGGAGCCTTACCACTGCGCACTCGCCCATACGTCGCGGCCCCGGTGCAACCAGTCTCGAGGCGTAGCCGAGTAGACACTGTTCAGATGCAGCGCGCCCGGATGCTGCAAATTCGCACGGATAGAGGGAAGTCGGTAGCTCTCCTGCGCAGATGACGACAGGCAGTAAACGTGCGTAAGCACCCGCAACGGAGGAACGGAGCAGGAGAACTACCGCGCCCCGCCGAGGAGCCTTACCACTGCGCACTCGCCCATAAACTGCGGTCCCAGTGCAACCAGTCTCGAGGCATAGCCGAGTAGACACTGTTCAGACGCAGCGCGCCCGAACGCTACAAGCACGCACGAACAGAGGGAAGCCGGTGGTTCTCCTGCGCAGATGACGACAGACAGTCAACGTGCGTAAGCACCCGCAACGGAGGAACGGAGCAGGAGAACTGCCGCGCCCCGCCGAGGAGCCTTACCACTGCGCACTCGCCCATACATCGCGGCCCCGGTGCAACCAGTCTCGAGGCGTAGCCGAGTAGACCCGGTCCAGACGCAGCGCGCCCGAACGCTGCAAGTTCGCACGGAAAGAGGGAAGCCGGTGGTTCTCCTGCGCAGATGACGACAGGCAGTAAACGTGCGTAAGCACCCGCAACGGAGGAACGGAGCAGGAGAACTACCGCGCCCCGCCGAGGAGCCCGTCACCTCGCGCATTCTCGGTGATAGGCGAAGTCACACCATTGGGCGCCGATCGCTTCGCGCCATGCGTCCCGCGCCGGTCGTCAGTAGCCTGTCGCCTGTCGTAAACAACATTGGGCGCCGAGCGCCGCGCGCCGCGCGCCATGCGTCCTTCGTCGGTCGTTGGTCGCCGGTCGCTGGAAGAACACCGTAACCCATCCCAGCCGGCGGGCGCGCTAGTCGACCGTGATCGTGACGGGATCTGCGGCCACGGTGATGCGGGTGGTCGGGTTGGTGGCGAAGAAGAATGTGCGCTGGCTCGGATCGACGTGGTCAGACAGCAACTCGATGACAAAGGTCCCGTGGGCATCTTTGGACGGCTGGAAGACGAAGGTGGCCAGGTAACCCGAGTCGATGGCGATGCCCGGGGTGTCGAGGCCCGCGACCATCTGGCGGGTGGCGATATTGAACGCCGTCCACGGCTGTCGTCCGCCGAACACACCAGCGGCGTTCACAGTACGGTTGTCGTCGAAACGCGCGCGTCCGACTGCTGGCGAGCGCGGAGTGCCTTGCGTCGTGATGTCGCGCAGGAGCAACTCTCCGCTCTGCCCGCCGCGACTGTCGACATGCAGTTGGTAACCGCGTAAATCCGCCAGCGGGGTATCGAGAAAGACCGCGACCTCAACCGCCGTGCCCGGACGAACCACCTTCGCCGAGGTACTGAGCGATACGCCTGCGGTCACGCGGTGCGGTGTGGTTGGCCACTCCGGCGCGGGGGCGCCGTCGAGCGGGCAGGTGCACGGGCTGGTGCCCTCGAAGGCATTCAAAGCGTGGAACGCGTCGCTGCCGTCGCACACACCGTCCGGTGCACAGTCTCCGAACGGCCCTCCGGCATCGACGTTCATGGCGCTGGGCAGATTGTCCTCGCACGGATAGCCGACCTGCTGGTCAACGTCGACGTTGCCAAAACAGTTCAACGCATGAAAACGGTCGTTACCATCGACCGCGCCGTCGACTTCGCAGGCCCCAAAGGATCCACCCATGTCGCCGAAGCGAATCGCAGTCGGCTGGCACGCAGCCTCTGAGCAGGCCCACCATGTGCAGTTGTCATCGCGCACGCCATTGTCATCTACATCGGCACAGTCGGCGAAGTCCGGGCACCCTGCGGCCGGCGCCGGCGCGGCGACTGTCACACTGGCCGGCGTCCCCGGCTTGTACAGGCCGATGGTCAGTGCACTCGAAACCGGCGGAGCGTCTGCATCGAAGCGGAAGTTGTACACCGTCCCCCAGCGCAAGGCATTGGACAGCGGATCGCTCTCGAAGGGAATCGTTGCCCAGTTCACGGCGTCCAATGTGATCACGCCAGGCCAATCAGTACCGTCATACACTTCGCCGCTGTGGTAGTCGACATCGTGGAAACCGATATTGCTGATGACATGGTCGGCGCTGACCGGCACGCTCACCGAACCCACGCTGCGATCGGAACTCATGTTGTATAGCGCGTATTCGTAGTGCCACTGGCCGCCCCCGAGATCGGTGACGCTGCTGCCGAGAATCAAGCGACCTTCATCCGGAATATCGACCGTGGCAAGCTCGACCCCCGGATCAGCGACCTGCCACGCCTGGATTGCCGGAAGCCCGCGCTGGGTCTCATCCATCAGAGTGAGGGTACCCGTGACATGGTCGACCAGCACCGAGCGATAGGACGCGTTGTTGTTGTCGAACTGCATGTCACCCGATTGGGCATCATCTGCAGCCAAAGAATGAGCTTCGACAAAGTACGTCGCGTTGATGTTGAGAAACGGATCCGTGTCGACAAGATGAACCTGCAGGCGCCCACTCAGCGCATCCTCACCCGTGGCGGGCACGAACACGCCTGGATTCGTCCCGAGGTTGGCATCGATGTCCGATCGCGGCCCGAGAAAGGCTGATTGGCCATCACTCGCAGCAGTGTTGTCGCTCGAACACCCGGTCCCCAGGCAATTCCCTCCGCACTCTGGTACACACCCGAATCCGCAGGCATTGGACTGCAGGGCGAAGAACTGGTGAAACACCCAGCTCATGCCGATGTGCTCGAAGCGCCCGTCGTGCAGACGATACAGATTGGTCGTGGTGACCGGATGATTGGGATTGGGCGTGAAGAACCAGTCGAGCACATTGACCCCAGCGTTGCATTTCTGGGTGCCCAGCGAATAGGCCCGCAGTCCACCGATTGCTCCGTCCGCAGTCCAGTGGACGACCTCGTCAATGTCGCCCACGAGGATATCTCCGCCCTCCCCCGCGAATGCAACATGCGGCAGCAGACACATACCGGCGATGGTCAACGCGACATGGCACGACAATCGGGTGTTCATCGTCCTTCTCCTGCGATCTTGCTTGAATTGGACACAGCGCTATGCTGCTCCGGCGACGACGTGCGCACTGCTGCCGCTCGGCGTGCGCGACCGATCTGGGTCATGATCGCGGGCAACAAGCGACGACCGCGCACGTCGCGAGCAACGACCTTACCCTCGTGATCGATCAAGAATGTTGCCGGCACGCCGGACACTGCGTACTTGCGCGCGATGGTGTTGTCTTCGGCCGGCCCACCGATGATGTGCTGCCACGGCGCGTTGCCGCGAGCAAACCGTTCGACCTTGGCCCGGTCGTGGTCCATGCTGATGCCCAACACGACCAGCTCGCCGGTTGCGCCGTAAGCGTCGTGGGCTTTACGCACATTCGGTAGTTCGGCCACGCACGGCATGCACCATGTCGCCCAAAAATCAACGAGCACGACCTTGCCGCGCAAGGCGCTGAGCGTCACGGTCTGGCCGTCGAGCGTCGCCGCGCTGAAATCGGGTGCGACCTGACCGGCAGTAATCAACTTGAACCGATCGACAGCGATGTGTGCGAGTCGTGGATCCCCGACCGGGATCGTGATGTCGCGGCGTTCTGCGACATCGACAGGTCCAGGCCCTCACCCCGGGGTAGCGCGAAGTCCGTGACGCATGGCCGCGAGCGTGTATTGCCCGGCAGCTAATCCACGAACCGTGTAGCGGCCGTGCGCGTCGGTCACAGCGCCGAGCGCAGGTCCTTGCCGGTCGCCCGGCGTAGCCACGAGCGAAACGCCTGCGAGGCCTTCACCCTGAGGCCCGCGAACGATGCCGGACAGCGCGTGCCCGGCAGCCAGGTTGATATCCAGGCGGATCACCCCGTGGGCGTCAGGCGCCGCGGTCGCATTGAGCAGAACGGCATTGTAGCGATGGGTGCCGACGAACTTCCGCCCCACGATCGACCAGCGATCGGCCAACGGCAACGGGCCGACATTCAATTCGTTGCGTACGTCGAGGCGAACCCATGGCGGAAAGTGCACATTGCGCGGCAGTCCGACCGCCTCGGTACTGAGCCACAACTGACGCACGAGTGACTGACCGGGTGCATCTCTGAACTGCGCAGCGATCGTCACGGGTTGCTCGAGGATGATCTCCGCCTCGGCTGACCCGGCGCGAAAATCGAACTGCGCAACGATGGCCACACCTGCCGCATGTCGGGCGGCCAGCGTATAGGATCCGCGGGCCAATCCGGCAATACTGAAACGTCCGGCATCATCGGTCACTGCGGTGCCAGCGTGGACGGATTGGCGGGGCCCCCGGCGGACCTGCCGGCGCTGCGCTCGTACACTCAACCGCTGGCCCCATTCGATGATGCCGGCAAAACGGTCGGCCGCCGCGACCTCCACACCACTGACTGGCTCCATGGTGTGTGGATCGAGAATGCGACCAGTCAGCGCTGCGGCCTGGTGTTGCGCACGCGGATGGGCTGGAGCCCGGGCTACCGGACGGACTGCCGCGGGCGCAGGCGGGGCCGTTTCTTGAGCGTAAGCTGCATCCAACGCCAGGGTGCACACAAGGCAAAGCATGATCCGCACGGTGAGAGCTCCTTCCGACCGCACCCATTGTACTGGACAGGACTCACGCGGGCGCCAGAGGACCGCGTACGAAACCACAACACCCGATACGGCATAGCATTAGGGATTCGCGCGGGCTGCCCCCCATTGGCACATGTACCCCATCTGAGTAAACTATCCCGACGATGTGCGTTGCGCTTCAGCACCGCACCCAACTTAAATACACTGCCTGGAGACCGACTATGCTGCGCCGCCCCGCCGCCCTCCTGATCGCTGTGGCCATTCCGGCGTCCGCGAGCGCCCAAACACTCGACATCGGCGACAAGGCCCCGGCCATACATGCCGACGTATGGCTCAAGGGCAAGGCGGTGGATGCCACTGCGCCGGACAGCCTCGTGCTCATCGAGTTCTGGGCCACGTGGTGTGGACCATGCATCGACAGCATTCCACACCTGAGCGAGCTGCAGCACACGTATGGTCCCAAGGGACTGTCCGTGGTCGGCTTCACCAATCAGGATGACGACAACAGGCTCGACAAAGTCAAGGCGTTCGTCAAAGAGCGCGACAAGAGCATGGCATACGCCATCGCATTCGAGGAAAAAGACAAGACCACCAACGCCTACTTGAAGGCGTCGAACTCGATGGGTATCCCCACGGCTTTTCTGGTCAGCAAGGGCAAGGTCGCATGGATCGGTCATCCGCTGGAGCTGACCCATGAGACCCTCGATGCGGTGATCGGCGGATCTTATGACCTCACCGTGGCCCGCAAGCGTCGAGCGCTCGATACTGAGCTGATGGAAGCCTATTGGGAGGGTGATTGGAACACAGCCCGTGATGTCGCCCTCGAGATGAGTCGGCTGGAACCCGAGAGCGGGGCGCCGTATCTCCTGCTGTTCGATATCTACGCCGAGCGTCTCGGCGATGCCAAGGCCGCGCAGACGGCGGGCTCCACCGCCTTGAAACTGTACGCCGACCACCCGGTCAAGCTGGCTGAGGCCGCAAACGCGATCGCTCGTGAAGATGATCCGCACGGCTTCAACACAATGGCGCTCGCGGCCGTTAACAAGGCCGTGGCGGCCGCGCCGAACGATGCCGACGTACTCATAGCCCACTTCAGGGTCCTGATGGCCACCGGTGATTTCGATAAAGCGACGGCCAGCGCCAACAAGGCCATCGATACGCTCGACGGTAAGGGGGGCGAGCTGGGCATGTTCGCGTCAAGCCTGGCCACGCCCGATTCACCGGGGCGCTGCCACGACCTGGCCCTCAAGGCTGTCGAGCGGGCGATCGCCGCTGAACCCGAGGTGCTCAACCATTTGCAAACCAAGTTCCGCATCCTGTGGTACTGCCGCAAGGATCAGTCCGCCGCCGAAACGGTTGGACTGTATATGGTCAATCTGGCCACGAAGCAGGATGCCGGCATGTTGAACAACCTGGCATGGAGTCTGTTGACCGAGGATCCGACGATTGGCAAGTTCAATCGGCTGGCCCTGGCAGCGGCCCGAAAATGCAACGAGTTGACCAACAACGAGAACTGGATGTTCGTCGACACGTTGGCCCTCGCTCAGTTCGAGAACGACCTGGTCAAGGAAGCCGTGGCCACCGAGCTGGCGGCCATCAAGCTGTGCCCGGCCGATCACCCGGCGCAAGCCTCGCTGAAAGAAGCACTGCAGATGTTCGAAAAGGGTAACAAGTAGCTCGGCGCGTGCACAACGGTGGACCGCCAGCAGCTCTACAGCCCGAACTCCGTGCCATCCTCCAGTACGTTGAATCCGCGCCGCTGCACGGCACGGTGCTGTGGTGACCCGCGTTCGATGGCAGGGTTCGAGTGGTTGAGGTGAGTGAAATACACACCGAGACCATCCTGGATGACATGATCACTGAATAACCGCATGGAATCGACCATCAGGGGATGGCCGATCCGCGCCAGGTCACGACCCGGCAATTCATCGCCAGAATAGAACGTGCCGTCAATCAGCAGGACGTCGACGCCGCCCTCCAGTGCGTCGATGAACGCCAGCACATCCGTCTGCCAGTGCATCCATGGGGCTGTATCCGGAATGTACACCACAGTCGACCGCGGACCGCGAATGATATAGCCAACAGTGTTCGAATACTCATCACGGTGCGGCACTTGAAACGACCTGACCGTAACCCCGCCCCCCAAATCGACAGCCTGGTCGAGCCCCGTTGGACGCACATCGATGTTGTTCATCGAAACGAGTTGGCTCCACGGCCCGTTGGTCTCGAGGAAACTCGCCATCCGGCCCGCGCAATAGACCGGCACGCCGCGCGAATTCACCGATTCGAAGCCGAAGTAAGCAAGCCCGAGGTAGTGCCCCATGTGTGCGTGCGTCAGAAACACGCCTTCGACCGGGTTGCGGTCCGTGCTGTCCGGCGGGGCATCACGAACATCTGCGAGCATGTCGAGTTGGGCCCTGATATCGGGTGTTGCATCGATGATGAACACATCAGCCGCGGCCCGGGGATGGGGAACGACGACTGCAAGACTGGCAACATGCCGGCGGTGACGTGGCGCTACCCGTGCTGCGGTACACCTCCGACAGGTACACGCAAAGTGAGGCAGCCCGGCATCTTGCGCAGTTCCCAGAACGCGGACAAAGGGCTGGCCGAATTCAACACGCCCAGGTGGCGCGGGCGTGTGGCAGCCACTCGCCAGCAGTACGACCAGGACGGCGGACCCCACGGCAGCAGAACAAGAATATCGTATCATCTGACACTCACGCTAGGACCTCAAAAGCGGATAGCAACGCGGGCAGCGTACTATACTACTGCTCGCTTCGAAACCCGATCCAGTGCTCGCCTTGATCTTGATGGGCCCACAATCGACAATAGAGGCAACTACTGCCGCCTCCCACCATGCGGCCGGGACAACACGCCATGCCTACGACTTCCAAGCCCAAGCGTGATGAATTGCTCATCAGCTCGATCGCCGCGCCGCGATGTGAAGAACTGTTTACGCCAACGGTCACTGCAGAGGACGATGCCGTAGGTTTCGATTATCCGTGGAACCCATACTCGATCGTGTTTGCCACATTCTTCGCCGGCGTGTTCGCAGGTGGCCTGCTCTTCGCCCTCAACTACCGGCGTCTCGGACAACCGCGGCGCTGCCTGCCGGTCGCCGTGGGTGCCAGCGCGATCGCAATAGTTGTCTACTTGATGGCCAACCTCTTGATCGGCAAGGGCATTGTCCAGATCGACGGCATCCAGCCCCATCGCATCGTCAAGTTCATCACGCAGATGCTGGCCGTCATACTCGCACTGGCCATGGCCGCGACTCAACACAAACGGTTCAGGCTGGCGCAGTATTCCGATCAACCGCTGGGAAGACTGCTGCTTCCCGGGCTCGCTGCAGTCGCGCTCGGCGTCATCGTGGAACGCTGGGGCACGCCCCTCATGGACAGACTCACTGACCTCGAGTTTACGGCATGAGCGATCTGACTGACTCGAATGCGCTGCCGTTGTGGTACCGTGCGACAACGAACGCCGAGCGCTTCATGGACATCGGGCGCTTCGATCTGGCGGAACATGAACTGCGCCAATCCCTGCAAGAACTGCCCAACGACGCGGGACTGCACGTCACACTCGGGATTGTTCTCAGAAACCTTGACCGCCAGTCGGAAGCACACGTCGAAGCACGAACCGCGCTCGAGATCGATCCCCAGAATGTCGAAGCGTTGGCCCTGATGTCGGATCTCGCCCAGGAGGCCGGACGACATCAGGAAGCCGAGCGATATCTGCTCGAAGCCCTGCGCCTGCAGCCCGAGCGCCCCGGACTGTTGTTCGCATATGCCTACTTGATGCTCAAAGTGTGTCAGTTCGACAAAGCCGAGCAGCTGGTCCGAGCAGGACTGGTCATCGAACCCGAGCACAGCGCCGGCCATGGCTTGCTGGCGGTCATCCTGACCGAGCACCGCCGCTCGGCCGATGCCCGGCGTCATGGCGAGCACGGCCTGCGTCTGGCGCCTCACCAGGACCATACGCACGTGATGCTCGGTGCGACCTATCTGACGACCGGCCACCCGTTCAAAGCCCGACGCCACCTGCGTGAGGCATTGCGCATTAATCCCGACGACGCCTCGACGGAAGCCTTGTACCTCGAAGCCGACCGCGCGACCCGGTGGATCTACCTGCCATTCTATTACGTGTCACTCCTCACCAACCGCCTGCCCGGAAAACAGTTCGGCCTGTGGGCCGTGGTCATTCTGACGACCATGGGGATCGAGGCTGCCGATGGACCGACGTGGCTCATATGGTCGATCCTGGGCCCATACCTGCTATTCTGTGTGTACACGTGGGTTGCAAGCCCGCTCACTGCACTGTGGATCAAACTGAGGCCACCCCGCTGATGAGTTTCGATGATGCCGTGCTCAACGCTCTGGCGCAAACGCTGGAAAAAGACCCCCGCAACACGACCCTGTGGCGTCACTTCGCCGAGTTGCTCATCGAAGGTGAGTACTACGAGTCGGCCGCCCGGGCCCTGAGAAAGATCCTCGAAATCGAGCCCAACCACGGCGCGGCCCAGCGCGACCTCATCCCGGTCTTGCGGATGCTTGGTGAATTGTCCGAAGCGCTCATTCGCGCCGAGGCGATGCTCGCACAGGAAGACGATCCGGCGATCCGCATCGAGCTGGCGCGCGTGCTACTCGACCGTGGTGACGAACGTTCAGCGCTGGAACACTACCGTACCGCCATCGCGTCCAATCCCGACCTGGCGGACGACGCCCTCGAAGAAATCATTGACGATCTGGAGCTCGGGCCGCCGACCGACGCAGTGCAGGATTTTCCGGATGCCCGGGCAATCGACGACGACGACCTCGATGATGATGACGACGAAGAAGAAGATGGTCTCCTCCGTGCGCAACTGGGTTACGACGACCCCGAACCACAGGATCTTGCGGCCGAATTCGATGCCAGCGATCTCTATGTCAACTTCCAGGACGTGGCCGGCCTCCACGACGTCAAGAAACAAATCAATCTGCGCATCATCGCCCCGTTCAAGAACAAAGACATCTACCAGGCGTTTCAGCGCACGGGGGGCGGCGGAATCCTGCTCTATGGCCCACCGGGTTGCGGAAAGACATTCATCGCCCGCGCCACGGCCGGTGAATGTGACGCACGCTTCGTGTCGGTAGGCATCCACACAATACTCGACAAGTACTACGGCGAGAGCGAACGGTTGGTCCACGCACTGTTTCAGGATGCCCGCCGCCGCGCTCCCACCGTACTGTTCTTCGACGAGTTTGACGCCCTCGGAGCCTCGCGCAGTCGCAGCGACTCGCAATTCTGGCGCACGCTCGTCGATCAGCTGCTGGGCGAAATGGACGGATTGTCGGGCCAGAATACCGACGTACTGGTCTTCGCCGCGACCAACCTGCCGTGGAATGTCGACGCCGCCTTCCGCCGTCCGGGACGATTCGACCGCGCTATGTTCGTGCCTCCTCCTGACCGCGCGGCGCGCGCAGAAATCATCAGCGCACACAGTAGGAAACTACCAGGCGGCGATCAGATCGACGTCACGACACTCGCCAAACGCACTCCCCTGTTCACCGGCGCCGACCTGAAAGCGTTGTGCGAGCGTGCCTCGGAGGATGCGCTGAGCAAGTCGCTCGAGACCGGAACCGTGCACCCCGTCGGCATGGCCGACTTCGAACGCGCTTGCGCCGCGATACAGAGCTCGGCCGAAGAATGGTTGGCCACCGCGCGCAACTATGCCCGCTACTCCAACGAAGCGGGTCAGTTCGACGAGCTGACCGACTTCCTGAAGAAGGTCAAACGCTGGTAGATCGGCGGCACAACGGGGGACATTGTTCTCCTCCGCTTACTTGCTCTACGTTTTCCAGGGCGGTTGTATGGTGCTCACTGTTCTATGCTGACGCGCACCCCCTGCGCGTCCCTCACGATCACATCTTGCCCGGCCGCGCCGAACAGAAACGTCCGTCCTGCCGAATCATCATGATCGTGCGCCAGATCGATCGCGAATATGCCCGCGGCATCAGCCGATGCGCGGAAGGTGAACGTCGCCAGATAGCTGCCCGCCGCGGCAATGTACGGCTCGGCACCCGCCACGGCCAGCACTTGCCCACTGTCGAGATTGAACGCGCTGCGAATGTCGGCGTCGCCGAACACGAACCCTGGCTTCCTGGCCGGCGTCAGCCGCTCACGTAACACGACCGCGCCGGATCGCGCGGGTCGCGGTTCGATCGCGATGTCGACCAGTTCGAGGGCACCGTGCGTGCCACCGGTGGCCACCGCGTGCAGCTGGAATCCACGAAGCGTCTCGAGTCCGGTGGCCAGATGAACGTCGACGCTGATCCGCTGCCCGGGGCGCAGCACGACCCTGTGCGCCACCATCTGAAGCATCGCCTCGGTCGCCGTATCGTCGAGCGGTGGCACCGGCGCCGGCCCGCCATCGAGCGGACAGCTGCACGTCGACGATCCGCCGAACGCATCGAGGACGTGAAAGACGTCGTTGCCATCGCACACGCCGTCCGGGGCACAGTCACCGAAAGGGCCGCCGGGATCGATGTTCAGGGCCTGCGGCACGATGACCGCTTCGCAAGGATATCCGGGCTGGCCGTCGACCGTGAGGTCGGCAAAGCAGTTCAGGACATGAAACGAGTCATTGGCATCTGCGGTGCCGTCGGTCGCGCAGTCGCCGAAGGGACCGCCGACGTCGGCGAAGAGAATGTCCGTGCCGCTGCACACACCGTCGAGGCACGCCCACCATACGCAGGCATGGTCGCGAATACCGTCGGCGTTACCGTCGGCGCAATCGGCGAAGGTCGTGCACGGCTCGAAGGCGCAATTCTCGTCACAGCCATCTCCGTTCTCGGTGTTGGCGTCGTCGCAGTCCTCGCCATGTTCGGTCAGGCCGTTGCCACACTCGGTCATCTCGATCGGGCCGCCCGGCGTGAGGTCCTGGCCGTCGAATCCAGCATAGTCTGCGGGATACCGCGTCGCGCGGAACATGCGGTTGGCCGTGGAGTTGACGCCGCCAGGGATGAAGTCGCACTGCGTCAACGGGCCGGTGGACGTCTCGGGGTTCACGTAGCGCCACACCTTGGTGTCGTCGTCGGCCACTTCGAACAACACCCCGAAGGCTCCGCTGCAAATCAACGTGTTGCCGTTGGGCAGACGCTGTGCTCCGGAGATGAAGCTGGCAAAGAAATCGAATGGCGGATCATCGGTATAGACCGACGATGGCTCGTCCGGACCGAACGGCAGACCCGGCGTGAGAGCGTAGGTGCCATCTTTCTGCAGTGGCGGCATGATCTCCTCAATGCTGGTGAACGGTCCCTCGGGGCGCCCGAGCCCGTTGTTGAACACCATGATATTTCCGGCACCGGGCGTTCCCGGCGCATTCCAGTGTGCATCGTGCTGATTCCAGAAACGGCGATCGTCATTCGTCCCGGCCCCGTACGCTTGTGGATTGCCCCATCGATACAGGATGTCGCCCCCCATACCGGTCGCGCCACCCGTATGCCCGGCAGCCTCGGCAGTAGTCGTGCTGTGATCGATGATCCAGAACTCGGCAAAGTCGGGCGAGTTGATCATGATCTGGTCCAACTCAGCGTTGTAGTCGAGGGCATTGGCGTGCATCCAATCGGCATCGCCGTTGGCAAAATTGATATCGATCAGTTCCGGATGGTCGGCAACCACGCCGAAGTTATCCTTGGTTGCATCGAAGTCCTGGATCAGGTGATCCCAGGCATGCCATTCCCAGACAATGATGCCACCGTTTGCCCCATCGGGCTGCACTTCTACGACATGCTCGGGCCATACTGCGTCCCCGACATTGTCCGGGTCGCGCCCGGCCTGAATCGCATCCGCCTCGCTTCTGAATTCCCACGCCAGAACCAGCACGTTGCCGTTGGGCATCGGCGCGATGTCGTGGTGTGCACGGACCTGTGTGTCGGAATACAGGTAGCTCCACAACACGTTTCCGTCCCAATCGTACTGCTCGATCAAACCGGCGTCGCCTCCGGCCACGAACGTCGTGTTGCCACCGGGATCAGCCGTCCGCAGCAGCGTGCCGTCTTCCAGCAGGTACAGTGAATTCCCTGGATCGAACGTGCTCGTCCATGTATTGACCACCAGTCCGTCGTTGTCGATCAGAAAGGTCGTCTTGCCGTTGAGTGGGCAAAACAGGGTATAGCCCGGGAACGTGCCCGGGTCGTGCTGGAACAAACCGACAGTCTGGTCGCAAGGTTGAGCCCAAACAACCGCTGCAGGAATCGTGGCCACAGCCCACACGGTACACAACACAAGACGGCAACGCATTCGAGATCTCCTCCGAGAACAGTGTCTTCTTCCATTATGGGGATGCCACAATGCGGGTGCAAAACCGACATCTTTTATGCCGGTTTCCCGAGCCCGATCGAGTTTTTGTTTACTGCAAGGCGTATCGGTGACCTGGCTATCGCCAGCCACTCTGCTGACACGGCAGGTCCTGCACAGTAGCGGCTGAAGCGGGAGGCAACCCTGATCCTGCGTCAACGCACCTCCAGCGTGATCGCGGTGGGCGCCACAGCAGGGTCCTCGAGGTATTGGCGGGCGGTCGGGTCATCGAACAAGGCGTGCCGAAACAGGCTGACGAATAGACCGGCGGCGAGCTGCATCATCCGCTCCGGTTCGGGCGCCTGCACACACACCGTGCCATCGTAGGCGTCGAGAATGTCGAAGTGTGCGTGTGCGGTGGCGACGGCATACCACGCCGCGCCCACCGTATCATTGAAGAATGGTCGTGACTGCCCCACGGCGCACACGTCGGTGCGGCCGGCACCGATGACCACCGCCGGCAGATCCAGACCACCGCCGCCCAGGGCACTCTCGCCATTGCCGACCGGGAAGAGTGTACTGTTGACCGGATCGAACACCGCAACGCCGTGCCACGGGAATCGGGCTGACTTGGCCAGCATCCATGCGATCTTGCCACCGCGCGAGTGCCCCGAAATAGCCATGCCGCTCGTATCCAGGGTCGAACCCAGATGGCCCGGCAGAGTCGATGATGACCACTCGACGACCTGTTCGACCAGTTCGGCGTCGACCGAGGCCGGCGTCGAGATGATCAGGGGCGCGGTCGGCTCGGCCAACTCGGGCGCCACGACCACGAACCCATGACTGGCAATGTGTCGCAGAAACCCGCGGTACTGCACGGGAGACAGCGCAAGGGCGTGCATGAAGAACACGACCTTGTAGTGCGCGGCCTGACGCGGTGCGAACACGTAGAGCGGGGCGGGCGCGCCCTGCTCACAGGGCGCAAAACGAATCCCCTGGACCTCGAGGGCCCCTCGTTCGAAGGGATCCCCCTGGCCGACATACGGCTCGAGTACACCTGGCGTTGTCACGGATGTGGTCTTGACGGTGGGCGCGTCCGCGCACAGCGGCGCCACTGAGTCACAGCCGCTCATGGAACACATGGCAGCGACCAGCATGATCACGGGAGCGCGTCTCATCAGGAACTGTATTGTACTCGACCCGGCCCCCTGGAACAGTCCGCGAAGCGGACCGTCCTTGCATCCTGCACGGGGCCGTGTATACCTCGGGTCAGTGTTCCAGTTGATGGCGGTATCACCACGCACAGAGTGCATCGTCTATTGTCCAACGTTCCCCTGAAAGCAATCGCCGCAATCACCGGCGGTATCTGCATCGGCAGTGGCTGGATCGTCCCGCATTGGATCGCCCCGCCGTGGGTGGGCGTCGTGGTGCTGGTGCTGCTATCACGGGCTCAACGGGGCCGATCGGCCCTGGCGTGGTGCTGGCTGCTGGGCTTCGCCGGCCATGTCACGGCGTTCCACTGGATTCCCCAGACAGTTGCCCGGTTCAGCAGCCTGCCCCTGTGGATCGCGGGTGTGCTGTTCGTCGGGTGGGCCAGCGTGGGCGCCTTGCAGCTCGGTGTGTTCGGGTGGATCGTCTACCGCTTGCGCCTGCGCGGAAGAGGCCATCCCACGCTGGTGGCCGCGGCGTGGGTCGCTCTGGCCTTCGTGTGGCCCGCCGTGTTCCCGTGGCGCCTGGCCCAAACCCAGCTCGACTGGTCCAACCTGGTCCAGATCATTGAACTGACCGGCGGAGCCGGTGTCGGTTTTGTCATGGCGTGGGTGGCCGCGCTGGCGGCGGATGGCGCCTGCGCTGTGTGGTCACGGTCACAGACCCGACCGACGATCCTCCACGTCTGCATGGCCGGTATCGTCCTCAGCGCGTGTCTGGGTTTCGGCAGTTGGCGCCGTGCTCAACTGAGAGCGATGCTGGCATCACGCCCCGAACTCCGCGTCGGGCTCATTCAGTGCGGCGATGCCGCGCGCCGCGAACAACTCCATGGGTTGTCGCAGGACATTGCCGGAGAAGTGGACCTGCTGTGCTGGCCCGAGGCAGTGGTGGGTCGCCTCGCCGCCGAGCGCGAGGAGTTGCCCCTGATGTTGCGCCCCGTTCCACAGCGCCGCTGTGCCCTGGTGCTCGGAGCGTTAACGCCCCCGTCCGCTGACAACGCCGACACACGCTGGCACAACAGCGCCGTACTCGTGGCTCCCGACGAGAGCATCCTTGGGCGCTATCACAAACGGATGCTCATTCCATTCGGCGAGTACATCCCGGGCGACCGCTGGTTCCCGTCCCTGCGGCGCTTCAGCGCGTTCAAGAATCAGTACCGCAGCGGAGGATCGCCTGATCCGCTCGATGTTCCGGGTGTTGCTCGCCTTGGTCTGCTCATCTGTTATGAGGATGTCGTCGCCCGCCTGGCCCGTGCATCCACTGTCGCCGGGGCCAATCTGCTGGTCAATGTGACGAATGACCGCTGGTTCGGGGACAGTCATGCGCTGCGGCAACATTGCCAACTGGCCCGGCTGCGGGCCATTGAGAATCGCCGGTACCTGCTGCGCAGCACGATGACCGGGATCACGGCAATCGTCGATCCATTCGGCGACGTCATCGCCGAGCTGCCCACACAGACGCCCGCCGCTCTCGTGGGCACGGTGCACACGCTCGATCTCCATACGCTGTATACACGTTATGGCAACGCGTTCGCCTGGATATGCCTGATGGTGGCCGGCTACACGTTGCTGGGCCGCAGCGCGACTAACCGCCCTGAGCAGCCTTCTCGTACGCGGCCAGAACAGTCTTGCGATGCTCCTTCATCTCGCCGTCAGGGGTGAGATCGATGGCCTTCCGGAGTTGATCGATGGCCGACTGGATGCGCCAGCTGGGCCTGCGCGGATATCGACATCATGCTCCACACCAAGCCGGCCAAAACCAGACCGTTCCTCATCAGATGGGCTCCCTGTTGTGATGTGCTCCTGTGCGACGGCGTGCTTGAACACAGGTATGATACGAGCATCAGGCAATCATTGGAGTGCGTACGATGGACCCTTCTTCACTCAATGAACCACCCGGTCGCCCCATACGCCGCCGGCGCTGGCTTCGGTACCTCCTTGGGGTGCTCGCAATCGCGATGACGCCCTACGTTTGGAGCCGGGCCGCCAGCCCGTTCCGCATGTTGCACGTGTCCGCACCGAATCCTGGCGCGGAGGCCGCCCCGCCACTCGATGGAACACTCCGCATTCTCACATACAACATCGCCCACGGCCGGGGATGGGCACCGAGCAACTGGACGAGCGAACACCCGACTGCGCGTTTGCGCCGGTTAGATGAGATTGCAGATCTCATTGCCACCCTCGATGCCGATATCGTCGTACTCAACGAGGTTGACTTTGACTCGACCTGGAGCCATGGAGTCAATCAAGCCGCACACATCGCTCACCGCGCAGGCTACGCCTATTCCGCTGAACAGCGCAACATGGATGCACGGGTCCTGTTCACCACCTGGCGTTTTGGAAACGCCATTCTCTCACGCTACCCGATCGTCGATGCGCGTGTGGTCGCGCTGCCGGGCTATGCGTGGTACGAATCTTTACTCGCCGGCAAAAAACGGAGTTTGGCTTGTACCATGACATCAGGAGGGCACTCCGTGACCGTGGTTGCCGTACACCTGTCACACCGCAGCGAGCACCTGCGCGTACGTTCCATTGACACACTGACCCACGCTACCCAACCGATGGTTCATCCGATCATCATGGCCGGAGATTTCAATTCGACACCACCTGACTTCCCGCACACAATGCAGGATCACAACGGGACCAATGCGCTGGCTTGTCTCGACGACATCGGCTACGCACGCCACCCTGCGGACAGCCCTGCAGTCGCCGAAATGACCTACGACACGCGCACGCCCACCGCGGTCATCGACTGGATTGTCATTCCATCGACGTGCGAATTCGAGCACTATGCGGCCGTGGACTCACACCTGTCGGATCACCGACCTGTGTGCGCGACGATCTTGTTGCCACGATGACATGGCGCGTTTCGGCAGATATCGACGACCATGATGTGCCCCTGTGACCGGCGGGGCGGCATTGATCAGCCAAACTGACTAAGCCAGGACGACGATGTGCGCGAGACCGCGCCACCCCGAGCGGCACCTGCCGTTGACACACTCGTGAGATGTCCTAGGATTTGATCAACTGCAGGCTCCTGAACAGACGACTGCAATGTTCTTCGAGGGAAGAGATTGATGCAAATCCTGAACCGGTGCAGCCGCCTGGTGGCCGCACGCCTGTCCCTGGCTGTGACTCTCGCAGTTCTGCCATGGGCATGCGCTGTGTCATCAGCTTCGGCACAAATCGCTCTTGTGGGCGCCACCTCCTCATCTTCTGATGGGACGACTCTCGACTACGCGCATACTGTCGACAATGGGATCGCCCGCTTACTGGTGGTTGCGATCGTCGTCGACGCATCGACTCCGGCGAACTCGGCGCTGACCGCTCTGCCGACGTTCGATGGCGTTCCGCTGACTCTGGCTGTCGATCGTGTCACGACTGCGCCTGGCGGAACGCATACATACCTTTATTACATGCTCGACTCCGACCTCCCTCCAGCTGGCGCCTACACGGTATCGATCGCGGCAGATAACGCAGACAACGTTATCTCGGGCGCGATCTCGGTCGTCGGGGCCGCGCAGCAGGCACCGGAAGCAACGGCATCGAACGCAGATACCCAGGAGATCATTCAAAGCAACATCACGACCCTCACGGACAACGCCTGGCTCTTTGATTGTGTCGGGTCCAGTGCCCCGGCCGCCGGCTTCCTCCCGGGATTGCAACAAACCGAGCACTGGGATACGGCCGCCAGCAGCAGTCGCGCGGCCTCGAGCACCAAGATCAAAGCGGTCACTGGCGCGTCCAGCACGGCGTGGCGCCAATCCAGCTCAGCCAGTCTGTGCCATGTCGTTGCGGCGTTCGCTGCGGCCGAGTGTTCCAGTGACGCAACGTGCGACGACGGTGTCACCTGTACGAACGACGTATGTGTCGGCGGCCTGTGCGTCTCGTCAGCTCAGGACGGGCAATGTGACGACGACAATCCGTGTACCGATGACACGTGCGATGCCCTGCTCGACTGCCAATACAGCACCAACTCCGCATCCTGCGATGACGGAAGTGCCTGCACGACCATCGACGTGTGCAGCAATGGCACCTGCGTCGGGAGCGTTCCACCGGATTGTGATGATGGCAATCCGTGCACCGATGACACTTGCGTTGCCCTGACGGGTTGCGTCAATTCGAACAACGCGAGCGCGTGCGACGATGGCCAGGCATGTACGACGAGCGACACCTGCAACCTCGGCAGTTGCTCCGGTGTGCCGGTGGATTGTACGGGCCTCGATGACGACTGTACCCTCGGGGTCTGCAACGTTGACACCGGAACGTGCGAGCCGCAGTCGGTCAACGAAGGAGAGCCGTGTGATGATGGGGCCTTGTGTACCACGGGAGATCAGTGCTCACTGGGCGTCTGCGCGGGATCGGCGATAGACTGTTCGGGACTTGATGACACGTGCGCCGTCGGTGTGTGCAACCCGACGACGGGCACATGCCAGCCGCAGCCGACCAATGACGGCGGCACGTGCGATGACGGGAATATCTGTTCGACGAACGATGTGTGTGCCGCAGGCCAGTGCGTAGGCGATGCGATCCCCGGATGCCAGACGTGCACCACTGCTGCCGATTGCGTGGACGCTAACCCGTGCACGGATGAATCATGTCCGGCCGGCACATGTGTGTACACTGCCAACAGCGCAGCCTGTGATG
Organism: uncultured Planctomycetota bacterium; assembly: GCA_942492115.1. GTDB lineage: Bacteria > Planctomycetota > Phycisphaerae > UBA1845 > CAIVHJ01 > CALODL01. The sequence continues at coordinate 51,303 of CALODL010000015.1, forward strand.
ACGGCAATGCCTGCACGACCACCGACACCTGCGCAGGCGGCATGTGTGTCGGTGGCGCCCCGCCTGACTGCACCGACGGCAACGACTGCACGGACGACACGTGCGACGGGCTGCTCGGTTGTCAGAATACTCCCAACAACGACCCCTGTGACGACGGCAATGCCTGCACATCGTCGGACACCTGTGCCGGCGGCAGTTGCATCGGCGGCCGTCCACGTGACTGCGACGACGGCAATGCATGCACCGATGACAGTTGTGACGCGGGCCTTGGCTGCCAGAACATCGCCAATGTCCTCCCGTGCGACGACGGCAATGCCTGTACGACCGCAGATGTCTGCGCCGGCGGCAGTTGCACAGGTGGGCCCCCTCCGAACTGTGATGACGGCAACCCGTGCACGGACGACAGCTGTGATCCCGCCGGAGGGTGTATCACTGTCGACAACACTGCGCCCTGCGATGACGGACTGGCCTGCACGGTTGCTGACGTGTGTGCGGATGGAGTCTGCTCCGGCACCCCACTCGATTGCTCTCACCTCGATGACGTCTGTACGGTTGGTGTGTGCAACACGACGTCGGGACTCTGTGAGGCGCTGCCCGTCAACGACAACGGTGCCTGCGACGACGCGGACCTGTGCACGACAAGTGATGTCTGCGCTGGAGGCACCTGCGTCGGCACGGCCGTGGATTGCTCGGGTCTGAACGACTCATGCAACGTTGGCGTGTGCCAACCCGGGACGGGATCCTGTCAGTCTGAACCGACCAACGAGGGCGGTTCGTGCAACGACGGAAACACCTGTACCACGAACGACATCTGCACATCGGGAACGTGTGCGGGTGATCTTGCACCCGGTTGCCAGACATGCGTCACCGCGGCAGAGTGCGACGACACCAATCCCTGCACGGACGACAGTTGCCCTGCAGGCGCCTGTGTCCATACGACCAACGCTGCAGCGTGCAACGACGGCAATGCCTGCACCACCGCCGACACATGCGCTGCTGGCGTGTGTATTGGTGGAGCACCGCCCGACTGCAATGATGGCAATGGATGCACCGACGACAGCTGCGACGTACTCCTGGGCTGCCGCAACATCGACAACAGGGCTCCATGTGACGACAACGATGCGTGCACGACCAACGACGCGTGCGCCGGAGGCGTCTGTGCGGGTGGCCCCCCACTGCTGTGTGATGATGGCAACCCCTGCACCGACGACAGCTGCGATGCCGTGGCCGGATGCCAGGCGACCAACAATATTGCTACGTGCGATGACGGGGACGCCTGCACCACCGCAGATACGTGCGCCGGCGGTGCCTGCATAGGAGGACCTGCTCCAAATTGCGACGACGGCAACCCGTGCACCGACGACAGCTGCAGCAGCGCGCTGGGTTGCCAGAATATGGCCAACGTCGCGCCATGCGATGACGGCAACGCTTGCACGACCCTGGACACGTGTGGCGGCGGAAGTTGCCTCGGCGGGCCGGGCTTGAACTGTGACGACGGGAACCCGTGCACTGACGACAGCTGCGACAACATCAGCGGCTGTCTCAACATCGACAATGCGGTGTCATGCGACGATGGCGATGCCTGCACGACCGGCGACACCTGCGTAGCGGGTGCCTGCATTGGGGGTGCGCCGCCCGACTGTGCCGATGGCAACGTGTGCACCGATGATGTCTGCGACATCGTGCTCGGCTGTCAAAACCTGAACAACACGGCAGCGTGCGACGACGGAATCGCGTGCACGCTCAATGACGTGTGTACCTCGGGGGCTTGCATGGGCATGCCGCTCGACTGTTCCGGCTTGTCCGATTCATGCAACGACGGCGTGTGCAACGAGGACAACGGACAGTGTGAAGCGCTCGCGATCAACGAGGGTGGATCCTGTGAAGACGGCCTGTTCTGTAACGGCGCCGAGACGTGTACCGCTGGGTCGTGTGCAGCGGCAGACGACCCGTGTGACGCGAACCCCAACTTCACGTGTGACGAAGTTGCCGATGTCTGCGTGAACGAGTGCCTCTTCGATTGTAACTTGAATACGCTGGTCGATACCGGTGACTATTCATACTTCCTGGGCTGTTTTGCAACGTTCATCGACCCGGGGGACTTCTGCGAGTGTGCAGATTACAACTCGAACGGCGCCGGCGATACGGGCGACTATGCCGGTCTTCTCGGTTGTTTCGGTATCGCCTGCCCGTGCCCAAGCGGCGGGCCGGCTCCACTCGTCGCCCCCTTGACCGATGTGCGGATCATCGTCCGCCGACAGGCGACGGCGTCTGACTATGCCGAAGAACTCCCGACGTCGCTGCGCACAATGACCGTCGGCGACCAGGTCGTTGCCGAAGTATGGGTGTCCGTCGCCTCCACGCCGGCGGACATGATTGCATGCGCGCTCACCGATATCGCATGCACTCCACAGTTGGCGATCGACCACGCGACGGCCTCAGAGGCCTTTCCTGTGTTTGACCTTGTAGAAATCGACGACGAACGGGGCCTGGCCTCCAACCTGGGCGGCTGCGTTACCACTGACCCTTCTGCGGAGGCCGTCGGCGCGACCTGGGCCCGCGTCGCGACACTCGACATCGAGGCCTTGCACCCGGGGATCGCCGAGATCATGCCGCGCGCCGCCAGCCTGCCATTCGTTGGCCTTGCCGTGGTCGGCCAGGATCACAACCTCGAACCATCCACAGTGACTTATCACGGCGCCCGCGTGCTCGTCCGCGACGCAGCGACGGGGCGTTCGAAGCGTTGATCTATAACGGCCCCGCCGGCCGCCCGATCGACAGCGCTCAGCTAGTTTTTTTGGTGATGCGCAGCAATCGCCGCTCTCAGCCTCAAATCCCCCACCACCCAGCGGAATCGATTAGGCGATGCGGATGAGCATCGTCCCCGGACGGCGGCGTGGGCGGCGTACTGACGTTGACAGGCCTGTCAGTATTTCTGTATACTCCGGACTCTGTCGACGCATCCTGTTGCAGCCCTAAGGCTTTGATCCGAGCCACCTCGCTGGACACAAGACATCGACACGGTGTGCTCGACCCGTCATCGCCCACTCGAGGGGAGAGTCGTCATGCAGACCATCCAACCTGCACATGCTGGCACGTTCGCCTCTGATTCGGGGCCTCACCCACGACGTGCATGCGCTGGAGAGACTCACATGATATCGAACGTGACCCGGACGATCTCTGTTCGCAGTCTCCTTGTATGCGCGACGCATGGCATGCTCCTGGTCGCGTTGAGCGCGCAGTCAGCGAGTGCCCAGATTGCCTTCGATCAAGGCACCTCGTCATCGGCCAACGGCAGCACACTGGCATACGACCACACGATCGGTGGTGGAACGAATCGACTGCTGGTCGTAACGGTCGCGATCGAAGCCTCGAGCCCCGCAAACACCGACCTCACGGTCACGCCGACCTACAACGGGGTCGACATGACCCTGGCCACCGACCGTGTCACGGGCACGTCGTTCGGCATGCACACATATATGTGGTATATGCTCGAGGCCGATCTGCCGGCCGCTGGAACGTACAGTGTTTCGCTCACTGCCGGAAACGCCGACAACATCACGTCCGGGGCGGTGTCGGTCACCAATGTGGCCCAGCAGCCACCGGAAGTAACCGGTTCAAGTGCAGATGACCAGGCTGGCGATGATGTCATCCAGACGGGTGTAACCACCCTGACCGACGGCGCCTGGCTGTTCGATTGTGTCGGCTCGGGCAATGCCGTCAGCGGCTACACGCCTGATGGTGGTCAGATCGAGCGCTGGGATGTCGCGGCCAGCAGCAGTCGCGGAGCTGGCAGTACGGCCGAGCAACCCAGCGCCGGTGCAATCACTCTCGGGTGGACCGCAGAATCGAGCTCCAACCGCATCGCCCACGTGGTTGCCGGATTTGCTCCGGCCGAGTGCGCCATCGATCCTGATTGTGATGACGGTGTCTTTTGCAATGGTCCGGAGACCTGCGCCGGATTCACCTGCCAGGCAGGCGCCGCGCCCTGCCCGATCGCAATGTGTGACGAGATCAATGACACGTGCATGCCCCAGACGGCCCAACTCGAGGCCGGGGTCGTTGCCGCGGACGGGACGGCGGTGACCGTCAACCTGGCCAATACTTACAGCAGTCCTGTCGTGGTGTGTTCGGGTCAATATGACAACAACACCGTTCCGATCGTTCCACGGGTCAGCAACGTGACGGCGACCAGCTTCGATGTCCGTCTGGTCAACCCTTCCGGAACTGCAGTCGTCAGTGACACGATCAACTATGTTGTCGTGGAAGAAGGCACGTGGACCGTCGACGGCGTGGACCTCGAGGCCCGGACATACAACTCGACGATCACCGACTCGGACGGCAGCTGGGTCGGTACAGCTCAGACGTACAGCCACACCTACAACAGTCCCGTCGTCCTCGGCCAGGTCATGACTGAAAACGATGCGAGCTGGTCAGTGTTCTGGTGTCAGGGCGCGTCCCGGACCGATCCTCCTTCGCCAACCGCACTGGTCACTGGCAAGACGGTCTGCGAGGACCCGAGCACGACCCGCGTCGACGAGACCGTTGGCTTCATCGTCTTCGAGGCTGGACATGGCACGATCGGTGGAGTTGATTTTGAAGCTCTTCTCGGAAGTGACACCGTCCAGGGTGTGGACAATGCCCCACCGTACACCTACACATTCGACACGGCCTTCAACGCCAGTCCACAGGTCGCAGTGTTGACGATGAGCGGTGTCGACGGAGTCAACGGTGGCTGGGCACAAACGATGGGTGCGGCGCCACTGACGGCTCAAACGATGGATCTCGTCATCGACGAAGACCAGATCAACGATCCCGAACGCAATCACACGGCAGAGCAGGTCGCGTACGTCGTCTTTGAAACGCCAATGGTCTATCCACCGGGACAGTGCGTCGTCGACGGCGACTGCACCGACGGCAATGTCTGCACGACGGACACCTGCACCGCCGGCGTGTGCTCGAGCACGCACAATACAGCGACTTGTGACGACGGCGATGCCTGCACGACAAGCGACACATGCTCAGCAGGAACGTGCGTCGGTGGGCCGCCACCGGATTGCGACGATGGTAACGTGTGCACCACCGACAGTTGCGATCCGGTGCTCGGTTGCCAGAACATCAACAACACTGCTCCGTGCGATGACGGCAACGCGTGTACGACCGTCGATGCATGCAGTGGCGGTACCTGTGCGGGCTCTGTACCGCCGAACTGTGATGACGGCAACGTGTGCACGGATGATAGCTGTGATCCGGTCCTCGGTTGCCAACAAGTCAATAACACCGCGCCGTGCGATGATGCCGATGCCTGTACGACCCTCGACACGTGTGCCGCAGGAACGTGTGTTGGAGGTGTGCCGCCCGATTGCGACGACGGCAACGTGTGCACGGATGACAGTTGCGACAGCGTCCTCGGATGCCAGAACAGCAACAATGGCATCAGCTGTGATGATGGTGATGCCTGCACAACGTTCGATACGTGTGCCGGAGGCGCCTGTGTCGGGGGGTCGGCCCCCGACTGCAATGACGGCAACGTGTGTACCGATGACAGTTGCGACCCGGGTCTGGGCTGCCAGAACATCAACAACGCTGCACCGTGCGATGATGGCGACGCGTGCTCGACGATCGACGTGTGTGCAGGGGGTACGTGTACGGGCAGTACGCCGCCCGACTGCGACGATGGCAACCCGTGTACCGATGATGCGTGCAATCCCAGTATTGGATGCGTCAGCACGAACAACAACAGCCCCTGCGATGACGGCGTGCCGTGTACCTCTGGCGATACATGCTCCGGAGGGACGTGCGCCGGCAGCGCGGTCGATTGCTCGGGGCTTGACGATGCATGCAACGCGGGGGTGTGCGAGACGGGAACCGGTGCATGTGTGACTCAGCCGGTCAACGACGGGGGCGCGTGCGACGATGGCGACCTGTGCACAACCGCGGATGAATGCACTGCGGGCACTTGCCTGGGTATAGCGATTGATTGCTCGGGCCTCGACGACACGTGCAACACAGGCGTGTGCAACGCGACGACGGGAGCGTGTCAGGCACTACCGACCAACAGGTCCGGCCCCTGCGACGACGGCAATCCCTGCACCACCACCGATGCCTGCGCGGCGGGCGTATGTGTTGGGCAAGCGATCCCGGGCTGTCAGTTGTGTGCGACCGCCGGCGATTGCGACGACGGCAACCCCTGTACTGATGACACCTGCCCGGCCGGCACGTGCCAATACACGAACAACCTGGTGATGTGTGATGATGGCGACTTGTGTACGTCTGGCGATGTGTGCGCGGCGGGCGCGTGCACATCCGGTGCACCGGTGGATTGCTCGGGGCTGGACGGCGCCTGCACCCTGGGCGCGTGCAATGCCGTCACCGGTCTATGCGAGGCCCTTCCGGCCAATGAGGGCTCGACCTGCGACGATGGCGACCTGTGCACGATCGATGACGTGTGCACGGGCGGTGTGTGTGGTGGCGCCGCTGTCGATTGCTCGGGGCTCAACGATGCGTGTAACACGGGCACATGCAATCCGGCGGACGGAACGTGCATGGCGGCGCCCTCCAATGAGGGCGGAGGCTGTGACGATGCGGTTCCTTGCACGACCGGCGACGTGTGCACCCTGGGGCTGTGCGGCGGAAATCCTGTTGATTGTTCGGGCCTTGACAGCGCCTGTACGCAGGGAACGTGCAATGCTCTCTCCGGCATGTGCGATGCGGCACCAATCAACGACGGCGGCGCCTGCGATGATGCTGACCCGTGCACGACCACTGACCAGTGTGTCTCCGGCATCTGTACCGGTACGACGACGGATTGCTCGGGATTGGATGACAACTGCATTGTCGGTGTGTGCAACGGGAGCACGGGTCTGTGCACGCCCCAACCCGCCAACGAGGGCGGCTCGTGTGATGACGGAGACCTGTGTACCGGCTCCGATGCATGCATGGCCGGCACCTGCGTCGGCGTAGCGGTCGATTGCTCGGGATTGAACGACACCTGTAATATTGGCGTGTGCAACGCCACGTCGGGCGCGTGCGATGCCCAGACGATCAACGAAGGTGGCGCCTGTGACGATGCCGACCTGTGCTCGACCGGCGACGTGTGTACGAATGGCACGTGCACCGGCACGGCGACCGATTGCTCGGGGCTTGACGATGTGTGCAATCAAGGTGTGTGTAATCCAGTAACCGGCGCCTGCACGGCCCAACCGGTCAACGAGGGCGGCGCCTGTGACGATGCCAGCCTGTGCACGACGGGTGATGCCTGCGTCGCCGGCGTGTGCACCGGCACGGCCGTGGATTGCTCCGGACTCGATGACGCCTGCAACGCTGGCGTATGCAACCCAGCCACCGGCCTGTGCCAGACCCAACCAGCCAACGAGTCGGACCCGTGCGATGACAACGACGTGTGCACCAGCGCCGACGAATGCAACGCCGGCTTGTGTATCGGCAGTCCGATCCCTGGATGCCAGCTGTGTGCCAGCGCCGCCGAATGCGACGACGGTAATCCGTGCACCGATGACACGTGCCCCAGCGGCAGCTGCGTGTTCACCGCCAACACCACCCCGTGTGATGACGGCGACGCGTGCACGACGGGTGATACCTGCTCCGCGGGAACGTGCCTCTCAGGTGTCACAACCGATTGTTCGGGCCTCGACAGCGCCTGCACGGTTGGCGTATGCAACTCGATCAGCGGCCTGTGCTCGGCGCAGAGTGCCAATGAGGGTGGTCCATGCGATGACGCCAATGCCTGCACCACCGCCGACACGTGTGTGGCCGGCACGTGCGTGGGCGGCACGCCCCCGGACTGTGACGATGGCAACGCGTGCACCGATGATAGCTGCGACGCACTGGCCGGTTGCCAGAGCATCGACAACGCCGCACCGTGTGATGACGGTGATGCCTGCACGACCGCTGATATGTGTATCGCTGGCGTGTGTACGGGCGGCGCGGCCCCGAACTGTAATGACGGCAACGCGTGTACGGATGACAGCTGTGACACGCTCACAGGGTGCATGAATGTCAACAATGCGGCCTCATGTGACGACGCCAATGCCTGCACCACATCCGACACATGCAACGGTGGTGTGTGTACGGGTGGCCCCGCGCCCGATTGCGACGACAGTAACCCGTGCACGACGGACAGTTGCGACACCATCCTGGGCTGTCAGAACACCCACCACACGGCCGCCTGTGATGACGGCGATGCCTGCACGACAACCGATGTGTGTAGCGCCGGCAGTTGTATCGGCGGCCCACCGGCGAACTGCAACGACGGTAATCCGTGTACCGATGACAGTTGTGATCCGGTGTCCGGATGCCAGAATGTAGACAATACGGCAGCGTGCGATGATGGCGATGCGTGCACGACGATCGACATGTGCGTCGGCGGCCTGTGTGTTGGCGGTGCGCCGATCAGTTGCGCAGATGGCAATGTGTGCACCGACGATGTCTGTGATCCAGTATTCGGTTGCCAGAACCCGAACAACGTGGCACCCTGCGATGATGGTGATGTGTGTACAACTGGCGATGCATGTGCCCTGGGATCGTGTGTTCCGGGAGCTGGCATTGACTGTTCGAGCCTCGACGGCGACTGCGGCATCGGCGTGTGCAATACCATCACCGGCGCGTGCGAAGTCCAGGCAGCCAACGAAGGAGCGTCCTGCGATGACGGCACGGCGTGTACGACTGGGGACACCTGTTCCGCCGGTGTCTGCTCCGGAGCACCTGTGCCCGCCTGCCAGCCTTGTATCGTCGTCGCGGATTGTGACGATGGTAACCCCTGCTCGGACGAGGCCTGTGTCGATGGGGCATGTGTGTTCACCGGCAACACGGCCCCCTGTGAAGACGGTGATCCATGTACGTCTGGAGACATCTGTGCCAATGGCCTGTGCTCGAGTGGTGGCGCGACCGACTGCGACGATGGCAACCCGTGCACGGATGACAGCTGCGACAGCCTGACCGGCTGCGTCAATGCGGCCAACATGGTTCCGTGCGATGACGGTGCACCGTGTACGACGAATGACACGTGTACGGGCGGGGTGTGCAGCGGTACGCTGATCCCGAAGTGCACACTGTGCGTGGACGACAATGACTGTGACGACGGCAACGTGTGCACTGATGATGCGTGTTCTGCCGGCAGCTGCATCTTCACGGCCAACACTGCAACCTGCGACGATGGTGATGCATGCACGGTCGGGGATGTCTGCGCGGGCGAGACCTGCATCAGCGGCCCCCCCCTCGATTGTGACGATGGCAACCTCTGTACGGACGACAGCTGCGACACTGCACTCGGCTGCCTCAACATCGACAATGTCGATCCCTGCGACGATGGTGACGCATGTACGACGGGCGATGCGTGCAGTGCCTCAGGGTGCGCGGGCACACCGGTAGACTGCTCAGGACTCGATGGTCCGTGTACCGCCGGTGCGTGTAACGCCCTCAGTGGCGTATGCGAAGCCCAACCTATCAACGAAGGCACGTCGTGCTCGGACGGCCTGTTCTGCAACGGGGCCGAGACCTGTGCGGCCGGCGTGTGTGCCGCAGTTGCGACGCCGTGCGAAGCCAACCCCAATGCCACGTGCGACGAGGCCACCGACACCTGTATCAACGAGTGTACCTTTGACTGCAATCTCAACAGCGTCATCGACACTGGCGACTATTCGTTCTTCCTCGGATGCTTCGGAGAGTTCATCAACCCCGGAGACGCCTGTGAATGTGCTGATTTCAACGACAACGGCGTAGGCGACACTGGCGATTATGCCGGCCTGCTCGGCTGCTTCGGCATGACCTGCCCGTGCCCCGGCGGGCCGGCGCCGACCGTGGAGGCGAACGCCGAGGTTCGCGTTGTACTCCGTGACGCGGCCGGCAAGTATGACTATGCCGATACGCTGCCCAAGTCGCTCCGCACCGTCCGCGTCGGGGATGAACTGGTCGCCGAAGTGTGGCTCACTGTCGACCCCATCTCTGCGAGCGCGCTGGCCTGTGCGGTCACCGATGTCGCAGTCGATGCGCCCTTCGATATCGATCATGCCACGGCATCGGACGCGCTGCCCGTCTTTGACCTGACCCATGTCGATGCACGATACGGACAAGCTCAGAACATCGGCGGATGCATCGCCAGCGAGCAACTCGACACCGTTCCGCACGCAACATGGATCCGCATCGCCACACTCGAGCTCAGCGCTGTTCAGGCGGGCATTGCGCTGATCATGCCACAGACGGCCAGTGGTCCGCACGTCGGCATCGCGCTCGTGGGCCAGGACCGCAACCTGGCGGACGCCCGCGTGATTTATCGCGGTGCGCGCGTAGTCGTTCGTGATCCGTTGTTGGATGCGCGCTCGCGCTGAGCGGTGTCCGCGGTCCATCCCAATGGTGCGCTCGACGGCCGCGGGGATACACAGAGACTCCCTCCACAGGTGATCCCGGCCATGGGCAACAATCGCGATATCGGCTTCGAATCGCGTCCCCCGAATCGCGGGAACCAGTTGGGGCGCAACTGGCGATGCGACTGGGCGGCAAGAGATCTTTCGATGCGGTGCCACAACGCGTACCATGTCGTGCATCATTCTTCTGCGAACCCGAGGAGGCCGGACCATGTCGATCATCCGCCGCCGGGCATTTACGCTCATCGAACTACTCGTGGTCGTCGCGATCACCGGGATCTTGCTGGCCATCCTGGCCCCCTCTCTGACGGCAGCACGCAATCGCGTCAAACTCGTCAAATGTGTCGCCAACCTGCGCACGATCGCAGCAAGCTCCTTCGTCTATGCGGGCAGTGATTCGAGCGCGGCACTCGTACCCGTCCTGCCGGCGGCGCTGCGCGACAATGCCCATCTCAGCGCATCGCGGCGGGCCTTCGGGGGCGTTGGGGGTCTGCATGATATCGGCCGCCCTGAGGACGCCTCACCCTACGCCGAGTCGGCGATGTACTCCGCGTGCAACGAGTTCGGCAGCGACGATCGCCCACTGAACCGCATCATCAGTCGGGACGCGTTCGGCGACGATGGTGACCCGTGCGCCGACAGCGCTGCCTCGCGCCCGGAAATGGACATCTACAGGTGTCCATCGGACGTCGGTTATCGCTCCGGCCAGGACGGTGCCAGTGGTATCTTCTTGTATGGTGGTTCGCACTATGGCATTCCTGACTTCAAAGGCACCGGCAGCGTCTTCGAGGTCACCGGCAACAGTTACGCATGCGACACGATGATCACCGGCACGTACTGCCCTGTCCCCGAGGACATGAATTCGACGTCGCACGGCGTGTACCTGCGACCCGGCGAACAGATTCCGGCACCCGCCCGAACCACGGTGTATATCGAAGGAAACGGCTTCTATGCGGCGCAGTGGAACTCGTGGAACCCTTACGAGGGCGGTGATCCGGAAGCGTATACCATGGGCAACCACGGTACGCTGCGCGAGCACACTGTCGCCTTTGGTGACGGCCATGTGCGACCGATCCGCTTCGAGGTCCCGACCCGCGCCGTCGAGGCTTTCGAGGACGGCACATTGCGCTACGAGGGATCTGCGGTCCTGCGTGGCGGCGCCCCCCTCGAACTGGCTCACGGTCGCTATACTCCTGACGCCGAGGATCCGCACGCCCCGACCTACCGTCAAATCGCCCATTTCCTGTTCAGCGGGCCGGACTGGACGAACCATACGTATCCGGCGCGGGGGATCTGGGTGGACTGAGGGAGTACCGACAGGTTTTCCCTTTCGCGGCCGCGTCGAATGGTTCAACGAAGACAGAGAGCGCGAATGGTGCGCCAACGTTTTCTCGGAGTTCTGCGCGATTCAAATGGGCACCGACGGGGAATTCCCAGAGTTCGCCAACCACCATTCACGGACGATCCGGGTGCGGTACAATCCGAATCCGGAGTAGGCAACAACTCTCGAAGTCCATGACGTATTCACTAACGAGAACGCCCCAGCCATGACCACGCCACACATCGAACAGCAAGCGGACACTGCTCAAGCCGGTGTGATCAGAGCCGGCGGCCTGGCCATGATCATCGGGCTGGCCATACACTTCTTCGTCAATGGCGTGCTCAAGGAATTCCCACCGGAGGATCCCTCGCTCGACGAACTGCGCGCCTACCTCTCAGCGGAAGCCGGGACGTGGGCCACCGTCCATGGTGCGCGAGCCGTGGCCTTCGTCTGCATTGCCCTCTTCTCGGCCGGGCTCTACGCGAGAACATCGCCACTCCGCGGGTCGTCACTGAACTGCTGGGGCATCGTGGGTCTGCTCGGCTCGACGATGCTGCTCGCCAACGCCATGATCACGAATGGTATCGAGACCCTCGCCTTTTTGGATTTCGAGCGCCTGTCTGAGCAACCGGCTCTGTTCTGGCTGCTCTTTCATGTCACACGCACGCTGTGGACTGCCGAAATCGTTGCGTGGGGAATCATCATCGGAGGCTTCAGCATCGCCGGATTGCACTCTGGAACGCTGCCGAAGTGGCTCGCGTGGTTCGGTGTGCTCAGCGCTCTGGCTTGCGTACTCTCCAGCGTCTGTGTGGTATCGATTCTGCATGATGGCTGGGCCGTGCCGCTCATCGACGTGGGCGCCCTCACCGGCCTGGCCTGGTTCTTCTGCGTCAGCGGAGTCATGGTCGTAAAGGGTGCGGTCAGGTAACAGCGCATCGCGAGTATGAAGATGTGACGGCGACTGATTGCACTCACTGCGCTCGTGGAATCGCAGTCGAGACGCTGGCGCGTCTTGTGTCTCGCCGTTGGCGAGCCACTCCCGAGTGCCAAGAAACAACCTCGCCTGCTGGCGAGAATGATATCCTGAGCGGGGCGACTGATTGCACTCGCTTGCGCTCGTGGAATCCTAGTCGCGACGCTGGCGCGTCTTGTGTCTCGCCGTTGGCGAGCCACTCCCGAGTGATCAAAAAAAACCCCGCCAATTGGCGAGGGACATGTACTGAGCGGGGCGACTGATTGCACTCGCTTGCGCTCGTGGAATCCTAGTCGCGACGCTGCGCGTCTGGTGTCCCGCCTACGGCGAGCCACTCCCGAGTGATCAAAAAAAACCCCGCCAATTGGCGAGGGACATATACTGAGGGGGGCGACTGATTGCACTCGCTGAGCTCGTGGAATCCTAGTCGCGACGCTGCCCTTTCGCTGCGCGTCATTGTCTCGCCGGCTTGCGTCGATTCAATCGCGATCTTGTGACCTGGAACCGTTGGGTACAGATAGGTTCTGTGCCGAGGATCGGTAGCGTCAGCCATGAGTTCGACTGCAAAGGTTCCCACAGCGTCGCGACTGACGCGATATGTGAAGGTTGCAAGGTAACCCCGCCGTCCCGATACGAACCGTCCACCTGGCGCTGTGCTCTGATGGGACTAAGCCGGCGGTTCTTTCACATCACGAAGAACAATCCCGAACGACCCGGAATTGAATGGCTGGGCATGATGAGCCGAGGGCTTTAGCGAGTGGTGACAATAGGTCCTGCCATGAAGAGCAGATCTCTAGCTCAGCAGTTCGACGACGTCGCCGCGCCGAACAATTCCCTCCACTAAGACGGCCGCGTAGACACCAGCCTTGTTCTCGTGGCCTTGTGCGACTGCCCGAAGTACTTGCGGCGTTGATTCGCCAGTATCGGGATCCAGCGTAATGATCTTGCAGCGCGTGTCCCGCTCGAGGATCGCCAGCGTCGTCTTCTGGCCGATGCGTAGGGTCTTGCCGACGAACCCGTCCTCGGCAAAGCCGACCGGAGGCTCGAGATCCAGATAGATGTTCGCTCGAAAGCGCCGCTTGTCTACGGAGACTCCCAACTCGTTACTGAGCGCTTGTGCGGTTTGGACTGCGAACAACGAGACGGGACGGCAGTCCGCCATCGCCCGGTCCGATCGATGCAGTGTCAGCTCCTGTTCACTCCCGAGTCCTTCACTGAGCTTACGAATCAGCGCGGGGTCATCAATCGCTAGCGTCTCTCCGTCAGGAGTCTCGACATCCACCGCGAGGCACGCCGAATCAGCGTAGACAGGGGCAATGCCTGGCCCGAGGCTCGTCGCTTCGACTAGATTGACCGGCTGCGTGGCACTCTTCGCGTCACGGAAGCGAGGGCGATATCGAAGCATCTCTTTCTGTTCGCGTGCTGTAAAGTATGGAAACCCCTTGGGGCTGGCAGAACTGAACAGGGCAAAGAGGCGGTCACCGTAGAGTCCTGGAAACCCAACGAACGCCTCCTGCAGTTCCTCTCCGCGCATGCTCTTGACAGGGTACCGCCACAGGCTGTCGATTCGCCCCACGATGCTCATAACCAAATCCTTTCAACCGGGATCTTCCATATCTCCCCATTTTGACGAAGCCATTCATAACATCGGAGCGACTGGATTGCACTCGCTGCGCTCGTGGAAGCGCAGTCGCGACGCTGGCGCGTCTGGTGTCCCGCCTACGGCGAGCCACTCCCGAGTGACAAGAAACAACCTCGCCTGCTGGCGAGAATGATATCCTGAGCGGGGCGACTGATTGCACTCGCTTGCGCTCGTGGAATCCTAGTCGCGACGCTGACGCGTCTGGTGTCCCGCCGTTGGCGAGCCACTCCCGAGTGATCAAAAAAAAACCCCGCCAATTGGCGAGGGACATGTAACTGAGGGGGGCGACTGATTGCACTCGCTTGCGCTCGTGGAATCCTAGTCGCGACGCTGACGCGTCTGGTGTCTCGCCGTTGGCGAGCCACTCCCGAGTGATCAACAAAAAACCCCGCCAATTGGCGAGGGACATATACTGAGGGGGGCGACTGATTGCACTCGCTGAGCTCGTGGAATCCTAGTCGCGACGCTGACGCGTCTGGTGTCTCGCCGTTGGCGAGCCACTCCCGAGTGATCAAAAAAAACCCCGCCAATTGGCGAGGGACATGTACTGAGGGGGGCGACTGATTGCACTCGCTTGGGCTCGTGGAATCCTAGTCGCGACGCTGACGCGTCTGGTGTCTCGCCGTTGGCGAGCCACTCCCGAGTGATCAACAAAAAACCCCGCCAATTGGCGAGGGACATATACTGAGGGGGGCGACTGATTGCACTCGCTGAGCTCGTGGAATCCTAGTCGCGACGCTGGCGCGTCTTGTGTCTCGCCGTTGGCGAGCCACTCCCGAGTGACAAGAAACAACCTCGCCTGCTGGCGAGAATGATATCCTGAGCGGGGCGACTGATTGCACTCGCTGAGCTCGTGGAATCCTAGTCGCGACGCTGACGCGTCTTGTGTCTCGCCGTTGGCGAGCCACTCCCGAGTGATCAAAAAAAAACCCCGCCAATTGGCGAGGGACATGTACTGAGGGGGGCGACTGATTGCACTCGCTGAGCTCGTGGAATCCTAGTCGCGACGCTGCGCGTCTTGTGTCTCGCCGTTGGCGAGCCACTCCCGAGTGATCAAAAAAAAACCCCGCCAATTGGCGAGGTTTTTTGTTGATCACTCGGGGCGACTGGATTTGAACCAGCGACCTCTGCGTCCCGAACGCAGCACTCTAGCCATGCTGAGCTACGCCCCGTTAGACGAAAGATGGTATCAAGCAGGGCAGGCGTTTTCAAATGGCGCGGCCCGTGAGGTGCTCCTCCAGCGTTATCGGGCTTCTGGCCCCTCAGCAGCCATCCTCGATCGACCTCGAAGGCGTCAGGACCTTGGCGTTCTCTTCCGGCACCAGGACTGCCTGCGGTGCTCCAGACGGTGCGCCCGGGGCGATGGCGTCGCGTTCGAGCTTCCCGCTGCGGTAGGTCACGCCACGCCACGTGGTTGATGTCAGGCCCAGAGACTTCGCGATGGCGCTGATCAGCATGCCGACCACCATACTCGCTCCCAGGACATGGCCCCAGGACCACACCGGCTTGAAGTGCATCAATCCATAGACGCGCCAGAGCACGGTCTGGTGTACGAGTACGGCCACGGCCCAGCACAACAGAACCGTCGACCACGGCACCCCGCTGGTGCTGGGCAAAGCGATGAATCCGATCAGGGCCACAGCAAGACTGATCCAGGGCCCCACGGCAAAAACGATATGCCAGAAAGCGGCGAGACCGAGTTGGGCAATCGACGGAATGGACCCGTGGAAGATGCGGCTCCAACCATGCCACGCTGCAGAGAGAGAATCGTACATGCGCGTCATGCTCAGCCCGTGATTCTCGACCAGACGCAGCTTGAACCCCTCCTGCTTGACCAGGCTGGCCATCACCATGTCTTCGTTGAGTTCAGCGCGGACACGATGGTGGCCACCAATGCCCTCGTAACACGTCCGGGTCGTCAACATGAATTGACCGTTCGCGTACGCGAGTTTGTCCTTGGGATTGTTGACCCGCAGCGGAAGAAACCATGACACCATCATGATGGCACAGGCCGGTTGAATGAGCCGTTCCCAGGTCGTGCGTTCGTCGAGACAGGCCAGCAATGACAGAAAATCCGCGTCGTGCGCCAGAGCGTCGCGCATCCCGACGGTCAGCGTTGCGGTCGAAGGGAACCAGCAATCCGCATCTGTAAAACAGAACCACTCGCCGCTGCTGCGGGCCACGCCCTCACGCATGGCGTTGTTCTTGCCGAACCAGCCATCCTCCAACTCGTGAATCTGTACAACCTGCAACACGCCCCCTGCGTCAGCCTCCAGGCGCTTCAGGATGTTCAACGTACCGTCTTCGCTGCGGTCATCGACCGCGATGATCTCGAAGTTGGGATAATCCTGCGCCAGCAGCGTCCGTATGCAGGCCTCGATATTGTCCTCCTCGTTCCGGGCGGCCACGACCACTGAGATTCTGGGAGCAGGATCCGGTGGCGTCTCGTATGAGTGTGGATCGAGAACCGGTTTCGTGCGGCATATGAAGTAGATGACGACATGCCATACGAGCCCTTCGAGTACGACAGCGCCGGCAAGCCCCAGCCAGATCATGAGAGTTGTAGACATTCCGTTCCTTTTCTCGACTACTGTTCCGTGTGAAGCGTGACCCTCCCATCCACACGGACAGGATCGTAGGCAAGTATCGTCGTCACGAGCGATTCGCCTGCGGCGCGACGGGGACAGCGGGAAACCGAAAATGGTCCCGTACGTGGGTTTCACTGCAGCGTACTGCAAACGGATGAGAAGTCGTCTCGCTCAGTATCCCTGGATCCCAATCATAGGACGTGGCCAGTCAGGACCGCATTCTATCAGATCGAGACAATGTGCACCGCGTATGCGGCTCGCGCAGTGCACGAGATCGATCAGGAACAAGAACCGCCGCGCGCCCTGAAGCCCGACCGCTGCGGAGTCGGTCCCGTGAACGGCTGGCCGCCCAGACCACGCGCGCCCCGCAGACGAACAGTTTGCATCACACAGGCCCCACAGCCCTGGATTCCCCGTCCCGCCGGCCTCCACCACAAGAAACACGTAGTTACCTGCCAACGGTTTACACGGGTGAATAGTGGCTATCACGGGATTCTCTTGGATCTTGTGACCACCCTGTGAGAAACTGTACTGCAGCCAGAATGCGAGGTGTCCCATGACGCGATCAGAGAAGGCAGTTCAGGACCTGTTGATGCGGATCCAGAGTGTCATCTGGGAACTGGAGGGTGACCAGGACCGCGCGTCGGGAGACGTCCGCGATGGGGGCGGCGGATTGGCGATCGCTCTCGAGAAGATCGAGCAAGTCGAATGCACCAAGCTGCGAATCCGTGAAGCCGAGCAGGCGGCCAAACGGGCCGGACAAGCATGGGCCGAACGACTCCACCCTGCATTCGGCGTCATCTACGCCGAACTGTCGACGGCCGAGTTCGCGGCGAAGGATGCCCTGCAGAAAAAGCTCATCGACGCCATCGAGCCGCTGGTCAACGCAGGCTATGAACGGGCCTTCAACAAGACCCACCAGATTCTCAAAGAATCATGGGCCGAATTGCACAACTCCGCAACGAGCGCGAAGAACGTCGCCAGAACCAAGAACGCCGCGAAAACCAGGACTGTGTAGGTTGCCCAGGACCATTGATGGACAGCCGTGGTCCTGACACAGTGACCGAAAAATGGGTTGTACGCAGGGGCAATCACGGCTCGCGTTCGAAGAATTCGATGGTCGGCCACGCCTCTGCAGCCAGTACAGCGGCAGCCTCGATGCAGAGTTCTTTGTGATCTTCGACGTAGGCAATGCGCACGCCCGTTGGACGCTCTACGGCAGGGTGCGTGCGTTCACGCTCGTACCACTCCAGGTACCTCGGGAATTGCCGTAAGACGACAATGTGTGACGCCGTTCCATCATAGTACATGGCGTGCTGTACGATTTCTCCGGGAATCATCCCGCCTCTGACCCTCCTGGTCCACGCGAAGTTACCGCGCAGAGCGACAGCGGTGCGCGATCGACCGCAGGATCGGACCGGCGCCCGCATGATCCCATAATACCAACCCCGGTGCCTGCCCACTAGACCATCTCACTGGTGCAGGCATGTCGTGCACAGCCGCTGCGCGACCCATCGCCGACATGACCTGCTCGATCCAGCCGCGCGCGATCAGCCATCGAGGATGTCATCGGAAGTGGACGTGCCGGGGCCCACTGCGATACTCTGTAAGAGACACATATCCCTCCGGAGACACGGTCATGCGCTGCGCTGCTCTCGCCTCCATCCTGATCTGTTTGCTATGCTGCGCTCCTCTTACAGGGAGTGAACTCTACGACATCACGGTGGTTGGCCCTCCCGGAACTGTAGGACTTGCGCTTGAATGACGCCAGCGTCGTCGTCGGACTTGTCGATTCCGCCGGCGCGTTGGAGATGAAAAGATCGTGCGCATCAATCTCAAGGTCCCTGCAGATACTTCGGTGATTGGAATCGAAGAAACGCCGCCGCCGGGGTGGACGAAGGTCATCGAGGTCAGTGATGGCGGCGCATATGATGCACTCACTCACAGGGTCAAATGGGGACCGTTCTTCGCGCCGGACATACCGGCCCAAATCGCATACCGCGTGGGCGTGCCTGACGATTTTTATTCGATTGGCTGGTTCGACGGCCTGGTCTCACTGGATGGTCACAACACCGCAATTGGTGGCAACACGTACCTGTTTCCCGAACGGTGCCAACTGATGCCGGCCGATAGCCATTTCGACGACTGCGCCCCCTGTGCTCAGTGTAGCTGCGGAACTTGCAACGACGGCCGCATCGAACTCTGCGAACTCGTCGGGTATGCCTGCAAGTGGCAACGCGGTTGCCATGATCACATCAGTTTCGTGACTCGGGCCGCCTACCTGTGGCTCAATGGTGAGATCTACTGTTTCGACGAAGAACTCGGTAATTGGGACGCCGTCGACGACACGGTCGATTTGTGTGGTTGCTGCAGCGAATCCAGCTTCGACCCGGGACCACTGCCGACCATCCCTCTGGCCAACCACGCTCATCTCGAAGTTGTACGACAGTCCCGAGCAGGTGAGCCGCTGCGCACCACAAGCGTCACCACGTACATCAAACCGCTACCCGTCACCACGGCCATGGCCCTCGAGGTCGTCGTGCCACCGGGCTGGGAGGTGACGTCCATTGCTGCACATGGCGCCTGGGATGCCGTGCACCGTAAGGTAAAATGGGGGCCCTTCCTCGATGGTGCGCCCACCGAACTGACCTTTCACGTCGCGCACCCCACCGCCCTGTTGCGGACCCGTCCGCGCGCGGCCTTCGCTCCGGTCTTCAGGGCAACGATCGCATTTGATGGTGTGGCCTATCCCGTCAGTCACACACCATAGTGCTCGAGTACGCCGGCCAGCGGATACATCACTCACAAGATCCGCCCTCGACAACTATGGACAGGTCCTCGAACACACTGACCCCATAGTCCTCGCCAACTATGCCAAACAGCGCTGGCGTTGGGGGGATCGGTGAAAACTCCAGTGTAAACTCACCGCACGCGTCGGCACTCGCAGCAAGATCGAATTCACAGAGGTAATGGACGCCTCCCGCGACGGCAGGCAACGTGAAGAGCCCGGTGATGGTTGCGTAGAACACGCCAAATACTTCAGGAGAAGCATTGCTGATCGACGGGTCCAACGCCACGGGTTGATCTTCGAACACCCAGTCGATTCTCTGGAAGTCGATTCCCAGAGAACCCTCATCTTTCTTACCGCCCACGGGACCTACGTACGTCACGGTCCCCGTTGCGCCTGGACCTGGGGACGCTGACCGGAGGAATGTCAGCTGATAGGCATTGAGCGGAAGCTTCTTGCCGTCGATGCGATTATCGTATAACCACACAGCGACGCTGGTTTCTGTGCCAGGCGTCATGACGACGACTTGATTATCAATGACCCCTCCGACTTGAGCACCCTTGCGCGCCACAAAAACCTCCGCCTGACGGGGCACGATCTGCATCTCGAGATCACCGACATCGGTCGTTGGAAAACTCAGTGGCGGAAACGCGGAGTTATTCAAATAGGCATAGCCTGCGTCAGGACCGGGAACAACATCCTTCTCCGCAACGACAGTCAATAAGCCCACCAGATCAGACGCGGTGAAGGTCCCGGTTGAAAATGTGCCATCCATGGCTGTCGCATCGACGATACGAGTCGTGGAGTTTCCGACCATCACGGTCGCGTTTTCAACAGGCACACCGCCCATCATGATGCGACCGTCAATCGTCGTGGTTGCCGCATTGTTGGTAATAACCACCTGCACTGTCGACGTGATGCCATCATGGATGGCCGTGATACTCACGGTGCTGGCCGGCGCGTCATCAAGAGTGCCGACCGCCAGAATCTCGGCAGATTCGGGGCCCACAACCACTGTCGCGAGGTCTTCGTTGCTCGAGTTATAGGTCGTGCCGACATCCGTGGTTAACTGAATAAGAGAGCCATCCGGAGCAATGCCCGTGAGAACCAGTGCCGTCAGTGAACCCACCTCTAACTCAGCATCACCAGCCGTCAGTTGGATCTCTTCGGGCACCGGCGGTGATTCCCCCGGTGGAGGAAAAATCAACGCAATGTCTCCACCCGCAAAAGTGGGCGCTGGATCGATCGCGATTACGCCCTGGGCAATCTGGAATGGTTCCGTATAGAACCACAGTGTATCCTCGCCCGCCGTGGAGTAGCCGATCAACCGATGGAAATCATCGCTGAGGAAATCACCGTCCTGATCGGATGCGGCAATGTTGTCGATGCACACGCTACCATCGGAGTTGGCTTGAACGACCTGGCCGTTGATCGATACGACCCAGTCCTCATCGAGTATTTCGTTGGGCAGGATCTTGACTGAGCCCGTGACGGCATACGGTGGACAGTTGCAGAACCACCCGGCCTTGGCAATACCTGATCCGTCATCTGTCGTGATGCACGCCCCGTCGTCGGAAATCCGGCCTGTCGCGACGATTTCAAAACTGTGCGTATCGTGATCGAAACTATAGAAGTACGTAATAGACCCCGGGGGCAAGCCGGTGAGGTTCGGGTAGCGCACTTCGATCGGCGGATCGAATACGCTGCCTGCCGGCTGCAGTGTGCCCACGAACAACGGCGCCGCACCATCTGGAGGCGGCATGGGGACTTCATCGAAATGTACCTGATTCACCGATAGCGTGGCCGGATCGCCCGGCGCGGGTGTACTGCCATCGGCGCGGGTCATCGAACCCGCCTTGACCCGCAACTTGAGTCCAGGCATGCCTGCAACGGTCAGTTCAACATCTTGGGTATTGTCGAACACCACTGCATTCTCCGGTTTCAACCGTGGCAACAAGACCGGCATGCCGATGCCATTCTTCGCGTTGGGAACGAGCACGAGCTCATAAGCCAGACTGGGGAAACTCCCTGGCGCAATATCTACACCCCCCCCTCCGCCGACGTGGACAGCGGTGTGGCCATCGACCTCCAACCGCGCTGCGCCGGATTCGGGGATGTCCGTGAACGCGATGCGTCCATTGATATCGCTCACGACCGGCCCGATCGTCGTTTCGCCAATATGCAGGAAGCTCTCGGCACCCTGAATCGGCTGGCTCGCATTGTCCAGCACGATGGCAGCAAGCGTGGTGGGCTGCGACTCGTCACGGACCAGGCCGACGAGTGTAAAACGAGCGGTCATGGAGCTGTTGCCCGCAAAAGTGGCCTCGACGATTTGATTGCCCGGGCTGAACCCATAGTCGAATGATACTGCTGCATGGCCCGTCTGCGACGTCGGAATGACTGCAGTGTTCGCTCCATCTACACTGCCGCCGCCCTGGACGACACTGAATTCCACAGGCACACCCGCAATCCCGTTACATCCGTCACTCACCCACACATCCAGAAGCTGGGCCGCTGGCGTGCCCGTTTCGCCCAGTTGATTATTGCCTGAACCAATATTGATTTGCGCCGCCGGCCCCGGGGTTGCAGAAGCCGTGAATACAACGGTCCCCACGACACTGGCGGCGGTCACTTCGACGCGGTTGTTCCCACAGCCCGCATCACTTCCGAGTCGCCAATAAACCTCGGCGCGACCCTGACTATTCGTCAATACTTGAGCAGTCGTAGAACCCGGCCCTTGCGCTGTCGGCGCAATCTTGCCGTTGCTGCGTGTGACCTTGAATTTCAGCAGTTTGTTCGCATAGGGTGTGTTGTCTGCATCGCGCACTTCAACGATGAGTGGCTCAGAAAGCACGGTTTCGATTTGGCCCTCTCCGCCATCTCCCGAGATGGCGACCATGCTCGGCACGCTATCCGGAATGCTGAGTTGAACCACGTTGACATGTTTGTGAGCCTCATTGCCCAGAATGTCAGCCGCCGTAGCTTGCAACTGCGTCCCACCGTTGAGATTCAACGGTACGTCCGTGGCGATGAACGTGCCATTCGTGCCCTGCCCTATGTCGATCACGGCGGGCACGCCATTCACCGTCACCGTCAGCCCAAGGAATCCGCTCAGTAGATCGCCGACGCGGCCTGCGACATCCGTTGTCTCAGTCGTCAGCTCGACACCGTCTTGAGGGTAGTCGATGAATACTTCAGGCGGTGTGTTATCGTGAGTGACTTGTGTGGGCGAAGGGCCGCTGCGACTGCCATCGCACGGCGAGACGGCCGTCACGAACAGATGGTTGACCTGGTTCTCAGCCAGCGGTACATCGGCAGACCAGTCCGTGCCCGTGGTCGTCGCAACGACGAGCCCTTCCGGCCCCTCGATTTCGATCGTTGCATCTTCAACCGTGGTCCCCGAGATAGCCACCATGGGAGTCGCTGTCAGGGCGACGTGACGGTCAACAGCCGGAGGGCTTGGAATCGCTCCGACCGTTGGCGGTGTGTTGGGACGGGCCAACAGTGTATCTGATGCATCGGACAGTGCGTTGCTGATATTGACCTTGTAGTTCGCGCACGGCACGAGGTTGACGCCAAAGTCGTAAGTTGCCGAGAGTCCATCGGAAGCCAGCTGCGCGCTGGTCGGCACGAGCAGCGCCTGTTGATCGTCGATCAGAAACATCGACCGTGGCTCGAATACCGCAGCGCTCAGCGCTTCGGTAAAGCTGAGCGTTACCTCAGAGGTCGCAGGACCGGGTACAACCTGGGACATCGCCGGCGGGATGCCGTCGACGACAGGTAGCGCACCATCGCCCAGCAGGTAGATGGCTGCGTCGAGAACGTTCACGCACCCATCCAGATTCAGGTCCGCTGTGGCGTCATAACCCGTCTCGCCACTACACCGTCCCAGGCTCGCGAGCATTACATCGCCATCAGCACTGTCGACGGTGCCATTACGGTCGACGTCTCCCTGAATCACCGTGAACCTCAGGACCGCCTGACCGCCAGCTTGATCATCACCTGAAGGAAGGCTGGTATCCGCAGGATCTTGAATCTCCCCGTCCAGTGCCAGCCCCGTTCCACCTGTGATCGAATAATCGAGCACGACGGTCAGCCGGTCGTTCATCACGGGTGCGTCGAAGGTCAACGTCAGCGTCTGTGCGGATGGATCCAGCGCCGCAGTGTAATTGTTCAGTTGGGCCTGGTTGGCGTCGCGGACGATAAGGGCTCCTGGCGGAATATCGACTTGCGCGTCGAAGCTGATCTCAATCGCGCTCAGGCCGACCTGGTCCACGATCCACGTGCCGGTCGGCGGTCCCAGGCTGATGATCCGGGGAGGAAGGTCGCCGCCAGCTCGAGCGTATGGCGCAACACAGGATGCTACTGTTATGATCAAGAGGAGTTGCCGAAACATGTGATCTCCTTGTTTCTCCAACATGGCGAGGAATCGCAATGCCTGGTGGCTAATTGCTGGATCGCGTCCGTCCGCCCGATACATGGATGACTGCAGCGCTCACATGGACGACTTCGATGAGCCCATGGGCCGGCGTTGGGAACAGGAAAGTCCGATGGCCGGGGTCCTTGGAGTCGTGCAGAATATCGATGGCAAATCGACCCGCCGCATCGGGGCTGGCCCGCAATGTGAGTGTCGCGAGATACCCGGTGCTTGATGACCGGATGCCCGCGGTGTCCATCCCGACGATCAACTGGCGCGACGCAAGATTGAACGCGGTCCACACGGCCTGGTGCTCCAATGCAAACCCCGGCCTGTGCACATCGACCCTCATGTCGGTCAGCTGCAGTTGACCTCCCTGGCCGCCGCGCGTCATGACGTGCAGCTGGTACCCACGGAGATCCTCAACGGGTTGATCCAGGAATACGTCTACCTCGACGACGTCGCCCGGGTGAACGAACGCGGATTTGGCTTTCAACGTCATGCGTCCGCGATCAATGACAACGGGTTGCACATCAGGTGCCGGGCCACCATCGAGCGGGCAACTACACAGCGTGGTGTTGCCGAATGCATTGAGGGCAGCAAATGCGTCATTGCCATCGCACACACCGTCCGGGCTGCAGCTGCCGAATGCACCACCGGCATCGACGTTGAATGCCTGCGGTGGGTACGCCGGATGTGGCTCGCACGGATAACCTGCAGGCGGTGGATCATTGGGATCCGTATTGGCGAAGCAATTGAGCGCATGGAAGCGGTCATTACCGTCTGCCGTGCCGTCTGCCGTGCAGCCACCGAAGGCGCCGCCCATGTCTGCGAACGGAACGTCGGTGCCCAGACACGTGCCACCGTCGCACGCCCACCACACGCAGCCATCGTCGCGAACGCCATTTCCATCGGTATCAGCACACTCGGCAAATGTCTCACAGCCACTCACATTGATGAGTCCGGCGCCTGATGTGAAGGACACTGCAAAACCGCCGGCATCACTCAACGCCGTGGCGTTACCGAGCGCAATGGCAAAGCTGCCGCTGGCGTCGTCAGATGCATTGAACACCACTTCGGCCAAAACGTCATTGATGCCATCGATTGCGACAACTGGCACACCGTTATCGACGACAGCATTGACCAGTGCACTCCCGCCGCCCAGATCAATGATTGTCGACAACTGGCTGTTGAGTGTGCCACCTCCCGCAGCAATCACGTTGCGACGAAACGACAGGTTGCTCTGTTCGACATCGATCGTGACCGCGCCGGTCGCCCCCGGCATCGGCGTGACCTCGACATCGAGCGAGTAACCCAGAAGTGGAACTGTGTTGTCCTCCAGCAGGAACTGCACCGCCATGGATCCATTCTGCTGGACGTCAACGACGGCGGGGTCCAGCACAATGTGCTCCGCGCTCGCAGCGCACACGAACACCCATGGCACCAGACGATACACTGTACAGACCCTCATCCTTTCTCCTTTCGCAGCATTGAACGCAAGCAACCCGGAGTCAGTCCCGTTTGGAGAAGATCGCGAACCGTTCGTGTCGGTGATACTTGAATGTGGTTATACACCCCGCCGCAGTGGGATTCGATAATCCCAACCGTGTAGGACCGGTGGCCTAGTGCTCTTCCCTTAGTCGTTCGGTGAGGTTGGCTGTCGCCAGGGATGTGTCGGGCTTACCGAGCGATCACGGGCTGCGCGGCTGTGCTCCTGCGCGCAGGACGCTGCTTCCTGCGGTTACACGATGCGGGTGCCCGCCTGGTGAAGCGTTTCTTTCGCGAGGTTGCCATGCCGGTCGAGCACTGCAGCAGTCAGAGCGTACGGATCGCGACCGCACATCGTGGCTCAGGTGCGGGGTGTTGTGGATCGTGGAGCGTGCAAACTCAGTTGGCGCTCTCGAGCAAACCGCGGATGTAATCTGCGCGAGCGATACCGCGGGCTTCACCACTGAGGCGCTGGCCACTGAGTTTCTGGAGGTGGGCCGGTTGGGATTGAAAGAACAGCTGGTTGATGGTCGCCAGCGGAACGTCGGGCACGCGACCGAGATGGACACCCATGCGCAGGTGCGACAGAAGAAAGAGGGCTTCTTCGGTGCTGAGAATGCGGGCGCTGTTGAGCAGGCCATAAGCACGAAAGATCTTGTCGTCGAGGGCGGCGCTGCGTTCGCGAACGAGTGCTTCGCGAGCCATCTTTTCGTAATCGACGATTCGGGTCACGATCCGCGTGAACTCGGACATGATCTCCGCTTCACTCTTGCCCAGAGTGGTCTGGTTGGACACCTGATAAAAGTCGCCGGTGGCCTCGGAACCCTCACCGTGCAGGCCGCGAACGGCCAGGCGCATGTCGCGGGTGGCCCGGGAGACCTTCTCGAGTTCGCCAGCCAGCTTGAGCGCCGGCAGATGCAGCATGGCGGAAACCCGGATGCCGGTCCCCACATTGGTCGGGCAGGCTGTCAGGAAACCATATTGCTCGTGGAATGCAAAAGGAGTCACGCCCTGCAAAGCGGTATCGATGGCGTCGATCTTGTTCCACAGCGACTCGAGCTCGAGTCCTCCAGCGACGACCTGAATGCGCAAATGATCCTCTTCATTGATCATCAGCGCCACGGTCTCCTGCTTGGACAGAGCCACGCCACGGCTGCCTTCACCGTCAGCGTGCTGACGGCTAATGAGGTGGCGTTCAACGAGGAGCTGGCGATCCAGGTCGGAGGCCTCTTCAATATCGACGAACTCAACCTGATCGCTCATTCCGATCGCAGAGATCTTTTCGTGCAGCATGCGGTGAACCTGGCGGCGTTGACCCTCATCGGCCTTGGTCAGGAAGGGGAATCCGACGATATTGCGCGCCAGACGAATCCGCGAGGAGATCACGATCTCACTCATCGGCCCCGCACCGCCCAACCAGCCGCTCCCCCCCTTGCTGAGCTCGTCGAGAAAACTCATATCGACTCCAGCTTTTCAATCTGGTCCCGCAGGCTTGCGGCCTGTTCGTAGTCCTCGTTGTCGACCGCAGATTGCAATTCGCGACGCATGCGAACCAGCGAGGCCCGCGCTTGCGTTTCGGCCGGCACGGCCGAGGTCATCTTGCCACAATGCTGAACGCATCCCTCGTGACTGCGCTCGATGAGCGGCTCGAGGGCGCGCTTGAACGCATCATAGTCGTGAGGGCAGCCGAGCAAGCCGTTGCTGCGAAATTCGACGAATGTCATGCCGCATTCTTCGCACGTCAGATCTGCGAGATCCTTGACGCTCTGTTTGTTCATGACGAACTTGGTCAGCATCTCGTTCAACGGTGCCTGCTGTGACTTCATGACGATGCCCTCGTCCTCGGCGCAGGTCGCACACAAATGGAGCTCGCGCTTCTCGTTCTTCAATAAGTCGGTCAGGTGCACCGTCGCCGGCGCTTGGCCACATTTCTGACAGGCGATGTGCATGCGAATGATCTCCCCTCTGTGCGGATACGCTAGGACCCCAATCCTGTTATCGTCAACGTAGCGTCACTCAAACGTCCTAATTGTATTCCGCTTAGAGCGATGCGACAAACTGACTTAGGCAATGCGAGCAGCTCCCGGACTTAAGTAGATGGGGCAAATGTCGCACGGCATCCAGGGGCTTCCTCGATCGTCACGTGCTTGAGCCGCCCCGGAGTCCACTGACTCTCGTCCAGACGTTCGAAGATTCGGCGGGCCACCCACTCCGTAGAAGGTGGATGCCCCCCCATGAAGGCGTGACCGTTGAGAGCGGCTCCGTCGAGTTCCGTGAAGATTCGCGCGAGGTGCTGCTGAACCGCGACGAAATCGACCAGCAGACCGTCAGCATCGAGTTCGGCACCGGTGAACACCGCCTCAACGCCCCACGCGTGCCAGTGCGGCTGCTCCATTTCACCGGTGGGCAGCCTGACGGCATGCTGAGCGTGAAACGTTCCGCGAACCGAGATGTCGTACACTGGACGGCCTCCAATCACTGATGTCAGGCGCACCCGATTGCTGCCCAAGCGGTTGTAGACGATACGCAATTCGAAATAGAATGCAAACCGTGTTCACCCACGTGGCCGCCGGCGATGCGTCTTCGTTCGAGGCTGCCCGTCAGGATCAATCGTGCGCCGTCTCCGACCCATGTCGCTCTTCAAGGTACAACCCCCCTCAGATCTGCTGGCCCTCGGACGCCAGCCGTTCCCCCGGGCCTTCGACCTCGGTGGCCGGCACTTCGCCCTGATCCACGAGTTCAAGCACGACTTCTTTGCCGCGACGGGTCTCTTCGAGGATGCGGCTGGACGTCAGGTCGTGCTCAAGATTGGACGACGGGCTCCATTGCTTGGACTCCCGATGGCGTGGATCGGCCGGGCGCTGGCCCAGCGCGAAGCACGCATCTACCGCGCCCTCGAGGATCTGGAGGGGGTCCCGGGCTTGACGGGCATGCTCGATGATACGGCGATGGTTCACGATTTCGTGCCGGGCGCACCGCTACGCCGCGACCAGGCCGTGGCGGACGATTTCTTCGACCGACTGACCGCAATCATTGCCCGGGTCCACGCCCGTGGCCTCGCCTACGTCGACCTCGAGAAGCCCGAGAACATCATCGTCGGCGTCGACGGCCGGCCGTACCTCATCGACTTCCAGATCTCATGGCATCCGGGACGCTGCGGCCACCTCATCCCGTGGCGCTGGCTCGGGCGGTGGCTCCAGGAAATGGACGATTACCACCTGCTCAAACACCGTCGCAGAACACGCCCCGATCAGCTTTCGGAGGCCCACCGCGATCCGTCCTTCGGCCTGCCCTGGCACATCCGCGCCCACCGGCGTGTGGTCGCTCCCCTGCAGAAAATTCGACGGAGCGTACTGAGACAATTGGATCCGGGGCATGCGGACGCTCCAAAGTAGAAGCCGACAACATCTTCGCTTAGACTGCGGATGGAGGACTACGAACCACAATGTCTGCAAAGAAATCGCCCCATGTCGCGTATGTCTCGTCGTATGTTCCCCGCCAATGTGGGATTGCCACGTTCACGAATGACGTGGCCTCGAGCGTCGCGAAATACGTCCACGACACACCGATCTTCGAAGACGAGAACATCAGTGTCGTCGCCATGAACGACGAAGATGCCGAGTACCACTACGGCCCCCAGGTGGTCTTCGAAATCCGTCAGCACCAGCGCAGCGACTATCGCAATGCGGCAGACTTCATTAACACCGGCCCATTCGACGTCGTCAATCTTCAGCACGAATATGGATTGTACGGTGGTGACGACGGCAGTTACGTGATCGAGTTCCTCGGACGACTGAAGAAGCCCATCGTAAGCACGTTCCATACGGTATTGTCCCAGCCAAGCCCGGGACAACGCAATACGCTGGCCGCCATCGCAGAACACAGCACGCAGGTCGTTGTCCTGGCCGAACGCGCGAAGATGCTGTGCCACGAAGTGTATGGCATGCCGGCCGACAAGGTCAGACTGATCCACCATGGCACGCCCGACGTCGAGTTCCACAATCCCGATGACTTCAAGGACAAATTTCTGGTCAAAGACCGTCCGGTCCTGTTGACCTTCGGCCTGCTCAGCCCCGGCAAGGGCATCGAGAACATGGTCGACGCCCTGGCGCTCGTGGCCAAGGCTCATCCCAATGTGGCCTATATGATCCTCGGAGCGACGCATCCGGCCATACGGCGCGAGTCGGGTGAAGCCTATCGGCTCGGCCTCGAAAGCCGCGCGGTCGATCACGGGATTTCGAAGAACGTCTTCTTCCACAATCACTACGTCACACTGCCGGTGCTGGTCGAATTTCTCAAGGCGGCGGATATATACGTCACGCCATATCTCAATAAAGAACAAATCGTCTCCGGCACCCTGGCTTACGCGGTCGCGTGTGGCAAGGCCATCGTTTCGACGCCGTACTACTACGCTCAGGAAATGCTGGCCGACGGACGCGGTTTTCTCGCCGAATTCGGCAAGCCCGAGTCGCTCGCTGACAACATCATCAAGTTGCTCGATGACAATGCCCTGCGCCGCGCGACCCAGGAAAAGGCCTATGCCTTCGGCCGCAAGATGATCTGGTCCGAAGTCGCCAGGCAGTACGAGGACACGTTCCAAGCCGTCGAAGCCGTTGGCCCGGTCAACACCGCAACCGTCAAGACGGGTGAAAAGCCCGGCCTGCAGCTGTCCCTGCCCGATGTCCGCCTGGATCACCTGTACCGTCTGACCGACGGCACGGGCATGTTGCAGCACGCGATCTACTCGACGCCCAACCGCCATCACGGGTACTGCACGGACGACAATTCACGAGCCCTGATCGTCGCCACGATGAGCTATCGCCTGCTGCGCGACGCGGCGGTGCTGCCGTTCCTCGACCGCTACTTGTCGTTCATGCACTACGCCTGGAATGAAGATCGAAAACGGTTCCACAATTTCATGTCCTACGATCGCAAATGGCTCGACGACGAGGGCACCGATGACTGCCTGGGCCGTTGTGTGTGGTCGCTGGGTTACCTCATCGCCCATCCCCCTGCCGACCAGAACCTGTCCCTTGCTATCGAACTGTTCAACAAGGCCTCCGGATCAACGTCCACGATTCGCAGCCCACGGGCCTGTGCGCTGTGCCTCATCGGCTTTCACTACTATCTGCGAGCATTCGGTGGTGCCGACGACATTCGCGACCAGATGCGCACGATTTCCCAATTCCTCGTCAGGCTCTACGATGAGCAGCGTACCGACGACTGGGCGTGGCTCGAGCCAGCCCTGACCTACGACAACGCGCGCATCCCGCAGGCTCTGCTCCTGGCGGCCCGCACGCTCGAAGACGATAACCTGCGCGACTGCGGCATCGCTTCACTGAAGTGGCTGCTCGAGAGTCAGACAAGCAACCGTGGCCAGCTGTCACCAGTGGGCAACAAGGGCTGGTGGGTCCGCGGGGAAAGCAAAGCGCAGTTCGATCAACAGCCCATCGACGCCGGTGCACTCGTCGAAGCCTGCAAGTCCGCCTACAAGTCGACGAACGACCCCATGTGGCTCGAATCGATGCGCTGGTGCTTCGAGTGGTTCCTCGGGCGCAACGATATCAACATGCCGCTGGCAGACTTCAAAACCCGCGGCTGCGCCGACGGCCTGTGCCAGAACGGCATCAACCCCAACCAGGGGGCCGAGTCGACCCTGGCGTGGTACCTCAGCCTCTTGACCATGTACGAGATGTACCCGGCGAAGGTGGTATAGCCTCCGACCCTTCATCGAGCAGCTGTGGTCGTCCACCGCACGATGACGGGGCTCGGATCTTCACTGCGTTACATGCAGTCCGCGGGGCAATCACCTGGCGTTTCCGGTGGCTCGCAAACGCCGTTGCCGCACATCGGGCCGCCCGCACAGTCCGGATCCTCGGGGCAGTTCGGATCGCATCCCGGTGACGTGTTGCACGGCATGCAATCTGGTGTTGGATCGTGTTTGCACACGCCATTCGGATCGCATGTATCAATCGTGCACGTGTCCAAGTCATCACAATCCGCTGTGTTGACGCAGGTACCCCCACCTCCACAGTTGGGCATGGGCGTGAACTGGCACTGACCGGCGGAGTCACAGCCATCAACCGTGCACGGATCGAAGTCGTCACAAGTCACGCCCGGCGGGCAGCAATTGGGCTGCGTGTCGTGGATGCACAGGCCCGAGGCGCTGTCACAGTGGTCAACGGTGCACGGGTCGAAGTCGTCGCAGTCTGCCGCAACCTCACACGACCCGTCACAATCGGGCAGCACCTCGTGGACGCACTGACCCGCCGGGTCGCAGCTGTCCGACGTGCACGGATCGAAATCATCGCACATCATCGGATCGCAGCCACCGGTACAGTCGGGTTGAGCCTCGAAGTAGCAGAACCCGTTCTCGCAGACATCCACCGTACAGGGGTCGCCATCCTGGCAGAAACCGTCCGGCGGGCACGGCGGTGGGCACTCGCCGTTCTGGCAGGTGCAATTGGGGTCCCCCTGGAAAATACACTCACCGATGGTGCTGCCGGGAATGGTCTCGCACACACCGATCTTGCACGGATCGGGATCGAAGCAATCGGCATCGGCCATACAACTGCTGCACGGACCACAGTCCATCGGGCAAAACGAGCAGTGCTCGGCCAGGTCGCATAAACCATCGCCACAGAAACCGCCGCAATTGGGCTCGCTGGCCGGGTCACAAGGGCAGTCAGGATCGGTCGGGAAGCACCCGAATGAGCAGACCCCGTCCAGACCACAGTGCGTGCAACCGGTATCCGGCTGCGGGCAGTTGGGATCGCACCAGGTGTCCTCGGCGCAGCACAAGCCGGCCTCGAAACACACCGTGTCGTTGTCCTGGGGGCAGTCCGGGTCGGGCGCGGGACAGAACAAGTCGCAGAATCCGTCGCCAGCCAGACAGTCCCCCCCAGCTCCCGCACAATCGGGATCGGGTTGCGGACAACCGAAATCACAAATGCCATCGAAGGGCTGACACGGAATGAAGTCGCAGTCGGGATCGGGTACCGGACACAGGAACACACACACCCCGTCGGGGCCACACAGTGCGCATTCGGGATCCGGTTGCCCCTGGTCAGCACAGAACGGATGGCACACGCCGTCGTCGGGCAGACACAGGCCCTCCTGGAAGCAGTCCGGGTCGCCGATCGGGCAGGCCTCGTCACAGACCCCGTCGAGCGGGCACGGATCGTCGCAGTCCGGATCGAAACCGTCGCAGCTCGGATCACAGAAACCATCCGGTGGGCAATCGAATTCAAACCCGGCCCCCGCGCAGATCTCGAACGGGATGAGCCCCTCGCGACCCGTGACGTCTTCGACACGCAGTTCGCCACTGACACACCCCGGACCAAAGGCTTTGAACTTGGGCTTGCACTCGAACGGATCAAGAAATGCCCCGATGGCCTGGGGCGCACCGTGAACATGCCAGCTGCAGAAGTACGGCGGCTCGCCACCGGCAATGAATGAGAAGACCGGGACATTTTTCTCGACAGGCACCTCATGGGGCCCGAGGAACTCAGCAAACAGATCATCGGCATTCTGTGAAAGAACGCGAATGCCTATCGAAGCCTCTGCGGTACGTCCAGCCGTATCACTGACCTGCATCCGGACCACAATGAGCTCGCCGGGCGCGGATGCGGTCAACGACGGTTTCTGAGCGCGGTCATTGGACAACGTCGCAGCGCCCTGCTCGATCGACCACCGGTAATTGAGACCGTCGCCCTGCCCTGAACATTGAATCACCGCAGACTCGATGACGGCGGGCTCGTTGACCTTGACATCGAACGGACCGAGCACATGCGCGAACAGCGTATCATCACCCCCGCACACGGGCAGCGGCAGGGCCGACTCGGCCACGCGTCCGGTGGCGTCAAAAGCCACCAGACCGACCACGATGACACCCTCTGCATTGGAGTCGACTTTCAGTTCGACGCTCTCCGAGGATGCCATCTGTGCATTGGGCACACTGACCGGCCCAAGCTTGTCGACGAATTGCTGGCCCTCGATGATGCCCCAACCAAATTCGATGGGGGCCGTGCCACCGCTGACGACCGGTTCAAGTACAGTGCTCCCTCCGGGGCTCAAGGCGGCAGTCGTGGAGCTGATGGCCACATGGAAATCAGCAACCCCATCATCCATTACCTCATCATCGGCGCCGTCCTCCGCTCCGACTCGAATGGTCAACGTATCATTGAAGTCACACACCCCGGCGACGACGATGAGGCTCACCGTGTAAACGCCAGGTGCGCTGTAGGTGTGTTCGACACTCTCACCCCCCGCGCCGGGCGACCCGTCACCGAAATCCCAGAATACATCGTATTCCAGGCCTCCAGCAGAGGCCGTCGTATCGATGGAACCGGCCGCAGTCAACGTGTCCGCCGGCGCAGCGAAGAACGTCACTGGAGCGCCGACCTCCGGATTCTTGGTACTCGCCTGGGCAACGACGCCAATGAACGCCTCACCGAGATCAACGGGCACCTCGGTACTGGCCAGCGCGCCGTCCCCATCACGGACCTGGGCCATGAACGTGTAACGCCCTGAAGCAGTGGTGCTGTCGCCGACAGCGGCGCCACCAGGCATTTGCGTCATGGCCGTCGCCGGACCATCGACTTGCGACCACGTAACGTCATAGGGCGGCACGCCACCATAGCCCACCGCCGACATGATAAAGGTCGTCCCTGCAGCGGCTGGACGTGTGGTGACGAAGCCATCGATGCCCAAGGGCACGATGTCGTCCCCAATCCGGGTCTTGAGGTTCTCGATCTGTTCGACCTCGACCACTTCCCCCGCTGTGCACAGTTCTCGCGCGGTCGCTGCAGCTTCGGCAAACGGCCCCACGCAGCGCGCCGGGGCACCCGAATCCGCGCACTCGGCAGACACGATGAATACGAATTGTTCGAGCTGCTCGCAGAACTCGAAGCGTGTATTACCAGCTGAACTCCGCGCAGCGGTTCCATCGTCCCGCGGAACAGCGAGGATACTGGCACTGACCGTGTCGGCGATATCTTCGGCAACACGCGCATAGCTGAGGCCTTCGTTGTACGTCGCCGTCACGGTGTCGCCGGTCTCACGCTCGAGGGCCACGATGAGTCGGCCGTCCTCGTCGAACTCGGCGACGACACCCTTGGATGTATCCGTACTGTCGATAATCGAAACAGTCTTGATCGCACCATCTTCTTTGTAGATTGCCACCTCGTCACAGGACGACGTCACCGCGGAGGCAGACAATCCCGAGTCCGTCGTCACGAGACTGACCAGTGCATCTGCGGATGTCGTTGCACAATCGGCTGTGCGCTGAGTTGCGGTCGCCATGTCATCGTCGGCGGGACCACCCGATTGACTGCCGCCGCACCCGGGCATGAGCGTCGCAACAATCAGTAGGGTGACGAGATACGACCAGGTGGAAAGGCGGGGGCAGCGGTCCATCGAAGACACTCCGTAAAGCAGGACTGAAAGACAGTGACGTGCTTGTGCTATCGGCGCGTCAGGCTCAGCGCTTTTCCGGGGGGTCCGAGAACCGTGCCTGCACTTTCGGACGTGAGTTGCTTTGGAGGAAGGGACTGCCTGATCTGAGTATTACTTGATGAACCGCGCCTCACCCCAATCGGCGTGTGCACACAAATCAAGGGTCGGAGCTTCCGCAACCAGCGTGATGCGGCGGCGTTCGCTGATGTCAATCGCGATGGTCAGAGGCGCATCATCGACCCCCAGTTCACGTGTCGTGTGGAGCATCCGGGCGCCGGCCATGACCTTGAATGTAGCACGACCCTGGTGGCATGCGCCGTCGTCGATCCCGACAGTCGCCGCAAGGGTCTTGACGCCATCGGGCACATCATAGGTCACTGCAGTACGTGCGTGCATTCCCAGGCCCGTTCGAAACGTGCGCCCGCGGATCGTCAGCGGGCCACCGCCAGCGGCGCGATCGGGTCGCACGGGCCATGGTTCGTCGAAGAAACTGCTTTGGACGACACGTGCTGGTTCGAGGGTGCTCAACTGAATGGACCGATCGCTGGCCAGTCGCAGCTCGGTCACGATCTCCAGTGGAATGTGGATATCAATTCCGCCAAAGGACTTCACCAGGAGCTCATCGCCAGCAGTGGCGACCAGCTCTCCGGTCACACGAAACCCACCATGCAGCGTGCACACGACGGGCGCCGAGACGACCACCGGAGCGCCAGCCATTACGACGCCGGTGACTTTGCTGGTGTTGAACTCGATCTCGCGACCGCGGAACGCGAAACGCCCTCCGTCTGGAACAAGGTTCTTGAGGGTACCTTCGAAATGGCGCACCGTGCCCTCTTTGACGGTAAACATGACGTCCTCGGCACCACGGGCATGCGCCAGACGAAGGAAATCCTGACCAACAGGACCGTGGCGTGTCCAGTGCAGCGCCGCAATCTGATTGAGTGGGACTTCCAGCTCACGCGCAAACGGCGTTCTCAACACCATCCCCGTGGCCGTGACGCGCAACGCAGAGGCCTCGAAGAACGACCCATTCGTCCCCCACACAGTGAGTGGCCAGGTGACGTCAGTGTGGCTCGGGGGACTGTGATCGAAGCGTACGGAGATCAGGTCTCGGGCTGCCAGGCGTTGTTCGCCTATTTTGGTGCGCACACTGACATGACCCGGCTGCGTGCACGGCAACCATTCGCCTTGCAACTCGCCACCGTTCAGCTCGATGATCGACACGTCGATTGCACATAACATGACCCCGACACAAACGACTTGGGACATCCACTCACCCATCGATCACGCTCTCTTTCGGTGCAGCCGGACGTGTGCTGACGCGCGCGCCATCGGATCAAGAACAAAGTAGCACCCTGGAGCCGCTGACAGAACTGTCACCATAACGTCGTGCGAGGAAGTCCTGACCGCGAGACTGCGGGAAGATGACATGAAGCGTGCTCGTTGACCCGTCGAAAGCCCGTGACCGACGAAAACGCCAGCC
The DNA here is from genome assembly GCA_942492115.1 of uncultured Planctomycetota bacterium. Classification (GTDB taxonomy): domain Bacteria; phylum Planctomycetota; class Phycisphaerae; order UBA1845; family CAIVHJ01; genus CALODL01. The sequence goes on from CALODL010000015.1 coordinate 87,838, forward strand.
ATGACCTCGGCATGCGGCAGCGGACGATCTTGTTTGGACGCGCTGTGGGCATCCACGCGGTAGCCCATTTGCCACTGTTCTGACAAACCTTAGCGCTGCTTTCCCAGCTCCTCGTAGTACTGTTCGACAAGGTCCCGGTAACGGCTGGGAAAATCCTGCTGCAAGGACTGCAGGATCTTCGCCCGCTCCTGTGGTCGCATCTTGCCCCACATCTCGGCTGGGCTTGCCCGGGGGGTATTGTGCAGTTCACCTTGTCCGCTGTCGCCACCCGAGATCGTCGAAGACTTGGCCGCTTCTGCTGATTCCTGGACACCCTTGGCGTCTCCCGGTTTCGAGCTGTTGCACTGGCCTTTCTGGCCACCGCCGGAGCACTGTTTTTTCTCTTTGTTGCACGCCTTGTTGATCATGTCTTCGAGGATGGCCATGGCTTTGGCCTGCGACAACTGCACCTCGCGCCCTGCATCGCCGTCTCCCAGCATGTCGCCGGCACCGGTCATGAGCACAGCAACTTGGCCGATCGACTTGCGCGGCGGCGGATTGGTCGATTCGACAAGGTCGGCGGCAGCTTTGCGCAATACCTCGGGTGCGTCCGGAGCTTCGTCGAGGAAACGCTCGAGTATCTCGACGGAACCAGGGATGTCGAAAAGGTGGTAGCGGCAGTAGCCGAGGAGGAACATCATCTCGGGCCACGCAGCGCAGTGTGCCTCGAGAGCAAAGTCCTCGCGAAACTGATAGGACAACAGTAGCTCGGCATACTCGAGTTCGAGATCCTCGACCAGACTACGGGCGGCAAACAACGCACCATACGATGAGACGAACGGATCGTCGGTCAGAGCCAGCGCACCCATGCGGCGGATGCACGCCTGATGTTCGTCGGCCTCGCAGGCGTCGAGCGCCGCACGAAAACGCGGCTCGGCCACCGCCAGGGCGTCAGCCACGAACATGGACGTGTCTGGCTCGGTCAGCGTGTCCAAGTGCTGGTGAATGATCTTGCGGGCAGCTTCGTCGTAGCGCGGGTGTTCGTCAACGTGGGCGACGAAGCGCTCGGCGACCGCCCGGGGTGTGACATCGATCTCAGCCGGGGTATCAGCAGCTAGACAGGCCACGGTGAGCGTCATCCACATCATGGGTCTCTCCTTGTTGCCGCATCGCGACACGCGCCAGACGGAATCGAGCCGTCCGGGGTCTGGTCATCATTCGCGCCATACGCTCTCATCTTAGTCCGTTTGTATGATCGGCAGAAGGACCACGCGGTATCGAGCCCCGCCCTCATTTGACTTTCTCGCTCATAACTTCTGCCATGCCAGCAACTTCCTTCTGTTGGCGGGCCAACCGTTCCACCCGTCCCGGGTCATTCAACCGAGCACGATCGTAATCACGCGTATGGTCGAAGATCCGTTGTTGCAGGCGCGCCAGCAGCCGCAGCTCGGCGGACGTCGGCAACAAGGGCGGATCCTGCGGCTTCTGATCGCCCTGTTGACTCTGGGGCGGATCGGAACTCTGTTGCTTCTGCGCCTGAGTCTGGTCGATGATGTCGAGAATATCCTCGAGGGCCACCACGATCTCGCTTTCGCGCGCCTGCGTCAACGGCCCGACCTCAACCCGCGCCAGACGCAAGGCCACATCGCGCATGTCGTCGCGTATGTACTCAACCAGCTGCGGCAGGACTGTCGTCGTGCCATCTTCTTCGAGAATCTTCAGACAGCCTTCGACATCGCTCGATAATTTGGCTTGGATTTCGCTTTCACGGATGGTCTCCAATTGCTCAGGTCGACCGAACTTGTCATCCGCGATGGCCCCCAACCGCTCCGTGGCGCGAAGAATGCTCCGTTCCTCTTCGAGGATCCTGGCAAAGCGTTCCTTGAGCTCGTTGAGCTTCTTCTCCTGCTCCTGCTCTTTGAGCTCCTGGATTTTCCTGGCCACCTCGCTGCGGGCGCGCTTCAAATGGTTGATAGCATCCTGCTGCTGCGGGGCTGCGCCCGCCGGATCCTTCTTACCAAGCTGCTTCCCGGCCGATTTCATGTGCCCGCCGGCTTTCTGAACATCCTGCGTGCCCGGGGCAGGTTCGGACCCTGGATCCTCCGGATCGCCGTCCATCTCCTCAGCGAGTTCCTCAGTCCGCTCGGCGACCTCTTCCTGATCCTTCTCAATGGCCTCCACATCCGTCGGTTCCTGGCCGGCGGGCGGACGGCGCGTCAATGACTTCATGGCGTCCTCGAGATCAGCCAGGGCCTCGTCCTGGGCATCGCTGGCCGTTCCGGGCTGTCCTTCGCTGAGCTCCTCCGACGCATCCTCCATCCCCATCATGGCGGACTCGAGGGCTTCGGCGGCTTCAGCCTCCTGCCCACCCGTCGCAAATTCCCTGGCAAGCTTCTCCGTGTCTTCGGCCAGTGCCTGTTGCTCGGCGGCGAGTTTGTCGGTCGACGCGTTGTCGCTCTCGCGTGCCTCCGCTGTCGCGGCATTGAGCGCCTTCTGCCGATCGATGAGCTCACGGACAGCCGTGGCAGCCCCGATATCCGGCACATGGCTGAGCAAGTCACGGGTTGCGGCAATCGACGCGTCAGCCAGATCCTGCTCGTCTTCGATGAGCCGCTCGATGTCCTTGAGGAACTTCTCGAGCTTCTCGATTTCTTTCTTCTTGTCCTCTTCCTCGTCGGCCATGAGCAGACCGAGCAAACGCTCGAGATCCTGGGTCAAGCCAGACTGCAGCTCCCCCGCCTCGCCGAGCTTCGTGTCATCGTTGAGCAGGGCGATCAAGCTGGAGAAGTCCTGACGAATCCCCATTTCACCCGTGGCATTGAGGGTCTTCTTCAAACGGGCCGCCAACTCCGGTTCGTTGGCCTCGAGCTTCTCGATGAGCCGAAACATCTGGTCCTGCAGACGCAGGAAGCGGTCCCGAATAATGACTTGCTTGGTCGCCAGTGGGGACTGCGCTGTACTGTCCTGGGCCACCACGGGACAAACCAGCAGCAGCGTGCCGAGAATGAATGTTGCTGATGGTTTCATGGATCAACCCCCCGTTGAGGCGTTCGGGCTTGGAACACTCAATTATCGTCACTTTCGAAGAGTTCGTCGAATTGCTCTTCGACCGTCCCTGACGTCTCTTTCTGCAACTCCTTCTGCAGCTTGATGATCATCTGCAGCAAGCTGACGCTTTCGTGGAACCCCTCCCATTTGGCCATGTTGGCCTGGATGGCCTCCATCTCGGCCAGGGCGTCGGCCTGGCGCCGATCGAGATCGGCAAAGCGGTCAGCGTCAGGAGCACCATGGAGTGCGATGAGTGCATCGACCATGGCGGCGAGCGTGCGTGTCGTCAGGTTGTCGAGCGGCTCTACGATACCATCGATCAAGCGTGCTCGGGCAGCATCTGAAGCCAGTTGATTCAACCGCAGCTCCGCGAATATCGATTGAAACTGGCCGCGAACATGCCCGACCTGAGCCGCAATCTGCCGCTGACGCCGCCCCAGCGGTTGCAGGCGGCGCTGAGTCGCCCCCGCGGCACCATTACGAAACAGACGATCGCAGGTCAGAATGTCACTCCTGATTTTCTCCTGCATTTCAACCAGCTGGTTGAACTCCTGGTAGAACTCCTGCTCACGTCGCGCCAGCTCGCTGAGCAGTTCCTCAACACTGACCACACGGTAGGCCAACTCGGCCGACTTGCCCACACCGGGACCGGTCACGTCATTGAGATCCTCGGCCCGCGCCAGAACGACCAGCGTACCGCCCTCGGTCACCCCGAGACTGGCCACCCCGATGTCGCGCGACGAGGTCAGCTGTTTGCTACCACGACTGACTTCAAAAGAACCGACGATCTGGTCGTCCTCGCCCCCCACCCGTGCCCGCAACTCCGCGCGGGCCAGGCCAAAGCGATCCTTGACCTCGACCTCGGCCCGCAGGACGGCCTGGGTCGTAATGAGCGACCGGGCATCGGGCACGTCCAGACGCACTGCCGGTGGTTGATCCACTTGCAGACGCACCAGGAACTGCCGTGGATTGGTGTTCTTGAGGCCCAGTTCGTCGGTCAACTCGAACCAGTAGTTGGCATCGATTTGCGGTTGAAACCGCGCCACGAAACGCGTGCCGTCATAGGACACGGGCCCGACGGTACTCTCGCCGCTGTGCAACACGACGGAAGTCAGGTTCTGGCTGGGACTGAAGGCCAGGGCGACTTCGCTGCCCGGCAACACTTCGATGAGCGTGCGCTCGTCACGCAACTGATAGCTCGGCTCCCCCGTGTACGCCGGCGGAACGACAGTGATTTCTGCTGCCGTAACACGTGGGCGCTCGACGAGTTCGACGACGACCGGATCGTTGCGTGCATCGCCTCCCCACACGCGCAGGGTCAACGGTTCAGTCAATTGGCTGAGCGTGTGGCGAAATTGATCCTGGCCGACGGCGGTCATCGCGTGCTCTTCGATATGACCGGAAGAGAATTCGAAACGGACGTCGACCGGATCGGGACGCACGCCGGTGTAACCGACGCGCAATACCAGGTCATCACCCAGGGGCGCATGGATGATGCCGTCACCGTCGTCGTCATTCAGCACGGTCAAGTAGGTGTTCTGCTGCCACGTGGCATCACCGAGAAGGATGTTGCGCTCGAACCACACGCCCATGGCTGCCGGTGCGAAGCGGGCCAGCAAGACGAATGCGGCCAGCACGACACAGAACACGGCAGCGCCGCGCCGGGCCCGACCGTGGTCGAGCACGGCTTCCATGGGCCACGCATCGGCACTGGAAGTGGCCTGGTTCAGCATGCGCCCGATCAATCCGGCCGAATTGTTATCATCGGGGCGGGCACGGCCGGTGGAAAACTCCACTGCACTGATCAGGCGCGTCTGAATCTGCGGGTTGCGGCGCTCGATCACGGCGGCAACATCCTCGATGCCGAAGCGCGCGGCCAGGGGTCGCAGGACCCGCCGCCACAGGGTCCATGCAATCACCGCGACAACACAGGCCAGCAAGGCAGCACGCAGGTCGACACGCAAACGCAGCCACCAGTCCAGCGCCAACTGCACGACGAAGCACCCCGCGGCGATGACGCCCAGCCAGGCCAGGCCATCGGCGATCGCGTACATCTTGATGCGCCGTCCAATGCGTGCCAGACGCGGCATGACGCGGCTCTTGAATTCAGTGACGGGTTGTGAGGTCACCTGGCTCATGGTCGTTCGATTCCAATCAGGGTGCCAGTGGTGCCGTAGCGAGGCAGAGTCATAGCAACTGCCAACGCTTTCTCAGGGCCCATTCCACGCCGAGCAGTACCAGCAGCACTCCCAACATCCAGCTCGTGTCCCACAACGGCGTCGGAGATCCGCGCTGGGTTCGAGTCTCGTGCCGATCGGGAATGGCCTCGGGCACCGTGCGGGCTTGATCAATATCATAATAATCACCGCCGGCGGATGCCTCGCTCAGCCGTGCCAGCCGCGCGCGATCCAGCTCGGGTCGACGGTATTCGACATCCGGTTCACGCACGGCCACCTGATGGCTGATCGTCTCGGCCGTACCGTCGGATTGCGGCAGGGTGACGCCCAGGGTGTATTCACCGGCTTGCCGCGGTACGAATCGTCCCTTGTACCAGCCCGGGCGAAGTGTGTCGCGCGTCAGCACGACCTCACTGCGTTGTCCATCGGGCGCCTCGAGGGCCACATTGACTTCCTGGCGCTCGAGCGGCTGGAAGCGTTCATCGCTCAAGCGGGCGCTGATCGCCACGGTCTGTCCCGTACGGTAACGGTCCGCGTCGGTTTGAATGCGCCCGCGGGCACTGCCGCCGAGCAAACGGCCCTCGGCCACGAAGCGAATGAGCTGCACCCAGAATCGGTTGAAGACCTCCTCGCCGTAGCGCCGCCAGCGCCACGTTCCGTCGAAAGCGAGAAACGCGCTGCGGCCGGATCCTACGAACTGCGTGGCCAGCAGAACATGGCCGCCGTAGGCATTGCGCATCCGCGGATGACCGTGGCGCAGCAGCACGCTGGCCGCTGGTTTTTCGTGGCGCACGGGATAGTGCCAGAACACATTGGCAATCTTGGTCCACGGATCATGCCCCATCGGCATGTCGCCGCTCGATTGCATGGCGAGGGCGCTGTGCCCCAGCCCTTCCTGGGTCACCTCGATCGGCGAGCTGCTCTTCTGGTAGTAGCCCAGTTGATTGAGAATGAGATCGGCCTCGGGATCCGGCGTTACCGGCAGCAGATCGACGACAGGCTTGACACGGGCGTCACGAAAAAACTGTGGTGTCTGCTTGCGGCCGGAACAGTAGATCACGCCCGCACCGTTCCGTGTGGCGTGCTCATCGACCAGCTCGGCCCATCCCGGCGGCAGGAGCGCGGGATCAGGATCCACGAAGATGAGCGCGTCATACTCGAACAACTCGGCGGCAACGTCCGGCAGGTGATCAATAATGGTGTTGCCATCACGCACGGCCGTGCGATCGGCCGACTGCAACCAGCAACTGACATCGATCGTGGCATCGCGTTCGAGCAACCGGGTCATGAACCGGTAGGTCCAACTCGGCCCGCCTGAAACGACCAGGACACGCATCTTGTTGTCGAGCACGTTTACTGCCCAGCGCCCATCGTTGTCCTGAACGATCGCCTCGCGCGCGTCGGCGGGAATGGCCACCTCGTAAATGAACCGTCCGGCTGTTTGCCGGCGATGCTCGAAATCGACCTGCGTCCCCTGTGCGCCGACGACGACACGCTTGCTCGAAATCACCCGACCACTGTCCGAGCCGGCGCCCACACGCCGCTCACGCAGCTCGACGGTCACCGAGCTATTGTCCAGCCCTTCGACCTCGACGTGCGCAACGATTTTGAACGGATCTTCGACAAAGGCATCGGATGGGCCGGATATCTCGGACACCCGGATGTTCGGCGGCGGTGTTTCGGCTCCGATGCCAATGGTATGTACGGGCACGTCCAGGGCACGGGCAAATTCGCCGAGCACCTCGACCGATTCGCCGGCGTTGAACCCGCCGTCGCTGATCACGATGACTCCGGAGACCGGGCCCCCGCCAAGACCCTCGATGGACTGCCGCAAGGCCTGCCCCACATCGGTCTGCGGACCGTCGGATGCGATGTCGATCGTCCAGTCGATAGCGCTCGACCGCCCGGCATCCTCACGCAGGGCATTGAATGCAGCCAGCGGTTCGGACACATCGGCGAACGACACAACCTGAACCTGGTTGCGGGCGGCGAGCCCCTTGAGGAACGCACTGTCGTCATAATTGAGCAACATGGCAGTCAATTCATGCCGCGCAGGTGGCCGCTCGTCGGGCCATTCCGGGTTGGCCCACTCGAGAAAGCCCGACACGCGGGCCACATCTCCCGACGCCGTGCCGCGATCCTGAATACCCATACTCAACGATCGATCAACCAGCACCAGCGTGTTGGCCTCGATGTGTCGATGAAAATACGGCGCCAGTACCGGTTGCAGCCAGATGCCGGCGAGAAGCAACATGACGGTACAACGAATGGTCGCAAGGACCATCCGGCCGGTCGGAGTCGATCCGGACCGGGCCTCGCGGCGATAGGTCCGGAAGATCCACCAGCAGCCCACGATGACCAATGCCATCATCAGGACCGCTGCCCAGTTCTCGGGCAAGTTGGCGAACTCGAGGCGTTCTTCGACGCGCGTCGTTTCGGAGACCGTGGATTGTGCAAGCAAGAACAGCATGACAAACGTCTATTCTGCGTTGAGCGGCTGCCGCTACAGGCGCCCGAAGAAGTACCCCAGAAACTGCTCGACCATCAGGACGAGGACCACCGCCAGCAGAATCGCCGGCCAGATCTCACGGCCATGCTCGAGCGTCAGACCCGCCAGTCGCTCGCTGTCACTGACATAAGAGAATGGCACATCGGGCGCCGCCTGGCGGAGTTCACGTTCGGTACAGCCGTAGACATCGCTCTCGCCCGGGTCGGGATTCACCGCAACCGGACGGATCGATTCGCCGCCACCGATGTCTGAACGAATCAATTGATGGATGCCGACCTCATCGGGGTAGGCCATCCATGCATACGCGTCGTTGGCCTGCGGCTGGGCACGCAATGCCACGTGCGCCTCCCGGGGATAGTCGGGTGTTTGCCACAGGGCGGTCTGATCGAATGTCTCGGTATCCGCCTCGATCCGCACTTCGTCACCGACCAGCACTGCGGGACGATCCGCGCCACGACGGGCGAGGTGATGCACGAGCTCGAGCATGGCCACCACATAGCTGGGCGACTTGGCCCAATCGTTCCACTCCTGGTCGCATGTGCTGGTCATGACCAGCACCCGGCCTTTGCCGACCGTTTGCTCGATCACGGCCGGCCGCCCGAGTGGTTCGTCATAATTCGCGGCGATCGCCGCTGTCGGGCCCGTGCCATCCACAGGCGGAACACACTCGGTGAACTGCCAGAAGCTCAATCCACTGCGCAGGGGATTCTCTTCGCCGACGAGGACACGGACCATGGGATGACTCTCGTCCCGGACCGTGATTCCAGCCGGACGTTGACCGGCCGGCGTCGCGACGATCTCGCCCAGGGGGCATGGCAACAGTCCGGCACCGTCCTTCCACAACAGGGTGTTGTAGGCCGTTCGCTCGACCTGATCGCCGAGGAAGATGGCCAGCCCCCCCCCGGACGCCACGAACTCTTCGAGACGGTCGACCGCGGGCTCTCCCAATCTGAACACGTTGGCCAAAATGACGAGGTGATACTGCTCGAGTGCAGCTGTCTCGAACTGGGCTTCATCGAGGACGGTCACGGCAACACCACTGGTGACCTCACCCTCGGGATCCAACGCGGTCTCGAGCAAAGCGACCTCGTCCTGAATGGGATAGACACTCGGCTCACCATTGATGACCAGCACTTGCAGCGCCGACAACACGTCGAACACCGCGCAGCGGGCGTTATCCAGTTCGAGATTGTCCGGCGGCGTCTCGACGCGCACGGCCTGGGGCCCCTCGGAGGCCATCGCCTGACTGAATGCGACCTCAATGTGTCCACCCGGCGCGATTGCCGGCACTTCGATCACGGCCCCGGCGGCTTCGTCGATGAACGTGCGCATATCGATCGGCTCCGACGGCCGCCGACCGAGATTGGCCACCCGCGCGATCAAGCGGTTTTCCACGCCCCACACCAACTGCGCCTGATCGGCGCGCAACTCGACGATGGCAAGGTTGTCGCGCTCGGGCTCGCCGATGGGCACGAGCACGATGGACGGAGCCTCGCGTCCGTCGGGCCAGCCGCCGAGTGCATGCAGGCAGCTGACCTGCGCTGTCTCGCCCTCTTTTGCCGGAATCCACTCGTTGCGTTGGAAATCGCTGAAGACGTAGATGATCGTCGCCAGCTGGTCTTGTTCCTGCATGATCGTCTCACGCAGTCGCGCGGTCCACGCAGCCATCCGCGCTGGGCGCTGTGATACCGGCTGCTGCTCGAGTCGGTCGCGCACCGCTCCCGGGGCCATCTCGCCCAGGGCCTCGGCCGCAATGATCGGCTCGTCCTGACTGGACAGGTAGAGGGTCAGGCGATCCTGCCCTGAAGTCGCTTGTAAGTTCTCGACCAGTCGCAACACGGCGCTGCGGCCGCGGTCGAAGGCGCTGCGCCCAGCCGAGGTGAACCCCATGCTGAAAGAATCGTCGAGCAGCACGATGTGCCGCGTCTGGGTGCTCCCGCTGAGGATACCGGCGAGGTGGCCGGGCATGACATAGGGACGGGCGAGCAGCAGGCCGAGTAGAAACACCGCCAGGCAGCGCAGCAGAAGCAGGAGCAACTCCTGGAAGTTGATCTTGCGACGATTCTCACGTTCGGCCTCGAGCAGAAACTCCATCGCTGCCCACCGCACGCGTTTGAAACGGCGTTTGGACAACAGGTGGATGATGATCGGCAGGCTGACGGCAGCGGCCCCGCCGTAGAACAGCGCGGGCGTGACCAGAGCAGCAAGAAGGGGTGTGGATACCGTCATCGCATCATCGCCCTGATGGCATGCATCCGTGACGCCAGCAAGGCCGGCATGGCCACGTCCAGTGGGTCGGTGGTCGACAACAGCGTGTAGTCGATGCGGTTGTCGATACAGAACGATTTCAGCCGCTGGGTAAAGCGCCTGACGGCATCGAGGTAGGTTCGCCGCAGCGCTTGTGGATCCGTCCGCAGTTTGGCATCGAGCTCGAGTCCTTCGAACAGCGTCTGGCGTGTAAAGGGAAACTCGAGTTCGTCGTGATCCATGACATGTAACACGATGACCTCGTGTCCGGTATGCCGCAGGCGCCCGAGTCCGGCGACGACTTCGTCGTACGGCGCCAGCAGATCCGACACGACCACGACCATGCTCCGGCGACGAATATGATCAGCGAGGTGCCGAAACAGGCTGCCCACATCGGTCTTGTTGGCCGGAGCCTGGGACTCGATGGCGTTGATGATACTCCCGATCTGCCGGCGACTCGACGCCGGCGACAATTGATCGCGCACCTGGTCGTCGAACATCAGCAAGCCCACTGCGTCCTGCTGGTGGATTTGCAGGAAAGCCATACTCGCGGCAACCGTCGCAGCATAATCCCATTTGGTCATCCGCTCCGCTTCGGGTTGTTCGGGATAGGTCATCGAAGCCGAACAGTCGAGCAGGATGTGGCACCGCAGGTTGGTCTCTTCTTCATATTGTTTGATGTAGTAGCGATCCGACTTGGCGTACAGCCGCCAGTCGATATGGCGCACATCATCCCCGGGGGCGTATTCGCGATGTTCGGCAAACTCGACCGCCAGCCCGTGATACGGACTGGTGTGCAAGCCATTGACGAACCCCTCGACAACCGCACGGGCCCGCAACTCGAGCCGCGCGATCTTACCCAGGACTTCAGGACGTAAGAGCTTTCTGGAGGTCGTCATCAGTATCCAGGGCCGAGGTATTCGGTTGTACGTGTTCGAGCAGTTCTTCGATGACCTGATCCGGACCGTAGCCTTCAGCTTCGGCGGAGTAGTTGGTCACGATACGATGGCGCAGCACCGGCTTCGCACCCGCGCGGATATCCTCGACGGCCACGTGATAGCGCCCTTCGAGAATGGCCCGCGCCTTGGCACCCAGAATCAGGAACTGCACCGCACGCGGCCCCGCGCCCCAGGCGAGACGCTGCTTGATAAACTCAGGCGCGTCGGACTGGTCGGGCCGGGTGGCACGCACGAGATCAAGGGCATGCCGAATGACATGTGGGGCCGCCGGCACGCGCCGAACGGTCTCCTGCAGCCGCATGATCTGCTCGCTCGACAATACCTTCTGGACCTGGGTGGCCGTCGATCCCGTGGTTCGTTCGGCAATCTGGTATTCCTCTTCGTAACTCGGGTAACGCACGAAGACCTTGAGCATGAAGCGATCCTGCTGTGCCTCGGGCAGAGGATAGGTTCCCTCCTGCTCGATGGGGTTTTGGGTCGCCAGCACGAAGAACGGCGGCGCCACTGGATGACGCTGACCGCCAACCGTAACCTGACGTTCCTGCATGCACTCGAGCAGCGCAGCCTGCGTCTTGGGTGGTGTGCGGTTAATCTCATCCGCCAGGACGACGTTGGCGAAGACCGGACCGGGAACGAAGGTCAGCTGGCGCGCCCCACTGCTCTTGTCCTGCTGGATGATCTCGGTCCCCGTGATGTCGGACGGCATGAGGTCCGGCGTGAATTGGATCCGGTTGAACGACAGCTCGAGAGCCTGTGCCAGCGTCGAGATCATCAACGTCTTGGCCAAACCCGGGACGCCCTCGAGGATACAGTGGCCCCCGGAAAACAGGGCAACCAGCAATTGTCTGATGACCTCGTCCTGGCCGACGATGACCCGGCTCAACTCGGTATTGATGCGCTCGTAGGCTGCCTTCAACTCATCGACGGCCTGGACATCCTGGTCGCCGAGTGAACCGCCCTGTGCTTGTGCATCACCCATGGTACTTCTGCTCCTTTCGCTGACTGATCACCTGCGGCCGGTCGGCGCCCTGTCACGACGACCACCCAGGTAACGGAAGCGAATCAACGCTGCATGATCGGGAGATTGTTGTATGGTAGTTGCAGGATGATGAGGCCCACGGCCGTACCGTACGTCTTGCCCACGCTGTCACCCTGCCACGCGCCATCCGCCTGCTGGATGGTCACCAGATGGTCGCGCATGGACGGAAAATACCAATCCCAGTCCTTTTCCCCAGACAGATACACCGCCTGGGCAAAGTACAGATGAGCATAAAAGTAATGCCCTGCGACGCCCGTGCGCGATGAACCGAGTCCAATGTTCCGTTTGCAATACTCCATGGCCTTGATCGCATTGGGATGGTCGTACTGCCCTGCCGTATACCAGCACACCACGGCCGCAGCGGTGATGGGCGGCCGGCTGCTGCCAAACTGCCGGGCGCGGTAAGCGATACCGCCGTCGGCCCGCATCGACAAATCGAGGTACCCCATGGCTTGATCGATGACCTTCTTGGGCACGGCGACCCCGGCATTGCGACAGGAGCGCAGCGCCTGCAACTGCGTAATGGTCACCGAGCCCTCATCGCTGCGCGAATTGGGTGTATAGATCCAACCACCGTCAGCGCTTTGGCTGCTGGCCGTCAGGTTGACCGCCTTGCGCAGCACATCGCCAATCTTCTTCTGACGGCCCGGGTCGTTTTCCATTCCGTAGACCTGGCTGAGAAACAACGTGGCGAAACCATGGCCGTACATCGAGCGCGGTTCCTCACCTGGAGCACTGATCAGTCCCTCGGACGAACTCTGGCTCAAGACATAGCGGGTCGCTCGATCGATGTTTTCGGCGTACGGTCCTTCCGTGATGGTGCTGCCACTCATCAACAGGCCCAGGCCGGCAAGCGACGTCATGGCGACAGGATAAGTGCCGTAGAACCCGGCACTCTTCCACGAACCCTGGCGGTCCTGCGTGCTCGCGAGGTAATCGAGCCCCTTCTTGATGGCTTGTTCGCTGGCATGATCGATGTGCCGCGGCCGCGCCCGGATCGTTTGCCCGGACACGGGCTGGAGGAACAACCCGACGATACAGATAAGCCCAAGGGAGCGTCGCATATAGGTGGGTTCTACCATCTTTGATAATGATCTCAAAATCCATGGGCCCGCGGCCCCGGGGGATCCGGCTGTTATGTGCGGCAAATCCTGTAGTTAGTACGCACGGCCCGCGCGGGGTTGCCGGAACGTCGTGCCGCAGTCATTCGATGTAAGGAAACAACAATACCCCGCCATCGCTGCCAAGGATCAAACCGCGGGTGGTCCACTCGACTTCCCCGGACAGCTTGGTTCGGGCGTTCTCGGGAATGAGGGTTCGGGACCTGCTCATCTGCCCGGTGGTCTTGTCGAGTACTGCGATCCACGGATGATTTTGAGCATTGTTGGCTTGTGCACGGTTGTTCGTGCGGCTCCGCTGGAAGAGCACGGGAATCGCGTCCGGCAGCACGTCAAGCTCCGGAGCCCCACCGACGGGAACGAGGACTTCTCCGTGGGTCCACACAACTTCCCCGCTGAGGCCATCCAGCGCCGCGAAATGCATCCGCATATTCTTCAGGTCCGCCCCGCTGAGACCCCACAACAGCACACGTTCGTCCTCGCGCAAACCGCCTCGAACCCCACGTGTCATGGTCTCGAAGCGACCATCGAATAACGGCTGTAACGACTCGACGTCGAAAACGACGGTATGGTCTTCGCTGCTGACCAGGGCATCACGTTCTCCGATGGACTGAATCACCGCCAGAGGCTGTGTCCCGGGCAAAGGCAGGCGGCCGCGTTCGGATCCGTCGGAAAGATTCAAGACGACGATGTGACGTTGCTTATCGACACCACACAGCGTGTCACCGACGACCGCCAGTGTTCTGCGTTCGGGATGGTGGTCGAAACGCCACTCAAAGATCAGCGTGCCGTTCTCCGCATCGAAAACCATCGCCTCCTGGGCGTTGTCGGCGATTGCCACCACCCGATTCCCGGCGATCTGCACCTCGCCCACGCGGAACTCAGTGATCCGCGCTTCCCACAACATGGTTGGCGAAAGATCACCGGTACCGATTCTGACCGGGGAGACATTGCACAACACCTCGATGTGATGTGCGCCGCGGCGCAGCACGACTCGGCCGTCGGCAGCATCGAAGAAGGTGCTCCCCGTGCCGGATTGTGGCAGCAGGTTGTCGAACTCGCGATACCACAATCGGCGCCCGGTGACGACACCGACAGCCCACAACGCTTCGGTGGTGTTGACCAGCATCGTCTGGCCATCGAGTTTTGCTCGGCACGCGGCATCGATCGCCGTCAGTACGGCCGGCTCGTCGTCACGCTGCCCCAGCAAGCGCAACGATGCGTCCCACATCAACCGTCCATCCGACACGCGCCGAGCAATGAGCCGCCGCGGCGGGCTGAGCATGATCATGATGTCGTGGGACCGGTGTTCATCACGGGGCAGCGTGAGAAGATTGGCTATTTCAAAGCTCACCGGACTGTTGGCCACGTTGTTCAGCGGTAACCGGTCGATCGGCGTCGGCACCACTTCGCCGACCTGTCGCGACAGTAGCTTGGCAACGTCGGCAGCCGACCTGCCGTTGAGCTGTTGGTCGGCGTAATCATTCTCCAGCTGGGCAATGGCTCGCTCGGCCAGATGAGCCAGAGCCAGGTCGCTACGCAGGTACATCCTGGCCAGCATTTCGAGAGCCGTCGCCGACACGGCCGGGTCATCATTGTTGCGCACCACACGGTTCAGATAGTACTCGGCTTTCTCGTACTCACGCAGTTGAACAGCCCACGTCCCAAGCTTGAGCGCTGCCGCCTGACGCCAACCGGCCAACTTCGGCGCATCCGCCAGCCGATCGAGTTGCACCCAGACGTCATGATTGCGTTTGTCGGACGCATCCGCATTGAGCACTGCTGGACGCAAGCGTTCAATCAGCGCGCTGTGCTCGGCCGAATCCAATGTCGCCAGCAGGCGCGTGGCGTCCTCGACAATCGCGCAGTGCACTGAACGGTAGATCCCCCCACCGATGCTCGTGACGTCATCGCCGTCGGTCAACATCAGCAACTTCCACAGCACTTCAAACGCAGCAACCGGCTGTCCGTCGGCTTCGTAATAATCGGATAGCGCCGTCGATGCGGCAAATACGTCGCGTTGCACCCGGGCGATGGACTGGGCCTCGAGCAAACGCCGCTCGCGTTCGGCAGCGGGCACGGCGAGTTCAGTCGCGCTGGCGACCAATGCGGCGACCCGCAGGCGGTTGAACTGAGTTTGTTCGCGCGCACTCCCGCGTGCAGGATCGATCTTCTCCAGAACGGCCAGCGCCTGCGAAGGCGCATCGCGTAGCAATTCCATCCAGGCCAGCCGTTGTGCATCGGCCAATGAATTCGGCCGCCGCTCGAACATCTCGAGAGCGACGGCATATGACCGCTCGAGGTCCGGGAATTTGCGCACGTACTGTGAATCGATGCTGAACAGAGCCCCACCCCAGCACAACAGATTGCCCAGCGGTGGCGTATCGTGGGGCAGCGGATGTTCGATCACTTCACGGCCCGTTCGTGCGTCAACGACCAGCAGGCCGTCGATCGTGGGAAACATGAGTTGATCTCCGCTGATGACCGCGCGACCGGTCGTTCGCGGAAGTTTGCGGGCCCACACCCGCTGGCCGGTCGCTGTCTTGATCATCACCGTTTCCTCTCCGGCGAGCCACATGTGCTGGTCGTCGGCACCGATGATGTAGGCCAACGCCCCGCGATCCATGGACCATAGACGCTCTCCGCTGGCGCGATCGAGCGCGATCAATTCGTCGGCATCGGACGGCGCGCACACGACCGCCGCCCCGCTGATCACCGGCGGCCCCGGCAACCACTGAATGGTCCGGCGGGCGACCGCGGCGTTGGACTCCAGCCGATCCCACAGCGTCTCGGGCTGAATCGGATCATACTGCGAGCGAGAATACCGCGCGGCCCACACGACCTGCCGCTCGGGAATGTCGTAGGCGAAGATCAACCCGCCGTTGGTCGGGATGAAGGCCATGTGCTCGTGCACGGCTGGTGACAAACTGAAGCGCCACGTGGGTGTCGGGGTCGTACACAGATGTGTCGATTCGATCACATGACCGTCCCGCGGGTCGACCAGGCCGACGTACAGGTCCTTGTTCTGCCAGAATGGGACCAGGATCTCAGCGCCCGCGGGCACCGGGGTCGCGGCAAACACGCCCGTCGGCGACGGCAGCGCATGGTCTCCGTCACGGCCCAGGGTCCAGGCGACCTGCCCGTCTGCACGAATGCGGTGGGCGATCAACATGTCGGGCAACTGGTGGCGGCTGGGCAGCAGTTGGCGATTCTGGACCACGCGGGTTCGCATGGGGTTTTCGACTTCACCGGCGATCAAGGTGAATGCCAGATCGTGGGCCACGGTCATCTGTGACCCCAGATCGTCAACCAGCAACTTGGCCGCGGCATCCTGCTCTGCACGCCGTTCGCTTTCGGCCACGTTCAGGGCGTTGCCTTGCAGCCTCGGATTCTGTGGGCGCTGGTAAGACAATGCGGCCGCCGGTGGATCGGACACCCACAGCTCTTCAAAGGTCAGCATATCAATGGCCACGACCCGACCGTCGGCGGGCGCCAACAACATGTCATCGACCGCCAGAATGTGGGTCAGCGGCAGCAGCCCATGCTCTGCATGATTCTCGATCAGCCCGGACCACGATGGTCCGAAGGACAAGGGCAATTCATAACGCCAGGGCAACCCCTCGACGAAAGCAGGATCGGTCGCAGGCATCATGCCGTGACGTGCACCACCACCATAGGCCATTGGCCACGCGGTCGGCATTTCATAGGTCATACCCGTATACCGTTGCAGTGCCTGCTCCACCGCGTTGAAGCGCTCACGCCAGTCACCGGCCAGCTCGGCTCCAGAGTCGGGCAGGAAGGTCCGGGCCCGTGTCGGCCAGCCCATCATGGCGTAGGCCAGAGCCAGTTTTGCCGGAACAACCGTGTCGTTCAGCGCACTGTCCGGACGCAGCGTCTGGAGCATGCGCAGCGCGGCGACTGCGCTGGCCGGGCGCCGTGACTCGAGCATCCAGGTTGCCAGCAAGCTCGCAGCGCGGTCGCCGCACTCGGTCAACATGTAGTGATGGACAACGTGCCTCAGTTTGACCAGGTCATGGTCGGCGACTGCGGCGTCATATAACGCACACGCCTCGGCGTCGTATAGCAAGTGATACGATGACAGTCCCTCGGGCGGCAGTTTGGCCAGTTCGTCATAGGCGCTGGTGCGCACGGTCACGTAAACGCCATCACCCACTTCGACCAGAGCGCCCTGGGGGTCATCGATGATCCGCTGCAGGGAATCGACGACGAACTTCCAATCCCCGCGGTCGATACCGTCGCGGGCGCGGCTGAACAGGTCGTCCACCGGCGCGGACTGCGGGATGATGGCCGCTGCAATGTCCTTGGGTTGATTGTTACGGCGAACCTGAGCGGGCGCCGTGCGTTCCAGCCACGGCGCGAGCAGCCACACTGCCGCGCACATCAGGGTCCGTCGCAGGACTGTCGTCACTCTTGAATTCGTTGAATCAGCGCCCATGTATGAAGGATCCCGGTACCCATCTTGACGACCGGGACAGCGTGCGTCAAAAAGCAACCGACCAGTAGACGAGCGCCGATCGCCGCCCCCCACACGGGGCTGTTTTTCTTGGATCGGCCCCCGGGAGACAATAGGTAAATGAAGAATAGAGGGCAGACACAGGAGGGCTAACAGGCGGGATCTGTTCGGTCCCTGTTCCTGGCCTCTACCCACGACAGTTCCGCTGACGTGATCCGGGCATCACGCCGTCAGGAATACCCGACATCTTTCAGGCGGGTTTCGATGAGCCGCTTCTCCTCATCGGTATAGGCTGCAGGCGCCCGGCTATCGACCAGGCCCAGACGATTGAGGACCGTGAGGATGCGTTCGGTACAGGTGTCCGGATCGAGCGTATCGGTCCGGACGTGGACCTCTGGATTGGCCGGGGGTTCATAGGGGGTGTCGACGCCGGCGACATTGGACAACTCACCGCGCCGGGCCTTCTCGAAAATGCCCAGCTGATCGCGCTCCTCGAGGACCTCCAGCGGAGCGTCACAAAATACCTCGACGAAATGGCCGACGCGCGCTCGGACGGCGTCCCGGTGTGCCCGATAAGGCGAAATCGCCCCGACCACGGCCACGACACCATTGCGGTTGAGCAACTGACATTCGTACGAAATCCGGTTGAGGTTGTGCTCGATATCCTTCGATGTGAAACCGCGATCGGTCTCCAGCTCTCTCCGGATCTTGCCCGAATCGAGCAGCTCGACCGGCAGTCCGAGCAGATCGAGTCGATCGCGCAGCATTTTGGCCAGCGTACTCTTGCCGCTGCAACTCAAGCCTGTGAACCAGACGGTGAATCCATTCATGATCAGAAACCAGAGACCAGAATCCAGAGTTCGGGACTACGACACAAAATCCGTGATCAGAATCGCAACATCAGTAAACCGCGTTTGAAGCAGAGAATCCAGGCGCCTGCTGCACCAACCATGATCTCAGGGCATTGTCGCCACCATGTTGATCCCCACCAGAGGCCAATATAGCAGCATGACTCCGACGAAGACCACCAGCGATATAAAGACCATCGGCAATCCGGCCTTCAGGCAATCGCGCGGATCGTAGTAGCCAGCCGAAAAGGCAATCGCATGGGGCGGAGAACTGACGGGCAGGCAAAACGGCAATCCGGCCGGTATGGTCACGACCAGCGTCACGAATACGGGGTCCAGACCGGCTTGGGCGGCGATCGAATAGCCCACCGGCAGCAACACGACGACCGTCGCGGTGTTGCTGACCGATTCAGTCAGAACAACGGCACTGAGGGCCAGCAGAATGACAATGGCAATGGGATCCATGTTCGCCCAGTCGATACGGTGCACGAGCCACGAGGCGGCCCCGGTCTCGTTCAGCGCCGCACCGATCGCGATCGCTCCGCCGTACATCAGCAGCACGTTCCAGTTGATGAAGTTCTGAATATCTTTGAACGACACGATCCGCAGCACGAACAACAAGCACGCGGATGCCGCAGAAATCGAGGCCAGCCCGAGATCGTGCCCCCACAGCACCCAGCATGCGATTGTCGCCACGCCAAGCACTGCCAGGCGCAACTCCGCCCGGCTGATCGGCCCGAGATGGGCCACACGTTCATTGATCATTGTGGTCGCGGCACTGACATCCTCGATATCGATACCCACGACCAGCGGCAGAATGATGCTGGCCACGACGGTCAGGAGTACGACGAGGGGAATTGCGGCGATGGCCCACTGCAGAAAACTGATCTGCGTGCCGTGGTAGTCGTACAGCAGACTGATCGCCAGCGGCGCGCGGGCCCCGCCCAGAAAAGTGCCGACGCCACCGATACAGGCGCCCCATGCCATGGCCATGAACAAGATCCGCGCGTAGCGGCTGCGGCCTTTGGGCAGTTTCAGTGCTTCGACGACCTCGAGCACGACCGGAAACAACATCGCCGCAACGGCGTGCTCGGGCATGCACAGACTGAGCGCACTGGCCGTCAGCAATACGCCGGTGAACAGTTTGCGCGGACTGCTGTCGAGCCGCTGGATCATCATCAGGGTCAGGCGTTTGGACAGGCCGGTGCCGATCATCGCTGCCACGAGAAAAAACACCCCGAGCATGAAGAACACGGCCTTGTTGCCGAGATGCTTGAGGACCTCCGGCTCGGTCGTGACTCCGAGCAGCGACAGGAGGCCAAATGCCAGCAGGCCCGTGATTGCCAGCGGAATGACGTGTGTCAGCCACAGCGAGATGCACACGATGAACACCGCGAGGGCCCGTTGGGCAGCCACTGGATTGGGCGCCGTGGTTCGTGACGGGCAGTCGGCACAGTCGCACGCCGCTGCGGAGGTCGCCGAGTGCAGTCCTTCGGCTGTAATCCACTCCGGACCGAAGGATAGAATGCCAGCACCGCTCAACGCCGCGCACAGAAACAGGATCTTGGCGAACGTGCTCTTGGTCACTGTGTTGGCGCTTCCTGGCAGTCAAGGTCGCGAAGGACAGTCACAACGTACACACTTAGTCTTCGGGTGACGTATATTTGATGATGGAGTGCAACTCGTAGTTGCCGAGGTTTTCGCGACCCTTGAGGAAACCCAGCTCGATGAGCACGGCCAGGCCGGCCACGCGCCCGCCACACGATTCGACGAGTTCACAACTGGCCGCCATGGTGCCGCCGGTGGCCAGCAGATCATCGACCAGCAGGACCTCCTGGCCCTCACGGATGGCATCGACGTGGATCGCCAGTTGATCGGTGCCATACTCCAGCTGGTACTCGGCTGCGCGCGTCTTGTAGGGCAGTTTACCCGGCTTTCGAATCGGCACGAATCCGGCTGACAGATTGCGGGCCACCGCGGTTCCGAAGATGAAGCCACGCGATTCGGCACCGACGACCAGGTCGACGTGCCGTGCCCGATACGGCTGCGTCAGCAGCTCGACGGCCAGGCTGAGCCCGGCCGGATCACCCAGCAGCGGCGTGATGTCCTTGAACACGATGCCCGGTTTTGGAAAATCCGGAACGTTCCTGATCAGCTTCGAGAGATCCATGTCATCCTTCCTACTGCGGGGCCTGCCGCTCATTGGATCGGCGACACGGCAGTCCAACCTTTGGGGGCATTCGGACCAGGAAGCTTTGATCCACCCGGGTTTTTGCCGGTTCGTTGCCTTGGCCTGACCGAAGTGGTATAGTACATGGCTTGCCGTTTGTGGCCAAAGTGTGCGGTCACGACGGTCCTGGCCAGCCCCAGAAAGGACATGTTCGCGTTATGGTTAAGGTTAAAGCCCGTGGCAACGAGTCCGTTGAGCAGATGCTCCGCCGCTTCAAGAAGATGTGTGAGAAAGAAGGCTTGACCAAGGCCATCAAGCGCCATTCCTACTACGAAAAGCCCTCGGAGCGTCGTCGTCGTCAGGCCCGCAAAGCCCAGCGTCACGCCTCACTGGGTAAGTGATCCGGAGGCTCCCTCCGCCCGTCGGCAACTCCCGCGTCCTGTAGTTCCCTGGACGAACACTTTCTGCTATAGTCTGCATCTTCATCGCGGTGCGGCGTGTGCCGTCGCGCCGTAAGCTTTTGAAGTTCAACCAGTTCCGGCCGTCAACCACCGATTAGCGGTCTTGTGGTGCGCGGCCCGTACAATCACGATTTTGTTCCGAGCAACAGGAGAAGACC
This sequence comes from uncultured Planctomycetota bacterium, assembly GCA_942492115.1. Classification (GTDB taxonomy): domain Bacteria; phylum Planctomycetota; class Phycisphaerae; order UBA1845; family CAIVHJ01; genus CALODL01. Next base: position 109,025 of record CALODL010000015.1, read on the forward strand.
CCATGGGTGCCCCCCGTCTATATCTCTGGCTGATCCTGCCCGTGGCAGGACTGTTCGCCATGGCCGCCCCGACCATGGCCCAGGATTCCGCGGAAACAGAAACCACTGCTTCCGCCGCCGGGACACTGCCGGCTGACATTCCCTGGTTGTGGTGGATCGCCCCGATCGCATCCGTCTTCGCCCTGGTCATGGCGCGCAAGTTCTACAAGGAAGTCGAGGCGGCCGACGAGGGTGATCCGGACATGATTACGATTGCCGGGTACGTCCGCGACGGAGCCATGGCCTACCTCTGGCGGCAATACAAGGTCGTGACGGCCGTGTTCGTCGCGCTGGCACTCATCCTGGCATGGATGGCGTGGGGCCTGCACGTTCAACACAAGATCGTACCGTTCGCGTTCCTGACCGGTGGGTTCTTCAGTGGCCTGTGTGGCTACCTCGGCATGCGGACCGCAACGATGGCTGCCCACCGCACGACTGCGGGTGCACGAGACAGCCTCAACCGTGGTCTGGTCGTGGCGTTCCGCGCCGGCGCGGTCATGGGTATGGTCGTGGTCGGTTTCGGTCTGCTCGATATCGCCGGCTGGTTCATCGGCCTTTATGTCATTGCACCCAAGTTTCTGGGAGTGCACATGACGCTCAACGAAATCACCGTCGTTATGCTGACCTTCGGCATGGGTGCCAGTACACAAGCACTCTTCGCCCGTGTCGGCGGCGGCATTTACACGAAAGCCGCCGATGTCGGCGCCGACCTCGTCGGTAAGGTCGAGGCCGGTATTCCCGAAGACGATCCCCGTAACCCGGCCAGTATCGCCGACAACGTGGGTGACAACGTCGGTGATGTCGCCGGAATGGGCGCCGACCTCTACGAGTCGTACTGCGGCTCTATCCTGGCCACGGCAGCGCTCGGTGTTGCCGCCGCTTCGGCCCTCGCGTTCCCCGACGACACCGCCACGATCACGGCCGCCATGAAGCTGCTGTCGGTCCCAATGGTCATGGCCGGAGTCGGGATTCTGCTGTCGGTCCTCGGGATCTACATGGTCCGCACGGAAGAAGGCGCGTCGATGGGCCAGCTCATGGGCGCCCTCGGCAAGGGCGTCAACGGCAGCAGCTTTCTGATCGCCGTTGCGACCTTCGGCATCTGCTACGTCCTGCTCGGCAGCAAAGAGATGGCTGACGTCGGCATCGTGTGGTGGGGCATTGCACTCAGTGTGGTCATCGGCCTGCTGGCCGGGATCATCATCGGCAAGGCCACCGAATACTACACCAGTTACGAGTATCAGCCGACCAAGGACATCGCCGAGCAGGCCCAGACCGGCTCGGCAACCGTCATCATCGCAGGCGTCGCCAAGGGCATGCGGTCGACATGGATGTCGTTGGCCACGATCATCGTCGCCATTCTGGCGGCGTTCATCGCCTCAGGCGGCAAGACCGAGTTCATGCTCGGCCTGTACGGCGTCGGTATTGCTGCGGTCGGGATGCTGGCCACGCTCGGGATCACGCTGGCGACGGACGCCTACGGCCCCATCGCCGACAACGCCGGTGGCAACGCCGAAATGACCGGCCAGCAGCCGGAAGTCCGTGAGCGCACCGATGCCCTCGATTCACTCGGCAACACGACCGCCGCCACGGGCAAGGGTTTTGCGATCGGTTCGGCCGCCCTCACCGCCCTCGCTCTGTTGGCAGCCTATGTCGAAGAAGTCCGTGTCGGCCAGCAACGGGAAGCCATGCAATACGTGTGGGTTCAGGACGAAGCAGCCAAGGACACTGCAGATGCCGGCGTGGGTGATATCTACTACATGGGCAATGGCAAGTTCGCCGAGAAATTCGAAGCCGGGACCTCCGAGACCCAGTACCGCGCGTACATGCTGCTGAACAAGAACAAGGAGTTGCTCGCGGCGATCGACGCCGTTGCCGATCAGCCACTCAAGATCAACAACCGCGACCTGGCCAAGGCCACCCGCGATGATGAATTCGTCCAGGAATACAAGATCGCAGACATGCCGATGCAACTGGTCACGAGCCAGAAAGCGTCGCTCGCCCAGTACATGCGGTTCTATGATGTGTCTCTCATGAATCCCAAGGTGCTGTGCGGCCTGTTCGCCGGCGTCCTGCTGGCGTTCTTGTTCTGTGCCATGACCATGGAAGCAGTCGGACGCGCGGCCTACGAAATGATGAACGAGTGCCGTACGCAGTTCGCCAAGATCAAGGCCTATCTCAAGAGTCAGGGCCATGACGACGCCTACGCCAACGACGTCGACAACTGGCCGCGAAAGCAGTTCGAATTCGAAGGCAAGAAAGTCCCCGACTACGCCAACTGCGTGGCCATCTCGACCGCCGGCGCCCAGAAGGAAATGGTCGTACCGAGTCTACTGGCCATTGCCATCCCGGTCCTGGTCGGCCTGATTCTGGGTGTGCCCGGCGTCATGGGCATGCTTGCCGGCGGCCTGACCAGCGGCTTCGCGGTCGCCATCTTCATGGCCAATGCCGGTGGTGCGTGGGATAACGCCAAGAAGTACATCGAGACCGGCCAGTTCGGCGGCAAGGGCTCTGACGCCCACAAGGCCAGTGTCGTGGGCGACACGGTCGGTGATCCGTTCAAGGACACCTCCGGCCCGAGCCTCAACATCCTCATCAAGCTGATGAGTATGGTCAGCGTCGTCTTCGCAGGCCTGGTGGTGAAATACGCCCCCGAGATCAGCTCGATGATCGGCCTGTAAACCAACCGCTCCGTGACACCATCACAGCCGCCGCACCATCGGGTGCGGCGGCTTTTTCTTTCGGCCGTCGCCCGGCATGCCCGAAACTGTGATTTTCCGCTGACTCGGCCGCAGGCAGCCGCTATCATACTGACCATGTCAGACAGCAATGCTCAACAATTCGCAATCGAGGCGGCGCGAATCGCCTCGGATGACAAATGCACGAATGTCGTGATCCTCGACCTCCGTGGGCTGAGCGGTGTGGCCGACTACTACGTCATCGCAACCGGTACGTCCGACCGTCAGATGCTGGCAGTAGGTGATCACATCCAGGAATACGGTCGCAAGGTCGGCGAGCGCATCTACGGCAAGCGCCTGGACAGCGAAGTGTGGGTCCTGCTCGATTTTGTCGATGTCGTCATCCATGTGTTCGATGCCGAGCGCCGCGACTACTACGACCTCGAGTTGATGTGGGGCGACGCGCCGAAAGTCGAGTGGATGCGTTCTGCCACTGCATGAGTGCCGTTCCCAAACCCAACGTACGATCAGCCGGCTCCAATGCGACCGAGTTCTCGACAGCCGCTGCACGCCAGTTTCATCTGCCGCCTGCTCGCGAGCATGCGCCGTTCCTCGGGATTTCGCCCGTAGGCTCACGACTCGTACGCTTTAAGAGAAACACACCATATGATCAATCTGCGCCAGATCATCAGCCAGCGCGTTACCCATGCACTCGACCAGATACTGGGAGACGATGCCCACGGCGCCGACCCGCTGGTTCGCGCCAGCCAGGATTCGCGCTTCGGCGACTACCAATCCAACTGCGCCATGGGCCTGGCAAAGAAACTGGGATGCAAGCCCCGTGAACTGGCCGAGCGGATCATCGCGGCACTGGACATTTCAGACATTGCCGATGCGCCTGAAATCGCAGGGCCAGGCTTCATCAACATCCGGCTCAAACGTGCGTACCTGGCGGCGGCCCTGCAACACATCTCGCAGCAGCCCAGCCAGCAAGATCGCCTCGACATTCCACGGACCGCCGTTCCAGAGATCGTCGTAGTCGACATGTCCAGTCCGAATCTGGCCAAGGAGATGCATGTCGGTCACCTGCGTCCGACCATCATCGGTGACGCCGTCGCCCGCATCCTCGAATTCCAGGGTCACGACGTTCACCGCCTGAACCACATCGGCGACTGGGGCACGCAGTTCGGCATGCTCATCCAGTTTCTCCGTGAGTCGCGCCCCGAGGTCCTCGAGGATCCGGAGAACCTGCACCTCGGCGATCTGGAAGAGTTCTATATTCAGGCCAAGAATCGCTTCGACAGCGACCCGGCCTTTGCCGACGCCGCACGGCAGGCGGTCGTCGATCTGCAGTCGGGCGATCCGACGACGCTGACCATCTGGAAAGCCTTCTGTGACGAATCACGGCGGCACTGCGACGACATCTATGACATGCTCGATATCCGCTCCGAGTATCGCGGCGAGAGCTTCTACAACGATATGCTCCAGGATGTGGTTGCAGAACTGGAGACCTCCGGAGTGGCGGTCGAGAGCGACGGCGCGTTGTGTGTGTTTCCCAAGGGCTTCACCGGCCGCGAGGGCGAACCACTGCCACTGATCATCCGCAAGAAGGATGGCGGATACATGTATCCGACCACCGACCTGGCGGCACTGAAACACCGCATCCAGACGGTCAAGGCCCAGCGCATCGTGTATGTCGTCGGCAACACCCAGAAACAGCACTTCGCCATGTTGTTCGCCGCGCTCGAGATGACCGACTGGGGCAAGGACGGCGTCGACGTCGTGCACCTGCCCACCGGTATCCTGCTCAAAGAGGACGGTAAGCCGTTCAAGACCCGTGAGGGCGGTACGGTCAAACTCAAGACTCTGCTCGATGAAGCCGTCAGTCGCGAGCGCGCCTATCTCGCGTCCAACGAGCGCGATCCGGACAAGAAGCGCGGCTACAGCGTCGAACAGATCGAGCACATGGCCCGTGTCATCGGCCTCGCCGCTGTGAAGTACTTCGAGCTGTCGCACAACCTGGCGACCGACTACAAGTTTGAGTGGGACCACATGCTGGCACTCGACGGCAATACGGCGCCGTACATGCTCTACGCCTACGCGCGCATCCAGAGTATCGCTGCGAAAGCCAACGCCGAGTACGATGCCCTGCCACTTGATGCCCCGATCATCCTCGAACACTCCAGCGAACTCGCACTCGCCAAGCAACTGTTCAAGCTGCCCGAGGTCCTCGAGCAGCTCGATTCAGAACTCAAGCCCAATCTGCTGACCGAGTACCTCTACGACCTGAGCAAGTCATTCAGCGCGTTCTACGACCGCAACTCGGGCGTCCGCGTCACCGACGCCGAGACCCCCGAACTGCGGACCTCGCGACTCAAGTTGTGTGGCCTTACCGCACGCGCGCTCAAGCTGGGACTTGGGTTGTTGGGGATTGCGACGTTGGAGCGAATGTAGGGACGTGTTCTACACTGACTCGGACGCCGCAAGATATCAGCAGGCAGCAGCAGGCGCGTAGCGTCGGCGCGCGGCACGAGGAACCAAAGGTTGATGGACAGGCCTCCGGGCGAAGTTCCCTTCCGCTCCAGCCGCGGAGTGTGCTCGCCGTTCAGTGATGTTGGAAGCCGAGGGGCGGCGATCCGACCCCGCCCCGATCATGGCCTGGTCGAGCCAGGGCTGCGCAACCGCTGTCCTGGAGCTCCAGGCAATCTTCGCCCTCCGGTCCGATCGTGCGCATATCTATAAGAGAAAGGGAACTCCCCACCCAGTAGATTCCCACGTCAAGTGAGCTGTTTAACGCGCCCACCCGATCAACTGCCCGGCTCGCGCGGGCAGGGCCTGGCTTGTGGGTCCCGCGAGACATCAGCTCTTCTGGTCTCGGGCCGCGAGGCCAGTGGATCGGGCGGGGACATTGTTCAATATCGGCAGCTTCTACCGGGCGGGAAGTTCTCTATACACTCTATTCGAGCCGGGCATACACCGCCGGAGGGTGAAGATTTCGCGCAGCTCCAGGACAGCGGTGACGCAGCCTGGGTTCCACCAGCGCTCGATCGGGGCGGGGTCGGATCGCCGACCCGCGGTTCTCGAGCGTAATCTCGGCGAGTACACTCCGCGGCTGGAGCGGAGCGGAACTTCGCCCGGAGGCGCATTCATCCGACACATGGCCATTCAACATCAGCCATCCGCGACACGCGACCAGCGCGCAACGACCAGCGCTCACGCGCCACGCATCAAACGACATTCGAGGGGACCCTTGCGGCTGGACACTGGCTTGTGGCTACTCGACGATGGCCGCCGGCTTCTCGGCTTACACCTTGGACAGCACGACGGGATCGACGACCCCGGCCCCCAGGAAGGCCGACGCGCGGGCCGCGCAGCCATGGCAGCGGTTGCACGGGGTCGGTCCGGCGGTCAGACATGACCACGTCTTGTCGAAAGGCACGCCGAGGCGCTGGCCCAGTTTGATGATCTCGACCGGCTCGTAATCGACCAGCGGCGTGTCGATCACCAGGGCATCGCTTCCGGACAGCGCCGAATCGACCATGTATTGATATGCCATGAAGAACTCGCGGCGATGGTCGGCAATGGGCTCGAACGACTGCCCCGGAATTTGAGCACCCTGTTCGCAGGCCCCGATGACGATCCGGGCCGCCTCGACCCGCACGGCGAAACTGGCTGCGACATCGAGCAACGCAGACATGAGCATCGGCACGGCGCGGACATGGCCTTCAGCCGCTGCCGCCGGCAACGACATGTCTGAGTCGAACAGCGGGTGACCGCCGACCTGTTTGAAGTGACTCAGCTGGGCGATCCAGCGGCTGTCGATCTCGTAGTGATCGCACAGGACTGCAAAACGGCTCTTCTCGGCCTCTGCCGCCCGATGCTGGATATCGACCATGAGGGCGCAGAGATCGTATTCCTGCCGGGCCACGGCCGCCGCCACGGCACTGCCTACCCCCCCGTTCAACAACACCAGAGCCCGCTGCATCGCATCCCGCCTGACCGGCCGATTCGATGGAGTCGCCACCGGCCAAAGATCGAATATAATAGGACTGCTGCCTCAGGTAGTATCGGGCGATTAGCTCAGTTGGCTAGAGCGCTTGCCTTACAAGCAAGATGTCGCTGGTTCGAGTCCGGCATCGCCCAGTCTTCACAAACCACGCCGAGCCTTCGGATTGAGGCACCCACCGAGCGTTCGGTGGAGCGGTTCTGACACGACCCGAAACGTATACCGTATACGTTCGGGTCCAAGAGGAGCTGCTCCATGAAGACCCCGAACTACCGCAGACAACGCCGCAAGTCCGGCCCCGATTACGCCTTCGTCGAGCTCGATGGTCGTCGAGTCCATCTGGGGCACTTCGACGATCCCACGAGCCGGCAGAACTACGACCGCATCCTCGCCGAATGGCTGGCCAACGGTCGCCGTTTGCCGGTTGATCCCCGCGAGTTGACCATCGTCGAGTTGGTCGATGCGTACATGGGCCACGTGCGTCGGAAGTACCGGCGTCCGACGGGTGAACCCACTTCAACGGTCCACGTTGCGAAGATGGCCCTCAGGCCATTGCTTCAACTCTACGAAACCGCACCAGCTGCCGAGTTCGGCCCCCGGCAGCTCAAGGCCGTGCGTGCCCACATGGACGATCAAGGCTCGTACACCAGAGGAACGATCAACAAGTCAGTCGGCCTCATTCGAGCCATGTTCAAATGGGCTGCGTCAGAAGAGATGCTGGATGCAAGCATCCACCAGCGACTCAAGACCGTGGACGCCCTGGCGGCGAACGAATCAAAGGCCCGCGAGCCGCAGCCCGTGCAGGCAGTTGAGTGGGATCGAATTGCGGCCACGCTTCCGTTTGTGGGCCCCGAGGTCGCCACGGTCGTCAAGCTGCAGTGGCTGACCGGTGCCCGTGCGGGCGAACTGCTGGTCATGCGACCGGTGGACATCGATACACTCGGGCGGCAGGAGTCGGGCACCCACTTCTGGATCTATTGTCCGGCCCAACACAAGAACAGCCACCGCGGCCAAGTGCGGTCGATCCCGCTCAACCCGGAAGCACAAGAGATCCTTCGTCCGCTTCTCGCAAACTGCCCGTCCGTTGAATCGGCAGTATTCAGCCCGTTAAGAGCGGAGCAAGCCCGACGGGACCGAGCCCACGCCGAGCGGACCACGCCTTTGTCTTGCGGGAACCGTCCGGGGTCGAACCGCACACCGCGTCCTCGACGTTCGCCGGGCGAGTTCTACACCACGGACGCCTATAGGCGGCACATTCACCGGGCCTGCGACCGGGCGTTCCCAGTGCCGGATGAGATCAGGGACGATCCCGAGAAGGTCGAGGCATGGGAGAAACAGCATCGCTGGAATCCACATCAGATCCGTCATGCCGTCGCCCGGGACGTCAGTCGCACAACGGACCGCGACAACACCCGGGCGTTACTCGGCCACAGCGATCCCCGCATGACCGAGCACTACGCTCCACTCGATCTGACTCAGGCGATGGCGGTGGCCGCGGATAGGGCTCTGCCCGCAGATCCGGATCTGGACGAACCGCGGCAGGCGGCGGGATAATTCCTGATGGCCACTGTCCATAAAACTTTACCACACCCCCCGGGGGGTTCGGCCGTGGGTTCCCGAGTTAGGTGGGTAAGCAGAGCTACGAGTGTTTGACCGGGACCTCGTGTTCCCACGCTGAATTATGAGCCTTTTGGGATCCGCATCGGAATGGAAGGGACATCGTCATGACCAGCTATGCTGAGGACGAAAAGGCGGTGCTGAAGTGGCTCGAGATCCTCGAGGAGTGCCTGGGCGACGAACGGGCCATCCCCGCACGCATGTCCGCGGAGGAGACCGAGGCCTACTTCGACAACCGCGGCCTGTTCAACGACGCCATCGGCGTCGACGATACCCGCTGGAGCGATCTGCCGGCCGGGTTCCGCACACGGGTGCTCATCCGGTACCTGATCCGTGTGGGCTACTTCGAGAGCATCGACGACTACTTCGATGACGGTCGGGTGCAGATGGAATACACCAATCCGCTCGATGGCACGGATGAGGAGTCACCGGGCAGTGGCGAGATCTACGCCATCATCGAACCACCGGATGAGGCGTTCGGCATGAACGGGCTGGACTGGTGCACGTTGGAGGCTGGGAAGCAATACGAATTCTACGCCCAGCACGTTCTGCTGCGGGTGGACGTTGGGATGGATCCGAGTGAGGCGGCGTACCACTTGAGGCGGCTGGCGAATAAACTGGACGCCGAAGAACATATTTCTAGGTACGACGGCTGCTTCTGAGTGGCTTTGGACAAAATTGAGAAACTGGCTGGGCCCGTTTATCTACCCTTGGGGGCTGAAGACGTTGGCCGAATGTTGCAAGCCGATGCGATGTTAGACGCCCCCTGGAAATCCTGGTCAAATATGCTGACCGGGCAGGCTGGGGCGGACCGCCAAGCGGTGATGCTTAGTTGCGGGTCGGTGGTAGACGGCGTAGGAAATCAGGATGCTTGAGATAGCCCTTTCACAAGGCCCACTATTGAGCAAGGAATCTACTCAAAGTACCTCTCTTTTTGTTCGGTCATTCTTCGAAGTAATGTTCATGATGGTTATGACAGCTCCAGGGTAGAAGTTAATTATGGCAACCCAAGTACCCACACGTGAAGAACTCCCGAATAAGCCATTGGCTGAAGCAATCTTTGAGCTTCGCTGGAGGCTACAGGCAGTTGACGAACGCACTCAGATTGATCCTGGTTATCGGATTCTGCTTGGCAGGTACTACGATCAAGTTAGGCACTATTACAAGGCCGCCGTTGATCTTCCAACATCCCAAGTTCCGGAAGCCTTTACTCCTCACCAACTCCGTCATCAGTTTCGTCACTCCGACAAAGGTTGGCCCCTGACTCAGATCGGGCCAGGAATCATTACAGTGAATGACACAGAAGGGTATACTTGGGACGATTTTAGCCCCCTTGTGTCTTCTGCGATCGATGCTCTTTTTGATTCGTACCCGTCCGACATTCGAGAGCTCGAGCCGCTTGGGATGCAGCTCCGCTACATTAACGCAGTTCCCTACGATCCCATGACTCAGACGCCCCCGGCATTCCTCAGGGACTATCTACATACCAAAGTCGAGATTGATGAGTTGCTGTTCGAAGAGCAGCCTGACCGTGCCAATTCGCCTGAAGAGCTCAACCTGAACTTCACATATCCACTCCCGAATCTGCCTGGTTTGGGGATGATCGGATTTAGCACTGGCAAGAGAGAGAATGTCCCTAGCATCATTTGGGAGATAAAGATTCGGTCACTCATCGATAATGGCTACGACACGCCCGATGCGATTAAAGCCTGGGTCGCATCCGCCCATGGCTATGTTAACAAGTGGTTCTTTGCACTTTGTCGCGGAGAATTGCTCGAATCGTTCAGGAGGGGCTCGGCATGACTAATGCGGCAAGTCAAGTTGTAAACGATGTCCCTTTGGACACTACCGAGCACACGTCGGACGATTTGACATACGATACGGCGTCTGTCAAATACAGTCCCACCTCGGGCCTCATCGAACGCCCTTCAGTTCTTTGTTACGCAATCACAAACGCCTTGTTGGGAATCACGGCTATAACAGCCCCCCTCGTCTACTTCGATCCCCGTCAGGAATTTGGGCACACTACCTCGAGCGAGATTCAACTCGCTGCTGCTCGACGACCTGGTCGACAGGTCACCCTTGCTGAAGCTCGGGGTATCGCCCTAAGGGTTCTAGAACAGGCAGAGCAAGAGCTTCTTGAGGAGCGTAAGTCGGAGGCGCGAATGTGGGAAGTTATGTGGAAGAGTGAGGAATAGCCGGGCGATGATTTACGAGAATGTTGCACTAGAGGCCCCCATTCAGCAGGGAGATGTGTTTCAGAATATTCCCCGTGTAGATTACTCGCTGAGCGAACTCCCCGTTATCGATAAAGACGACAAGCAACGGGTCACAACTTGGAAAGAGCTCGTCAACGGGAACGAGGCCCCGGTTGCGGCGGTTCTTGCAATGACTGCCGTTCACGCCATCGCAATAACACAAAACTGTGACGCAGCCCGAGGCAGGTATCTCTGCATGTGTGAGGTGGGTGAGCTCGCTCAAATGACGAACAAGACCGTGCCTGCAGAGGGCAAGTACAGGAAGTGGACTGAGTTTATCAACCGACAGACGAGAAGCGATCTTCGTTGGTTCTATCTTCCTGCCGACCCTAGCATTGGCTTTCAAAAACGAATGGTCGTTGACTTTCGAGTGGTAATTCCAGTTCCTCGGCTTGACCTCGAAGCTCTTCGAGAATTTCGAGTCGGTCGTCTAACTAAAGTTGCAAACGAGCACTTCCGTGAGTCACTTGCCCAGTTTCTCAGACGCTACCCATACAACGAATGGTATCCATTTACCAAAGATGAGTTTGAGGCATATGCCAAGGGGTGCGGCGAGGCAGTGAAGCCCTACCGTTGGCAAGAAGATGACTGATCGGCCTCTTCCCAGCATTTAGCCCTTCTGGTCCTCCCATTTCGCAGGGCCGCCACCAGCTCCCCATATCGAAGCAGCCGTGCCGCATTTCTTCATAGCATCCGTGGGTCTGCTAAACGGCTATTGAGTCTTCGGTTAGCGAGGTGGCGGACCAGGCATGCCTCGCTAACGCGGCGTACGTATTCTGATGAGAGTGATGGCATGAAGTGCGAGTTGCGTTACAGTGGCTCTTGGTAGGCTTGTGAGGATTTCAGGTTTCTTCTGAGGGAACCGCCAGTGAATCAACTCTCCTTACGTCTTGGGCCGCTGGTTTGGCCTCGATGGCAATTACAAAGTGAATGCGACGCTCTGCGTAGCGAAGGCCGGGTGTAGGTCATGTCAGGAAACGGGGTGCGTCGAGCCATCGCGGCTCTATTGTGGACTGCAGTGACAACAAGCCTCGGTTTCGCTGGTGATCCGTGCATACAAGATGGTGCCTGCAATATCTCGTGCGTCCCGAGTGATCCGGATTGCACGAATCTGGATATCTGCATCGCAACTGGATTCTGTTGTGTGGGCGACGGGAGCTGCACTATTGACTGCCCCATGCCAGATCCGGATTGCTCGGATGACGCCTTATGTGCGTTCTATGCATATTGCTGTCCAGACGATGGGTTCTGCGACGGGATCTGCCACTCACCAGATCGAGATTGCTGCACGCTTGGATGCAACGCCAAAGTTCACGTGGAATGCTTGAACCCAAGCCCTCAGTACACAAACAGCAGAGCCGTTGCCAACATCGACACTGCAATTGGCGGAACATGCACCGGCTGGATGATTGCGGCACCAAATTTCATGATGACAAATCGCCATTGCATAACGACAGATGGAACAGCATACGGCCCATTAGTAAACGACGTGACGACAATGACGGCCAACTTTGATGACGAGTGCAGTGCATGTGAGGGCGTCGTAGCAAAGCCCAGGATTCCTGTTCCGATTACTGGCCTCATTCTGAGCGATCCGCTTCGGGACTTTGCACTGTTAACGCTAGGCGGTGATCCCGCCAGCGTGTTTGGCACACTGCCCATCAATTGTGGCGGGGCGAGCAGCGGCAATGACGTGTATTTGATACATCACGCTGTTGGCCAGAAGAAGGCATATGATGAAGGCACTGTGTACGAGGTGCAGCTCGATCAGTCATGTGGCGGGCAATATATTCTGGGACAAGCCAAGTACACTCTTGTAAGTAAGGGGGGTGCTTCAGGAGCACCTGTCTTTGACGCTGCAAATCACGATTTTATTGCGATCCACCATTGCGGGACCGATGCGGGGCCAGAGTGCGTCGATGACGGCAAGGGTATCCCCATGTCCTTGGTGCTGCCATATGTGCTGCCGGTCATCTCGGCTTTTGGGGGAGTTGCCACTGTAACGGAAGAGTGTGCCTGTCCCGGGGGGGGCTCTTGCTGCACTAGTGGGGCGAGCCCCGGTTGCGATGATACCTTCTGCTGCAGCATGATATGCACAATGGATCCTTATTGTTGCGAGACTGAATGGGACGCGCAATGCGAAGGCGAAGCGGCAAGCAATCCACTGTGCGGATGTCCTGTCTGCGGGGATGGGGTATGTGACACGATCGAGAGTCCTTGCGATTGCCCGAGCGATTGTCTCGGGTGCTGCTTAGACAGCGAATGCGATGATCAGGACCCGTGTACGACGGACACCTGTGATCCTGTTGACGGCTGTCAGAATGTCAGCAACTCTCTTCCTTGCGACGATGGCCAGGCATGTACCGAGAACGACGTATGCTCAGGTGGCCAGTGCGTTGGCACGCCGATTCAAGGCTGCACGGGCTGCGTGAGCTCAGAAGACTGCGATGACGGCAATCCATGCACCAACGATTCTTGTGTCGGCGACACGTGCATGAGGGAGTCGGTCTTGTTTGACCTCAACGGAGATGGCCTCAGTACCGTCGTAGGAGATCTGGATGACTTAGTCAACTGCTTCTTCTATACGCCGGCAGGTGGACTGGATACCTGTTGCACGGCGGGCAATTGTATGTGCCGGGTGGATTGCAACCGGGATGGCTTGCTCACGGTCGTAGGAGACTTGCAGTGCTGGGTGGACTGCTTCTTCTTCGGCCTATGTGATGAGCCGTAGGTTGCCGCAGGATCGCGGCCCACGCGGCCAAGATGGCGTCTGTGTCCGAAAGCGGGGCGGGCACAATGCACTAGTGCTTAGTGCCGCAGATAAAATGAGCATGAGGGGTCAGTGCTACTGTCGTCAGCACTGGCTCGAAGCAGTAAGGAGAGACAAGTGAACAAAACACTGACAACGGTAACCGTGCTCGCCATCGCTGCGTGCATGCTGAATGCGAACGAGCCGCAGAAGAATGACGCCGACCTGGCCGCCAGGGTCAAGACGCTCGAAGAGAAGATGGACCTGATCGCCAAGTTGGCCCAATTGATGAGCAATCGGATAGAAAAGCTTGGTGAAGCAGACCAGCAGCTGCTATCCGTACTTGGTGAAGCAGACCAGCAGCTGGCATCCGCATTAGATGAGGTGAGCGGCAAGGCCCAGAGGCTCGCCGAAAACGACATGCTGATGGGCCTGCGATACAACGCCCTGCTGGGGTCAGTGATAGAGGAACACCCAATAACCTACAAGAAGTACCACGCGTTCGCGGAGATGATCCTTGAAGACTTGTCGGACCCGGACACTGGCGTCGTGAGCATCGAAGAGGTGGACAGCTTGATAAAACGAACGGGCGACGAAGCGTGGCTCAACGTATGGCACAACAAGGTCAGACCCAAAGCGATGAGGAAGCTACGTGATGAATGAACTTAAGATCATCACCAACGCATTGGTGATCGCAGCATTGGTCTGGTGGGCGTACACTGGGCTAGCTACGACCTGATCTGACACTTCACAAAAAAAGAGTTACCCTGGTTTCGACTATCAAACTCGAACCGGAGCACATGCTCCAAAAGGGTAACTCACAATGCATCATAACGACAAGATCATCGGCAACAAGGTTGGCCTTCTGACGTTGGCTGAGGAGTTGGGCAACGTGTCGAGAGCGTGCAAGATCATGGGCTTTTCACGGGATACGTTCTATCGCTATAAGCAGCTTGTTGAAGAAGGCGGCATTGACAACCTGGTCGAGAAGACCCGTCGCAAGCCGAACCTGAAGAATCGCACTGATGAACGAACGGAGCAAGCAGCTGTCCAGGTAGCCACGGACTTCCCGGCATATGGTCAAGTGCGTGCGAGCAACGAACTGCGGAAACTCGGTGTATTCATCTCGCCGGCGGGACTCCGTTGCGTGTGGCAACGCCACAACCTCGAGACCTTCAAGAAGCGCCTAAAAGCTCTTGAGGACAAGATGCAAGCCGAGGGCCTGGTGCTGACGGAGGCTCAGGTTGCAGCACTGGAGAAGAAGAAGCAGGATGACGAGGTCTCTGGAGAAATCGAGACAGCCCATCCGGGTTACTTGGGCTCCCAAGACACGTTCTACGTCGGCACGCTCAAGGGTGTGGGCCGCATCTATCAGCAGACGTTCATCGACACGTACTCCAAGGTGGCGTTCTGCAAGCTGTACACGACGAAGACACCGATCACGGCGGCAGATCTGCTCAACGACCGCGTGTTGCCGTTCTTCGAAGACCATGGTGTCGCCGTGCTGAGGATCCTGACGGATCGCGGTACGGAGTATTGCGGCAAGCCGGAGCAGCACGACTATGAGCTCTACCTGGCCATCAACGACATCGATCATACCAAGACGAAGACAAAGTCGCCGCAGACCAACGGCATCTGTGAGCGCTTCCACAAGACGGTTCGGAATGTGTCAAGCTTTTTGAGACACCTAAACGACTCAGTTTAGGGAGCAATCAATTCCAGCGCCTGCGCAGCAGGCGCTGGTGGATTGATCCATACGGCCTGCGGAAGAGCCGGTATGACCGGCGGCTTCCGGAAGCGTTGTGGGTTCCGCTGATAGGCCTCGAGCATCACATCTCTCCGTTTCTCGAGCACGTCCTCTGCTCCGCCGTAGTGCACGGTCTCAGGCGTCAGTAGGCCAATGCCGCTGTGATGGTGCTGATTGTTGTACCAGTCGAAGAACACCCGGCAGAATGCCCGTGCATCCTGAATCGAACCGAAGCGATCCGGGAACGCCGGTCGGTACTTGAGCGTTTTGAACTGACTCTCCGAGAACGGATTGTCATTCGAGACATGGGGTCGGCTGTGCGTCTTGGTCACGCCAAGATCTCCGAGCAGATGCGCCACGGCCTGGGAACGCATCGATGGGCCACGGTCCGCGTGGACCGTGAGTCGCCCGGGCAGGATCTCCTGCTTGTGGTACGTTTCTTCCAGGAGACGTGTGGCCAGGCTGGCGCTTTCACGATACGCAACGGTCCAGCCGACCACGTAGCGACTGAAGATGTCCAGGATCACATAGAGGTGGAAGTAGGACCACTTCGCCGGTCCCATCAGCTTGGTAATGTCCCACGACCACACTTCGTTCGGAGATGTAGCCAGGAGCTCCGGCTTGCGATAGGTCGGGTGACGCAGCTGATTACGCCGCTCACGTACTTGGTCTGATTTCCGCAGGATTCGGTACATTGTGCTTACTGAGCAGAGGTAGCGCTTGTCGTCGAGCAGTTGTGCCCAGACCTCGCGCGGCGCCTGGTCTGCGAAGCGCTTCGAGTGCAGCACGTCCTTGACCTCCTGCGTCTCCGAGTCCGACAGCGACCACGGCGGTCGAGGCCGTGGCCTTGGTGCCGAAGCCGGCGCCAGCCAGCGATACAGACCGCATCGTGGTAAGCCGAAGGCGCGGCAGGCTTGGGCCCTGCCCACGGTTCCACCGAGTTGATCACAGGACCGCATCATTCGTTCTCGTCGCTCGGACTGTCCTTCAGTGGAATGCCCAGGATCTCCGAGACTTTTTTTTGGAAGTCGATGATCGTCTCGGCCTGTTGCAGACGCTTGCGTAGCCGCTCGTTCTCACGTTCGAGTTTCGCGACTTCCTTGGCCAGGCGTTTGTCAGGATTCGGCGCTGACCCACGCTTCTTGGCTTGCAGACCCTTGAAAGCACCGCTGCGAAACTGCTCGCGCCACTTGCCGAGATGGGATGAATACAAGCCCTCACGCCGCAGCAACGCACCGATCTCGCCGTCTTTGCACGCCTCAGCCTCCTGCACGATCCGCAGCTTGTACTCCGCCGTGAACCGCCGTCGCGTGGCACGCTCGGGAACCTCTGGATCGGGTCGATCCGAGCCGTCACCTTGGATTTCTTGTGTCACCGGGGCTCCTGCCTGGTATCTGTTGAGCATCGCTATCCACCAGCCGCCCTACATTAAACTCGATCAACAGGGTGTCTCAAAGAGTGTGACACAGAGGGGTTCTGCAGGAGTTCTATCAGGTCACCTTCCGAAAGAAGCTGTACACCTCATTGGAGGCTCTGCAGACCGATCTCGACGAGTGGATGACCTTTTACAACGAATCGAGAACACACCAGGGAAAGATGTGCTGTGGACGAACACCAATCGCGACATTCACAGACGGTGTGAGTATCTCGGATGAGAAGACAGTACCAGGCAATGCGGCGTAACTGACACACAAGCGGTCGACACCAGGGTGGGTGTCAGATCAAGTGTTAGCCACTACACGTACACCTAGATATGCTAAACCTTGAAACACTACCAAGCATCTACTCCCAGTTGCCAGTGAGGCGATACGGGATCGAATTACCCTTGCTTGTCAGCTAATCTTCCATCCAACTGCTCATAATCATCACTCGGCTCTGATCTCAAAGTCGGCAATTGTAGGCATGTTCTTGGATGCTGATTCAATAGCATGTCCTGTATACGCCTCGTACGCATCTATAGTCCTAGGGGATATGCCATCTTCCTCCAGTTCTTTGCGAAGAAGCCTGCCGAACAGCCTCATGGCCTCCAGCCTCTCCTCTTGCATCTTGGTGGTGACGGTGGCGTCCCTGAACCACTTAGACACAATAATGGAATGGAACGTGAACAACGTACAGAACCCCAGGATCGTTCCCGCGATCTTCGCCTGGATCTTTATGGGCGAATTCTGGCTGGCGGACAAGAGCTCAAGGCCTGGGGTTCTGGGGGGGACATAGAACGTCCGCTCAAGAAGGCTGTAGTATTCCACTGGGGCACCCTCTGAAACGGCCTCGGCGATGCCATGTCTAAGGTAGTGGTCATAGGTTCCTGTCTTGAATGGAAAGACATCAGTGATTGCTTCTCGCCACACTCCGAGGCTGAGCAGTTGTTCTGTCGGCCCCTCCTCAGCATGGTACAGGTCCTCCTCGCGGGTTTCTGCCTGGGGAGCGTGCCAATCTGGGCTGTGGTGGGCCTGCAATGCGATCGCTGGCCCGATCCAGTTGAGCGTACTTATGGCCCTTGCCAGTGTCCTACATGAATCGCTTTCGCTATCGCTTTCGAGTGTTAAGGTGATCAACTGGTTTGTCATGTCGATTAGGCTATCGACCGTTGCTGCTGGAGGGAAGGCCTTCTTCGCGTGTCTCCCTCTTCCCCGCGGCATCTTCTCCCGTTTCCACAAGCCATTGGTGCCTGGCCATTCTCCTTGTCGGTACGCATGTTCTGTGGTTTGTCTCTGCTGCCTGCGTATGAAGTACGTGCAGCTCTCTGCCTCGCAGCGAGTTGCTGTTGCCTAACCAAACTAGGCACTTCTGGCTCGGAATCACACTGTCCTGAAGCGATGTGCTTGCACGTGAGGGCTAAAATAATCGAATCAATCTCGGCAGATGATATCCGATGAAGACCTGAGGCGGCTTCGTCAGTGGCGACTTGAAGGGCGTATCGCTTTCAGCTGGCTGTTCTTGCGGGGAAGCTGGTTCCCCTGGCTTCTCTGGGACGGATGGTTGACGTGCTGGAGTGAACTGTTGTTCGTGTTGCTGCCGGTCCATGTGCCCTACCTACGTCTTAAGCATTACTACGATTTGCCACCCTCGCCAGAATCAGGACCCTTGTTCAGGCGGCGTTTTACGTCGGGGAGCGTACATCTAAAGAACACCTCCGGTGGCTTGGAGAGCGGCGATGCCTGGATGTTGTCGTCTGTGTCGTCTGGCTGGCGTGGTGGCTCCTCGGAATGGCCTTGATTCTGATCACCTGAAGTCTGTTCTTCGTTGTTGTTCATTGGATACTCATAGTAAAGCGACGGAAACGAATAAAGCTGTTAGCAGCATGCCCAACGCCGTACAGAAAGAGACGAGCATTGCGTTTCGCTTGTCTTTGGGCACGAGATGCTTGTCGTTATTGCGAGATGCATGAAGCATGTTGTTGCAAAGTGCTCTGCGAACGTCTGCCTCACTCGCGGTGAGCATGTAATTCTGGTCTGCGTTACTGAAGTTCAGCGATGCGATTTCGTACTTGACTGCGAATAGAGAATATGTGGCAAAAAGGAAAGCGAGAAAGACAACACCAGCCGCAACGAGGCCAAGCCCAACGACGGCAATACTGGGGTGATCACCCGTGTGCTGTTGTTGAAGTCGCTCAAGCCAGGTGGGCTGCAACCGATTCACCCCAAAGGACAAGGCTCCGAATAACACCATATGGATCGTAGTGAAATGCTTGAGCCTGCCGAGCAGGGCTTCGCGAGCCTCAATCCTCTCACGGCGTACTTCTAGGATGTACTCCCAAAACACTTTGAAGTTCTCAGAGCTGCTCATGAGCTCAAACTGTATGTGATCCACCCAGGCTCAGACAATACGTCATCCCGCCTAGATCTAGGGCGTGCCGGGCCTAGACCTGGTCTATTGCCGCGAATAGAAGAAGGCCCCATGTTCAATGACCACGGGATGTTACATTTCATTCTTGATCGCTGACGTCGATATCTTGTAGCTTCCCGTTCGGGCTAGGGACGATCGCCCGAACGCACGGATTCCCGCCGTGCTGCCCCCAGTTCCTCACCGGGAGCCGCGAGGGAGGCGGTGCCATGTCGAGTGTTCTTGGCTTCGTACTGAGCAGGGCGTGGGGGCTGTGTCAGGGCTCCGACCCGCCCAAGGGTGCCGAACAGCTGCTGGCCTTCATCTTCGATGAAGTCGAGCGGCGATCGGGATTATTGATCGCCAACGAGGGTGTGCCAGATCGACGCGTGGTGCTGACCAGGGATGTTCTGCATGGCACAGTCCTTCCCGAGCATCACGATGTGTCAGACGACGGCAGCTGGCTCTCTTGCGTGCCGGTCCAACCATCAAATAGGCGCCGCGACGCTGAGCTCGTATCGCAGAAGCTCATCGAGATGGACCACAACGGTAGCACCGCTGCCATACTTCGAGGAGCGAGGAAGCAATTCCGTGCTCTCGTAGGCCGATTGAAGTTGTCGGGCGAGCAAATACGGCCGGACGATTACTTCACCAAGACAGAGGCACTTCGAGTTCTTGGAAAGCCCGGCGATTATGAGTTCATCAAACGAAGATTGCACACGCTACGCGTCGATCCGAACACGACGGGGCCCCGCCAGCGAATACATGCGAGTAGCATAGTCCAACTGGTGCTCGATCAACGTGACGACTTCGATTTGCTCGATTGCGAAGGCGAACCCGCCGGCTTGGCCCGTGAGGCGGCCAAAGAGATGATGAGAACCAGAAATCAGATCGCGGAGACGAAACGCCAAACGCCGTAAGTCTACGAAACTACCCATCTAGAATTTCAAGCCCACGCCCACCAAAAGCTTACGTCAACACAAACTACACGTTTCCCCTGTGGTTGTTGGCCGATCCGTAGGATCTGGCCATGCGAACAACCCGACCGAAACAAACGGTGAAAGAAGTCGTGAGAGCGATCCATCGGTTGCTGCAGGCTGCGGAGCAGCTGGTCGCCGCCGAAGCCAAGTATCACCAGAGCCGCAGCAGAAACACGCGTAGCAGGCCTCAGCGGCATCGGTCCAGCGGAGGCCCCTCATGACTGGGACAGGGGCTCCTGCGGCCAACGTCAACTCCAGCGGGCGACCATTGATCCTGGTCCATTCGAGGATGAGATGTCCTTGGGTGTTCAATCTTCCAGCACAAACCGAGCGGCTCAGCGTCGCACACTACACGGTCTCTGGTTTCCAGCACTTGCTCGGCGTCGTCGCCATTGACCGTAAACGGCTGCTGGGACGCCTCGGACGCCCACGCATCACGGTTCACCGGTCGCTGGAGAAGCTACGAGCTCTCCGCTTCGGTTGTGCCATCTTCGAATGCGGCATGGCGGAGCTGTCGGACAGATGGCCCGATGTCTTGTCGATCGTGATCGAGCTGATGGCTCGACACAACTGCCCGTTCCTCTTCGCTGAGGATCGGCGGCAGGCTGCTCGTCTGTGCGAGAGCTTTCTCGTCGCTTCGATGCAAGTCATTGCCGATGAAGCCCGGGCTCTGAGGCCGCTCCTGAGGGAGGATCCGAAATGAACGATGACTCCACGGATGGCCTCATCACCATTCCGAGAGCTGCCCGCATGATAAACACATCGGCATCCACGATCTGGCGGTGGATCGTTCAGGGAATCAAGACCAAGTCTGGAGATCGAATCTCCTTGCGTTCCCAGCGTCGTGGAAAGCGGCGGCTGACCAAAGCATGCTGGGTTGATGCTTTCAATCGCCAGCTCGAAGAGGACGGTCGTCGCGAATCGGAACACCGTGCACGACGGCGAAAGAAATGGCGAAAAACTCCGACGCGACGTGAGCGGGAGATTCAAGCTGCTAAGGACAGGCTCATGAAGCAGGGTTTCTAACGAAGAAAAACCCGCCGGGCCTTGGGGAGGGCAAACCGGCGGGTCATTGGAGAATCGTTGATGCATTCTAGACGAACAGAACCCCCCGCAACAACTTCATTCTCTTCCGTCCGAACGTCCTCTTGCCGAACGTGCGACTTCGAGATCCGCGGCAATCAACCGTGTGATCGTTGCAAGTTTCTAGCAACGTGGCTTCTAGAGACTCGCTACGCACTCGAACTCATTCCTATTGCCTTGGGCTCGCCTTGTACCGAGAGGCCCAGGCATACTGAACTCAACGTGTCTACTTCTTGTTTGTTGGAGTCTTTCGATGGCGTTGCTTCCCAATCATGTACGTGAGCTGCACAAGTCAGGATTGACTGACGAAACGATCGCAGCGTCTGGGATTCGCTCGATCGACCAGGATGAAGCCCGCGAGATACTCAATTTGAAGTCAGTGGGATGCGGCGGCTGGTGCGTTGGGAACGGGAACGGTGAGTTTACGACGTTCAAGCCGGACACACCGCATGTTGGCAGTGATGGTCGGCCCCGGAAGTACCTATACCCGTACAACCGACCGATGCGTGCGTTCTTCCCGCCAGGTTTCGATACGTCTGCCTCCGTCATCATTATCACAGAGGGGCTGAAGAAATCGCTGGCAGGCCAACAGGCTGGTTATGACACGATCGGCCTGGGGGGCGTATTCAACTTCCACAAGAAGAGGCCACGCGATACCAATGGCCGCTCCTATGGGTTGATCACGCTGATTGATGATCTCGATGCCATACAATGGTCACGTACTGAGGTCTATATCGCTTTCGATAGCGACGCGACCACGAAGCCGGCGGTCATGCTAGCCGAGTATCGACTTGCCGAGGTCCTCAAGCAGAGAGGCGGAATCGTCCGCGTCGTCCGCATCCCGCCGGGCGATGGAGACGTGAAGGTCGGGCTCGATGACTACCTCGCAAAGTTCCCAGAGAACGATGCACAGGCGAGCACCTTGGGCGACCTCGTGAAGAACGCGGTCGAACCATCCGCTCCACCCAAGCCGGGTCCGATGGAGGTTGCGTCCGAGTTTCTTCGTCTCGCGTGCTCTTCTGATGGCGTTCTCACGTTGCGCTGCCACAGAGATGAGTATCTGGAGTGGAACGGATCAACCTATTCAGTTGTCCCATCGACCGATCTGTCAAAGAGAGTAAAGCTGTGGTTGCATAAGCATTTCTTCAACGCCAAGCAGGCATTCACCCGAGAGGTGGTCGAGGCCATCGGGGCACAGGCGATGATTCCGTCTGGCATCGATCTGCCGGTGTGGTGCGAGGGCGATGACTTCACGCCGATATCGAGATTACCGCTTGCCAATGGATTGCTCGATCTTGAGGAGACCCTCCAATCAAGTGATTCGTTCCGTCCCGGAAGCACCGCTCGGTTCGTCAGTACTGTTCACTTACCATATTCGTATGATCCCTCGGCAACCTGCCCAAGATGGGACGGGTTCCTCTCTGAAGTACTGGATCCCGGCTCAATTACTCTTTTGCAGGAATGCTTCGGATACGCCCTTGTCTCTGACACGACCATGCACAAGTTCCTCCTGCTGGTCGGCGAGGGCAGCAATGGCAAGTCTGTCACACTAAGCGTCTTACAAGCAATGATCGGGAAGGACAATTGCTGCTCTGTGCCAGTCGAATTGTTCGGTACAAGATTCGCCCTTGTTCCGACGG
The DNA here is from genome assembly GCA_942492115.1 of uncultured Planctomycetota bacterium. Classification (GTDB taxonomy): domain Bacteria; phylum Planctomycetota; class Phycisphaerae; order UBA1845; family CAIVHJ01; genus CALODL01. The sequence continues at coordinate 131,641 of CALODL010000015.1, forward strand.
TCGGGAAGCTGGTGAACATCGCAGCCGAGATGGACAACAAGCCGCCTGCCGAAGCCGAGGCGATCTTCAAGATGTTCGTGGCGGGCGACTCGATCACGATCGACCGTAAGTACCTCAATCCTGTGACCGTCAAACCAACGGCATTCGTCGTGATGGCTGCGAACGATTTCCCACAATGGCATGATCGCTCTCAAGGAATCTGGCGACGACAACTGATCATCCCGTTCGGTGTCACGATCCCGCCGGCACGGCAAGACCGCCACCTGGCTCAGAAGATTATTGAAGCAGAGTTGCCCGGCGTTCTGAACTGGGCTCTTGCTGGGCTACGCCGGCTGAGAACGAACGGCCTGTTTACCGAGACGGATGCTGGCGAACGGGCGACCGCCGAGCACCGCATGTCGGCCAATCCAGCCAGGGCCTTCCTCGAAGATAGCTGCGAATCCTCACCGTGCTTAGAAGTTGCTTCTGATGAGCTGTACAAGAGGTACAGAGATTGGTGTGAGGAGAACGGTTACAGGCCGATCAACAACTCAAACTTTGGCCGTGAAGTGTTTCGGCTCTTCAATGTCGATAGGCGACAACGAGGCAGCCGCCGGATTTATGTCGGAATCAGACTCAGGGAATAACACCACCAACACCGGCAGATCCCATGCTTGTCCAAGGAAACAGCGAAGCATCCACACCACCAACACCACCAATTCCTTATCTCGCACATATGAGAGACATGAGAAGAGTAATTGGGGGTGAAATAGGGATTTGCCGGTGTTGCCGGTGTTGAGGTTATCCCGTGCAGCAGGAAGACTCCGTGCACGACGCGATCACATGACGCCACTGCCCGTCATCGCAGGCTCCCGTGAGCAGCTGCCGTACGAGGTCGATGGCTACGACGATATCGCCGTTACCCGTGACACCCTGGACACCGGCGACTCAGGTCATCCCGTGCACTTGCAGCCGCGGTGTGCGTCGATCATCAATGTCGCCGCCCCGGTGCACTGCGAGCTGGCGATCGTCCGACAGCGAGCCTCTGTCACGGCCAGAGCTTGTTTGACGGGTTACGATGATGACCCTACGAACCGTTGCATCTGCTGGTGGTCGAGTATGTAGGCCTCTGGTTGAACGAACGGGAACGGTTGGTCTTTTGAGATTGTTTCATGCCTTCTGTGTACTTCTGCGACCTTCTGTTACGTCGAAATCGGCACATAGCAGCCCGGTTTGCATCCGAAATTGAGGCCCTTGTCACGTGAACCGACGATCCTTGACCGATCTACTCGGTATGTGGTAAGGGGGACGTGACAAGCACGCAGGGGAATGAGCCTCCCCTTACACCGCTCGAAGCACTTCGATTGCACTGCCGAACTAGCCGAATCAGCGAAGGGGAGATGTGTCTACGCTGAGCGAAACGAAACGTATAACGTATACGTTCTACGCACGGGTCGCACTGAATGCACTATTCAACCGCCCAACAATAGGGTAAAACGTGGAAAGATACATACGAGTTTGGAACTGTTTCGGCGTTTCATGGGCCAGTGCATTCCCTTACAAGCAAGATGTCGCTGGTTCGAGTCCGGCGTCGCCCAGTGCACAATTCACTCGTCGAGCCTTGTACTTAGGCACCCACCCCCTCGACCGCTATGGCAGGTGCCCGGACTTCGTCCCGGGTTTCTCAGGGATGATTTCCAGCTTGACGCTTGCGGACGCGATCGTGCCGAACCACGCACCCAGGTCATCCCACTCTTCGTCCGATCCGAACCACTGAGGCTTGGGGCCGCGTGGCTGGGTGTAGTGAACCGTGCAATCGTAGACGCCGGCGGCAATAGCCGGCTCTGCCCGCACCAGTGCGAACGTCAGCGGCCATGGGCCAGCGATACTTCCATCGAGAAGGATGTTGGGCCCATCAGCGGGCGGAGGACCATGGGCACGATCGTCCGCATTCACGGTGAACGCTTCGCCGGTGTGAACGTTGCTCAATTGGAGGCTGAAGAACGTGCACATGTCGTAACATGGACTGAAGACTCTGATGTTCGGGGGGACCCAATTGGGCGAAGACTTGATCTCGACGGAGACGTTGACCGGCATGTTTAGTTCGACGTGGCCAGGCAGTGTGGCCCGCAATTGCAGGCCCCTAACCATGTCGCCCCAACCCACGATATCCGGCAGCAGCTCGAGAATATACGCCGCCGTTCGACTCAATCGATTGTCATCGTCCTCCGAGCATGACATGACCAGCGGCCTTACGCGCGGAACCAGCGTGGCGTTCTGCATAACAACAGAGGCCAGGGCTCGAACTGCTACCAGCTGTTGTCGAGGCTCACTGGTTTCGAGGATACGCTCGAGCAGGTCAACGGACGACTCATTCGGAAAACGGCTCAACGCCCCGATTGCCTCATTCTGAAGATGCTCGCTCATTCGCCCTGATGGAACGCGCCTCAGAGCCATCTCCGAGATGACTTCGAAACTGCCATACTTCAGAGCCAGGTGATCATACTTCGCTTCCCGAACATCCTCCGCAGAGACTCTGCCGATGCCGACATTCGACATCGCTTGGACATCCTTCCTCCGTCTTGCCGCCGGGTCCCCCACACTGACATTGGACGGATACAGCTTGTAGCGCACTCTGCATGCCTTGCCATCGGAGGGGTATCGACCACGGAAGAAAAAGTATTCTCCCGGGCCAAGGGGCCAACATCGACGCTCACTGATGCATCCAATGTGAAAGTACTTCTGGGCGCGCACCCACGTGCCATCGGGCTGCTCTGCCTCGAGGCGGACGAGCAGCTGTTCGTCATCGCTGGTGAACGAGAGAGAATCATCTGTTGTGTTGATTACATACAGAGCGATTCCATCTTTCGTTGTGTCCGAGAAATCGGCGTACAGGGTCAACTGACCGGGCGGTGCACAGACATGTTGGGGTAAGTCGGCAATCGGCTTCGCAGAAACAAGTCTCGCGGCCAGCGCGACCTGACGTGGCGTCAACTCCTCGAGTGCCACCGCAGAGCCGGCGAGTCCGATTGACACAGTCGTACGGAGTAACAACGTTGGCCAACGGGTCATGTCAATATTCTACCGCCTCGCGCCCTGCGTACCGCGCCGGTCGTGGCGAGAAAAAAGGGGTAAGCAAAAAGGGCTCCTGACCCCTTTTTGCCTCCCAACGCGGTGCGCGCCAATCGCCAATAGTCGGTCGTCGGTGGTCTAGAGACTTCTGCCTCCAGTCGGTAATCGTCCTGTTTGCGCACAAAGGGCTCCTGACCCCTTTTACCTCCGGATGTCGGTCCCCCCCACCAGATGTCGCATCGCTTTGTGTGGATCGCGGCAACATGGCCCGACCCAGTGGTTATGATGGACCGCAGGCCACCTTCAATCCCGGCTGCCCGACCACGACAGCGCGCCGGTCGTCGAGCGCCCGTCGCCGGTCGTGATTCCAAGAGAGAAGGACTTGGATGTGAGTAGCAGGATACAAACGCTGATCGGAGTGTTCGCGTGTGCAGCGCACGTGTCGGCGCTGCTGTCGGCTACGGCCTTCGGCCAGACCCGGGCGTTCATGGACGCCGCCGGCAACGCCGGTGCGGGCCAGCCGACCACAGGTCATACGATCATCGGCATGGCGCGCGGCAGTTGTCAGGCCATCGAGGTGTGGCTCGTTGATGCCGATCCGGGCGGGACTCCCCTAACAAGTTACCAGCTCATCTTCCAAATGGCGTCGATCCCTGAGCCGGGCGCCACGGGCCTGGTGACCTATGTTGACAACAACCCGGGCGCGGGAGGTGGGGACTCAATCCACATCGACACGACACGCCCCGACTGGGCGTTCTTCGACTCGATCGCGGTGCCCCCTCCGGTGTACAACGAAACTCTCGCCTCGAATATCTTCGGTGTCATTTACAACACAGCGATTCCCGCAGACGACGCTGACCTCTATGCGGAGTTCGGAGGTGCGCCGGCATACCTGGCCGAGTTCGTGGTCTGCGTTTCCGCCGATGCCTGCGGGCCGCATCGTTACGTGTGGAACGTCGGTGAGACCGGCGGCCAGCCGCCCTTCTCCGCCTTCTTCTATCCATCCAGCGCGGGGTACCATGGCGGCGATCAGTATCCCGAGTTCCAGCACCTGCTCATCGAAGTCGGCCCGCTCAACGACCGCTGCACGAACGCCATCGACCTCTCGGGCTCGGACAATATCACTCAGCCCTTCACCACCACGTGCGGCACCGTGGATGGCCCCCAGGACTGCGCCACCGGCGCTGATATCTGGTACACCTACACAGCTCCCAACGTGTGTCAGCAAGGTCTCGACGTGACGGTCACCAGTGGTGACGCGGTCGTTCATGAAGATACCGCGTGCGTTCCGGTATCCGGTGGGACGTGTAACCCTGACCCGCTGGCGACCGGCGGCGCGACCAACCTGATCCAGATCATCGGTGACGACATCAGCGGCACGTTGCACATCGAAACGGGGCCCGCCCACGACGGCATGCCATGCGACGACGGTGATCCGTGCACCTTCGACGAAGTGTGCGACAACGGATCTTGCGCGGGAGGCACGATCATCGACTGCTCACGCTTCGACGACATGTGTCACATCGGCGCGTGCAACTCCGCCACCGGCGTCTGCGAGGCGCAGGTCGTGCCGGGCAATCCATGCAATGACGGTGACGCGTGCACCGCGGACGATGTGTGTTCTCCGGATGGAACCTGCAATGGCAGGCCGCTCATCGGTTGTACGGACGGCGCGGTCGTTCCGGCCCTCGATGGCAGAGGCATGTTATGGCTGGTGCTTATCCTGCTTGGCGGCGTAATCGTGTCTTGCGGCGCGCCGCGGAGCAGGAGGCGGAGTGACGGCATGCGATGAAGTGGTTGGCCGGGCCCGGTCCTCTCGTCCGAGCCACGACCGCGCGAGGCTTGCCTTGCTCTCGAGACCCCGACGGGTCTAGAATCGTGCTCGAATTGAGTCCGAGCCACTACACGCCGAAGCCCTGAGAAAGGGACACGCCATGCCACCTCTCAATGTCCTGCAGTGGGTCTGCGCCGTACTGACTATGGGAACTTTAGCCCACGCTGATGTCATCTATGTGAACGACGATGCTGGTGGGGCCAACACCGGCACGAGTTGGACCGACGCGTTCGGGGAATTGCAATCGGCGCTTGCTGTCGTGCAAGCTGGAGACGAAATCTGGGTGGCGACGGGGACGTACCGGCCGGATTACGATGCGGGGACGGAGACGCACACCGGGGCCCGGGAGGCGTCATTTGAGCTGATCAGCGGGGTTGAGATCTACGGCGGGTTCGATGGCACCGAATCGGTCTTAGACGACCGCGCCGGATTGTTCGGCGCAACCGTTCTGAGTGGCGATCTGAACGGCAATGACGGGCCCGGGTTCACCCATTATGAAGACAACAGCCTCCACGTTGTGCGGGCGAATCCTGGAACCACGGGTGCCACACTGGATGGTTTCATCATCACCGGAGGCAATGCCAACGGGGTGAACGCATTCGATCACACAGGGGGCGGAGCGCTTCTCGATGACTGCAATTGTACTGTGCGCAATTGTTGTTTTGAACACAGCCGAGCTGACCAATATGGCGGCGGCCTGGGTTACACGAGCGCCCAGTTCATTCTCCAGGACTGTACGTTCAAGAACAACACGGCGCAATACGGAGGCGGTGGAGGTTCGGACCATTCCACGGCCACCCCTGTCGTGGTCGGCTGCAGGTTCTATGACAACACTGCCGAGGTCGGTGGAGGATGGGCCAACGGCGAGAATTCCAATACTGTCATGGTCAATTGCCTGTTCGCAGGCAACAGCGCCGTATGGGGCGGTGGTGTTACCTATGCGGATGATGGGAGTACTCTCACCGCGATCAACTGTACGATCGTCGATAACACAGCCGAAGTTCTCATTGGCGGAATCGAGATTGAAACCGGTGGCGTTTACAACTGCATCATCTGGGGAAACAGCGATTCTACCGGGCAGGGAGAACTGGCCCAGGCGTATTCCCATGGGAGCGTCCAGGGCACTGAATATTGCACCATTCAAGGCTGGAGCGGCGTATACCCGGGGGTGGGCAACTCGAGTGCCGACCCGCTGTTCGTTGACCCGGACGGCCCCGACGATGTCCCTGAGACACACGAGGACAACGACTATCGATTGGTGCTTGCGTCACCGTGCATCGATGCGGGCAACAATGCAGCCGTTCCGCCAGATACCGCCGACCTCGACGGCGACGATGACACTGCTGAGCCAACCCCTTTCGATCTTGGACTCAAGCCTCGATTTGTTGACGAGCCCAACACGGCTGACACCGGAAATGGCCGTGCTCCCGTCGTGGACATGGGGGCCTTCGAAGCTGCAGACTGCACTGATAATGGGCCAGGAGGCGTCAACGAACTTGTCGTTCACATTGAGATCGACGCGCTCGGTACCGCAGTCACCCGCGACGTTACGTTCGACATCAGCGACTGTACGACTCCTGTTGACACGCGTGTCGAGTCAGTCAGTTTCGATCCGACTGGACTTGGGAGTATTACGCTTACCAACGTAAGCCCGAATGCAACGTGGGTTGCCGTCAGCGAAGGGCACACCCTCCGGCGGCTGTTGCCGGTGACGATGGTGGACTGTGCAGCCACGGTCGAAGTGACCGGCTCCGCGACGTTGGTCTCTGGCGATTTCTACACCACCGCCGTGCCAAAGGACAACTTCATTGATATTTCCGACTTTGCCATTCTGTCCGCACACTGGCTGCAGGGTGTCGATGGATGTGACGGCGACCCGGGAACACCCGATGGCAACTGCTCGGAGGGGGCCGATGCGAATGGCGACGGCATTCAAGGATCCGCCGATTTCTCCGCACTGGTCGTCAATTTCTTCCAGGCGGGGCAAGCGGAGAGCGGCTGTGTATCGCCCGCAGGCGGCTTGCGCCCGCAACTCAGCGCTGCCGTTAGCGATCTGGAGGTCAAAGGGGCCGCGCTCGCGGACGTGGATCGCAATGGAATCGTGGATATTCACGACATGCGTGCGTTCGCAGCTCGAGAGCGCCTGCCACTGACGAACGAGGCGCTCGACAGACTGGACGCGTTAGAGCGCATGAGCTCCAAGATCCCGTCACGCTAGAAAACGGGGGCAGGAGCCCCGTGTGCGCAAGCGCCCGAAGGGCCACTCCGTGGCAAAGGGCTCCTGATTCCTTTTCTGTGCGACAGGCGAGTAGCGACCGGCGCGCGGCGCGAGTCGTTCTTTTAGTGCTCCACATGATCACAGGTAGTATGGCAGGTCGCGACGCGCCGATCGTCTCGCGCCATGCGTCCTCGCGCCCTGCGTCCCGCGCCGATCGCCGGTCGCCGGTCGTAAAAACACTGAGCCACCTGAGCGTCGCGCAGCGACGCTCAGCGCATCGGGTGGGCGCATGAAAGAAGCGGTTTGACGCCGGCAGCTAACTGGGTGGGGAGTTCCTATTAATAAATACCTGGGGCCCTGCCAAGGTACTCATCCTGCCATCCCATACACGCGGTTCCAGTGCAACCAATCTCGAGGCGCAGCCGAGTAGACACGGTTCAGACGCAGCGCGCCCGAACGCTGCAAGCACCCACGGACATTGGGAAGTCGGTGGTTCTCATGACGGAGTGAGCGACCTGCATCACACGGCCGTAAGGCCCGCCGCAACGGAGCGAACGCATGTGATGAGAAATTCCGCGCCCCGCCGAGGAGCCTTACCACTGCGCACTCGCCCATACACGCGGTCCCAGTGCGACCAGTCTCGAGGCGCAGCCGAGTAGACCCGGTCCAGACGCAGCGCGCCCGAACGCTGACCGCACTCACGAACAGAGGGAAGGCGGTGGTTCTCCTGCGCAGATGACGACAGGCAGTAAACGTGCGTAAGCACCCGCAATGGAGGAACGGAGCAGGAGAACTGCCGCGCCCCGCCAAGGAGCCTTACGACTGCGCACCCTCCCATACATCGCGGTCCCGGTGCAACCAGTCTCGAGGCGTCATTCGACAAATTCAAGATCAAACCGCCGAGTAGACACTGTCCAGACGCAGCGCGCCCGGATGCTGCAAGTTCGCACGAACAGAGGGAAGTCGGTAGCTCTCCTGCGCAGATGACGACAGGCAGTAAACGTGCGTAAGCATCCGCAATGGAGGAACGGAGCAGGAGAACTGCCGCGCCCCGCCGAGGAGCCTTACAAATCGCGCTTTCTCATCGATAGGCGATGCTACACCATTGCGCGCCGATCGTCTCGCGCCATGCGTCCCGCGCCGGTCGCCAGGAGCCGGTCGTCGGTCGTAACGGTTTTGTTGTGATCTGAATAGTCAGGGCCGGGTTTGAGAACACCCTCCATCCGACAGGTGAAGCGTAGCCCACCGGTCCGGCAAATCAAGTCGATGGGTTCTGCCCATGTATCAGCTGGAAGTTGCTCCTCCGAATCATGTGCATCGACTTGACTGGCCGGCTGCGGCGGGCTGGGGGAAGGGTGGCCAGACGAATGGAGGGTGGCTTCATTCGGTGGTGATGGTTCAGACGGGAGATGCGATATGGCGAACGTCAGGGAATTGCGGGTATGGCACGTGGGCATGCAACTGGTTGCCGACATTCAGCGCATGGTGGCCGGTTTTCCGCGAACGGGCGCAGGCGAATTGAAGAACCAGATGGTTCGAGCGGCCATCAGTATACCCAGCAACATCGCAGAGGGTGCGGGGCGCGAAAGTGATCCGGAGTTTCGTCGGTTTCTCCGGATCGCACTGGGTTCATGTCGCGAGCTCGAAACCCAGTTGGAAATCGCCCGGTGTTTGAAGGTTGCAGGGCAGCAAGACTTTGAGGTCGTGGTCGATCGGGTTGATCATGAGGTCAGGATGTTGCGGAAGTTGATTCAGTCGTTGTGATCGTAGCGCGGCGGCGCGCCGCTCGGGCGCGCCGTGTGCTCACGCTCGGCCCTCTCGACCGTCACGAAAAAGGAAATAAGGGGCAGAAGACCTTATTGTGACCGACAGACGACAGAAGAGGAGCGACCGGCGCGCGGCGCTCTTGTCAGTGAACTCTATGACTACAGGTAGTACGACTTGCTCGCGACGCGCTGTGCGCCTCGCGCCGATCGTCTCGCGACATGCGTCCCGCGCCGATCGCCGGTCGTCCGTCGCCGGTCGTAAACACTGATTCTGAGCGTCGCACAGCGACGCTCAGCGCATCGGGTGGGCGCATGAAAGAAGCGGTTTGACGCCGGCAGCGAACTGGGCGGGGAGTTCCTATTAATAAGGTTCTTCAGCACAATCTGTGGCAGATAAATAGCTCTCTCGTCTTCTGACTCTGGAGCTGCCAGGGGTGCCCCTTGCGCCCCGCCCCCGTCATCGTCGGCCCAAGGGCCCTCCGGGCCGCGGCGGGCGCGACCGACGCTGACGGCGACGGAGCTCCAGGGGCTCATCGTCGATCATGTTGATAAAGAAGCATCGCTCGAAGCCCGTAGAATGTTGTTGCCTAAAACGACGTTCTGCGGAGACCCCGAACGATGCTACTGAAGACTCTCCTCAATCGTGTTCACCCGGTCAAGGGTTTCGTCTACGAGAAGGTGCATTTGCTCACTGATGAGCCAGAGGAGCGTCTGGAAGTCCTTGTGCGACCACGGCAGGGCTCCCGACCGTATTGCTCCGGTTGCGGACGACGTCGGCCGGTCTACGACCATCTGGATGAACGCAGGTTCGCATTCGTACCGTTGTGGGCCATCCCCGTATATCTCCTTTACACCATGCGACGAGTGAAGTGTCCGACGTGCGGCATCAAGGTCGAGATGGTGCCGTGGTCGACCGGGAAGCGACCGATGACCCGAGCCTATGCTGTATTCCTGGCACGGTGGGCGAGTCGACTGAGTTGGAAGGAAGTTGCCGAGATCTTCCGCACGAGCTGGGAGAGCGTCTTCCGCTCAGTACAGTGGGTCGTCGAGTACGGCCTGAAACACCGCGATTTGGAGGGAATCACGGCGATCGGTGTTGACGAAGTGCAATTCCGCAAGGGACATAAGTATTTGACGCTGGTCTATCAGATCGATTCACATTGTCGGCGATTGCTGTGGATCGGCGAGAACCGAACATCGAAGACGCTGTTGCGCTTCTTCAAGTGGTTCAGCAAGGACAGAACGCGCGAGTTGACCTTCATTTGCAGTGACATGTGGCGTGGATACGTCAAGGTGATTGCCAAGAAGGCTGCCCATGCCGTTCACATCCTCGACCGCTACCACATTGTCGCCAATCTCAATCGAGCGCTCGACAAGGTTCGGGCTGAAGAGTCAAAGCGTCTGGCCAGAGAAGGATACGAGCCCATTCTCAAGCGGACGCGGTGGTGCTTCCTCAAGCGACCAGAGAACCTCACCACAGGGCAAGACGTCAAGCTCGACGATGTCCTGCAGTATGACCTCAAGACCGTCAGAGCCTACTTGCTCAAAGAAAGCTTCCAGGCGTTATGGAACTACAGCTCTCCGTACTGGGCAGGATGGTTCCTCGATCGCTGGGTAACCAGGGCCATGCGCAGTCGCCTCGAACCAGTCAAGAAAGTAGCCCGCAGCGTTCGCCAACATCGCGAGCTCATTCTCAACTGGTTTCGGGCACGCAAACAGTTCTCAAGCGGTATCGTCGAGGGGCTCAACTACAAAGTGAAACTGACAGTCAGAAAAGCGTATGGATTCTCAAGCCTCGAATACGGGCAAGTAGCCATTTATCACGCACTTGGAAACCTGCCGCAACCAAAACTCGACCACAGATTCTGCTGAGGAGGCATTAATAAATAACTGGGGCGCTACCCAGGAATTCATCCTGCCATCCCGTACACGCGGTCCCAGTGCGACCAGTCTCGAGGCGCTAGCCGAGTAGACCCGGTCCAGACGCAGCGCGCCCGGATGCTGCGAGTTCGCCCGGACAGAGGGAAGCCGGTAGCTCTCCTGCGCAGATGACGACAGGCAGTAAACGTGCGTAAGCACCCGCAATGGAGGAACGGAGCAGGAGAACTGCCGCGCCCCGCCGAGGAGCCTTACCACTGCGCACTCGCCCATACACCGCGGTCCCAGTGCAACCAGTCTCGAGGCGTCATTCGACAAATTCAAGATCAAACCGCCGAGTAGACACAGTTCAGACGCAGCGCGCCCGAACGCTGAACGCCCTCACGAACAGAGGGAAGTCGGTGGTTCTCCTGCGCAGATGACGACAGGCAGTAAACGTGCGTAAGCACCCGCAATGGAGGAACGGAGCAGGAGAACTGCCGCGCCCCGCCAAGGAGCCTTACAACTGTGCACCCGCCCATACATCGCGGTCCCGGTGCAACCAGTCTCGAGGCGCCCTTTGACACACTCAAGATCAAACCGCCGAGTAGACACAGTCCAGAGACAGCGCGCCCGAACGCAGCAATTTCACACGAACAGAGGGAAGTCGGTGGTTCTCCTGCGCAGATGACGACAGGCAGTAAACGTGCGTAAGCACCCGCAATGGAGGAACGGAGCAGGAGAACTGCCGCGCCCCGCCGAGGAGCCTTACCACTGCGCACCCGCCCATACATCGCAGTCCCGGTGCAACCAGTCTCGAGGCGTCCCAGCCCACCCTGAGCCGATCATGACCCGGCAGAGAAGATCCTGGATGTGATCGATGGTAGTATGTGCGGGCCACGCGATCTTGTTAGCAATGGCGACAACGGGCGTCGAGGGTATGGAGCGCGGGTATGAAGTTCGTATCAGTCGGTGGTATTGCGTCGATGATCGCTGTGCCCCTGGTGTACGCCATCCTGCGGGCGCTTTATCCGGTCGATTCGGCGGCAGTGAATTCAGAAACTCAGCGGGTCCTGCAGCACAAGTACGGGTCGTGGGTGGCCGCGAGCACGCTCATCTGGCTGTTGCTATTGACGCCGGCGTTGACGTGGGCGTTCAATGTCGCTTTCATGCGCCTGGCCCAGCACTATGTAGGCGGTCGCGGCGCATTCCACGTGGTCATTACGCCGCACTGGTTGTACTGGTCGTTCGCGTCATTCTTCGTCGCCATGCTCAGTGGCGCCGTCATAGTGGACCTGGTTTTCCGAATCGTTCTGCGTCGGGACTACGCTGAGTTCGTCCACTTCCAGGAAATGCAGGCCGGCTTCAGCGCGCAAGCGCAATGGTCGGTCATGTCGATCCTCACGGCATTGTGCGCCGTGTGTGTGACACTGCTGTTGAACTGGTACGTTGCGCTGTCGGGCGAAACGCTGGTCATCAACCGTATGTGGACTTCCGAAGACGTGCGGCCCTTTGACGAGATTCGCGCCATTCAGACCGCGCCGCAGTATGTCCGAACAAACGGCAAGGTCACGCCGTGCCGTGTGTATGTGGTGACGTTTACGGACGGATCGACGTGGTCGACACTGAATGGCCCCATGATCCCGCGGCGCCAGGAGTGGGCGCAACTCGCGCAATCGTTGTCCGAGTTGTCAGGCGTGGTCATCACCGAATGCGCGGTTCTGCCTGGATGACGGCCGTGGGCAGGCCTTTCTCACTCCTGCAACAAGTGCTGTCACACGGCCGGAGAACGAAGATTGCGTAGAGCTCCACCGGACAGCGCGGCTGGCGTTGCCCACCGATCTGACTGCGCCCGTCCAGGGCCTGTCGGAGTAGAATCCGGGGCCAGATCATTCGCTGTCCAGCGCGATGAGGAGAGGTCATGCCCCGATCAACACACACGCGGCGTATCTTGTTCATGGTCTGCATTGTCCATGCGGGGTGCAACCCGGCCACCGTGCCCTTTCCCGATCTGGGCGCAGCCGAGACGGATTGTGCGTCGTTTCGCTTGTCCGTTGAGTACATCCAGAAACTTCATGACGTCTTTCAGCAGTCGGCGACCGCCGCCGAACTGGCAGCGTTGCAGGACACTGTTCTGCTGACAGTCCCACCTGAGTTGCGTGACGTCGTGGAGCACCGCGAGCAGTTCACGGACCTGACCGGGCTGGAGGACATCACGACGGGAACGGTGATCGATACGACAGATGCGCTCGACGGTTGCTGGGGGCGAATCGACACGGTCATTGCTGCAGACGGCAGTGTGGAGTGGATCAACGCCAGCGTGCTGTTGATCGATCTCGACGCGCGGCGCTATGAGATGCAGGACATGCTCGGAATCGATGGTCTGCCATGTACCGACGATGCCCGCCCACTCATCCGTGTTCAGCGGGCCGAGGTGCTCGGGTTTGACGCGGATCATCTGCGCATCCGCATCTCCGGCGACACCATGCACAGTGCAGCCGGACTCGCGGAGGACGGACAGCTGATCTTCGACCCGGTCGCGCTCTATGGTGTGGAGTTCAACGCCGGCTTCGAATTCATGCAGCGCTTCACGGTCGACGCCAACCGGCTGAAGACTGCTGAAGGCGAGGCGTGGTCGCGTCTGGCGTGCCCCGGGGAGGCCGGGCAATCCGACACCAGCGCCGGACTCAGACGGCGGGGATGAGCCCGTCGGTGGCCCGCCAGCTGGACAGTCGCGCCGAATCAATGTTTGAGGGGCATGCGATCAGCAGAGTGGAGTTGGAGAGGGCGCGGTATCTGCGGTTCGATGCGGATATCCAGCTCATGCGGGCCCGCGGTTCCGGTAGTCGTCGATAGACCGTCGCCGGTCGCGGCACACCGCACGTCGATCTCAGTGCCAACTTGAGCGGCGCGGAAACGAACGAAGCGCATCGGGTGAGCGCGTGACAAAAACGGTTTGACGCTGCTTCGAAGAATGGCGACAGGCGGGCGGCGAGAAGCGACCGGCGCGCGGCGCTCTTGTCATTACACTCTATGACTACAGGTAGTACGACTTGCTCGCGACGCGCTGTGCGTCTCGCGCCGATCGCCTCGCGCCAGTCGTCCCGCGCCGGTCGCCGATCGCCGGTCGCCGATCGTAAAAACACTGAGCCACCTGAGCGTCGCGCAGCGACGCTCAGCGCATCGGGTGGGCGCATGAAAGAAGCTGTTTGACGCCGGCAGCGAACTGGGCGGGGAGTTCCTATTAATAAATACCTGGGGCCCTGCCAAGGTATTCATCCTGCCATCCCATACACGCGGTCCCGGTGCGACCAGTCTCGAGGCGCTAGCCGAGTAGACCCGGTCCAGACGCAGCGCGCCCGGATGCTGCAAGTTCGCACGGACAGAGGGAAGCCGGTGTTTCTCATGACGGAGTGAGCGACCTGCATCACACGGCCGAAAGGCCCGCCGCAACGGAGCGAACGCATGTCGTGAGAAATTCCGCGCCCCGCCAAGGAGCCTTACAACTGCGCACCCGCCCATACACCGCGGTGCCCAACTTGGAGGCAGGTTACTTCGGCGCTTCCACCATTCGCTCATAAGCCAACCAGCCACTCAGACGACGCCTCGACTGCGTGCAGGAACCGCGACGCTCGAGGCGATGTTTGACGGCGCGCAGCCAACGGCGCGTTTCGCGTGGGAGGCGGACGCCCGAGTTGACCACCAGGCCGGTGACCATTTGGCGCTGGTGGGCTCGGCGGATGCTGACTTTCTTGCGGTGATGGATCGCGTATCCTTCACTCCTGATGACGCGTCTGGCGACGCGCATGAGGGCCCGGACCTTCCGGCCGTCGTCGGCGGGCAGTGAAAAGGTGATGTCATCTGCATAGCGTGTGTACGTCGCACCATAGCTGGTGGCGAGTGATTGCAGGCGGTCGTCGAGGTAAATGTTCACGAGGTTGCTCAGTCTTGGGCTGGTTGGAGCCCCTTGCGGCAGCACGCCATTGCGCGAGCACAATGCGGCCAGCAGTCGCGCAGCACCACGACCCCAGCCGCACCGTCGGAACATACGAGCGACACGGTCCTGCTTGATAGATGGAAAGAAGTCGACGAGGTCCAATCGTATGATCACCGCAGCACCCACGTGGGGCACGGCATTGTCGACGATTGAGCGACCTGCCTCGAAGGCCGTCGCCGCTTCATGAGCGCGCAGCCGGCCGAGAATCCGCCGGTGGATCAGACGCTGGATGCGTTTGAGCTCGTCGAACGGCGCGTTGATCTCGCGGTCACCTCCGCCCCGTTTGCGGATCAGGAACGTGCGGTAAGCGATCTCGACCGCACGCAGCTTATTCAATGGCAGGTCGAGTGACTCCGCCAGATCGCGCTGCGTTCGTCCCCCAGACAAGAAACGTGTAATACGGCGCCACAGTGAGTGAGTCATTGGCCGTGAGTCTCATGAAGAAACGGGGCACGGCCGACCGCGCCCCGAGTCGCTTTGCCAAAGCTGGCGAAGCGCCTCGGCCCCGCCGTGGTGCGCCAGCACGTGCTTCCATCAGGTCGTCAAGACCCGGTCGACGAAACATCGACCTATGCCGACAGGCGGCATCACCAAAGCGACTGGTGAGTAGTGAACCACGGATGTGCGTAGCTGTCAAAGCGGCGTGGTTGCTGTGCTCACTCCATCCTGTGCACTCAGGACGATCCGTGCAGTATGACTGACACAGCTCATCGACGGCGTGAGAACAACGATCGATCGGACACGCGCCGTGCTGTCTTGCGCTGAGCCCTGATCTGGACACGTAATTGGAGCCATGACCGCATCAACCATCGGCGTACGCCCCTGCCGGCATGCACACGCGCACTGTAGCGGGTGGTGACGCGCTGCAGGACTCTGGCGCAATACGCGCGCTCAATACGGGCACGCCCATCGGCCACGATGGCAGATTCACGCGATGTGAAGTTCATGACGGCCATCACTTATTCTCCGGCGGCGCGCAACACCGTGTCGGGATCATGTCACCGCACCTAACAGGCACATCTGGCATTTCAGCTCGTCACTCCCCTTTTGTCGTTCGTCATTTGCCGGTCGCCGGTCGAGAATCGACGGCCTAACCCACCCGTACAGTCATTACGCATGCGCGGAGCGAAGCGTTGATACTGAGAGTGACATAACTGAAACATACCACATAACCGCGGCACAGGCGTCGATCATCCTGCCTGACGCCTCACGCGAATCCGCATGAGCGACGCGAAAGCGTTGAGCGGGTGGGCCCTTGGATCAATGGCTCGAGGCCCGCAACTTGACCGGGTGGCGAATTCCCCCTCCTTAACCCCAAAGCTCAATCGAGCCCTGAGTCGCGCACCGCGCTGCTCCGACCGAACCTCGAAAGTCTCCAAAAATGGCACCCGATATACGACTGGTCCTTGGCTGGTGCGGTTTATCGGACTAAGATCAATTGTCAGTAGGTGTCATCGTAGTGGATGGATCCCGTCTGTCGTCCAGCAGCCCATGAAAACGAATTAAGCGTGTCACGCAATTTGGCGGTGACGCGTTCAGGAAGCTAGACTTGGGCGAGGGTGTAGCCTATCACCAATTAGGATTTTTCGAACTCGTGGAAGATTGTCATGGACCTGCATGCGCTGCGGGAAGAGTTCCCCATCACCAATAACTATTGCTTCCTCAACCACGCCTCGGTGGCCCCGCTGCCCCGATGCGCGGAAGCGGCGATGCAGGCGTACATCGATCAGCAGCGTGACAACTGCTACGTGAAGTCCACTTTCAAGAAACAGATCGAACAAACCCGCCGGATGGCGGCTGAACTGATCAACGCCAAGCCCGACGAAATCGCATTCACCACCAGCACGACCGAGGGCATCAGCTTCATCGCCAACGGGCTGAAATGGAATGCAGGTGACAACGTCGTCACGACGGCGGTCGAGTTCCCGTCGAATATGTATCCGTGGATGAATCTGCAATCACGCGGCGTCCAGATCCGCACGATCCTCGAGGAAAACGGGCGGGTGCCGATCGACAGTCTCATCGATGCCATAGACAGTCATACGCGGGTCGTCACCGTTTCGGCGGCGCAATTCGGCAGTGGTTACCGCATCGATCTCAAGGAGCTGGGAGAGTGGTGCCAGAAGCGCGGCGTGTTGTTCTGCGTCGACGCCATCCAGGCTTGCGGCGTGCTGCCCATTGATGTGACTGATATGCACATTGATTTCCTGTCGACCGGCGGCCACAAATGGCTGGTGAGTCCCGAAGGCACCGGATTTTTCTATTGTGATCGTGAGCTGGCCGGACATCTGCGGCCGTCGATCGTCGGGTGGCGCAGCATGAAGCGCGGCGCCGACTTCGATCACCTGCAGTTCGATCTGCATGATGACGCCCGGCGTTTCGAAGCCAGCACCTACAACGTCGCCGGCCTGATGGGCATGCGCGCATCACTCGAACTGCTCATGAACGCGGGCATCGACAACATCACGGCCCACGTGCTAGAGCTGACTGACCTGCTGGTCGACCGGGTACGTGAAAAGGGTTATCGAATATTCAGCCCGCGCGAAGGAACCGAAAAGAGCGCCATCGTCTCGATCGAGTCCGCCACCCACGACCTCGCCCTCGTCCAGCGCCACCTCGAAACCGAACACCGCATCATCACCATCATCCGCAGTGGCCGTCTGCGGGTCAGCCCCCATTTGTACAACTCCACAGAAGATATCATGCGGTTGGTCGACGCCTTGCCCAAGCATTAGTACACGGCAAATGACCATTCATGCACAGATCGTCCCGCGCCGGTCGCCGTACGTCGATCGCCAGTCGCCGGTCGTGGTACCCTGCACTCGACGGTAGCGCAAACCTGGGCGTCGTGCAGCGAAGCTCAGCGCGGCCGCCTCGAAGAATGGTAACAGAAGAGGAGCGACCGGCGCGAGTCGCTCTTGTCAGTGAACTCCATGACTACAGGTAGTACGACTTGCTCGCGACGCGCTGTGCGCCTCGCGCCAGTCGCCCCGCGCCGATCGCCGGTCGTCCGTCGCCGGACGTAAAAACACTGAGCCACCTGAGCGTCGCGCAGCGACGCTCAGCGCATCGGGTGGGCGCATGAAAGAAGCGGTTTGACACCGGCAGCTAACTGGGCGGGGAGTTCCTATTAATAAATAACTGGGGCGCTACCCAGGAATTCATCCTGCCATCCCGTACACGCGGTCCCAGTGCGACCAGTCTCGAGGCGCTAGCCGAGTAGACCCGGTCCAGACGCAGCGCCCGAACGCTGCAGCACCCACGGACAGAGGAAGCCGGTGTTTCTCATGACGGAGTGAGCGACCTGCATCACACGGCCGTAAGGCCCGCCGCAACGGAGCGAACGCATGTCATGAGAAATTCCGCGCCCCGCCAAGGAGCCTTACAACTGCGCACCCGCCCATACACCGCGATCCCGGTGCGACCAGTCTCGAGGCGTCATTCGACAAATTCAAGATCACACCGCCGAGTAGACACTGTCCAGACGCAGCGCGCCCGAACGCTGCAAGTTCGCACGGACAGAGGGAAGTCGGTGGTTCTCCTGCGCAGATGACGACAGGCAGTAAACGTGCGTAAGCACCCGCAATGGAGGAGCGGAGCAGGAGAACTGCCGCGCCCCGCCGAGGAGCCTTACCACTGCGCACTCGCCCATACACCGCGGTCCCAGTGCGACCAGTCTCGAGGCGCAGCCGAGTAGACACGGTTCAGACGCAGCGCGCCCGAACGCTGCAAGCACCCACGGACATTGGGAAGTCGGTGGTTCTCCTGCGCAGATGACGACAGGCAGTAAACGTGCGTAAGCACCCGCAACGGAGGAACGGAGCAGGAGAACTGCCGCGCCCCGCCGAGGAGCCTTTCAGAAGGAGAAAAGGGGGCAGTCTTGTGGCCGACAGGTGACAGGCGAGGAGCGACCGGCGCGCAGCGCTCTTGTCATTAAACTCCATGACTACAGGTAGTACGACGTGCTCGCGACGCGCCGATCGCCGCGCGTCATGCGTCCCGCGCCGGTCGCCAGGAGCCGGTCGTCGGTCGTAACGGTTTTGTTGTGACTGAATAGTCAGGGCCGGGTTTGAGAACACCCTCCATCCGACTGGTGAAGCGTAGCCCACCGGTCCGGCAAATCAAGTCGATGGGTTCTGCCCATGTATCAGCTGGAAGTTGCTCCTCCGCATCATGTGCATCGACTTGACTGGCCGGCTGCGGCGGGCTGGGGGAGGGGTGGCCAGACGAATGGAGGGTGGCTTCATTCGGTGGTGATGGTTCAGACGGGAGATGCGATATGGCTAACGTCAGGGAATTGCGGGTATGGCACGTGGGCATGCAACTGGTTGCCGACATTCAGCGCATGGTGACCGGTTTTCCGCGAACGGGCGCAGGCGAATTGAAGAACCAGATGGTTCGAGCGGCCATCAGTATACCCAGCAACATCGCAGAGGGTGCGGGGCGCGAAAGTGATCCGGAGTTTCGTCGGTTTCTCCGGATCGCACTGGGTTCATGTCGCGAGCTCGAAACCCAGTTGGAAATCGCCCGGTGTTTGAAGGTTGCAGGGCAGCAAGACTTTGAGGTCGTGGTCGATCGGGTTGATCATGAGGGGCGAATGTTGCAGAAGTTGATTCAGTCGTTGTGATCGTAGCGCGGCGGCGCGCCGCTCGGGCGCGCCGTGTGCTCACGCTCGGCCCTCTCGACCGTCACGAAAAAGGAAATAAGGGGCAGGAGCCCTTATTGTGACCGACAGGCGACAGACGAGGAGCGACCGGCGCGCGGCGCTCTTGTCAGTGAACTCTATGACTACAGATAGTACGACTTGCTCGCGACGCGCTGTGCGCCTCGCGCCGATCGTCTCGCGCCATGCGTCCCGCGCCGATCGCCGGTCGCCGGTCGTAAAAACACTGAGCCACCTGAGCGTCGCGCAGCGACGCTCAGCGCATCGGGTGGGCGCATGAAAGAAGCGGTTTGACGCCGGTAGCGAACTGGGTGGGGAGTTCCTATTAATAAATAACTGGGGCGCTACCCAGGAATTCATCCTGCCATCCCGTACACGCGGTCCCGGTGCGACCAGTCTCGAGGCGCTAGCCGAGTAGACCCGGCCCAGACGCAGCGCGCCCGGATGCTGCAAGCACCCACGGACAGAGGAAGTCGGTGTTTCTCATGACGGAGTGAGCGACCTGCATCACACGGCCGTAAGGCCCGCCGCAACGGAGCGAACGCATGTGATGAGAAATGCCGCGCCCCGCCGAGGAGCCCTACAACTAGGCGCTCGCCCATCCATCGCGGTCCCAGTGCGACCAGTCTCGAGGCGTCATTCGACAAATTCAAGATCAAACCGCCGAGTAGACCCGGTCCAGACGCAGCGCGCCCGGATGCTGCAAATTCGCACGGATAGAGGGAAGTCGGTAGCTCTCCTGCGCAGATGACGACAGGCAGTAAACGTGCGTAAGCATCCGCAATGGAGGAACGGAGCAGGAGAACTGCCGCGCCCCGCCGAGGAGCCTGTCGAAAGGAGAAAAGGGGGCAGTCTTGTGGCCGACAGGCGACAGACGAGGAGCGACCGGCGCGCGGCGCGAGTCGTTCTTGTCAGTGATACACGTGATTACAGGCAGTATGCCAGGTCGCGACGCGCCGAGCGCCTCGCGCCCTGCGTCCCGCGCCGATCGCCAATCGCCGGTCGTAATGTTGAGGAATCTGTTGACCAAGCCTTATGCGCCGCAGAGAACGAGAACTCAGCTTGCGGGAGCGTCCAGTTGCTTTCTGGCGGCTTCGACGGTGTTGCGCAGCAGGATGGCGACAGTGATCGGGCCGATGCCTCCAGGGACCGGGGTCAGAGTGGCGGCGACGGGCCCGACCGACGCGGCATCGACGTCACCAACGATCTTGTCCGTGCCATCCGGACCCGGCACATGGTTGATGCCCACATCGATCACGACGGCACCGGGTTTGACCATGTCACCGGTGATGAGTCCGGGACAGCCGACTGCCACGATGAGCACGTCCGCCTGACGCGTGTGGGCCGCAAGGTCGCGCGTGGCCTTGTGACAGGCGGTTACCGTGGCCTGCTCCTGCAGCAGGAACAGCGTGATGGGTCGACCAACGATGGCGCCCTGCCCAACCACCACGACGTCCTGGCCTACGAGTGAGCCGTGGGCAGCCTCGAGCACCTCGAGGATCGACTGTGCCGTGCACGGCGCAATGATGGGGCGGCCGTAGAAAACGAACCCGATGTTAGACGGGTTGACACCTTCGACATCCTTGAACGGATCGATGCGGTACTGGGCAGCGGTGGAGTCGACGTGCTCGGGAAACGGCAGGTTGAGCATGATACCAGTGACCGCCGGGTTGGCATTCAGCGCATCGATCGCAGCGTAGACCTCGACCAGTGTGGCACTGTCCGGCAACGTCTGCAGTTCGTATTCGATGCCCACATCTTTGCAGCGACGGGCTTGCGATTTGGAGTAGGTCAAACCGGCGTCGGACTGTCCGACCATGATGGTGACGAGCTTGACCGGGCGGCCGGCCTCGACCAGCGCCCGAACGTCGCTGCGAACCTGTTCACGAATGCGGGCGGCAATTGCCTTACCATCGAGCAATGTGGCCACGGACGCTCCAGGTCAGCAAGTGGGACAGCACCAGGGGGAGAGCAGACCAACCCGCAGGTCGGACGGCGGGAATTCCAAGCCGACCATGGGACTCGAACCCACAACCTCAGCTTTACGAAAGCTGCGCTCTACCAATTGAGCTAGGTCGGCGAATTGAAGAATGATAGATTTCGTGGCCGCTCCTGTCAAAACCGTCACACCCGGCTGACGCACCAGGCCCGTCACTCGCCATGTACCTCGTGAATCCGCTCCAATAAAGCGGCCCGATCCGGATGGTCGGGCTCCAGCTGAAGGGTTACCTGCCAATGCCGTGCAGCCTCCGCCATCCGGCCGGCTTCGGCCAGGCCCTCGGCCAGTTTGTGGTGCAGCTCGGAAGACCGCGGAGACTCTCGAACGGCCGACCTGAGGTACTGAATGTACTTGTCCAGCTCGCCCCGCAGGCAGTACCGCTGGGCCAGCGCCTCGTAGACCTCGGCCAGACGCGGTTCGTAGGTCTCGGCGTCGAGCTGGACGGCGGCGAGCATGTGTTTCTCGTAGCCGACCGGGTCATTCAGCTCGAGCAATGTGCGGGCGTAGCGCTCGTGGTAGCCCGCCTGTCGGGTGACCACGGGATGGGTTTCGAGCGCGCGATACAATGCCCGGGCGCGCGGAAGCTCCTGGGCGTCGAACCAGATATCGGCCTCGAGCAAATCAACTGCGGCGCGGTCGGCACCCGTCTCGCGTGCCCGCTGGATATGATAAATTGCTGAGTTCGAAGGACACACCACGAAGCGGTTGGGTTCGTCTTCGATGGCCGAATGAATGTACCACTGCCGGTCCTGGTCGCGACACGTGGAGCCAACGCGAACATCGGCAAGCGCGGCGATACTCAGCTTGCCTACGGCCCGCCCGGCGGCCAGGTAGGCCCGGGCCAGCATCGTGTGTGTTGCCGAGTCCCCCTCCTCGATGACCAGAACCTGCTCGAGCGCACGGACCGCAAGGGCCGGAAGTCCACGTCGCAGATGCATGGTCGCCAGGGCCCGCCAATCCTCCACGGCTGCCGGATTCAATTCGGTCGACCTCGTATAGTGCCACGACGCGTCGACCGGACGCTCGAGATGCTCGAAGGCAACAGCGAGTGCGTGATGCACGGCAAACCCGCCTCCGGAAATCGCCAACGGCTCCAGCAGCGCGACGATTTCGTCCCACCGCCCTCCTTCGGCCAGCATTTCAGCGAGCAGCACCGCAGCGTCGGCAGCGAGCGGATCGTCCTCCAGCACGCGCTCGAGCACGGCGCGGGCGGCTCTGAGATCGCCGCTTCGTTGATAGGCCCGCGACAAATCGACCGGCCAGTCCTGTCGTTCCGGAAAAGCGGCCACCAGCTCGGTCAGCGTGGCAATCGCCGTGGTGTAGTCGCGACGGTTCAGTGCCGCCAGCGCATGTTGGTGACGTTGTGCCGGTGTGACCTCCTGGGCCGCGATGCTCACGACCCACGTGAGGATGACAACCAGGACTGGGCACGAAACACGATTGACAGGGACTCCGCTCACCACAGGACAATCGACCAATCCGAAGGGTTTACTGCATAGCGTCCACGGTCCGTGCGATCGCCTCCCCTGCCGACGCGACCTGTGCGGCCGTGACATCGAGGTGGGTCACCGCGCGAACACGTTGAGGTCCTTCGGGCAGTACGAGCACGCCAACCTCGCTCAAGCGGTCACACATCTGTGACGCAGTCCCGAGCGCCACATCGACCTCGAAATACACGATATTGGTCTCGACCGTCAGTGGATCTACGGATAGACCAGTGACCGTGGATACGCGATCTGCGAGGCCTCGCGCTGCGGCATGGTCCTCGGCCAGACGCTCGACATGATGATCGAGCGCATACAATGCTGCGCCGGCGAGTAGTCCGGTTTGCCGCATGCCCCCCCCGAACATTTTGCGATAGCGTCGCGCACGGGTGATGACATCGCGGGGACCGCATAGAATCGATCCGACCGGCGCGCCCAGCCCTTTCGAGAAACACATACTCACCGTATCCACGTGCTTCGTGAACGCGGTCGGGGCACAACCGCGGGCAACACACGCGTTCATGAGCCGGGCGCCATCGAGATGCATGGCCAGATTCAAACTCCGGGCTGCCGTCGACAATTCTGCCAATAGCGTTGCGGGCCAGATGCTGCCACCACCACGATTGTGCGTGTTTTCGACGACGACCAGCCGAGCAGGTGGAAAGTGCGTATCTGCAGGCTTGATGGATGCGCGCAGCGCGGCGGCGCCGAAATGCCCACGTTCGCCGGTTAGCGCCCGTGTGCTCACACCGGAGAGTGCGGCCGGCGCACCAGTCTCGTAATAGATCACGTGGCTGTCGGCGTGACAAATCATCTCGTCACCCGGAGTCGTCTGGGCGCGAATGGCCAGCTGATTGGCCATCGTGCCCGAGGGCGTGAACACCGCGGCCTCCTTGCCCAGCAGACCGCACACGCGTTCCTCCAGAGCCAGGGTGGTCGGGTCATCACCCAGGACGTCATCGCCCAGCTCGGCGCGGCCCATGGCCGCCAGCATATCAGCCGAAGGTTGTGTGACGGTATCGCTACGGAGATCGACGACATTGGCCATGAGGTGCTCCAGATGGGGAACACGTCATGCTATCAAATCGGCATACCACTCGGAAGTGGTTCGGGGGCCTGATCCCGTGATCGCTCATGATAGATCCACGGCGACAGAGCCCGGGACACTGCGATCGCGAAAGCCCATACCACGACACCACCGATGACGTCGGAAAAGTAGTGCCAGCCGGTCGTCAACGTCGTGAGCACAACGACACCGTTGAGCGCAGCCCCCCCCCAGAACAACAGACGACGGCCGCACAGGGCCGTCGCCAGCAGCAGGGCCCACGTGACGTGGAAGGACGGGAAAGTGATCAGCCCTTCGGCCTGTTCCCAGGTCACGATGGTCCGCTCGCCGCTGCGAAGAGTGTGAAAATGCTCGAGATAGCGCTGCTGATCGGGATTGGGCTGATAGCCATACGCACTGAAGGGGCCTTCGGCAGGACACCACCAGAAGAACGCCGCAGTGACCAGTGCTGCGATCATGAACCGCAGGACGAACGACTCGAGCCGCCGGCGGCGTCCGGAGAATCCGAGAACGATGACGATCAGCGGCATCTGCAACAGCAACGTGTTGTAGACGATCCCCAGTACGGCATTGAGTACCGGGTGGTTGGCCATGAACGACACGATCGTCGGAAGGTGAACACCGCACAGTTGATCGAACGCCACCAGCTGCGAATCGATCAGCGGGCGTCCTGTCGCCGTGATGCTGTACATGAGTACCGTATAGGCTGGCGTAAATAACACCAGGTGCAGTAGCGCCGTGGTACTCATGACGAAATTGGCCACGCCGCGACGCTGGTAGTACCACGTCACCGCGCCCAGAACGGTGGCAAACGCCGCCGGCCGCCACAGATGAACGAACGGAAAGCTCAACCCCTGGGCCGCGATCAACGCAATATCGATAGCAACGACAAGCCCAATGATCGACCACTTGATGGTGTTATCTCGGGTCATGCATTGTGGATCGGTTTGATCGTCGGGGGACTGTGGCAGGTGTCCAATGCGTCCGATAATCTTACTTGATCAGGGTGCCGACTCTGTTTCCTGCGACGGCACTGAGCATATTGCCGCTCTTGAACAGGTTGAACACGAGGATCGGGATGTGGTTTTGCTGACAGAGGTCGATGGCGCTGACATCCATGACCTTGAGGCGGCGGTCAATGACTTCGTTGTAGGTCAGCTCGTGGAACAGCCGGGCGTCGCTGTGCTGAGCGGGATCTTTGTCGTAGACGCCGTCGACCTTGGTCGCCTTCATGACGACCTCGACGGCCAGTTCGGTCCCGCGCAGGGCCGCGCAGGAATCGGTGGTAACGAACGGGTTGCCCGTGCCTCCTGCCAGAATCACGACACGACCTTTTTCGAGATGACGCAGCGCGCGACGACGGATGAATTTCTCGCACACGCGATCCACTGCAATGGCACTGAGCACACGCGTTTCCAGACCGACCTGCTCGAGCGTATCCTGCATGGCCAATGCGTTGATCACGGTCCCGAGCATACCCATGTAATGACTGGTCGCGGCATGGATGTGGGTGCTGCGCGCGAGGTCCGCACCACGGATGAAATTGCCCCCCCCGACGACGAGAGCGATCTGGACGCCCTGCTCCGTAACCGACTTGATCTCTTCAGCCACCGACAACATGCGCGGTCCATCGATACCGAAGCCCCCCGGTCGGCACATACCTTCACCGCTGATCTTGAGCAGTATTCTCGAGTAACGGCTGGATGAGGATGACATGTCGGGGGTCGTCGCTGGCTCGGGATCGGTAGTTGTCACGTCGGCCACGGATACCCCTCTCGAGCGGTGGAGCAGCCGCCGGCACGATCGCCGGCGGCTGGCACCGTATGTCGTTGAGATCAGCTCTTGACGCCAAGCTCGTACTTGAGATAGCCGGTGATGTTGAGGCCGGCCTCCTTGGCTGCTTCCTGAACTGATTTCTTATCGTCGATAATGAACGGTTGCTCCAGCAGGACTCTCTCGGAGAACCATCTGTCCATTTTTCCGGTGACGATCTTTTCGGCAATCTCCGGCGGCTTGCCCTTGGCCTGCTCCATCATGACCTCGCGGGCCTTCTCGATTTCGCTCTCGTCGATTGCGGATCGATCGAGCCCATCGACGGGCATTGCAGCCAGATGCATGCACACCTGGCGGGCGATTTCACCACCATCGCCTTCGCCGGCGACGACCGTGCCATTGAGGCCGTTGTGGTGCACGTAGCTACCCATGCCCCCTGGAATGATGGAGGCCCGCGACAGCGTCAGGTTTTCCTTCAACTTACCGTAGGCACCCGCAATGATGTCCGTGACGGTCTTGCCATCGGCCCCGGCCGTGGTGGCCAGCTTCTCGACGTCGGTCTCGCCGCTGTGGCACACGATCGCGGCAATCGCGTCAGCCGCCGCGCGGAAATCGTCACTCTTGGCCACGAAGTCGGTCTCACAGCGCAGTTCGATGAGCGCCCCGTTCTTGCCATCGGAGTACGCCCCAATCCGGCCGTTGGCCGCTTCTTTGTCCGCACGCTTACCGAGCTGGCCGGCGTACTTTTTGTTCAGGATTTCGATGGCCTGATCTTCGTTGCCCTCGGATTCGACCAGAGCCTTCTTACAATCGCCCATGCTGACGCCGGTCTTGTCACGCAGTGATTTCACTTGTGCCGCTGTGATGCTCATCGTACTCGTTCCCTGATTGTAAATGGTCCTTGCTCGGTCAACGGGGGGTTGCCGAAGGTGCCTCTATGTTAACAGTAGCCTTGGGTTGTTCTACACTCAGCCTGCGCTGGGATTCGCCGACGGAGCCGAAGCTGCATCACCGACCACGACCGCCTCGGCAGCCTTTGACTCGGTCACCGGAGCAGGCGGCGCGTCTGCGGGCGCTGCACCCGGTTCCTCGGCCATCTGACTGGTGGTCGGACGGCGGGAACGCTTGCGCGGCTGCGGTGCCGTCGGCGCTACGTCGTCGCCACCGACCGGGCGGATACGCTTACCTTCTTCGACCGCGTCGGCCAGCAACGACACGACGATGTCGATCGCGCGAATGGCATCATCATTCCCCGGAATGGGGATATCGATGTAGTCCGGATCCGAATCGGTATCCAGCAGGCAGATCGTCGGGATGCCCAACTTGCGTGCTTCGAGCACGGCATTGTGCTCGCGACGGGCGTCGATGAGAACGACCACACCGGGCAACTTGGACATGTTCCGGATGCCGGACAGGTTACGCATGATCTTCGTGCGTTCACGTGTCAGGCGCGACTGGGTCTTCTTGCTCTCGGCCTGGAGGAGGCCGGTCGCTTCCATGTTCTCGAGTTCCTCGAGACGGGTGAGACGACTGCGGATCGTCCGGAAGTTGGTCAGGGTGCCACCGAGCCAGCGCTCGTAGACCGCATGCATGCCGGTGCGCTCGGCGTTGTCTTTGATCGAGGCTTTGGCCTGGCGCTTGGTCCCGACGAAAAGCACGTCCTTGCCGGAGGACACCACCTGGGCCACGAACTTGCGTGCCCGCAACAGGCCCTTGACCGTCTCCTTGATGTTGACGAGATGGACGCCGTTGCGTTTGCCGAGGATGTACATCCCCATCTTGGGGTTCCACCGACTCGACTGATGACCGAAGTGAATTCCGGATTCGACAAGCTGCTGAACTAGATCCGACGTCGACAAACCACACCTCCAAATAACCTACGGACGCGTCTCTTAAGACACGGCGCTCGCGTCCACTACAGAGTTAGTCATGATTCTCGATCGCAAGAAATCCTGGCTCCAGGCGCCGTTAGGGACTGGGGCAGGCCTCCCGCGGTGCAAACCACTGAACGTAAGCGGGTTGCAGAAACTGGGTTTCAGGGGGAATTGTACAGCATCTCGGGTAGAGAAGAAACACCGATTCCCTATACTGTTCCCCATGATTCTCGCACCCTCAGGGCCCAACATCTTCATTTCAGCGGCCGAACCGAGTGCTGATCTTCACGCCGCCTCGCTGATCGAGGCTGTTCGAAAACTGGAACCCCGCGCGCGATTCACAGGCGTGGCGGGACCGAGAATGCGTCGTGCTGGCTGTAACTCTATCTACGACATGACCAAACATTCGTCGATGCTGACTGCGGTGCTCGGCCAGGCCCACCATGCCTATCGCATGTTGTCGTTGGCCCGCCACGCGTTAGAGCAGACGGCGTTCGACCTGGCCGTGGTTGTCGATGCACCCACGCTGCACCTGCCCGTCGCCAAGCACGCCGGTGCTGCCGGGATCCCGGTGCTGTACTATATCGCCCCGCAGACCTGGGCCTGGGGCGGCAATCTGCGGATTCCGCGGGTCAGGGCCCGCGTGGATCGGATCGCCTGCATCTGGCCCTTCGAGGAGCCGTACTTTCGCAGCCATGGGATCGACGCCGACTACGTCGGCCATCCGCTGTTCGCCCGTCTGACCGCCCGCCAGGTCGATCGCAATGCGGTCGAGGCCCTGCGGAGCCATGGTGGCCCCGTCTTGACCATCATGCCGGGCTCGCGGCGCCATGTCGTCGAAGAGAACTTCTCCAATCAACTGGCGGTCGCCCAGGCGGTTCGCGGCCGGTTCCCGGCCCTGAAGATCCTCGTGTCCGTGGCCAACGCCCGCGTCAAGCACTGCCTCCGTGGGATCATGGCCGACCTGGACTCGACCGGGGTCGAACTGCACCAGCGTGAAAACGCGGAGTTGCTCGCGGCGGCCGACCTCGCCCTGGTTGCCTCCGGCACGGTGACGCTCGAAGCCGCCTATCACCGGACGCCCATGATCGTGATGTACAACAGCTCGCGACGCCTGTACCCGTTCGTCCAGTGGCTCATCAGCACACCCTACTTCTCGTTGCCCAACATCCTTGCCCAACGCGAACTCGTCCCCGAGTTCATGCCCTACTACGTGTCCATCGATCCGATTGTGGACCGGGCCCTGGGCTTGATGAGCGACCCCGACGCCAGACGGCACATGGCGGCTGAACTCGGTCGCACCATCGACCCATTCGTGCACACACAGGCATCGGACACCACGGCGCGCATCGTCCTGGACATGGTCGAATCACGGAGGCTGGCGCCGCCGGCAGAAAAGCACCGGAAATGGTTGAGTTTCCTGCGCAACAAACCGAACGTTCCGGCCCCTGCCGCAGGGCAACTGGAAGAAGAAATCAAGCAGTAAATCGAGGGAAAAAGAGGGGGTTTCTAAGACACCTTCGAACCAGGTGGCAGATCCTCGTCGGTGGTCAGGATAATGACCTGTGCGCGATCTTCCGGACTCCCGGCCAGGAGCATGCCCTGGCTGACTTCGCCACGCAGTTTGCGGGGCGCGAGGTTGGCGACCACGATGATGTTCTTGCCCACCAGCTGATCGGCCTCATAGAACCCGCGCAATCCAGCACACAGTTGGCGCTGCTCCGTGCCCAGATCGATCTTCAAGACGAACAGTCTATCGGCGTTGGGGTGTTCGCTGGCCTCGAGCACCTTCGCCACACGCAGATCGATCTTCGCGAAATCGTCGTACTGGATGATGTTCGAGATCGTCGGTTCGTTCGGTACGGCGGATTCGTCTGACATCGCGGATTCTCCTGCACAAAGTGCCCTGTGAACCGCAGAGTCTAAGGACATCGTGAACAGGCGACAACCTGGCCGCAGGCCGACGGTCTCCCATGGCTTGACCTGAGGAGGTTGATCTTCCACACTCTCACGCATGGCCACACACCCGCTCAAGTTCGTGCCGATCCTCAAACACCGCATCTGGGGTGGTCAGGCACTCAAAACCGTCCTCGGAAAGCCGTGTCCACCTGACGACACAATCGGCGAATCGTGGGAACTGGCGGATCTGCCTGACGACAAGTCGGTGGTCGATGGCGGTCCGATGGCCGGCCGCACACTGGACCAGCTCGTTGAGGAATGGGGCACAGATCTCTACGGTCGAGCCGAACTGTTCCAGGGTTCATTCCCCTTGCTCATCAAGTTCCTCGACGCTCAGACAGACCTCAGCGTACAGGTCCATCCCGACCCCGCCATGGCCGAACGACTGGGCGTCCGCATCAAGCATGAAGCGTGGTACATCATCGACTGCATGCCCGATGCGGTCATCTACCGGGGCCTCAAGCCCGGCGTCACGCGCGAGCAATTCGCCACGGCCGTGGCCGCCGGACGGTGCGCCGAACTCCTCGAACGCATCCCGATCAAGCCGGGACAATGTTATTACCTGCCAAGCGGCACCGTGCACGCACTGGGCGCCGGCGTCCTCGTCGCCGAAATCCAGACCCCCTCCGACATCACGTACCGCGTGTTCGATTGGAACCGTACCGATCCGACCACGGGCCGCGGTCGTGATCTGCACATCAATGAGGCGCTCGAGTGCATCCACTTTGGTCCGTTCGACTGCTCGGCCGAGCAGCGCAGCCACGTCGCCAGCTACTGGACGACGGTGACGCGTCTGGTGTCCTGTGCATCGTTCCGCATCGAAAAGGTCCGGATGGTCGGCGGCCTCGAACAGGCAATACCCTACGCCGAACCGGTGGTGTGGATCGTGCTCGAAGGCAGCGGTGAAATCAGCTATCGGGGCGGGGCCGAGCCGGTCCAGTTTCGGACCGGGGAGACGGTCCTGCTGCCTGCCGCCCTCGAGCAGGCGACTCTCAAAGTGAACGAAGACAGTGTGTGGCTCGAAGTCACCCTGCCCTCCGAGAGCGACCTCGCAGGGTTCGCCCACCCGCCTCGTGAGTCCGATCCCGGGGATGACCCGGCCCCGATCCAGATCGGGCTTCCCCCCAGGTAGCCCAACTGGCTCCTGAGGGGCTTTCCGGCCGACACTTTGAAAGAACTTTGAGTCCGGATTCAATTCTGACTGCAACGATGTTAAGATCTTGATGCTGCAAGTGTTGCACGCCACCGTGCCCCGGACTCCTGTCGTGGGGCGAACTGTTCCAGGATGACGATAGGCGCACGTCCGTGACCTGACTAAGCTGGAGGCACGCCCTCTCCGATGGCGTGGCCGCACATATGACTTTGAGTTCTGACAACAAACAAAGAATACAGAAGATATTGGCAGCAGCCGGTTACGGGTCGCGACGAGCCTGTGAGGAACTCGTTCTTGCCGGCCTGGTGGAAGTCAATGGCGAGGTCCGTGACGAATTGCCCGTTCTCGTCGATCCGCGCACCGACGACATCCGCATCGAAGGTCGGCGGCTCAAACGCGAACGGCTCGCGTACTTCCTGTTGAACAAACCCAAGGGTGTACTGTGTACGAACAACGACCCGGATGGCCGGCGCGTGGCCGGCGATCTGCTCGTGGGCGTGCGTGAGAGAGTCTATCCCGTGGGCCGGCTCGACGCCGACAGTACGGGGCTGCTGCTCATGACCAATGATGGAGAGATGGCCAATCGCCTGACACATCCACGCTACGGTGTCGAGAAAACATACGTTGCGTCCATTCGCGGGCGACTGAACAGCGAGAACAGTGAGAAGCTGCGCAAGGGCATCTGGTTGTCGGAGGGCAAGGCGACCACGGCGGCCATTCGCATCCTGCACAACGGCCGTGAACGCAGCACACTCGAGATTCGATTACGCGAGGGCCGCAACCGGCAGATTCGCCGCATGCTCGCTCGATTGGGTCACAAGATCATCAGCCTGCGGCGAACACGAATCGGACCGCTGAATGTGAAGGGGCTCGGCGCAGGCAGGTTCAGGCCGCTGACCCCGGCGGAAATCGGAATATTGAAGAGGTTGGGCACCGGGCGCTCGGAGCGCCGGACGACCGGCCGTCCGCACGAGGCGCGGGGAGTACATAAACGAGCACACGCTACCGGATCCTAGTCACCATGCCTGACGCACTGACGACAACAACACCTCCTCCGCACAAGCCGCGGATGCTCTTTCTCTCCGCGATCACCCTGTGCACCATTGGCCTGCTGTTCGGACTGAGTATCCTCTACACCGACATGTACGTGGATGAAGCGAAACCCCGATATGGTCTCGCCGCCGCCCTGGCACTCCCATCACTGGCCATCGGAATCGTGCTGTTTCTCAACCGTCGCGTCCGCAACCTGCAACGCGAACAGGCCAGCCGACTCGAGGCCCTCGACCGCAACGGTGAGCGGATGGCCCAGTTCGTCATGAGCCTGGTGGGCGAGCTCGAGGACAAGATCCACAAGGAAACGGCCTCGCAATTGCGCAGTGCGCTGGGTGACGGCGAGGTGCCGCCGACGGGCCACCTGCCCGGAACCGGGCCGCTCATGCGCAGCACCCTCGAACTGATCAGCTCGTCGCTGCTTCATCCCACACACTACAATGACGCCCGAAGAATCTTACCGCCCTGCCGCGACTTCGCGCTGCAACTCGAGAACGCCGGTTTCGATGATCTGGCCGGAGTACTCAGCGAACGGCTCGACCACTTCGAGAACGATGTCCTCGAGGACCTGCGCCGGCGATATCTGCGCCACCTCGACAACCGCGAATGGATCGCCGCTCTCGAAGTCAGTGAGACCATCGAGACCGTATTCACCTCGACGCCGTTGGCCCGTGATGTCGAACAGATGCGTCCGAGCCTGGTACAAGCCATCCAGGATGACATCATCCGTCGCCGCAGCGGTCGTCCGCCGTCAGACCGGCTCAGCACCGTTGATCTCGAGTTGTCCGATCAGGTCGCCGAATCGGCGTAACCCGCGTCCCGACAAATACGCGCGCAGACCCTCGGCAATCTTCTGCGGTGTCCCCGGGTCCACGAACAATGCAGTGCCGATGGCCACGGCCGAAGCGCCCGCGAGAGCGAACTCCACGGCATCCTGCCAGCTGCGCACGCCCCCCATGCCGATGATCGGCACACCACGTCGGGCGGCCACGCGCGTGTAGACCTGATGAACGAGGTTCAGCGCCAGCGGTTTGATGGCCGGTCCACTGAGGCCACCCGTGCCACGACTGAGCATGGGCTGCCAGCGGTCGATGTGAATGCTCAACCCGACGAAGGTGTTGACCATGGACAGCGCCTGGGCCCCACCATCGAGCGCCGCTTCGGCCATCGTGACGATGTCAGTCACATTGGGGCTCAGTTTGACGACGAGGGCCGATTGAGAGACGACTGCGCGAACCGCGCTGACCAGCTCGCGGAGACGCGCGGGATCCGTCCCGAAGAACATCCCGTCAGCGACATTTGGACAGGACACGTTGAGTTCGAAGCCGGCGATCGCAGGCTCACCGTCCAAACGCCGGCACACCGTGAGGTAATCTTCGATGCTGTGGCCGGCGACGTTGACGAGTACCGGCACACCGAGGGCCGGCAGCTCGGGAACCTTTTCCTCCACGAACCGTTCGAGGCCGATGTTGGCCAACCCGATCGCGTTGAGCATGCCACCACACGTTTCAACGATCCGCTCGGGACGATTACCCTTGCGCGGTTCGGGGGTAATGCTCTTGGTGGTAAACGCGCCGAGTTGCCTGAAATCGAGCTTTCCGGCGTATTCGTGACCGTAGCCGCAGGTACCGGAGGCGGTCAGAGTCGGGGACCGCAGAGTCAGGCCAGCGATATCGACCGACAGGTCGACATCAGCCGGGTCAATCGTGGTACGCTGCCTGGTCATGCGGTGCAGAATAGCAGGTTGTCCGACAGATTCGAGGCTGCGCTGGGCCAGCGAACCATCGGGATTCCTTGCTGTATGATACGGGCCAATGCCGATGCTCAAGTGGGACATGTCCCCGGGCACAGAATGTCGTGGAAAGAGGAACGACCATGAGCTCAGACGCACGCGTTGCCGTTTTCCCGGGCGCTTTCGACCCGCCGACGCTCGGCCACCTCGACATCATCACCCGGTGTGCCAAGCTGTTCCCGAAACTCGTCGTCGGCGTGGGACAAAACCCTGAGAAGCAGGCGTTGTTCGGCATCGAGGAACGCGTCGACATGCTCAGTATCGAGTTGGCCGACATCACCAACGTCGAAGTGCAGCCCTACGAAGGCCTGACCATGGAGTTCGTTCGTTCGATCGATGCCAGCGTCATCGTGCGCGGTATCCGGGACTCCGTGGATCTCCGTTCCGAACTACAGGCCGCCAACACCAATCTGCTGGTCGGCGACGTCGAAACCATCTTCCTCATGACATCCGATCAGCATGCCCTGACATCGAGTACCCTCATCAAACAAATCGTTACCATTGGCGGCTACGAACCCTCACGGCTCACGCGCCTGGTCCCACCGACCGTGCTGGAGCGGCTGCTGAACAAGCTGGGGTAGGTCGCGGTCGACCCACGATTCGGCACGAAGTGGGTAATGGGAGAGGACCTACTTCCCCCCATTGTCCTCCGGAGGCGGGGGATTGGCTGGAAGTTCTTCACGAGTGGAGGCGCTGTCGATCTCGCCCTTGACGTCATTCAGCCCGCGTTTGAATTCGACGATGCTCTTGCCCATCGATCGGGCCACATCAGGCAAACGGCGGCCGAAAATCAGCAAAGCGACAACGCCGATGACCGCCCATTCAAGAGCGCCGAAAGTAAATGCGAGCATGGTGGACATGGTGTTTCCTAACCGTTCAAGGCAGGGGGTTACTCGGGCTCCGGGTCGGAATCCGGCAGCGGTTCTCCACTCTCGTCGAGTTCGATCTCGTACGCGGTGTCGAAGGCATCATCAAAGCGAAAGACGTCTTCGAAATCCTCGATGCGATCCTCGGGCTGCTTCTGCAGATAATCATTGTCGACCAGGGCGAAGACGATCTCGCCGAAATCACGCGTTCGCCTGATGTTCCAATGCAACAGGACGGCAGGCGCCATGTGCCCCCAACGACGCAGGGCATAGTCACGCAGGCCCCAGCACAGACTCTGGCCTGACACATGGCGGTTGAGCTCTTCGAATCCCCCCGCATCCTCGATGAGTTCCTCAACCTCGTCATTGAGTTGCCCGTTGATATGCAACAACTCCAACTGGTCGAGATCCAGGCTGTTCTGGATCATGAAATCGTGGACCCGACGTTGAGCGTCTGACATCTCGCCGTGCACGTGCTTGACCGCAAACGTCAGCCCCTCCTGAACGAACTGAAAAGCGTCGAGAGGGAACTTACCGACCTCCCGGATCACGTCGCGAATCTCTTTTTGTGGCTTCTTGACCATTGCTTGTTCTATATCGAAAACTTCACTCTCTAGGATTCACCTGAACCGCCGGTGCCCCCCCCCTGAGGGCCCTCGCCAGTACTGCCTGGCGGGCCACCGTCTTCATTTCTGCGGCCACTGCCACCACGGCGCGAACGGCGACGACGGCGGCGCTTTTTCTTGGGATCCTGCCCCTCGGGCGCCGCTCCCTCGGGTGCCGGAGACGGAGGACTCTGCCCGGATTCCGCGGTCTCTGCCCCTGAACGCCGTGTTGCCGGACGGCGGTCACGTCGTGGACGTTCGGTGGCCGGTTCTTTCGCCGGCGCCTTGGGTTGTGGCGGCCGGACACCTGCGGGCAGCACGTCCTCGATGGCCACAACGAATCGCTGACGATCCTCGGTCTCGATCTGGATGAGCTGGGTCAGGATCTGACGCGACACGACGATACCTTCACCGTGCGCAGTATTGACCGTCTTACCCACCCTGGGCAGCTTCTTGTCCAGCTCTTCGTATGAGTCGTGTTCATAGCGCAAGCAGCACTTGAGTCGCCCACAGCGACCCGACACCTTGGAGGGATCAAGGGTCGCTTTTTGGAGTTTAGCCATGCGCATGCTGATAGGCTTGAGTTTCTTGAGGAACGACTTGCAACAGCATTCTCGACCACACGTCTCGTAGTCGGCAACGAGGCGGGCCTCGTCGCGGGCACCAATCTGCCGCATTTCGATCCGTGTATGCAGTTCGTGAGCCAGATTCTTGACCAGGGCCCTGAAATCAATGCGCCCATCGGCCATGAAATAGAAGATGATGCGTTCCCCCCCCAGCAGATGCTCGCAATCAACCAGCTTCATCGGCAGGTTGTGCTTGGCCACTTCGCGGCGACAAAAGGCCAGCTTCTCGCGGGCCTCGTCACGGAGATGCCGCTCGTCGTGCAGATCGCTGACCGTGGCTTCTCGGAGAATGCGCCCCCGCGTGTGATCGAGATAGTTCTCACCGCTGGCATGGACGTACTCCTGGATCTGCTCACGCGTGATCGACTTGGAACACCCCGTGCACGTCAGACTGACCTGTTCACCCAGTTCGATGCCACGTTCGGTCTGAATCACGACCTTGCCGCCACAGGTGAATTTCATTCCCGGCTTGTAGGAGAATTCGCCCAGGTAGCGCATATGGCCGAAGCGGACGACGGTCGAGGGGTAGATCTTCTCCAAACCGTTTCCACATTTTTCGTTGGGATCACTCGTGCACGAGGCCACGGAGTTGGTGATGACGGAGGAGACTTCTGCTATTCGCACCATGGGGTCCAACCATTTGAGGGTCCAGAACTGTAACTGACCATTTATTTTACCCTATGGTTGCTGCCCCTCCAACTGCATGGACCGAATTGAGGCGTGCAAGCTCGATGCACAGCCCCTCGAGGACCAGAAGTACGTTGGCATTGGCCCGGAGTTCCCCCTCCGCTCTGGCTACGGCTTCGATGGCCTCACGGGCGGCACCTGCACCACATTGAGCGGCCCGCTGTGTGATTGCTTCCTGGCGTCCGCGATTGCATGTCTGACCTCCATCGAAACAGGCACAGCTGAGCACGTCGCGGTAGAACGTCGCAATCATGGCCAGCAGTCCACGCAGCGCCTGCCGTGTGGCCTCGCCTGCGTCGATGTCCGGATTGTGCGTCTTGATCGCCTTGCCCAGCGCATCCGCCTGCTCCTGGATCGCCTTCGCTGTCGTCAGGGTGCGAACACGGTCGAGGTGCAGGAGATGCTCGACGATGGCATCGTTGGCCGGCAGGTAGCCGCCTTCGGCGATTTCCAACGCGCGGCCGAGGGAGCCCGGCTCGTGGTGCGCCGCGAACCAGACACCCGCCTCGTCCAGATCGGCGCACCGTTGTGCGATCGTCGCGCGAACGAACTCCACCGGCAACGGCCCGAAGCGCACCATCTGACACCGTGATCGTGTCGTCGGCAACATGGTCTCGAGGCCGCGGGCCAGCAGGATGAGTGTCGTTTGATCGGGCGG
Organism: uncultured Planctomycetota bacterium; assembly: GCA_942492115.1. Classification (GTDB taxonomy): domain Bacteria; phylum Planctomycetota; class Phycisphaerae; order UBA1845; family CAIVHJ01; genus CALODL01. The sequence continues at coordinate 168,619 of CALODL010000015.1, forward strand.
CTCCTCGAGCGTCTTGAGCAGCGCGTTCTGCGCCTGGATACTCAACCGTTCGGCCTCATCGACGATGAACACCTTGGCTCCGCCATACATCGCCTTCCTTGATGCCTGGGCAATGAGAAACTGGCGAATGACATCGACGCCGAGATCAACACCCTTGCGGCCGCGCACGGCCTGATCATCATGGAAGCGGATCAATTGTCGATGGATGACATGAACGTCGGGATGGGCGGCACTGTCGCACAGCCGGCAGCCCTGGCAGCGGCCACAGCCGTCGCGCCACGTGGAGGCCGCGGGGTACTCAGGACACCCCGACCCGGCAGGCGCCTGCGGACTGGTACACATCAGCAAGCGGGCCAATCCCAGTGCGGTCCCCCGTTTTCCGACCCCATCGGGGCCGTGGAAGATGTAAGCATGTGGCGCGCGATCCCTGGCCAATCCGCTCTGCAACAGACCATGAGCAGCAGGTTGATAGCGAATATCGAGCAGCGCCATGGTCATCACCCGTCGGAAAAGCGCGTGGCCAAAGCGGCCATGACGTCTTCATGGACCGCGGCAGAATCTCGCTGGGCGTCGATCACCTCAACCGGACGCGGGTAGTGTTCCGCCAGCGTCAGAAAGGTCTTGCGCACCCGACGGTGGAACTCGAGCGGTCGCGCCTCCATCGCATCGGTCACCGCGTCCTCGAACATGCTGTGCTGCCCGACTGAGGCTTTGCGATTGCGTCCCGACTGGCTGGCGGTCCGCCCGGTCCGTTCGAAGCCGGTTGCAATATCGACATCCAGAACGATGGTCACGTCCGGCCAGGTAGAACCGATGGCGAACGGCGCGACCTCGAGCACACGAGCAAGATCGAAGCCCGCCGCGACCTGATACGCACAGGTCGACGACACGAATCGGTCACACAGCACCACCTTGCCCTCGGCCAATGCGGGATCGATGATCTCGGCGACGAGTTGCGCCCGGCTGGCCATGAACAGGAGGGTTTCGCAACGAACATCCATCCCCGACAGGTCATAGTCGAGCAGGATGTGGCGGATGCGATCACCAATAACGCTACCGCCGGGGTCTTTGCATAATACGACGTCCAAGCCGCGCTCTTCGAGGCAAGCGCCGACCATGTCGCGCTGCGTCGTCTTTCCACAGCCATCCGGGCCATCGAAGACGATGAACTTTCCCACAAGATTGTTCAATTCCAGGCTCAACTTCCGTGTTCTCGATTCTGGGATTGGGAGGACGACCGTTGCGCCGATGCAACCAGGCTCCGGGTCGAAACATAGCAGACCCATGGGCGAGAAAAAAGGACCCCGGCGCATGCGACCAGGAACCGGTATTGTGCGCGTGACCGCGTGCGCTGCGGAATTTTCACCCATGGAACTGTGAATACACTGAGGTCATCCGGGTGATGAATGACCCCGCGATGCTGAAACCCGAACCATGCGCCCGAAAGGACAATCACACCATCCATTTCTCGTGCGCCACGGGCACTCCCGGCGGTCCTCGTCGGTAATCTTGCAGCCTGCAACCTCGGCTATTAACATCATCCATTGATGAATATCACCAGCATCCGGGTCCGGGACATCGAGAATCGCTGGGAGTCCCTGCCGTTGGCTGTGCAAGCCGTGGCGCGATGGGCGGGTGTCGAACTCCACTTCCGTTCACTCAATGCCGCACTCGGCCTGTCCTTTGCCATAACGGCCCCGATGAGCCGTGGCCTCAGTCTATCCTGGTGGATGACACTCGCCCGCGACGCATTCCTCGAGGACACCGCACAACACTTCGGCATGCGTCTCCGATGCCTCGATCCCCCCTCACAGATCACGCCGGGCACTCTCGAGCACACCGCGTGGTTCGACGCACATGCCCGCCCACAAGTGGCCGCGGCCCTCGAAGACAACAGGCCGGTCATGGCCTGGCGCGGATGGCCGGACTACCACGCACACCTGTGGGGCGTCATCGTCGATTTTGATGGTGGACCCGTGGGATTCCGAGGTACGACGATGTGGGCTCACGGTGCCCTGTTGCCACTCACGACGCCGCCGCGCAGACTGTTCTTCGTCGAGTCGGCGGAACCCCGCGCCCCCGACCCGGATGTCCTCCTGCGCTTCGCTCTGCGTAACATCCGTTGCATGATGCACAACGATCTGCCGGTGCGCTACGACGCCGTCACCGGCCTGGCGGCGTACGAGCGCTGGCTCGAATGGCTCAGCGAAACGGGCGGTGCCCATGACCAGGGTGATCGCAGCCACAACTCTCACTATCAAATGGCCCGCTTTGTCACGCACAATCGTGAATCAGCGGTCCGTTTCATCGAGCACTACAAGGATGGGTTTCACGACGACATCCAGCCGTACCTCGAAGCCATGCATGCCGACTGCAAGGGAACCATACAGGCCCTCAGCACGAGCCTCGATCTCCGCGCGGTCGAAGTCCTGTACCGCTCACCCGATGGCCGCGACGCCCTGTCCGCCGGTGTGACCGCCGCCAAGGATTTTCTGGCCGCCCAGATCCGTACCGTGGATCATCTGGTGGAGCAGATGGGCTTGTCTTGACCTGAGGCCCACCAGCCGACGACGCCATCATCGTGCAGACACCTGCGGTTGAGGCCCACATCCATTACGTGACTCAACGCGGTTGCCCGAAGCGTTCGATAAAAGCCTGTTCGTCGAGCGTCTCGACCTTGAGTTTCTCGGCTTTCTCCAGCTTGGATCCGGCCTTGTCACCGTACACCACAAAGGTCGTCTTCTTGCTCACCGACGACGACGTCTTACCGCCCAGATGTTTGATGTAGTTCTCGATGTCCTTGCGGCCGAAGTGCTCCAGTGTGCCGGTGACGACGACGGTGGCGCCTTTGAGCGGACCGTCGGCATCGACGGTCGATCGCGGTTGGATCATGTTGACACCGACTGCGCGGAGGTCGGCGATGATCGCCTGACCGGCGGGGCTGTCGAAGAACGCCCGCAGACTCGTGGCCAACTCGGGCCCCACGCCATCGATGCTTTGAAGTTCCTCGGCCGTCATGGCCATGAGGCGGTCGATGTCGCCGGCGGCGTCAGCTACAAGACCCGCTGTCGTGGCGCCGATGTGCTGGATATTGATCGAAGCAAGGACCCGTTCGAGCGGACGTGACTTGCTCGCAGCGATACCGGTGAGCAACGCATCGATGCTTTTTTCGCCGTAACCCTTCATCTCGATCATCTGCTGGCGCTGACTATCGAGACGATAGAGATCCGCGTAGCTGACAATGAGCTGCTCCGCCAGAAGTTGATCGATCATTGCCGGCCCGGCACCGTCGATATCCATCTGACCACGCCCGCAGAAAAAGACCAGCCGTTCGCGCATCTTCGCCGGACACGCGCTGTTCGTGCACCGCAGATAGACGCCGCCCTCGTCCTGAACCACTGCTTGCGCGCACGACGGGCATTTTGTCGGCGGTTTCGTGCGGCGGGCGCCGCGTTTGCGTTTGCCCTTGACCACCTCGACGACCTGCGGAATGATCTCGCCGGCCTTCTCGACGATCACCGTGTCACCAACGCGAACATCCAGTCGCTCCACCTGATCGAAGTTGTGCAGGCTGGCGCGTTTGACGGTGGTACCGGCAAGCAGAACGGGCTCGAGGTCAGCAACCGGCGTGACGGTACCGAGCTTGCCGACCTGCAGACTGATGTCATGCACGACGGTCTGTGCTTGTTCGGCGGCAAACTTGTAAGCGATACACCAGCGCGGATACTTGCTCGTTTCTCCCAGGATGTCGCGTTGTGCACAATCATCGATCTTGATGACCAGGCCATCCATCAGAAAATTGACATCGTGCCGCCGTGTATCCCACTCGTGCACGACCTCGAGCACCGCATCGATTCCGCCTGCTTTGACCGCGTACGGGCTCGCCGGAATGCCCCACCTGCCAAGCAGGTCGAGCATGACCGAATGCGTATCGAAAACGGCCCCGACGATCTGACCAAAACCGTGGGCCACGAACGACAACCCACGGTCAGCGATTCCGCTGGGATCGAGTTGCTTGAGTGTACCGGCCGTTGCGTTCCGCGGGTTGGCAAAGGGTGCCTCGCCCGCATCGACGCGCCGGGCATTACACTTCTGGAAATCAGTGAGGGGCCAGTAGATTTCGCCGCGGACTTCGAGCACCGCCGGAACGTCGTCACCCCACAGGCGCAACGGAATGGCTCGGATGGTCCTGGCCGTGTGGGTGATGTCGTCGCCCACACGACCGTCCCCGCGCGACGCGACGAGGGTCAGGCGGCCGTCCTCATATCTGATCGAGGCGGCCACGCCGTCGACTTTGGGGTCGATCATGTAGGCATATGACTGGTCCTCGAGAATCTTGCGCACGCGGCCGTCGAACTCCCGCAGCGCATCCGCGCTATAGGTGTTGTCCACCGACAGCATCGGGACGGCGTGCGTGACGTGCTCGAATCCTTCGATCGGCACCCCACCGACCCGTTGGGTCGGCGAATCGGAACGCACCAGCTCGGGATGGGCCTCCTCGAGCTCGCGCAACTGACGCATGAGCGCGTCGTATTCGCGATCGGAAATCGTCGGCCTGGCGCGCACGAAGTAGTCATAATCGTGCTTGCGCAGCTGCTCGCGGATCTGTTCAACGCGTCGCGCCGGGTCGGGCATGGCCGTGTACTCCTGCACGGATCATGCGATCCGAGTGACGACATGCCGGGCTGCTCAATGATCGGTGCCCTTGATCCCGTTCTTGTATTGCTGCGATGTGACCTTGGAGACCTCGGAGTTTTGCAGATTGACCTTGTCACCGGTGCGGCCGTCTTTGAACTCGACTGCGCCACTACCCTTGCGACTGATCTGCTGCGCGTAGTATGTCTTTCCGGTGCTGGGGTCGTGAATCATGTAGTGCTGACAGCCGCTCAGCGCGGCACAGAACAATACGAGACACAGGATTCGCTTGATCATGATCGACCTCTCGATAGGGACAGGTGTCGTGCCTGTTTACGCTTCGCCTTCCTTGAAGATCCAGCCGTGCGCCGGCTTATCGTAGTTGAGCACCTCGGCCGGGGTGAAGTACAGCGCCACCTCGTGCTCTGCGGTCTCGGGTGCGTCACTGCCGTGAATCAGGTTGTAGGTCTTGCTCGCACCGTAGTCTCCGCGAATGGTACCGGGTTCGGCCTCGAACCCGAATGTCTTGCCCATCATTTTGCGACAGATCTCGATCGCCCGCTGCCCACGGATGGCCAGCAGGACGACCGGCCCCGAAGTGATGTACTCGATCAACCCCGGATAAAACGGTTTGCCCTTGTGCGGGGCGTAATGCTTCTCAGCCAGTTCCTGGCTGATCCGCATCAGTTTCATGCCGGCAATGGTCAACCCCTTGTTCTCGAAACGCTGGACGATTGCACCGATCAATCCGCGCTGTACCGCGTCCGGCTTGACGATGATGAGTGTAGTCTCCACGGCAAAGTCCTCCGGGCCGCCGGGCCCTGTTCATGCTGATCTCGGGATGCGTCGGGCCGCACGGGCCCGAACGACAGGAGGGGTAGTGTAGAAAAAAAGGGGACGGACACCAAGAGTGCCCGTCCCCTGGAAGAACGAATCGATGCTCAGCTCTGGTCGAACAGCGGGGTCGAGAGGTAGCGTTCCCCGGCACTGGCGAGGATGGCAATGATCATCTTGCCTTTGTTTTCCGGCATTTTGGCGACCTCGTTGGCTGCACACAGGGCCGCCCCGGACGAAATCCCGCACAGGATACCCTCTTCGCGACTGGCCCGCCGGGCCCAGGAGAAGGCATCGTCATTACTCACGCGAACGACTTCGTCGACCACATCGAGATGCAGATTCTCAGGAACGAAACCCGCACCGATCCCCTGGATCTTGTGCGGTCCCGGCTTGACGGCCTGGCCGTCACGGGTCTGGGTGATCACCGGCGAATCGACCGGCTCCACCGCGTAGCATTTGAAGCCCGGCTTGCGCTCCTTGAGGACCTCGCCGACTCCCGTAATCGTACCGCCTGTGCCGACGCCCGATACCAGAATGTCGGCCTTGCCGTCGGTATCCTCCCAGATCTCGAGCGCGGTGGTCTTGCGATGGATCTCCGGGTTGGCCGGGTTCATGAATTGCTGGGGCATGAAACTGTTGGACGATTCCTCGATCATCTTGTTGGCGGCCTTGATGGCACCGGGCATGCCCTCTGCTGCCGGGGTCAGCACGAGATCGGCCCCCAGTGCGCGCAGCAGGCTACGACGTTCGACCGACATGCTCTCGGGCATCGTCAGTGTCAACTTGTAGCCCTTCGCGGCACACACGAACGCAAGACCCACGCCGGTATTACCCGAAGTCGGCTCGATGATCTGCGTATCCTTGGTGATCTTACCTGCGGCCTCGGCAGCCTCGATCATCGATACACCAATGCGATCTTTGACGCTCGACAGTGGATTGAAAAACTCGAGCTTGGCGTAGATGTTGGCGTCGCCAGATACGATCCGGTTGATCTTGACCAGTGGTGTGCGACCGATGGTCTCTGTGATGTCGTTGAACAAACGTCCCATGGCTGGTTTTCCTCAGTTGCATAGACAGCAAAGACTTCCGCGGTGGAGGGCAATATAGAAAAGGACAACGGTCCTTGCAAACGAGTCGACACACTCTACGGACATATAACGGGTTCCGCACGCCCACCTTACGCCTTGGGCGGCCCACCCCTCAGACCCAACTGCCCCAAGACCCTGGGCATGCGGTCCACGCGTCACGCACCGACGTATCGGGCGTAGATCGACTTGGCCTCTTCGGTCTGCGGCGTGCCTTTGATGATGGCCCGACCGCTCGAAAATACAGTGATTTCGTGTTTTCCAATCTGCACCTGCAGGAGGTGCTCGTTGTGGTGCAGCGACCCGGTAGCCAACGGGCCGAGCTTGGCTGCCAGTGTGGCCAGGTCGATGGCCGTGCCACCGCGCGGGACGATCTGCACGGCATTGCGCCCACACAGTGCCGTTGCCCGCTGGCCTGCGCGGCCATCGAGGTATTCGAAGCTGCGCTGTGCACAACACGGGCAGTGCTCGGCATCAGGAGTGTCACCAACGTTCAAACGGATCCAGCGACCGCTCCACACATCGAGTTGCACCAACCCCGGCGACACGACATCCGCGTGCCCCGTCAGTATCTTGAGGGCCTCGACGGACTGCAGGCTGGCAACGATGTTGACCACCGGCCCGAGCACACCAGCCGTATCACATGAGGGGGACAACTCGGCAGGCGGGGCCTCCGCGAAGACGCAGCGCAAACACGGTGTACGGCCTGGGACGACGGCCATGACCAGGCCAGTGGCTGAGACGCACGCCCCGTAGATCCACGGCACACCGCCTTTCACCGCGACGTCATTGATCAGATAGCGTGTGTCGAAATTGTCGGTCCCGTCGAGCAGCAACACTGAACCCTCGATCAGTGTTTCGATATTGGTGTGATTGGCATCGTCGACAACCGCCTCGACTGCGACCTCAGAATTGATGCTGGCCAGCCGTCGGCGCGCAGCCACGGCTTTGGGCAAGCGGGCGGCGACATCGTCCTCATTGAACAACACCTGACGCTGGAGATTGTTCAACTCGACAAAATCGCGATCGACAATTCGGAGACGCCCCACGCCGGCACGCACCAGCGTCTCGGCGAGCACGCTGCCCAGCGCGCCGCAACCGACCAGGGTGACCTGAGTAGCCCGCAGTGCGCGCTGGCCCTCCTCTCCGATGGGCTTGAACAGGATCTGGCGTGAATAACGGTCCATGGCTGGGTGACCTCCTGATCGTCGAACTCTCGCACAGTGGCCGGGTCCAGTCCAGCAGGACTGCCTGAAGCCAGTCCTGTGGTTTCTGGCTCGAACCCGTCTCATCAACTATCATCTGGCGTCTCATGGAACTGCCCGTCATCACCTCATCCGAATCCCGTCGTCGGCTGCCGCCGTGGCTCAAACGGCCGTTGCCCTTCGGTGATTTCAGTGCCACCCGCCGCATCGTCGCAGACAGTGGCGTAGCGACGGTGTGCGAGGACGCCAAGTGCCCCAATCTTTCCGAATGCTGGTCCAAGGGCACGGCGACTTTCATGATCATGGGCCACAACTGCACGCGACGGTGTGCGTTTTGTGCCGTCGAGACCGGCCGCCCCACGCCGCTCGAACTCGACGAACCGCAGCGGCTTGCCGATGCGGTCGGCCAGATGGGCCTCAAACACGTGGTCATCACCGCGGTTGCACGTGATGATCTCGCCGATGACGGTGCCGGTCACTTCGCCGCATGCGTCACCGCAATTCGCACGGCTGCTCCATCCACGACCATCGAAGTCCTGCCGGCCGACTTTCACAACAACCAGGAGTGGATTGCACAACTGGTCACTGCCAAACCGGATATTTACAACCACAACATCGAAACCGTCGAGCGTCTGCACCCGACGATTCGTCCACAGGCGCGCTATGAACGTTCACTGGGCGTCCTGCAGTCCATCAAGGATCTCGATCCGACGATGCCGACGAAAACCGGCATCATGGTCGGTCTTGGCGAAACCGAGGACGAACTCAACACGACGTTCGCCGATCTTCAGGCGGTCGGCTGCGACATCCTCACGATCGGCCAGTACCTGCGCCCCGGCCCGCAATATGCTGAAATCGAACGCTTCTACCGCCCCGAGGAGTTCGATGCCCTGGCCGACGACGCCCGTCGTCTGGGGTTCCGCTACGTCGCCTCCGGGCCGTTCATTCGCAGCAGCTACAACGCGGGTGAAGTGTTCGATGCGTTGGTAGGCCGGTAGCACCAGATTACGACCCTCCGCGACACCGTCTCACAGTGTCCTGTCTCAAGCACTACGAACGCCGCAGTGGTGTGTCTCATGATTTGCTGGAGGGTGCGCCGGATCGCGGCTCCGCAGGTATCCGAGACACGGTGCCGCGGGCCGCGCAGCATGCTGTGCCGCAGTCCGCGGCGGACATGTGGGAATCAGACTCGAGCCTAAAGACCGGCTAGTGATCCAGTTCGATGATCACAGGCCCGGCACACTCCGGATCCACCTTGCTCACCCGGGGGTCGTCAGCCAGGCGGGCGATGCCGAGAGCGGTGGCCTGCCCCGAAAACGCCGTGGCGAAATCGAGGCGACTCGAGACTACGAAATCATCACCGAGAGCCTCGATGACGCTGGTCACGAGTTGCCCTTGTGCCTGATCATGACCATCGATCTTGTGCAGGCTCACAAGCACCTGTATCCGAGCATCCGCGCGCGTCTCGAGGACCGTGTACACATCAGGATTGATCCGCCCGGCATACGGCCCGCGGCTTGGCGGTACGGCATGGACGTCCTCGGGAGGCGCTGGAAACGTGACCGTGCGTGCGGTGCGCGGCACGGCCACAGCGTGATATGGATGGGTCAGTGCCATGGTCACCATGCAATACGGCCCGGGAATACGCTCGCGGGCCCGCACGAGCAACTCGGTGCCGGTATCCTCGACAGCGGTAATCTCGATATCGAAGCCACCGCTCATCTGTTGTCCCTGGCTCATGACCACGACCAACTCATTGGCGAAGTCCACGGCAGGCAGGCTGGACGTCGCATCAGGAGTGCCCTGGAGTTGTGCCCAGATCATGCTCCACGTCCGCTCGTCGCGTATGACCAACTGCTTGCGCTCGGCAAGCGCACAACTGCCATGAGCCAGATCACGCACGGGAACCGACTCGCGACCGTGCTCCACGCGATCGGTATCAACCGATTCGACCGTCTTACACGCGGGAACAACTGTCAGCAATACGGCCGCGGCAAGACAGGGCAGAGTTTTGCAGGAGCGCATGGTGATGTCTTTCTCAGCTGGGCCCGGCGGCTCGCACTTCCGGGGTCACGCCGTCGAACTGCTCGAAGTTCTTGCGGAACAGCCCTGCAAGATGGGCGGCTTTGGCATCGTAGGCCTCCGAATCATCCCACGATGACCGCGGATTGAGTAATTCGGGAGGCACGGGCGGGCAACGCAACGGGATCTCCAGACCGAAAACAGGATCCGTGGTGTACTCGACGTCGTCGAGGTGCCCGGACAACGCCTGCGTGAGCATTTCACGCGTATAGGGTAGGTTCATTCGCCGCCCTACGCCGTACGGGCCACCGCACCATCCCGTGTTGACCAGCCAGCACCGCACATTGTGCCGCGCCAGACGGTCGCCCAGCATCTTAGCGTAGACCATCGGACGGCGTGTGAAGAATGGTGCGCCAAACAACGTGCTGAAGGTCGCCTGTGGCTCGGTGACACCGGCCTCGGTGCCCGCGACTTTTGCGGTATATCCTGAGAGGAAGTGGTACATCGCCTGCGACGCGTTCAGACGCGAGATCGGCGGCAATACGCCAAATGCATCGCAGGTCAGGAACACGACATTGCGCGGATGGTCTCCGACGCCCTGGTAGGCGACGTTGTCGATGTAGTCGAGTGGGTAAGCCGCGCGGGTATTCTCTGTCAAACTGTCGTCGGCGAAGTCCGGCGCCCGACTGTCGGGATTGATCACAACGTTTTCGAGGACGGATGCAAAACGCAAAGCATTGTAGATCTGCGGTTCGTTCTTCTTGGACAGGTTGATGCACTTGGCATAGCAACCACCTTCAAAGTTGAACACTCCGGTGTCACTCCAGCCATGCTCGTCGTCGCCGATGAGCAATCGATCAGGATCCGCCGACAGCGTTGTCTTGCCTGTACCGCTCAGCCCGAAGAACAGGGCCGTATCACCGTTCTCGCCGATATTGGCCGAACAGTGCATCGGCAGGACCTTGCGATCCGGCAACAGGTGGTTGAGGATGGTGAACGCACTTTTCTTGATCTCGCCGCCATATTCGGTTCCGCCGATGAGCACCATGCGCTGCTCGAAATCGAGGACGATGAACGTCCCGCTGCGGGTCCCGTGACGCTTGGGGTCAGCCTTGAAGTGTGCCAGGTCGATGATGGTGAACTGTGGTTCGTGCTCGAGCGTCTTGACGGGCGCCGGCCGCACGAGCATGGTCCGGGCGAACAGGCTCTGCCAGGCCAGCTCGGTCATGACGCGAACCGGCATCGTGTATTCGGCGTCTGCTCCGGCAAGAAGATCCTGTACGAAGACCTCCTTGCCGCGCATGTACTCGATCATGTCCGACCGCAACTGGTCGAAATACTTGCGTTCGATGGGTCGATTGATCGCGCCCCAGTCGATCACGTCCCCTGACGGGCCGCCTTCGACAATGAACTTGTCCTTGGGGGAACGGCCCGTGTGTTCACCGGTTGTCACGGCCACCGAGCCACGCATGGAGATCTGGCCCTCGCCGCGTACCACAAAATGTTCCATCAAGGCGGCCGGCGGAAGGTTCCAGTAGGCCGTACCGACATCGCCGAGTCCCTGATGCTGCAAGCCAAACTTGCTCGGATTGACGCCCTTGGTTTCCACGATCGTGCTCCTAGTGCTAGCTCACTTCCCTGCCCCTGCGTCGCATTCTCTGAATGCATGTGGGCGTGCAACGCGTCTTGTATGGCAAGACACCTTGACAAGCAACCTGTACCAACCTAATTATGCCACAAGAGGATGCGTCAAGAACAAGGGATTGTACACCACGACTGACGTGACGCTGACGGACTGGCGCATGCAAGCTGACCGCCCCATGATCGAAGTCAAGGACCTGACCAAGCTGTTTGGCGCGGTCACGGCCCTGGACCGCATCAGCTTTGAAGTACAAGCTGGACAAATCGTTGGGTTCCTGGGCCCCAATGGCGCAGGCAAGACGACGACCCTGCGGATCCTCACCGGTTACGTGCCCGCCGACGATGGTGCGGCGCGCATCGCCGGCCATGACGTCTTCACCGATTCGCGCCGTGTCCGTCAACACATCGGATACCTGCCCGAATCAACGCCACTCTATAACGATATGCGCGTGCATGAGTACCTGCGCTACCGCGCCCGCCTCAAGGGCGTTGGGGCGCGCGACGTCGAACGCAGCATTTCCGAGGTCGCCGAGCGCTGCTGGGTCTCGGATTTTATCAACAGGCTCATCGGACAATTGTCCAAGGGTATGCGGCAACGCGTGGGGCTGGCCGACGCATTGATCCACGATCCGGACATTCTGTTCCTCGACGAGCCGACGATCGGGCTCGACCCGACCCAGATCCGCCAGACCCGGGACCTCATCGCCGAGTTGGCGCGCAAGCACACCGTCATGCTCAGTTCGCACATCCTCTCGGACATCGAGGCGTTGTGTTCACATGTGGTCATCATTGCCTCCGGGCGCGTGGTCGCCAGTGGCAACCCCCGCAAACTGTCCACCGAACTCAGCCAGTCATCCAAGCTCATCGCTGAAATCAGCGGACCGCAGGACGCCGTCACGACCGCGATCCACAACATCGCAGGAGTCAAATCGGTCGACGCAACGGCCGACGATGGATGGTGTCGCCTGGTGATCGAGTCCGAACCGCATGTCGATATCCGCGAAGTCCTGTTCAAGTTGACCGCAGACAACGGCTGGAGCCTGCGCGAGATGCGCCGCGAGGTGGGCAGTCTGGAAGATTATTTCGTGAGGATCGTCGCACAGCAACAGGCATAGTACACAGGACCCGGCAAACGACCCATGAACAGCTCTTTGACCATTGCGCTCCGCGAACTCCGCAGTTTTCTGCTGTCGCCCATCGGCTACGTCGTCGCCGTCATCTTTCTGGCCTTCAACGGGTACACGTTTGGAGTCTACATTCTCAAACCTGGTGCGGAGGCCTCGCTACGCCCGTTTTTCAACGGGGTCTTGCCACTGGGAATGCTGATCATCATCCCCATGCTGACGATGCGCCTGATCAGCGAGGAATTCCGCAGCGGCACGATCGAGACCCTGATGACCACACCGATCAGCGATGCTGCGGTCGTCGCGGGCAAATTCATCGGCACTTTTGCGTTCTTCGTCCTTCTGGTGCTGACGACGATCCCTTATCTCGTAGCCGTCACGCTGTATGGCGACCCGGACTGGGGTGGAGTGTGGGTCGGTTACATGGGGGTTCTGCTCATGGGCGCCCTGTACATTGCCATCGGGCTGTTTTTCTCTGCGTGTACATCGAATCAGATCATCGCAGTGATCTGCAGCTTCAGCGTGCTTGCCGTTCTCGCCGCCCTCATGCCCGGAATCGTACCTCATGTCCATGACACCTTGCGTATCGTGCTGCAGCACCTGTCGATCGGCCACCAGTTCGGCGAGTTCGTCCAGGGCACCATCAGCCTCAGCAGCGTGACTTTTTTCGTGACCACGACCAGCGTCATGCTGTTCGCGGCCACCAAGGTCCTGGAATCCAGACGGTGGCGCTGAGGCGCGCGGGAGAGCTACCTTGACCCTACAATTCAAGAACCGTCGCAAGACAGTCGGGACCATGGTGGCGGTCAGTATCGCCGTGGCCGTCGTGCTCACTGCAGTACTACAGATGTGGGCATTTCAGTCCGGCCTGCGGTGGGACATGACCACCGCCGGCGTCAACTCACTCGATGCCGGCACACGCAAGTCCCTCGATGCGCTGGGCGACCGCCGTATCAAGCTGACCAGCCTCTATAGTGAGCTCGATATCGAACACGACGCCCAGCGTCACTACCGCGAAGCCGTGGAGGGGTTGCTCGAATTATATCAGCGCGAGTACCCGCACATCGAAATCGAGTGGATCAATCCACTCAAGAAACAAGGTCGGCTCGCCGCTTTTATCGCCGAGATCCGCAGCTTACCGACGTTTCGCAGGACCACTGAACTGCACGATCGCGCAGTCGCGACATTCCGCAACGACATCGCACCACAGCTGGCTGAGGCGCTGGATGGCGTCATCAAAGAGCTGGCCGCGACGCCACCCTCCGGCGGTGACAAGAAGCAGATCGCAACTGAAATCAACAACCTGGTCATGGCCATAGAGGGCTGGATCTCTGTCACTGACGAGCTCAAGAACGCTCTCGCCGAGCAGGCCCGCGCGACGGTCCCCGACTATCCTGCGGCCATTCGCAACATCCGGAAGTTCTATGTCGAGATAGGCAACAACTTCGACTTGTTCAGCCGGGTATATGTCGATCGTCAGCTGCAGGGCGATCTCTTGCCAGACAACATCAAGGCAATCCTGGTGCGCATGACCGCAGCCCTGCAGCCGTTCACGGAACGGTTTGCAACCGAACAGGAGGCGTTGCAGAACGTCCCGCGCGTGGCCCTGAGTACACTCGAGGATGACATCCTGTCGGGCAATGCCGTCGTTGTTCAGACAACCGACAGCGCCGCAGCAATCACCTTCGAAGATATGTGGCCTCCACTGCGACCGGGCAGCGTCGTCGGCGCCGAGAACACGTCAGAACGACGCTTTGCGGGCACGTCGGCAGTGACGCGGGCGCTCCTGCAGCTGGAGCATAACGCCCGCCCCATGGTGTGCTTCGTGCGCTACGGGGGCCCGCAACTGTTCAAGCCGTTCAACGTATTGAAGCCAAACGCAGGCCAGGGACCGCTGTTCGCACTCAAAGGAGAACTCGAAGCACACAACTTCCTTGTTGCGGAGTGGGACGTGGCGACCAACCAGACAGCCCCGGTGTTCGACCCTCCGCCCAGCCGCACGATCTACGTCGTGCTGCGCCCCGCACCAAGTCAAACGCCGGACGGATTGCAGTCGGGAAATGCACTCGGTCGCAAGGAGCGTGGTGCGGTTCTTGCAGCCGTCAGCGCCAGTGGCCGCGCGCTGTTCCTCACGGGGTTCGACATGTTCTCACCGGTGTACGAGTACCGTGAATACCTCAAGGCCAAGTGGGGTATAACTGTCGACGGTGGAACACTGATCGTCGAGGCCCTGCCCGGCTCGACGCCCAACCAGTGGACATTGCCCGATTCGATCGGCTTCCTGGTCAACAGGGCCGCGCTGGCTGATCACCCGGTCACGAATGACCTCGAGGCCGTCCGTCCGATGATCTTCCCGCTCCCCACCACCATGACGGGGACCGCCGCCCCACCGCAAGGCGTCACCGTGACCACGCTGGCCCACATTCCAGAAGACCCCGACATCTGGGCGGTCCGAGATGTCGCCGATCTCATCAAGTCCTACGATAGCTCTACGACATCTTCTGGCCGCTCGATTACACGCGAAGAGACGGGCGGCGTCACCGGTTCATTCCCGATGGTCATGACCAGTGAAACCGATGACCACAAGATCGTCGTCGTGGCCAGCGGCGAAAAATTCATCGAAGACAGATTCATCGCCGCTCAACAGGTGGCTAACAAGTATGAGCGGTTGGCGCCCGGAAACTATGCGCTGTTTCTCAACCTGCTCTATTATCTCGACGATGCCAGCCAGTGGATTGGAGTGGCCTCGCCACTTGATCGCTCGCGACTGGACATGACACCGCGAGCCATTGCCTGGTGGCGCGCGCTGGTCGTGGCGATACTGCCTGGCCTGGTTGCGATCGCAGGGTTCGTCACCTGGCGATGCCGACGACATTAGGCTCGACCCAGGTGGCCTGGGCGTCCGGCCCGCGCGACCACAGGATCAGAATGGCGATCCCATGAACTTCAAGACCACCATCATCCTCGCATGCATTGCCATCGGCGTGTGCGCGGGCTACGTGCTGTGGCGGGGCCGCACACCACAGCCCGCAGACAGTACAGCCGCCCCCCCGGCGCGCCTGCTGTCGCTTGTTGATGACACCGAGATCGAACGGATCGAGTACACCCGCGGCCACGCCGCCCCCATGGTGTTCGTCCGTGACGGCGAACGCTGGAACCTGGCGGCGCCGCAGGCCTGTCGAGCCACCGCGTGGATGGTCAATGAACTCATCATTGCCCTGAAAGGGCTCGACGTCGCTGCAGCCCATGACCTCGGCGCGTCCGGCAGCCCAACGCTCGAGCAGGCAGGCATCCTCCCGCAACCCGTCGCCAGGCTGGTTTTGACTACGACGACGGGCATTCGATTCGAGATCCTCATTGGTAAGCCGCTGCTGTCCAGTTCGACAACCTATGCCTATTGCCCGGCTGATGCCGGACGGCTCGCGGTGGTCGCCCGTGACTTCACCGAGATCCTCGAACGCACGCCGATGCAGTATCGTGACCACCGGCTGTTTGATTTCGCCGCCGAATCGGCAGTTGGCATCACGGTGGTCCGGCATGACGACGGCCAGGAGACGCGTTGCACGCTGGAGCGCCGCGCACATGGATGGTGGTTCACCGCTCCGTTCGAAGCCCGTGCACAGGACAATCGGATCGATTCCATGATCAGCGGTGCTGAACGGCTGTGGGTCAGTGAGTGGGTTGATGAATCGGACAACGACCTGGCCCACTATGGTCTCGCGCCGCCAGCGCTCGAGGTGCACATCACATGCGATAACGCGGGCACACCCACGACCTCCAGCCTGCTGATCTCCCGGCAGAACCCACTGACCGACCCTGCACAGGTCTACGTCGCCCGCGACGGACAGGCAGGGGTTGGACTCATCGGCACCCGCGACGCAGCGCAGTTCGAACCCCGCCTCGATGACTGGCGCGACCTCGATCTCATCACACAGCCACTGGCTGACGTGTCTGCATTGATCATCACCAACGATCACGGTGTCGTGAAACTGACGCGGCAGAATGACGCATGGTTCGTATCCACCGCCGATGAACCTGCCCACCGCGAGATGATCGAGAGAAGGATAAAGGAACTCGAGGAACTCACCGCGGTCAGCTTCATCGCCCCGGTCACGGGAGCAGCGCTCGAACAAATTGTCGCAACAGTCACACTCGAGTTCGATCACGGCGCTCCACTTGTCTTGAGCATCGGCCCGTTCAGCGACTCATCAGCCCGGCGGTTGCGCCTCGTGCAGGTCAGCGGTCGCACTGCAACGGCCAAGGTCAGGGTAGACGATGTGATGTGGGCTCTTCAGCCACTCAACGTGTTCTACGACCCCTATGTGGTTCACGACACCCCGCAGCGTCTTCAGCGCCTCGAGGTGCACCGTCGTATCACCTCCCCGCCCGCGCGTCAGTTCTTCGTCCTCGAACGGACCCGTCTCGGCCTGTGGTCCATGACCCACCCGCCGCTTGGCCACGTGCGGCAAGACAGGGCCCAGACGCTGGCCGCCACACTCGCCGCATTGCAGGGCAGGCGCGTGCTCGAACCCGCGGCGCAACTCCGGGCAGTGTGGCCCGATCCGGACGCCCGCATCAGTTTGACGTTCGAGGCACCACCGGTTGTCGGCGATCGCGTTTCCACGGCGACGCCCACTGCAACGACGATCGCTCTCGAGCTGTACCACACCGACGAGCACACCTGGGCCCGACGCTCCGACCGCGAGCGCATTCACGAGATTTCGCGCACGACCTATGACACACTGTTGTCCGAGGTCATGCCGGAGAGATTGTGGAATATCGACCCGATTGCCGTACAGCGTGCATCGTGGGGGACATCGGACAATATGATCACGCTGGAGCGGGATGGGAGTTTGTGGCGGTCCAGCGCTGATACGGACTTGCCCCTGGACCAGGAGAAGGTAAACGCTCATATCACCCGGTTGTGCAATTTGAGCACGTCTCGTTACGTCGTTTATGCCGACGCGAATCTCGCCGACTACAGCCTCGACAGCCCGACACATACACTGGAACTGCGCATGCGTGATGGTCACGCGCATACACTCCGACTCACGGAACACCCGGTCGAAGACGTGGGCTACTGTGCGACACCCGATGATGGTTCGCGTGTATGCGTTGTTGGCGCCGACGCGGTCGAGCTGTGCTCGGAGGCGCTCAGCAGTCTCGAATAGTGCACGCGAGCAACGAGAATGCCACACGTCAGAACCTGGTGATCAGGTCTTTAGATGCTGAGCGGTGTGCGTAGCGCGCGATTCAACGGCGCGAGGCGCTCGGATGCTGCGGCGCTGCCGTTGCGTTCTGCCGGCAACAACTCTTCCTCACGGTAGTGGCGTGAGCTGCGATACAGGTCTGCGGCATCCTGGCGACTCTCGACATCCAGTTTCGACAGGATGTTGTGGACGTGGTTTTTGACCGTAGCGGTTCGAATCGCGAGGGCGTTTGCGATTTGCTTGTTGGACTGGCCGTGCTCGATGAGGCTCAAGATATCCTGCTCGCGCGGCGTCAAGCTGGCGATGGCAGACGAGGGCTGGCCGCGCAGCCACTCGTTGATCTTGAGGAACAGCTGCCCGGTCAACCGGCCCGAGAATATGATCTCGGATGTCCCGGCCGCGGTGGT
The DNA here is from genome assembly GCA_942492115.1 of uncultured Planctomycetota bacterium. GTDB lineage: Bacteria > Planctomycetota > Phycisphaerae > UBA1845 > CAIVHJ01 > CALODL01. The sequence continues at coordinate 186,785 of CALODL010000015.1, forward strand.
GCGGATACAGTTGACCAGATTGTCGATTGATTGATCACGAGTCGCTACAGCTGCGATGCCTGTACGGGCGCACGCGACGACCTCCTCCTCGGTCTCTCGGACACCCATGATCAAGCAACGTGTCGCCTTGACCTGGCTGAGCGTCCTGGCGATGTCGAGGCTGCCGGACATGGCCAGATCGAGAACGGCGACATGGGGATGAGCCTGTTCCACCAGATGGGCGACTTCCTCAGATGTGACCGCCAGCCCGACGACTTCGATCTCGTCGATGTCGCGTAATGCCAGGTCCAGTGATTCCAAGTGGATACGAATATCGCTGATCAGGATTATGCGCGTCATGTGCCCTCACACCTCTTCTTCTCTCCATGAAATGAGCCCCCGAAAGCGAGGCCCTCATGATCTCAAATGCAAGTCGTGAGGGGGTGGAGGTGAAAATCCTGGAATTGGCTGAATTCATCGGCGACGACCTCAGGCCAGGGCAGGCCTGGAGATGCACACCAACACGATGGGATATGGGCCTATTTCGCGCCCGGATCTAGGAGACGGGTGGAATTGCAGGCTTGGCGCACGACACGGGCAGCTCGTTACTGGCTGGCAGACCGGTGATCTCATCCAGTTCTGCAACCAGCCCATGGTGATCGATGAGGTCGATCAATACCTCAGCGAGGCGTGGATCGAACTGGGTGCCCGAGCCCCGCCGAATCTCAGCCAGTGCTGACTGGGTATGCAGGGCACTGCGATATGTTCTGCCGCTGGTCATGGCGTCATAGGAATCAGCCAGACAGATCACGCGCGCCAGCCACGGGACCTGGTCACCGGACAACCCACTCGGGTAGCCCCGGCCGCTGATCCACTCGTGGTGATGCATCACGCCCGGAAGGATATCCTCGAGCTGCTTGATCCCACCCAGAATGCGGGCCCCGATCTCCGGATGCTTGCGCATGTGGTCCATTTCTTCATCAGTCAAGCGGCCGGCCTTGCACAGAATGGCTTCGGGAATACCGATCTTGCCGACATCGTGCAGCAGTGCACTGAGGTAGACGCGTTCGGCCTCCGCCACCGTCGCCCCGCTGCCCTCGGCGATGCGTTTCGAGATATGTGCAACACGCTGGGAATGACCACACGTGTACGGGTCTTTTGCATCGATTGCACTGACCAGAGCATGGGTCAGACCCATCAACATCATGTTCAGGTCAGCATACAACAGGACATTTTCCAGGTAGACCGCACTGCGATCGATGACCGACTGTACCAACCGCGCATCGATCGAAGTGAAATCTTGCTGCCCACGCCGGTTGATCATGAAGACCATCCCGAGCAAACGCTGATTACAGATGATCGGAACCGCAATGAGTCGCTCCAGCCACGATGCGGCCCAGCTCAATTCCGGATAGTCGCCCAGTTCGTTGAGGATCAGCGCTCCGGGCGAAGCGGGGCTGGCGGAAGGCAGGCAATCTAGAAGACGATAGACCTGTTCACTGTCGATGATGGGCTCGCCACCGATGATCAGCCGATCCTCGGCGGTCAACACCTCGTCGCCTGAGAGCACGGCGGCCATCGTCGTGATCGGTGTGGCCTGGGCCAGATACTCGAACAACTGACCGAAGTGCTCGCGGGGCCGCTGGGTCAAAGGCATCAGCGCCGCGATGCGGTAGATCAAGTTGAGTTCTTCATAGGCGTCCGCCAGCTGGTCGGTCATCTGCGTGACTTCATCCTGCTGGCCTGCCGCCTGCACGAGCATGGCGATCTCGGATCGAATGACTTCGAGCAATGGCCCGATGCTCTCCTCGGAATAGCGTGTGTGACGATCCGCCCAGCTCCGGAGCAAGGCCGCATCGACCTCCCAGTCGCCACACAGGCGCTGGAACGACTCGCCCCACACGACATCTGTGGTGACCATACAGATCACCATGCAGGCGGTTGTTCCGTCATCCATTGGAATGGGTAGACAGGCCATGCTCAGCCCGTGAATATCAAGCATGTCGCGCGTGATGATGCCGCTCTTTCCTGATACTGCGGCATGCCCGACGGCATTGCGAAAGCGCTGACCCCGGTTCCACAGCGTCTTGAAGAATGGTGAGGCTTGTGATGATGGCGCCACCATCTTGCCCGCGCTGTCCCACAGCCCACACCACACACCGAGCGCAGACCAACGGTCCTGCAACTGACCGAGGTGCTGTGCGATGTATTCTTCGCGTGTTGTGTCCTGGTCGATGAGCATCAATCCTGCCTGTTCACCGCTGTCTCGAGAATACCCTGAACGCGACTCAACAACTCGCGTGGACTGAATGGTTTGGGCATGACAGCGCACACATTGCTATCGCCGAGCTGTTTTTCGACGATCGAGAAATCGTAGGCCGTAAGCAGGATCGCTGGAATCGCTGCAGTCGCCGGCTCCGAATGGAGCAACCTGCACAGATCAATACCTGAGCCGCCCGGCATGTTATGATCGGTGATGATCAGATCAGGCAATTGGGCACAAGCAGTCTCAAATGCCTCCTGCGGGCCGCGCGCGACGAGCACATTGTAACCCGCGCGTTTGAAGTTCATGACGACGACGTTCACGATATGCACTTCGTCGTCTACGACTAGAATTGTTGGCTGATGACCCATTCCGAATTCCTCTCTACGATCACTCTTGTCGTGTTTCGTCCTGCGGACCCTGTTCCTGCTCCGCTGGAGCGGCCTGGCTGGGCGCAACGCCTGCGCCCGGGTCCGGCCCCAGGTCGACCAGCAGCCGCCTGACCAGAACATCGTTGGGCGCGATGGCTGCGGCACGCTGGAGACACGTTCGCGCTCGATCGATGGCGCCGGCGCTGCGGGCGACCCGACCCATCAGGCACCACGTCGACACCTGTTCAGGATCGATACGGGCGGCATTCTCCAAAGCCCTCAGCGCAGCCGGCCAGTGGCCCGCACGATAATGAACCATCCCCAGTAGCGCCTGATATGACGCACGTTCCGGTGCAAGGCGCGCCGCCTCATGGGCTGCCTGGCTGGCGCTGCCGACGTCGTCCTGCTGGAGGGCGCAGCGGGCCAGTCGTGACCAGGCCACCGCATCGTCCGGAACACGCCGCAAGATGTCTTCGAGCAGTAAGCGTGCCGTTGCGTCATCCCCAACAGCAATGCTACTGGCCGCCAGAGCCCGCGCAATATGCGGATCGGCCTGCGAAGGGTCGCGGCGGTAGATCCGTCGCAGCGCGGGTAACGCCTGCGCGTAATTCCCGGCCTCGTACAGCGTTAGTGCATGCGCTTCGGCCAATGTATGGTCATCGCGGTTGTTCAGCGACGCCTGCTCGAACGCCGCTGCAGCTTCGGCCGCGCGCCCCTGCAAGCGCAGGATGTCACCACGCAGCGCATGCAGGCTCCAATGGCCGTCAAAATCGTTCAGGCGGTCGTCGAGCATTGCCAGAGCGTCGTCATGACGGCCCAGATGGACCAGCATCTCTGTATGGGCCATGAGGTAGTCGCGGTTGAGGCGGTCGAGTTCGAGCGCATCGAAATAGTGCGTAACCGCTTCCTCGGGCCGTTCGTAACGTTCAGCAAGAAGGCCTGCGATGTAGTGATGCTCGGCAATCGGATGGTCGCGATATGTGATCATGCGCAGGCTGCCGGCCGCCTTGGCCAGATCGCCCTGCTCGATTTGAAGCTTGGCCAACAGGAGAATGTACGCCGGCTCCTCGGGATCGAGAGCAATCGTTTCCAAAATACTTTCGTGTGCCGAACTGACCTGACCACTCTGGAACTGTTCCAGAGCAAGCGCATATTTGAACCGGGCCTTGTGGTGGTCGAACCGGCGGCGCGCGCCATCCTTCTCCTCATCGAAGGTCGGCGGACGCTGACAACCCGCCACGAACCACAAGCCCAGGGCGATCCATGTAAGGTATTTGGTCATTCCGGCACCTCCCGTGGTGTGATCATGTCCGGCTCGAGCCCCTCGGGCAGCGGCTCTTCGGACCACGCCGGCGGTGTGGCGGGACGACCCCAGCGTGGCACGCGGCCGTGGATGACGGGATCTAGTCCTTCGTCGCGCAACATGCTGTTGTAGATAAAGTCACGGATCAACGACCCGTCTTCCTCCCAGGTGCGTTGCTGCCGAATGTCTTCTCTCAACCTGATGGCTTCGATGAGCTGAGGACTGTTGTGCAGTGCCAGATCAACATGGAACAAGGCGCGCTGTTCGTGCCCCGCTGACAATTCCTTCAGGGCCGACTTGTAATGCGAGTGCGCCAATCGTGAACGACCGTAACCCAGCATGTGTCGACGAACGCCAACACGCTGCCGTTCGGAATCATCGAGCACTTCGTTGCTATACTCGCCATAGGCTTCGAGATCGTCGACGACGTGCACGGTGAGTAGAATGATGATTTCCTGCTTGAGTACGGAGTCCGATTGATTACCAAACGCCTGGCCCAGCCACGGGATATTGCCGATGATCGGCACCTGCTGGCGACCCGTCGTATCCAACTCACGGAATAATCCACCGATGAAGATCGTGTGGCCGTCCCGTACCAGGATGTTGGTGATGACCTCTGTGGTGTTCTCGGAGGGCAGGCCCAGTGCATCCACGCTGCCCTCGCTGTCACTGGGTCTGACCTCGAGACGAACGTAACCGTCATCACTGATGAATGGGCGGAACGTCAGCTCAATGCCAGTTTCGAGGAACTCAACGGTCTCGGTGCTGCTGGTCTGATTGGTGGTCAGTGTACGGTAGCCGTCACGGCTGCCGATGAGCAGCTTGCCCATTTGTTTGTTGAGTGTCAGCACTTTGGGGTTGGCCAGGACGGTGGTGTTGGTCACTTCTTCAAGGGCCCTGAGGAACGCGGTCACTTCATCGGTCACGAATCCAAGACTCAAGCCCCCCTGGGCGACGCGGCCGGCAAAGTCGGTCGCAAAACTCATGGTCGTGTCATCGAGGCTCGATTCGCGCACCTGGCCGGTCAGTGTGCCAAAGTCTGATCCGGAGGTCGTCGTACTGCCGCCACCGTCGGTAGAGGTCGTGGTCGCATTCGGACCGTTTCTGAGATTCGGCTGATCTACATGCAGGCTCTGGAAGTCGATTCCGCCCAGAACATTGAAGTCAATACCCAGCTGGTTCGTTTCAGTCAGGTCGGCAGCGACAATCGTGGCCTCGAGCAGAACCTGCCTGGGGCGGCGATCAATGCGTTCGAGTTGCGCTTCGACGCCATCGAAATATTCCTCGTAGTCACGGATGACAATGATGTCTTCGATGGCCGCGGACTGACCGCCCGTGTCATCGCCGAAACCAGTCATCGATGGGGGCATCAGCACGACTTCGCCCTCGGCGCTCAGGAATGGAGCGAGAAGGGTCTGGGCATCAGCGGGAGCGATGTAGTTGAGCGTGTAGGTGCGCACCACACGGTGGCGTGCTGCGGCAGTCAGTTCCGCGAGCTCCTCGAGCGTCTTGACGTAGATGAAGTTGCCTTCCCGGATATAACCGTAGCCGTTTTGCTTGAGGATGACGTCGAGCGCCTCCTCGAGAGTGACATCGTACAGGCTGGCCGTGACCCGCCCGGTGATTTCTGGTCCGAGAATGATGTTGGTCTTGGTTTTGCGCAACAACCGTTGCAGCACCGTGAACAGATCGGCATCCTTGACGTGCATTTCGATGATGCCGTTCATCTTGATGTCGATCGCGCCCTCTCCTGTGGAACCCCCTGGAGCCGGGGCGCGGGTCGCGGCATCGAGCATGTCGGTTACGGCCTCGGGAATCACGGGTGTCTCCTGTGGACCGACAGCCACGACGGAACATGCACACGCGGCGATCACGATGATCGCATTGCACATCCACTGTGTTGTCCTGTCCTTCCGCACCATGCGATCTCCCTACCGCAGTGGTTGTAGCGATTGCACCGGCGCAATCGCTTTCTTGTAAACGTGAGCTACTCCTTCGTGCTCACCCTGCGCTGGGCTCCAAGGCGTTCGGTACGCCGGTGACCGGCGTCGTTCTCGAATACGACCGCATCCGAAGCGATCTGGAGCACTCGCCAACCCGAGATCTGCTCACCCACTTCGACTGCCCGGCCGTTGACATATGCCCAGGCCACACCCGAGCGCGGCCTGGTCGTGCCACTGACCTCCAGACGAACTGGAAGTGGTGTGGTCTGCGCAGCCGGCATGGGCACCATTGCCGGGGCCGTCTGAGCAACGGCATTGTTCTCCGCAGCCGGCGCGCTCGCAGAGCCTGTCTCAATCCGAGGTGGGTCGACCTGCAACACGGGCTCGACCACGGCTATCCTCTGTGGCTCGGCGATGGGCCGGCTGGCGACTCGATCCATGACTGTGGATGGAGCGAAGACGGTCATCGCGTCACGGGTGACCACACTGAACGGTGCCGGTTCGTCGCTCGTGGTGCCGTAGGACTGGAACAACACTGCAGCCAACCCGACTACGAGCAGACTACTGGCCAGCAGTCGGCCGTGCCCTCGGCGCAACGGGTGCCGTTGTTCGCGATACCACTGTGGTCTGAAGTCAACACCAGTTATCATGATGGTTCACCCACTCCCTGCACGCGCCCGGTCAGCAGCAGCCCGGTCACGCGTACCCAGGCACCGGTGGTCGAACCCAGGAGGCCTTCGGCGTCATCAATGATCGACCCGATCTGCAGTGTGGCGGGCGGCAGGCCCGTCTGGGCTGACAATGACTTCAAGACGCTCGCCCCGGCAACGCTGTCACCCGTATAAAACAACGTACGTGGACCGCGTCCACAAAATGTCGCTCGACAATACGTCGTGGCCCGTTCGACGGCGCGTCCCAGGAGACGTGCAGCCGGCTCGACCGCTCGCTGCACACGTCCTTCATGGGCCGCACTGCTTGCGGTAGCCTGGGTCATCGCGAGCGCATGACGCAGTGCCTGCCCCCCCATTTCGACACGTTGCGTGTAGCGTATGCGTCGTGCCGAACTGACGGTAATTCGCGTGTCTCGCTCACCTACGTCGATGCACACGCACTCGTCGGCGTGGCCGCTGATTCGCGCCTGCACGCGGGCAACACACGCACACGCCACATCGAGTCGTTCGCACCTGAGTTGTAGCGAGTCGAACAGTGACAGCTGTTGCTTCAACGATGCGCTCGAACACGCCAGGGCCAGGATTTCGTGAACCAGGCGCCCATGGTGGCGGACGCGGCCGGCATGAAAGAATCGACATTCGTCAGTTGCAGACAAACCAAGGCGCATGTCCGCCACGGCACGCGCTGCACGATGTACACCACGGCGCTGGTTGATACGCAATCGATCGACGCGCAGTGCGGCATCCGGCACCACGGCGACGACGTCGGTCCCAATGAACCGATTGTGCGACAGGTGCGCTGCCAAGGCATCGCGATACCACGCCTGCGTAGGCTCGCCCGTATCGACGGGCACTTCTGCGCACGCTGCAGCGACTACGCGCCAACGATGAGCGTCACGCTGCAGCTGCAGCATGCGAACGCCCCTCGGCGTCAAGTCGATGCCGATCGGTGTCAGTTCTTTTGAGACCATGCTCATTGACGCACCCAATGTCCTTGCCCACCGCGGCCAGCGCGCGGCGCAGCATCATCCTCCATTACCCTCTGTATCGGTGGTCGCTGACAATCGCTTAACGCAGCAATAAATGGGTTGACTCACGGCGGACAGGTCCAATAACCCCGATGAAGCCTATCGTAGGACAGGCATGGGTCATCCCGTCGATCGGGCACCCTGTGCTCGACCGGCGTGCGATCAAGACAAACAGGGGAGAAGTCAATCATGAGTATCTGGAATTTGGCGGGATGGCTGTATCAGCAGTCGAATGACGCACATGAAGAGGTTAGCCGCCGCCGCGCGCCACGTAAGCGCATCACCGAAGCAGTTGTGATTCGCTGGGACGCGGAAGCTGACATCATGGGGCGTACGCTGGATGTGGCGCCTGATGCTCTCGGTGTGCGACTCACCACGGCCATTCCACCACACACACAGGTGCTGGTCCGGACCTCGAGCCGCGCCGGTGCGTGGTGCCCCGCATACGTCGTCCACAGCACAACAACCCTGGGCGGGTACAAAGTCGGCCTGCGAATGTTGTAGGGTGGCGCTATTCAGCACTCACGATCAGACGTGAGAACATTCCGCCAAACGACGTGAAGCCGAAAATACCCAGGGCCAGCAGCACACAGGCTGCAGTACCGATGACCACCTTGGCCTGTGTCGTCATGGGCCGCGAGAACATGCGACTCATCCACGAACGGGCACCTGCCGTGTTGCCGGGCATGCCTGCGACTTGTGCTGCCAGATCACGCGTCGCCAGGCGGGCCGGGCTGCTGTCCTCTTCACTGATCCCTCGATCGAACGACATGCGGATCTGCGAGTAGTCATTGGGGATGTACCCGAACACCGGCAATTTGATGAATGACTCCATCTTGGCGCCGCCCAGACTGTTTTCTGATTGGGCCCGATTTACGATAATTTGAATACAGCGATCGTCAATGCCCATGGTGGTCAGCAGAGAATGAATACGCTGGGCATTCCGCAGGCAAAACACGTTTAGTTGCACCACGATGAAAACCCTGTCCGCGCGCTGCAGGGCAGTTCGGCCAAGTTCGCCGTTGATCCGCGAAAGATCGACAACGACGAATTCGCGTGACTCCAACAATACATCGAGTGCCTTGCCCACCGCTACCGGATCGACTTGATCGACCTGATCGAGCTCATTGGGCCTGGCCAGGATGGATACGCCTGACACTTTGCACATCGCTTCGTCGACGACCATCCTGTCGAGCGAATCGGAACTACCTGCTGAGCACACTTCGGACAACGTGTATTTGGGATCACAATCGAATGCGCACGACACGCCGCCGAATTCCAGGTCGAGATCAACTACTGCAGCAGACGATCCAAGACTGGCGAGTTCGACGGCCATGTTGCAAGCAACTGTCGTCGCGCCTGCACCAGTCGAACTACCAATCACGCAAATGCACTGATTGGCGGCCTGACGCGTCGGACGTACACTCTCGAGAGCGCTCTTCAGATCGCTGGCGTCGATCGGCTTGGACACGAATTGCTTGCAGCCCGAGCGCATGGCCGCGATGATCTTCTCCGGGTCAGAATCACCGATCCCAATGACCTTGCACTCGGGAAGGCGAGCCATCAGCGTTTTGATATTATCCAGCGCGTCCTTGCTATCCACGTTGAACAACGCGATTTCGACGCCTGTGCTCTCGTTGATCGAATCGATCTTGGCGTCACCGATGAGCTGGAGCCACTGCAGGCCATTTACGTACGTAGCGATCGCGTCTTTCTCATTGGTCTTGAAGCCAAATGTGAACGCCTGAACTCTCATTGCACCCATAACCGCGACTCCTATTTCTGTCACCGCTTCCGTGATTGTGCTTTTTCCCCGGATGCAGATTCATCTGCGATTCGAACTTGAACAGGTCCGACACGCAGTGCTTGTTCGATGTCCTGCAACAATTCATTTGTCCTGCGGGCCTCGGCAATCTGGGTTTGCCGCTGAGCCCCGGAATCCGGTACGCCATTGCCATTGGCCGAGGCCTGGACCTGCGTGGACGGAATCGACCACAGTCTGATCACACACAACACCAACAGGACTATGATGACCTGGCAGTAGTAGTTGAGTCGCGCTGTATTCTGATCAACTGTCCGCACGGTGCTCTCCTGCTCGACCACGGCCCAATGGCGGCACCAGGCCTCACAGACCGCGTATCGGACGACCAGTTGACGAACTTAACGAAGTTGATTGTGCCGCGGGGTATGGGACGCCCGAACGAGCGCAGGCAGACGGATTGCAGGATATGGGACGTCGCCTGACGTGGCGCAAGCACGCAGCGCTACCGGGGCCCCTGTGGCCCCCGGGGTCTGGCTACGAGGCACAGCCCGCCCGAACAACTCAGTCGCTCACAATGCGGAAAAACGGACGCCAGGTGTCTGCGCCAGTCTTCTTCCCCTGCACCGGAGCCCTGTACGCCAACGATGAATACGCCATCCGGGCGCAACCGTCGGCCGACCTCAGCCACGAGGGTGCGGTGAACCAGGCTGTCCAGTTGGCCGGTGATACCCTCGTCGACGAACAAAGCCACGGCCGCGAGCCTGCGGTTTTCCATGCGCAAATCGCGAACCACGGCCCCCACAGAGCACTCCCGCTCTGCGTGGTCGTCGACGATCTCGCCGAGCCCGGCCATTGGAAGCTCCCCCAGCAACTGCGCAGCCTCGAAGTTGTGGGTCACAAAGACCGCACGTGCTGTCGTCGCCCGCGCAACTTGAGTCCATACGTCGCCCCAGGCAGCCGTTTGTCCGGGCAGAAGCCATGCCGCGGCAGCGACCCCAACCATCAACGCGCCCACAGTCGGCCACCGCCGTCCCATGACGAACGCCGGATCGAGCGTCAATACCAGGCCACCGGTGACGAACCACGCCAGAGTGGTCAATACCAGCCAGTCAAAGGGACGCCAGAATACAAAGAGTTCGGGCATGAGCAGGAACTGGGTCACGGCGCACCCCGCGCCAACGGCACACAACGTTCGTGGCCGCGGACGGGCCGAGCGGTCGGCGATTGCTTGAGCCAGGATGCCGATGGTCGCGCCACCCAACCACGGTACAAGCAGAACCACGACACCAACCAGCGTGCCCCACCACCACGCTGCCCCCTCGGCCAGAGGCAACCGGGCCAGGATTATGGCGGCCACGATTGCCGCCCCCCCCGCAACCACGCAGAGGCCGCCGATCCGGCGATGCAGGTGAGCCGTATTCGGAATAAACCGGCTGGACAATACGCCAAGGGCCACGGCCCCGCAACAACCGGCGGAAACCTGCCAGATGGCGACGGCCGACTGGATACGCCACACCAGCATGATGTAGACCGTAGTCAGCGCGACGGCCCAGATCATGGCCGCGTACAACCGTGCAGTTCCACCGCCGGCGCAGGCCGGGGCTGCGACCGTGTACCACTCCGTGACCTGACTGGCGCTTAACGCACTACCCAATAGTGCGGCAATCAGTAGACAGACTCCGGCACTGACCAGCCATGTCCCGGGAACCATTGGACCGCACCACACCACCACACCCAGCGCGATGGCCGTCCCGCCCAGGACTGCAGCCACTGGCGGTCCCGGGGCGCTGCCCAACGCAAAGGCTCGGCGGAGATCACAGTGCATGGCCAACCCCATCAGACCCACGGGGACGACGATGTAGGCCGCCACACACACGACATCCAGACCCTGCAGCGTCAGAGTGGTCCAATGGAACCGGGCCAGAGCCCCGCGATACAGGTCCCCCAGTGGATCGGCCAGTCGCCCCAGAACCAGCATGGCCCCCCCAGCGGCGATCAGTGAAACGGCTGATACGAGCTGAAACCTGTCCACTCGCCAATCGTCCGGCGCGTCATCTTCGATCACGCCGGGCACGAGACGGACCAGTGACGGTGGTATGATGAGCCCGCAAGCGAGAATGCCCGCCAGAACGGCCACCACGACATGAACCAATGACAATCCGGGCTGGAGTGCTGCCGACAGGCGGAGGTGGGTGTCCCGCGCATAGGTCGCCAGAGCCGCCCCGCAAAGCAGCAACACGCACAATTGGATGATGCGTAGGCGAGGCCGAGGCGACAACGTACCTCTCCCCTTGTTGTATCAGTTCAGTATTGGAAGTGCTTGATGCGCTCGCCTTGATCACCGATGTGCATCATGGCATCGATGCCGATCGCCAGGTGCTGATCCGTCCAGTCGCGGGTGACTGCCGCATCGCTCTCTTCGGTTTTCACGCCGTCGGGGGTGATGGGGACGTCGGAAACCAGCAGCAGAGCTCCACGGGCGATCTCGTTGCGATGCCCCACGATGAACACTGTCGCGGTTTCCATATCGATTGCAATCGCAGTGACCTGCCGCAAGCGGTCGAGGAACTTGTCGTCGTGCTCCCAGACCCGTCGGTTAGTCGTGTAGACGACTCCCGTGCGATACTCGTAGCCGCGTTCCAGGATTCTCTGCGACACGAACTTATGTAATTTGAATGACGGCAGGGCCGGGACCTCGGGTGGGAAGTAGTCGTCCGATGTCCCTTCACCCCGAATGGCGGCAATCGGCAAGATGAAATGGCCAATCTCCGTCGTCTGCTTCAGACCACCACACTTGCCGAGAAACAGCACGCCCTTGGGCATACGGGCGCTCAGCAGATCCATGATGATGGCCGCGTTGGGCGACCCGATCCCGAACTTGACGATACTCAGCCCCGCATCATTGGTCGCTGACTGCATGGGCCGATCATCGCCAAACGTGTCACAATTGAACTGTTCTGCAAAGCGCTGCACGTAGTTGGAGAAATTGGTCAGCAACACATAGTCGCCGAAGCGATCGATGGGCATTCCGGTGTAGCGGGGCAACCAGTCTTTTGCGAGGTCCAGCTTGGTAGGCATCGTTTCAGTATACCAGCGATCCAGGTCAGATCGTCAATGCCGGACCCTTGAATCTCGAATGTGCCCAAGCCCGTCGGGCGTCCCCATACCAGTCCCGGACACGGTGGGGCCAATGAACAGGAACTGCGGGTATCAGGGGATCACCGCGACCTCACTGCAGCGCCCCGGAGGCAGTTTCCTGGCTCGATGAATGAAGAGTTCGTCAATTCTTCAAATCGCTACAACTTTCGAGGAAGAATCAGCTCAAGGAGTGCTATGATCAAGACGATGTCACAGTGATCAGCGAACAACAGGAGATTCATCATGCTCGACCACAACACGGAAGTTGATCGTCACCTGCTCGAACAGTTCACCACTGACCTGCATGACCTTCTGGCGCGCCGTAACGAGGTTCGTGAAACGCTCGATCGCATCATGAGCGATCCCTTCGAATTGGCCAACTACGACCTGCTGAACGATCTCCGGATCCTCGAGCACCTCGGCCGTTGCATTGCCGGGGGCATCGACCGGGTTTCGAAGGCAGAACTGCCTGCGAAAGAAACAGTCGCCGAGCAGGCCCTCGTCGAAGTCTGAGGCTGATTGCGAACGCCCGGAACGAACAGGTTCACCAGAGCCCCTGCTCCAGCGGACTGGGCGTGCCTTAGCTGGCGCCGGGCTGGGCCAAGGCCATATACCAACTCAGCCCGATGGCACTCAAGGCCATGAAGCCCAGGATGGCCTGGCCACGCCATCCGGGGATGATGCGTTGGCCGGCGTGGCCAAACAACACTCCCAGCAACAGTCCGCTCCCGAAACCGGTGACGTGGGCCATGAAGTCGGTCCGCTCGCCCCCGGTACCGAGGAATCCCAGCAGGATCACGCCCCCGACTATGGGAACCCACACCCGTCGCCAACTGATGCCCGCGGTCTGCCGTACGGTGAAGGAATAGGCCGACAGCAATCCCAGGCAACCGAACACTGCCGTGGACGCCCCGATCGCATTGTGGTCAGGCGGCTGTATCCAGGCGTTAACACCATTGCCCAGCGCTCCGGTCGCCAGAATGGTGGCCCATGCAAGGCCCGGTCCCAGCATGCGGCCGGCGAACAATCCGAAGATACCGCCGAACGTCAGGTTGGCTGCGAGGTGCTGTAGATCGACGTGCAGGGTCAGGGCAGTCACCGTTCGATACCACTGCCCCGCGCACACCGCACCAGCACTCAACCGACCGGCGGCGGCCCAATCGACATCGAATACCCACCGATCACGCAGCATCGACACCGTGCATAACACGATGACGTAGAACGTGATGCCGGTCCACCCGCCTCCGTGTGCCGTGAGAACGGGAAGCGGATCGCGCGGCTGCCAGCCACGGTTCTCACGGGCGTAGGCACCGAATTCCTCGAGAGCGCGAGCCTCATCCGCGACGGCAACGACCAGCACGTATTCGCCACCACGCCGGGCGGAGCGATACGAAATTGCGGCAGATTGCAGTACCAGCTCGTGCTCATGGCACAGCCGACGCTGCTCGGAACTGAATACGACGCGTGCTTCGTGGTCCATGATCGAGGCGAGATGCCCTGCCCTCCAGCCCATCGGGTCGCCCGGATGCGTCTTCTGCCGTCAGTGCAGAGGCGGTTGTCCCGCAATCCATGGGCGTCACGTTAATGGGAATGGGCGCAGGTCACAATCCTTTGACGGCGAGAGATTTCTGTCGTTAGATACGCCTACTATGAACATGCTCAAAATGATCCCCCTGCTGCTCGTGCTGTCCTCCTGCAGCCCTGCGACACGCCACCCGCGCCACGCCGACGATACACCGCGCTGGGCCCCACCGCCGGTGAAACGCATCATTGCTGTGCGTGACGGCCACACGGACGCGCCCGTGTCATTCGATGCGCTGATTCACGACCTGGCCCGCGCAGACGTAGTGTTCCTGGGCGAGAACCACAACGATGAAACGACCCATCGCGTCGAACTGGCGATTTACGACGCACTGCTCGCACAACGCCGCGGCCGGGTCGTTCTGGCCATGGAGATGTTCGAGCGCGATGTCCAGCCGCATCTCAACGCCTATATCGCCGGCCGCATCGATGAACAGACCTTCCTGAAAGAGGCACGACCGTGGGCCAACTATCGTTCAGGATATCGCTACCTCATTGAACGGGCCAAGACCGACGGACGCCCCGTGATCGGCTCGAATTTTCCACGACCGCTTCTGCGGCGCGTGAGCATGGAGGGACCGGGAGTCCTCGACAACCTCGAGGGCGCCGAACGTGACTGGGCCCCACGTGAACTGTATCCCAATACGCCCGAGTACTGGCGCCGTGTAGACAACGCCATTCGCAGCCACCGCGGCATGTTCCCTGCGTCCGCAGACGACGGCCGGTTGTATTCGACCCAAACTTTGTGGGACAACGCCATGGGGGAAGCGTGCGCGACCGCATTGGAGGCCCATCCGGGATCGATGGTCCTGCATGTCAACGGCGGCTTCCACAGTGCGTACTGGGACGGGACGGTGCACCAGCTCAAGCTGCGTCGCCCGCGCGTCCGTGTGAAGACAGTCGCCATCACACCGGTCGACCATCCCGGCGCAGCAGGGGTCGACGGGAAGCCGGCAGCGGATTACGTCGTGTTCGCCGAAGCGCGGTCCAGCGATCGTGACCAGGGCCGCTGGGCTGTCCGTTCGGCCCGCGACATGACCTACAACATTCACCGGCCGAATGGTCAAGCCACCCGTGGCCCTTATCCGATGCTCATCTGGCTCGGAGATGACGGGCTGACAGCTGAAGACGGTCTCGACCTGTGGAAGGCCAGACTCGGCGACGACGCCATCATCGTGGCTTTCGACCCGCCGTATCGCGCGGTACAGCCCGACCTGAGCACAGGTGGCCGATGGTACTGGCCCGACTCGTTTTCGTCGGATTTGGGCGCTGCCCACGGCGCGATTCACGGTGCCTGGAGTTATGTCATACGCCACTTCCCGGTCGATCCTCTGCGCGTGTGCATCGCGGGCGAGGGCACGGGCGCGACGGTCGTCAGCTCGGTGGCCCTGATGACCGAGAGCATCGAACACGATGGCGTTGCCATTCACCCGCGCAAGTTCGCCAGACTCAAGGATCTGCCACTGCCACTGCCCGATTATCGGGGGGACGATCCGCAACCCGAGAAATCTCTGCTCGTGCTCGCTGCGGCAGAGGATGAACACTGGTGGACCGCAGAACTGGAAGAATACCGGGGGGTCGATCTGCACGCCAACCTGAGCGTCCTGGATATCGACCCATGGTCCCTCGAGACAACGATCGAGAATGCCATCCGCTCTGCGCTGGGCCTGCGCGCGCGGCCGCAGCCCACGGGCTCGACACAGCAACTGGTCGCTGCCGGAGATACGCCGCGCGCCCGCCACTGGGCTCGACTCTTCGCGATACACGAAACCGCCCAGGGACGTCCCACCGCAACCGGCGACCGGTCAGCGGGTTCCGCGGCGCTGGCCAACACGCGTATTGAACCCAGCCGATTCATCGAAACCGACGCCTTGCCCCGTTGCCCCGGCCCGTTCGGTGGCACGACGGTCGTCCTGCTCGAACCAGACAGTTCGACAGATACCATCGACGCGTGGCGTGCCGTCGAGGCAAGCGACCCGATCAACGCCACCAGCCGCTTCCATCGACTGAAGGTCGTCAGCACCCTCGACGATCTGAACGCCGTGCTCGAAGAGTTGCTGGCCAATGACCGCAAGAATGTCTTGATCATCCCCGCAACCTTCTGTGCAGACATCGCCACGATGCAGCGCTTGCGCAGCCAGGTCTCCCCATTCGAAAACAGGATGACCATCCACTGGCTGCCCGGCCTGGGCGGCCGCTTGAGTCGCCTGGACGACTGATGTGCTGCACGCACAGCCGGTCCACGACATTTCACTTCCCGCACCGCATCCTGAGGCTGCGCCGGTTCTTTCACACAGCGGGGGAGCGCATGTTCATTGATCCTCGAACAGTTCGTTCGCACTGGCCGCCGTCGCGGCGCGAACCAACCAGCCCTCCAGCCTCTTGAGATCGTCGCACTTCTCGATGCGCGTGCGTTGTTCGGTGTCCAGCTCCACTCCGCGCGAACTGAGTAGTGTCATGATCCCGCTAACAGCCCCCTGGCGCTTGCTGTCCGCGACAGCTTTCTCCTGGGCGGCTCGTTGTTCCTCTACGGCCAGTTTGCGCATCTGAAGATGGTCGCCGGTCGCGGCAGCCACCTTCTCGTACCATTGCGCGGGGTAACCGGGATGTGTCACCTTGCCATGCTCGTCGCGCACGTTACCGTCGAGGTACTTCACGATGAGTTTCTCGCCCAACTTGCGCCAACGCGTCACCGTCATCGCGGACACTTCTGACGAGTAGTTGGTCAGATAGTCAACAGCCAACTGCGGAGCCTGATAGTAAAGTGCCTGGGCCGCAGCTTCGACGCGCGGCTGGTCGGCCATGAAACGTCCCTCGAGCTCGCGCTGGACGATTTGGACATCTTGAATCATGTCGCGATAACGAGCGTACGTGTAGTTCGACACGAAATTGAACACCCAGAACGCCGATTCCCAGGTGAAGTCATTGAACGTGCCGGTCCCGACTGCGAAATTGTGCGGAGGGCGGGTGATGCCGCAGTACATCGGCACATAACACGTGCTGTAGGTGTCGTCCACACCAAACCACAGTACGCCCCCAATGGGATCGGGCAGCCAGTCGCGTGACTGGGACACGAATGAGAACCCCGTCTGCTGCGTCGATGTTGCCCTCTCGTTGAAGTATTTCTGATCGTTGACCGTCCAGGTCAATGGGCGGTAACGGTAGGGCAGGTTGTAGGGCCCGGCTCCGATGTCCCGCGTCATGTCCAGCGCGGTCCCCTCGAAATGATCGCGCATCAACTCCATGACATCGTGCACCGACAATTTCTTGTCGGGCTTGATCCACAACGGCAAAGGCTTGGCATCCGCTACGCCCTCGACCCAGTCGCTGCCAATCTTCTTCGACGGAGCAGCGCGATTGAACATGCACCACACGCGGGCATCGCAGAAACGCACAGCGCCGAACGTTAACGGGCCGTAGGCGTCGGCAAAGCTGAAGTCCTTGTCCGCACCGTCGTAATAGCCCTTGCTCCGCGCGAACGAGATGACGTCGGGGGCATACATCGTGCTGTCCTGGTCGTCCAGAGGAAACTGGTGAATGCGCGGGTTGTTCGCGTGTGCGGTGATATACCCGTCCGGCACTCGGCGGGCGACCCACACGACGCCTTTGTCGTCCGGCCCCTTGCCGATGATCTCCATGATCCACACCTCATGGGGATCCGAGAAAGACATCGTCTCGCCGGAGCTGTAGTAGCCGTGCTCATTGGCCAGGGAGGTCATGATCTGAATCGCCTCGCGTGCCGACTTGGCGCGCTGCAATGTAATGTAGATCAGACTGCCGTAGTCCATGATACCCTTGGGATCGCGCAACTCCGCACGCCCGCCCCATGTGGTTTCACCAATGGCCAGCTGATGTTCGTTCATGTTACCCACGACCGTGAAAGTCTCGGCAACGTGGGGTATGTCACCCAGGTATTTCCCGGTGTCCCACTCATGAACCTTGAGTAATGACCCCACGCGGTGTTGGGCTGCCGGCGTATGGTACAACTCGCCGTAGAGCACGTGGGCATCAGCCGCATACGTGATCATCGTCGAGCCATCGAGTGATGCGCCCTTGGTAATGAGAAAATTTGTGCACGCGTCGGCTGCGCCGATGACGCACGACAAGGTGACGAGACTGAATGCTACTCGGCAGGTGCTCTTGACCATCGCAAAGATCCTCGGAAAGAGTGTGCGGCCATCAAGCGCATCATGATAGCAGAAGCACGATTCGATACGCGAATGGTCGAGCACCGCGTTGACGCCGCCTGACAAGACGTGATGGTCTCACTTGAGAGGCAGGCTCTAATCGTGAACGACGCTGGTGGTGTGAGGGTCGAACAGACGCCGCCCCCCCTGCTCGAGTTCGACGAGTATTCCGGCCTGCGGATCGAGTTCGACAACGCGTCCACTGTAGCGCCGCCCGGCGCTCTGAAGATGTAAGCGGTGGCCCAGCGACAGCGCACAGGCCATCCAGGCGTCCCGCACGAACTCCGCGGTGTGCGTGGATGCCAGGTGATACCAGTGATCAAGCTGTTCGATGACGCCGCGTGCTACGGCGCCGCGATCGATGGCCACGTCGCTCTCGAGATCGAGCGAGGTTGCTCGATTGCTCAGTTCTGGAGGAAAGTGGCTGGCGTGCTGCAGGCAATTGAGACCGATCCCGACGACAAAGACACGCTCGTCCTTGCCGACACTGCGGGACTCGATGAGGATCCCGCACAACTTGCGGTCTGCAACGACGAGATCGTTGGGCCATTTGATTCGTGTGTCAATTTGACAAACGCTGGCAATGGCATGACGCACCGCCAGTGCGCTCCACAGCAGAATCGTCCGTGCCTCACAAGCGTCCGGTGCACAACGGACAATCGTGCTGAGCATGAGGCTGGCGCCTTTCGGAGAATGCCACGACCGGCGCAGGCGGCCGCGCCCTGCAGTCTGACGCTCAGCAATGACCACGCGGCCATGGACGCCAGGATAGTTGGCAGCGGCCAACAGATAATCGTTGGTGCTGTCGATCTCTTCGTGGATTTCGAGAGTTTGACCAATCGTCTGAACGGTGAGGTCTTGCTGAAGGTCTTCGGCGCTGAGCAGGGACATGGTGCGTAGTGTAGCGGGAAACGACAGCATGTCTAAGCGATTGGCGTAGGCCAGACTGAAAGGAGAACAGGACTTCGGAGTCGCTGGCTCAATCAACAGAACAGCCGCAACGAACCCCACTCTGGTCAAGAGGGTGTTGCGGCTGCCCCGTGTCTGTTTGCCAGAAACGCCGACGACCCCTGAGCGTTACGGAATCACGAGCTCCATGCCGACGGCAATCTTGTTGGGGTCGGAAATGCGGTTCTGATTGGCTGCATAGATTTTCTTCCAGCCTGCATTGTCGCCATAGTACATCCGCGACAATGAGTACAACGTCTCTTTGCGTTGGACGATATGCGTTCGGTCGCTGCTCGAGTAGGTTGTGGTGTCATCGGGTGTGTACGCCACCGTTTCATACTCCGACCATCCCGTATCAGCAGTCGTCGCGGGCTCATAGGCATACGATGCATCCGGCGGAGGAACATAAGAAGAGCTCAATTCGAGATTGCTCTCCGGCTTGCCGCAACCCCACAACATCATCATCCCCGCGATGTTCGCTGCAATCAGTGCTCGACGCATCTGGCTTTCCTTTCTTCCATGGCGGACACTTGCCACATCGACCATGTGTCGACTTCGATGAATCGGCCGCTCACGACATGGGCGACCATTTTGTTCATCGACCGCCAAGGTCCGAAAACTTCGACGATTCAGGACTGAGAATGGGATCGAGCCCGGGGTGTCGTCCGGCGGATGTGGGGCCACAGCATGGCGAGCTCCTTGAAGGCCCGGGCAATGACGCGTGGATTGGCGCCGGTCTGCTCCCCCGCCGTGCGCGGATAATGGTGCACCCCTACTTGCGTGATGCCATAGCCCATCCGTTGGGCGCGGGCGAGAATCTCTGTATCAATGAGTGCTCCCGTCGAACGCAACTCCATGCGTTCAAACATTTTTCGCGGAAAGAGTTTGAAGGCGCAGTCGATATCCCGCACCCGCAAGCTGAACATGGTGCTCACCAGCGTGGTCCAGCAGAACGCGTTGAGTTTGCGGAGCCAGGGATCCTTGCGATCCAGCCGGTAGCCCGCGACCACCGTGGATGGATCCTTCAGGTCCAGGACCTTGCCGATTTCGCCCAGATCGAACTGGCCGTCGCCGTCGGTGTAAAAGATCCACTCGCGCGTCGCAGCCCGGATCCCGGCTTGTAGTGCGCCGCCATAGCCGCGATTGGGGCTGTTGTGGACGGCCCTGACCTCGGGATGTTCCGCGGCAAGACGATCGGCAATCTCGCCTGTGCGATCACGGCTGCCATCGTTGACAATGATGACCTCGAGATCGGAAGCCAGCGGCCGACACGCGTCGAGAGCCGCTTGCGTCGTGCGTTCGACGTTGGCCTCTTCGTTGTAGCACGGAAAAAAGACACTCAAAGACAAGGGTTGCTTGGTCATGGACGTGCATTCTGATCCTGAACAATAGCCAAGTCAAAAAAGGCCACGTGCGTGGCCATGGCTCAACTGTTCGCGTCGGCGAGGACGATGCGATTCTTACCCGCATCCTTGGCCCCGTAGAGCGCGCCTTGTCCGCGGCCCTCATGAGAGCATCGGAAGACACCAGGTTTGACTCGCTCTTACCGGCCACACCGATGCTGATGCCGAAGTTATCCATGCCACCGAGCCTCGACTTGACCTCGGCCGTGAATCGATCGGTGATCCGCAAACCGATCTGGCGGGCATCGGCCGCCGAGGTATGCGGCAAGATCACACAGAATTCGTCACCACCGAACCGGGCACCAACATCTGATTCGCGCAGTTCGGAGCGGACGACACCAGCGGTCAAGGCCAACAGTTGGTCGCCGACCTCGTGACCGAACCGATCGTTGACCTGCTTGAAGTTGTCGAGGTCGATCATCAAGCACGACAGATCAGTATCATAACGCTGGGCCTCTGCGAAGCGTCTGGACAGCACTTCACCGAGATGGCGCCGGTTGTACAAGCCAGTCAGGTGATCCTTCGACGCCAATTCCTTGAGTTGGCGTGTGCGGTCAAGAACGCGATCTTCGAGCTCGGCATTGAGTTTGACCAGGCTCTCGTTCTTGTGTGAGAGCTCATCAGCCATTCGATTGAATGCTTCGGCGAGTCGACCGATTTCGTCCTGACGATCAACCGCAGCCCGCACGCTGAAATCACCGCCGGCAAGCTGACTGACGCGGCGACTCAGATCATCGATTGGCGCCGTGACGCGACGAACGATGAAAAAGGCGATTGGTATGACCAACAGTGCCGCAAGCAACCCCGCCGACCGCACGTTCTGCAGGTAGGAACCGATCTCAGCCTGGGGATCGGACAGATCAATGCCGACTCGAACGAAACCGATGAGATCGTCGACATCATCGCTCTCGGCTTCATGAGCCCAGACCAGTGCGGGCTCGACCACATCGAGATACGGCACGTGGTCGTCCACCTTCGTGAACAAACGCGGGCGCTCGACGACATCTGCAAGATCCGCAAGACGCATTGCCTCAGGAGCAACCGTGTCGCGCTGCAATGCGGTGATCAATCGCTGACCTTCGCGTGAATAGAACTCAATGTATAGAAGAGAATCGTGCGACTCGAAGCGATCCGCAACACGCTGAAGCCCTTCGTGATCACGATCGCGCAGGCTTGCCCGCGCCGCTGAAGCGAGTGAGCGGCACCGATCACGACAGGCCGCGGCCTGCTGACGCGCCACCAGACGCTCGGTGCTGGAGCGAATGAAGATCTCGCTGCCTGCGGCGAGGGCAAGGGCTACACATGCCAGCATACAGGTCCACTTGAACTGCAACCCGCGGAGGACGTCGCACAGTCGCGCGCCCCCATTCATGCGATCGCCTGGAGCATCGTATTGAGTTGTTTCTTTCACCATAGGCGCATTGAACCCGATGACACCAATCACTCATTGGGTACATCGGACGTGCGCCAATGCGGCTGAACTAAGCGAAATGAAGTAGGACTGGATTACTGAGATAGAGGCGGCCGGGAAGGCCGTACCTGACAATGCGGAACTATCGGACCATTCCAGGCCTATCGGACCCGACCAGGGTTCAAGGCTGCGTGCCCACGGTCGACTGGCCACTGGCCGCAGCTTTCGACCGCAGCACCTCCATGGATTCGCTGACCTCTTTAGCCATCAGGCTGTTCGGGAATTCCCCCCGGATCTGCTCACCGATCCCCATTGCCGCATCCCACCGTTTCTCGGTCACGGCCTGTTTGAATTGCATTCCGAGATCGACGAGCTTGCCCTTGAATACCTGGCGTGCCGAGTCCTCGAACTCGGCTGCTTCCTCACGCGTCAACAGGGGGTCCAGGCGTTTGAGCAACTGAATCGCGCGATCCACGTCTTTCTTATTGACCGCCTCGCGCCACTGTCGGGTCAGAGACTCCTTGAACTCGTCACGACGCACGCGCAGTGACTCGGACAACTCTTCGACCCTGTCGTCCTCCGGAGCCAGCCGGGACAAGCGCTGCAACTCGGTGCTGGCATCATCCCAATCTTCTCCGGTGATCAACTGACGAATGTGCCGCGACGATGACAGAACTTTTTCCTCAACGGCCATCGCCCGGAAATCATCGACCTCCTTGCGGTAGTTGTAGGCCTCGAGCCGGTAACCGAATCGTTCCTCCATCTCCTCGATGAGACTGTAGGCCGCCTCCCAGTCTTCTTTGAGAATGTCCTCGCGAATGGCCTTGCGCAGGGCATCACGTTCAATCTCACGGTGGGCGATCGACTTGGCCGCATCTGAAATCCGACTGTTGTCGCGGATGACCTGCAGCATGCGATTGAACTGTTCCTGTTGTGCCCGGCTTTCAACGAAGAGATCGTGAATACGATGACTGTTGGCCTCGAGCTTGATGACCACCGTTGCGAGGCCGAAAGTCAGACCACTCATCAGCGTCAGGGCACAACCACCCAGAACATAGGGTGCCAGGCGCTCCAGGGCTCCCTCAGGTACGTTGATCCAGGACCAGGCGACGACGCCCAGTGTCGCAAGCCCTACGAG
Organism: uncultured Planctomycetota bacterium; assembly: GCA_942492115.1. GTDB lineage: Bacteria > Planctomycetota > Phycisphaerae > UBA1845 > CAIVHJ01 > CALODL01. The sequence continues at coordinate 209,911 of CALODL010000015.1, forward strand.
CATCGACAGGCCGGATGTCAGTTTGATCCAGAATCTCAGGCCGCCGAGACGTGTGTATGCAGCGCTCATGAAATCCCCCTTGGCCAGAAAAAAGGCGATGTGCACGCAAGCATGTTGGCCAATAACACTTTAAGCAGAGGGACGTGTCGGGTCAATGTCGAGTTGTCAAGCGTTGATCGAAATGGGGCTGGCGACGAGGAGATCCATCTGCTGACGACGTGCAACCTCGTTCTGGATGGCTCTAATCTGTTCGAGATGGGCCCGCTGATTCTGAATGCAGCGCGCCACGACTCCCAGGAAGGTCACTGTCGCCCACAGGGTCACGAGAACGGAGAACATGATGGTCCAAGCCAACGGGATCTTACTCCAAGGTCGCCATGCCAAGCCGCCCGAGACAACACACTGTACTATCGGCGAAACGGAAAGGTCTACGGCCCGATAATAACGCCCTCGGCTGAACCAGATATCAGACGGCGCGGCAGTACTCTTTGTAGTCGGCCTGGAGGACCTGGGTCAGCTCGCCCGGCTTGCCATCTGCAATCGGACGACCGTCCATTCGCGTCACGGCAATGATCTCCGCAGCAGTACCGGTGAGGAAAAACTCGTCGGCGGAAATGAGGTCATGACGAACCAGACTTTTCTCTCGAACCTCCAGGCCACGTTTTCTCGCGAGGTCCATCACAATATCGCGCGTAATGCCCGCAAGGATACCTGAAGCACTGTGTGGAGTGACCAGCTCGCCGTTCTTGACAATGAAGATGTTGTCACCGCTGCACTCGGCCACCTGCCCCAGATGATTGAATAGGACCGCTTCGTGAGCCCCCATGGCCATGGCCTCGGACTTCGCCAGAATGCTCGGAAGATAGTTCAATGACTTGATACGAGGCGAGATCGAATTCGGATGATTGCGCACATAGGATGAACAGATGACCGACAGCCCTGTTTCATACAGCTCCTGAGGATACAACGCGATCGTTGCCGCAATGATGATGATCGACGGGTTGGCTGTGTACTTGGTGCTGAGACCGAGCGTACCGACACCACGCGTCGCGACGAGGCGAATGTAACCCTCGGTAACGTTGTTGGCCTTCATGGTGTCCTGCATCGCGGAACGCAGCGGGTCGGGCCCTAACGGCAACGTGAGGTTGATGGCTTTGGCCGATTCAATGAACCGACGAATATGCGCTTCGCACTCGAAGATCCGGCCGGCGTAGATACGAATGCCCTCGAACACGCCATCACCGTACAGTAGCCCGTGATCCCACACACTGATCTTGGCCTGGTCCGCCGGATAATACTCGCCATCGATCCACACCTTGATAGACGGATCGGGTGCATAGGGATTGGGCTCTGGGTGGATCATACTGTTATCCTCAATAAGACCTCAGTAACTCGAATCGCCGCGTCGATTCACGCTGTCCCGAGGAGTCCATCCTCGAGAAAGAGCACGCGATCTGCAGTTTGAGCCACTTCCTGATCGTGGGTGACCATCACTATCGTTTGACCACTGCCGTGCAAATCATGCAGGACACGCAACACCTCGTGGCCAGTCTTCTTATCTAGGTTACCAGTGGGTTCGTCGGCAAGCAAGACAGCCGGATCGTTCGCCAATGCCCGTGCAATCGCGACACGTTGGCGCTCACCACCGGACAACTGGTTAGGGCGATGATCGAGACGGCCGCCCAGCCCCACCTTTTCCAGCAAATGCACACAACGAGCACGCGCGTCCGCCTTGCGCCCCCACCACTTCAGGGTGGAATTCGCGATCATCTGAGGAAACAGCGCATTCTCGAGCACGCTGAGATCGGGTAACAGATGGTAGAATTGAAATACAAAACCGAAGGTGGAGCAGCGCAGTGCATCGCGACCACGCTGGGTGAGTGCCGTCGTGTTTTGCCCTTCGTACGTCACGTGGCCACTCGTTGGGCTGTCGAGAGCCCCGAGAATGTGCAGCAAGGTACTCTTTCCGCTACCGGAGCTGCCCCGGATTGCGACCATCTCGCCGGGCGACAAATGCAGCGATACACCTTTGAGGACGTCGAGCTTGATCCCTGCGCCGAGGGTATACTGCTTGGCCACGTTGTGAGCTTGGAGAATGTGCTTGCTCATATCACCTCAATCGAATCGCAGGGATTTGACTGGCCACACGCGCGCCGCGCGCCACGAGGCCGCAACCGACCCCAGACCGGATGCGAAAATCGCAACTACGACGATCCAGGCAACGTGGACGGGTTCGACCGTATCAGGGATGCGATCGAATGCGTAGACATCCGGGCTCCACACGCGCAAGCCAGGGTTGATCCGCACGAGCAGTTCCTGAATCCAGTTGATATTGCGCACGAACATGACACCGGCAACCGTCCCGAGCATCGAGCCAACAACACCAACGGCCATCGCATAACTGACAAAAATACTGGCAACGCCACCAGCGGTCGCGCCCAGGCTCTTGATGATACCGATGTCGCGCGTCTTCTCCTGCACGATGAGATAGAAGATACATCCCACGACCGCGATGGCCACGCCACTGATCAAGACGAACAACACCAACACCAGAACACGTTCCTTCTCGACCGGGGCGATGTAGTCACTGTGCTTCTGTCGCCAAGTATGGATCGTTGCCCGGCGCATACTCTTCACGTCGGCAGGGTGCAATTCGGTGCTGCGCTCATCGATCATGCGCCGCCACAAATCCTCGACCATCGCGCGCGTGGAATCAACGTCGGCCCCCGGCACGAGCTTGATCTGGATCTCGGAAGCCCGTGGTGGCGTGCGTCCGAGCCCATCGACGCGCTTCTTGCTATCAAAATCGAGCAGTCCCTGAAGCCAGTCAAAATCAAAGTACACGGTCCGCGAGTCAACCTCGAACACGCGCGTCTCGGAGTCGTCGCAGTAACGCACCGTTACGGTTCGACCGCTGTTGGGCGACACCTTCCCGGACACCGTGGGGACGAGAACGGTAATATTCAGTTCTGAACCCTTGGGATAGAGTCGTATGATCCGCTCACCCGATCGATGAATCACCAGCTCCGAGCCTACAATGACGCCGTGGCGCTCACGACCGCTCATCTCCGGACTGTCCCAGTGGCCTTTTTCGGCAAACCGTCCTGGCTCCAGGAACCACCCATCGTCGATCTTGCGTTTGGTCGGCTGTACGCACAGCGGATCATCATGCTCTGCGCAATAGGCGGCCAGCGCCACCTCGTACCGCGGCGGAAGATAATAGCCTCTGTCCTGCTCATGCCACGTAGGCATGGACGCCGGTTCGAAAGAAGTCGTTCCAGGATAGTACTTGTTGTAAAACAGGCTGTCGCTGAACGAGTTGATCTGTTGATACTCGTCAAGGCGGATTCCACGCACCTTGATCACGAACGTCAGGTCACTCTCCGAGCCACGCGGATCATCAAACTTGAGCAGCCCGAAACCGCGCACGATGGGGGTCGCCCCCACCACACGCCCAGGCATTGTCTCGAGCAGATGGGCGATGAACTCGTCATACAAGGGAAAGCTTTCGAGCCCTTCGTTCTCGATGATGATATCGCCTGACAGATGGCGAACATTCCCCTGCATCAGCCCCAGGAACCCGCTCATCACACTGTAGACGACGATGACCATGGCCACTGCAAGGGCTACAGCAAGCACGGAAAAATATGCGATCCGCCGGCGGACGAGATACCTGACTGTGAGGAACCACTTATACATGCAGGACTGCCCTACTCGTAACGCAACGCCGCAACCGGCCATACCCGCGCGGCCCGCCACGCTGCAACCGTCGAACCGATGACGGCCGCAAAAATCGCCACGACCATGACGACCAATGCGTCGAACACTTGAACATCATTGGGGATGCGTTCGAAGGAATAGACCTCGGGGCTCCACATCTGCAAGTTTGGATGCAAACGTGCCAAACCGGCCTGGATCTCGTTAATGTACTTGACGAAGAACGTACCAATGACGACGCCGAGCCCCGATCCCACTGCGCCGACACCGAATGCATAGCTTATGAAGATGCCGGCTACGCCTCGGGCCGACGCTCCAACACTCTTGATGATGCCGATCTCGCGGGTCTTCTCCTGGGCAATCATGAAGAAAGTACTGCCAACGAGTACGACGGCAACGAGGCTGATGACCCCAAAGAGAATCAACACGAGCAAATGCTGCTTCTCAACAATTTTGATGAACCGACTGTTGCGTTGCTGCCAGGTCAAGATCCCTACGCGATTCATGATGTACAAATCGCGATCCGACAATCGTTTGATGTTCGCCTCGGAAAAACGGACCCACAACGTCTCGACCTTGTCGCGTGCCAGGTCAACATCCACGCCGTCGGCCAACTTGATCTGGATCTGATTCACGCGTGAAGGCATCATGACTCCGGACTCATCACGTCGCCCGGACACCTCGAGGAGTTTCTGGAGGAACTCCAGTCCACAAAACAGCGAACCCGTGTCGAATTCGTGGATCTGCGTGTGGGAATCATCAATGTAGCGCAGATACTCGGAATGGCCCATGGAAGTCACGGCGGTTCCGGTGCGTCCAGGGGGTAAAACGGTCAGGCGAACGAGCGTTCCACGTGGCACGTCGCGCACATAAGCCCCATCGGTCTGACGTCGCGACACGATTCCGACGCCAAGAATCGCCCCGGGATAGGCCTCTCCACTGTACTGTGCCTCACCCGAACTATGAGGCTTGAACACACCCGGCCCGGGAAACGGTTGGCCAGCGATGCGTTCGAAGCGTTTGGAGATCTCGAGCTCGGAATTCCCGATGATGGCCGAGAGAGCGGTCTCGAGATCATCCGGTAGCTGCGCTACACCGGCCGCATTGACTCCGCTGCGCGGCTTGCGCACGCTTTCGAGCGTTGTTGTGCCCGGATACCACGTGTTGTAATACAGCCCGGTGCTGAATTGATTTGCATTGACGTAGTCCTGCAAACGAATACCGCTGACGGTCACCGGAAACGCACGATGGTCGTCCTCAGCCAACTGCATGGTGACGTACCCGGCGTTGTTCAACACGGGGGTTGCCACGATCAGCTCATCTCCGAACACATTGTGCAATTCGGCAATGAACTCGTCATACAGCGGAAAGGTAGTCATCGATCCGGCCTCGACGATGAGATCGCCGAGCATCTTGCGGGCGCTGTTGCGCACGGTTTCCACGAAGCTGCCCATCACACTGTGTACGCCCAGAACCATGGCGACGCACAGGGCCACCGAGAGCACTGCGAAGTAGGTGATACGCCGCTTGCGCAGGTACCGAATTGCCAGGAAAATCTTGTACATGTCGAGTGATCACCCGTCACCATCAGCCCGGCCGCGCCGCCAAGGCCAACGGTTAACCATCGAACACTATGAAGCCTCGGTGGTTGCGTCCGCGGGCAACGGCCGCTGCAGTGGGAATAGAATGACATCACGGATGCTGACCTGGTTCGTCAACAACATGACCAGTCGATCGATGCCGACACCCAGGCCGCCGGCCGGAGGCATGCCATATTCCAATGCCATGACGTAGTCCTCGTCCATGACCGCCATGGTCTCTTCTTCCTCACCAGCCAGTTGCCGGGCAAAGGTCTCGCGCTGCACGATTGGGTCGTTCAACTCGCTGTAGGCGTTGCCCAATTCCATACCTGCAACGAACACTTCGAAACGCAAAGCCAGGCCTGGATGATCGGGATGACGTTTGGTGAGTGGACACAGCGCCGCGGGATAATCGAGCACGAATGTGGGATTGATCAAGTTGGCCTCGACCGTCGCCTCGAACACTTTGTTGACCAGTACCGCCGGATCAAGCCCTGCAGAGTCGATGCGTAACGTCGCCGCCTTGGCACGAACCGCCGCGTCATCCTCGAGCTTCACGCCGGCATGCTCCTCCAGCAGCTCAGCATATGTCCGCCGGGCCCAGGGCCGCGAGTAGTCGATGGTCAACTCACCAAATGGCCGTTGCATGCCCCCGCCGATTCGTTCGATGGCCTGCGTGACCATGGCCTCGGTGACATCCATCATATCGTTGTAGTCACCGTACGCTTGATACAGCTCGAGCATGGTGAACTCGGGATTGTGCCGCGTACTGATACCTTCGTTGCGAAAATTCTTCGAGAATTCGAACACGCGTTCGAGCCCGCCCACCAGCAGACGTTTGAGGTAGAGCTCTGGACTGATTCGCAGGAACAGTGGCATATCCAGCGTATTGTGATGCGTGGTGAAGGGTCGGGCCGCGGCTCCGCCGTACATCGGTTGGAGCACAGGTGTCTCGACCTCGAGGAACTGGCGGTCGATCAGCGTTTGACGCACAGCCTGAATCACATTCGATCGCGCCTCGAAGACTTCGCGAACCTCGGGATTGGTGAACAAATCGACATAGCGTCGACGATAGCGTGTATCGACGTCCTGCAAGCCGTGCCATTTTTCCGGCGGCGGCAGCAACGCCTTGGACATGAGTTCCATTGAGTTCGCCCACACGGTGGGCTCGCCGGTCTTGGTCCGCCCCAACGGGCCCTCGCCGCACAGGATATCACCGTAGTCGAGCATCTTGACCAGCGGCCAACTGTCACCCAGTTGCCCCTTGTTCAGGGCCATCTGGATGTCACCGCGTCGATCACGGATCTTAAGGAAGGCCAACTTGCCCATCACGCGCATATGCACGATCCGCCCGGCCACGCAACCCATGACTTCGGACGTTTCGCCAGGTTCGATGCCCAGTCCCTCGATTCGTGCCAGAACCTCGACCGAGGACTCAATACCCTGTCGACGCCCGCCATATGGATCGAGACCCAGTTCACGGACCCGATCCATTTTCTGGGTGCGGTCTTGCTTGTAAGTGTCGCTCATCTGCAAAAATACGCTCCGGCGGCCATGCTAACACGATGGCCCGCTGCTGAACAGTGCGTCACGGGGCGTGCAATGTGTGTGGGTTGGCAAGGTGCGTCGGGTGTGAGAAGCTCAGCGAATGAGCGCGGCATCGGCCCAGTCGAAGTAGTCCTGGACGCCGCCATTCGCTCCGAATTCAACGACCAGTTCGAGCTGCCGTGCGCCACTGACGTCGATGCGTAGTCGCTCGGGCGGCGTGTCTGCGCGCATGTCCTCCCGACGCCAGAGTGTCTTGTCATCGACGATGATCGCTGCAGTCACATCGGCCAGCGAGCCAGCGCTGTCGTCCAGACCACAGACCGTCACGAACTCACGATAGTGGCCGTCCAATGCAAAACGCACACGCGACTCGCTGTGCATCCCCAGGCCCTGCGCGTAGGTGCGACCAGCCAGACGCAACTCCGAGCCGAGAACATTGCGATTGAACTGCAACGGCCAGGAAAGCGACATCTGCGGTGTGTGCTCGAACGCCTGAGGCACGCTCTCGGCCAACCAATGCCAACGTCCTCCACGGATCTCGACCCGCGTGAGGTCCTCAGGCGCAAGGCCCTCCTGCGAACCATCGAAGCAGGTCAAACCCAGAACATCTGACGTCCAGCGCATCCGCGTCGCGGTCAAGAGACTACCGTCTGCAAATTCCAGCCGCGCGTGCAGACCGGTCTCAGGCGTTGTGGGATCGTTGGCCAGAGCAGCGGCGATCAGCAGGTCCATACCAATGACCATCTCCTGAGCGCCATCGATTACGAAGCGATCCGGTTCGACGCGGTCGATGAATCCACGAATCACATCACCATTGGACAGCAGGACCTGGTCTTCGGATGTTTCAGCCGACAGCAGGTGGTGGACTGCGGTATGCCATCGAGGGGCCCAGGCATCAGCAGCCAGAACCGCCCGAGTCCGCTCCAGAGGGATCCCGACTCGGGCCCCCAGCAGAGAGTCCACCACGATATGATCGGGAGCCGAACCGGTAATACGCCCGTACAGACGATCACCGCCCACGAGGTCCAGTCTCAGCGTGGAGGCCTCACGAGACTCCACGGGACCGAGACGCCGGACGGACACGAGTTGATCGGATGGTACGTGGAGCTGCTCGGTATCGGCATCCAGCCGCAGGATCATGCCAACATCGAGATCGAGATGTTCCAGGGAACCACGGACCTCTTCGCGATCGATGGTCCGAACGGCAACGAGAATGGTCGTGTCGCCCCCAGGCCCCCCCGGAGGCACGGCTGACCACATCAGGCCGGTGATAATGACAATCGTCGATGTGTGAATCATGGACATCTATGTGAAAAGATCGGCGACGGAGGCACCCGAGCACGAGGCCGCCCCCCCGGAATCACACGACTTCGACAGGTCCCATAAGGCGCTCGCAGCCCCTGCCGCGGAAGACATAACTATCTTAACCCCATAATCTTATGGTTGCACGTAGAAAAGCCATCGCGGGCCGAAAATTTTCAACAACCCCCCGACCCTGCTGAGTATAATTCATGTGAGCAGGGAAACCTGCCACGCCACGCCACACCAATTCGGCCTCGTTCCGGTTCGACGTTCCAGAGCCCCAGTCAGGTGTTCAATCTGCACCAGGGCCTGCGTCAAGGCGCCCCCGCGCCCTGTTGAAGAACTGCGTCTGGAATAGTTAACCAACTCAATAGGAGTCACTTAGGGCAACTCGGGAGGTCATGATGACTACTGAGACGGCGTATCGCAGAAAGATTAGAGCACTGGTCCGGAAGTACCTCAAGCGCTTGGGGCTCAGCCACTGGCGCATGACCCGGCTGTACATCGGCATCCCGTCTCATATCAAACGTGAATTGGTCGCCAATTATCCAGAGGCCGATAACGGCTTCTACGCATGTATCTACCCCAGCGGCAAGAATACGTTCGTCATGGCGGTGGGCCACGACATACCCGATCGCAAACTGGACAACGTCATCGCCCACGAGATGTCCCACATCCTGCTGCACAGCCTGTGGGAAGCGACGACGGGCGGCCGTGTCCGCGACGCCCAGAATCAGCTCGAGATCGCCTGCAACCGCATTGCTGATGCCCTGACCCGGAATCCGGCCGCGTAGACAAGCCGACACCACCTCGCCATACTATCCGCTCTCCAGGATTCATCGAAGCCTGGTGTTGCGGACATCGAGGGGGTCCCCCCTCATGTATCAGTCCTGTTATTCATGCACGCATTGATCCGGCCAGACCTCATCGTCAGGTCATGAAAGCGAAGTACCATGAGCATCCTTGTCGATCGTGATACCAAGGTCATCTGTCAAGGCATCACCGGTGCCGCGGGTTCGTTCCATACAGCTCAGTGCCTCGAGTATGGCACGCAATTCGTCGGCGGCGTGACGCCCGGCAAGGGCGGCCAGAAGTCAGACCACGGCCTGCCGATCTTCAATACCTGCCACGAGGCGGTCAAGGCCACCGGTGCAACGGCGACGATGATCTTCGTCCCACCTCCATTTGCAGCAGATGCGGCCATGGAGGCGTCCGATGCCGGAATTGAACTGGTTGTTCTCATTACCGAGGGCATACCGACGCTGGATATGGTGAAAGCCCGCAAGTTCCTGGACGACAACGGAACGTCGTTGATTGGACCCAACTGCCCCGGCATCATCACGCCTGGCCAGTGCAAGATTGGCATCATGCCCGGCTACATTCACACACCGCTCGAAGGCGCGGCACAAGGCGTTGGCATCATCTCGCGTTCCGGCACTCTGACGTACGAGGCGGTATGGCAGTGTTCGACGCGTGACATGCCCCAATCCACGTGCGTCGGCATTGGTGGTGACCCGGTCAAAGGACTGAACTTCATCGAACTGCTGCAGCAGTTCGAAGATGATCCGCAGACCGCCGCGATGATCATGATCGGAGAGATCGGCGGAACAGACGAAGAGGCTGCCGCCGCCTACATCAAAGAGCACATCAAGAAGCCCGTGGTGTCGTTCATCGCAGGCCAAACCGCCCCGCCCGGCAAACGCATGGGCCACGCCGGGGCAATCATCAGCGGCGGCTCGGGTGATGCACAGTCCAAGATTGCCGCTTTGCGTGACGCCGGCATTGCAGTTGCCGACTCGCCCGCGACCATCGGATCTACACTCCATGAACTGATTGGCTGATCGAGATGCAAGTGCATCGACACCACATCGCGGTCAATGGAATTGGACAGGGCGTCCCCGCACGATGACCTGATTATCCCGAACCTGTGCAGTTTCAGCTCGGAGCGCATCCCCGCACTCCGTCTGCTGGATGATGATCGCAGCCAGCACTCCTCCCGCAATCCGATAATCATCCGCTCCGATCTGCCCAGCGTCCAAATTCGCAGTTCTTCGCATCCCGGCCCCCAATCCATTTGTAAATTCAGCGTGTCCCGCAACAAGTTTGGTCAATGATACTCAAGTGCTTGCGGCGACGTCGTGTTCACTGCATGCACGTATCCGTGGAAGAGACTCCTATGCCGCCTGTGGAATTGCTGGAACCGCCTGCAGTCCGGGAAAGCAAAGAGCGAATCACAACCGCACCGCGCGCAAGACTTCGCGCGCCCGCCGAACCCGGCGCTGCGCGACCCCGCAAGCTGGTCGGGGCTGAATCGAAAACCCTCGCCCCTCCGATCATCGTGATCGTCACCGAAACCATCATCGCAGCCACCGCGATCTGGGCCGTGACGCGTTATCGCATTTTCCCAGAGAATTTTGCTACACCGATGGTCCTTCTGCTCGTCGGCGCAGTCGTCTGCGGTACCGCCGCCTGGTGCCTGCGCCAGAAACTGAGTCAGTCTTTCAAGCCACGGTCTCGTCGCGGCTTGCCGATCTGTCGACGCTGTGGATTCCTGCTCCGTGGAGAACCATCCACGAACAGGTCCTGCCGTGAGTGCGGACAGCCCATCAGCGAAGCCGTGCGTCGCGCTGTACGCCGTGCGCGGGGTGAGTGGAGTGGGCCCCGGGCTCCAGCTCACCGCAGGAGTCCCTCTACGACCACCGCCTGAGGCCCAGCCCCTCATCTGCTATCGCCCCCCCGTCCACCTTTTGCCTGCACTCGGTGTCGGCCACCCATCGCGCGAAAGAACGACGCTTGGGTTATGATGGCTGTATCACGAATAAGGAGCTCGGATCATGGGCGAACTCGTTGGATTCCTGGTCGTGGGTGCCGTCGCCGGTTGGCTGGCCGGACAACTCATGAAAGGCGGCGGTTTCGGACTCGTGGGCAACATCATCGTCGGGGTCGTCGGCTCGATGGTGGGAGGCAATCTGTTCTCAATGATGGGCTGGACCACTGAGGGCGGAACTGTTGGCGCGATCATTACGGCGCTCGTCGGAGCCGTTCTTCTGCTGCTGTTGGTTGGCATCGTCAAGAAGGCCTGACTCGACTCAAGGATCAACCATGCCCTCACCAAACGAAACGACAGTTGCCAAACTCGAACCTCAACTCGTCTGGCGGATCTTCGCAGGACTGGCTGATACGCCACGTCCATCCAAGCAGGAGACTGCGATTCGTCGCCATGTCATCGACTTCGCCGCCGGCAACAACCTCGTTGCTCGCGAGGATACCGCGGGCAACGTGATCGTCACCGTCCCGGCATCGTCCGGCCAGGACAGCGCACCAACGACGGTCCTGCAGGCCCACCTCGACATGGTCTGCGAAAAAAACCGCGGCACAGCCCATGACTTCGATAACGATGCCATCAAGTTGATCGTCGATGAAGACACTGCAGGCGAGCGCATCGTGCGCGCGGACGGCACGACACTCGGCGCGGACAACGGCATCGGTGTGGCCATGGCCCTGGCGGCAGCTCTCGATCCAGAGGTCAAGCACGGACCTCTTGAACTTCTATTCACCATCGACGAAGAAGATGGCATGACGGGGGCCAAGGCGTTGACCCCCGAATCGTTCACTGGTCGACAGCTCTTGAACCTGGACTCGGAGGAGGACACGGTCATCTACATCGGGTGTGCCGGTGGGTGCGATACCAACCTGGACGTTGGTTTCGCCACTGCATCGGTTACAGAGACCGAGGCTCTGCGCGTTGCCGTACGCGGCCTGCGCGGTGGACACTCTGGATGTGACATTCACGAGAATCGTGGCAACGCCATCAAGATGCTGGCAGCTGTCCTCTCCGCCACCCCTGCCTGCCGCATAGCCGAGATCCACGGTGGGAGCAAGCGCAACGCAATACCGCGCGAAGCCTCTGCTCTGGTCGCGGGGCCGGCGGGCACCTTCGATGCGCTGCGGGCTGCAGCCGACCGAATCGTCAGCGCCGCACGTCATGAATCAGCCGAGCCTGAAGCGGTTATCGATGTCACGGCCCACGCCGCGCCTGCCCAGGCCATCACCGCCGAGGACAGCACCCGACTGGTTGCCCTGCTCGGCGCCGTGCCGCACGGTGTGCTGGGCATGAGTCAGGCCATACCGGGCCTGGTGCAAACCTCCAACAACCTGGCGACAGTCGCATCCATCACGACTGCCCACACGTTGCGCGTGACTCTGGGAACCCTCTCGCGCAGCTCCTCGACCACGCGCATCGGAGAAGCCTGCGCGCAAATTGCAGCGGTCGGGCACCTCGTCGGCGCGACCGTCGAGACGGCCAATGAATACCCAGGCTGGGAACCCGATCCGCGTTCCGCAATTCTCGCTACTTGCGCACAAGTCTACGAGTCCCTGTTCGGGACGACTCCAGATGTCACCGCGATACATGCGGGCTTGGAATGCGGCATCATTGGCCAGCGTGTCGGAGACGTCGACATGGTCTCGTTCGGTCCGCGCATCGAAGGCGCCCACAGTCCGGATGAGCGGGTCTATGTTGACTCGGTCGGCAAGTCGTGGCGTTATCTGATCGCCGTACTGGCCGCCCTCGCCACTTAGTGCCCCATTTCACAATTCTTTGTAGGGTTTTCCGGACGCTATGCCGCCCTGGACTGTGTTGCTCGTCGTCAACGATGTCAGGCATCGCCTCCTCGTCGCGCCGTGCCCAACACGACAAGCGCCGCGGAGAACCCTACACCCAATTATGAAAGGGAGCACTTAGCACGGTCTCACGACCCGTCGCCGAACACGGGGACGGCGCGCACGGAATTCCACCATCCGGGAGGTGATCTCGCCTGCCGGCGAGGGGGGTGTCCGGCGCTATTCGCTGGACGCAGGCTCGTCGACAATCACAAATGAACCGTCAGTCTGCTCAGCGATGAACACGTAGTCCAACTGGTAATACGTCTTTCCCCCTTCGTTGAGAACCATCGCACCGTCAGGCAGCACTGCCAGTTTTCCACCGATTGGAGGATCCTCCACGATGTAGCGATTCTTCGTACCATCGGGATCTGCGACATAGAAGACGGCATCAATGTAGTAGTACTTCTTGTCATCGATATCCATCGTCGGCGTATCCGCAGGAATGCTGTCAAAATCAGCCACTTCCCAGGCTGGTGGCGCAGTCACGACGAATTTCCCGCTGGCCGACTCCTCGGCAGGCGCGTAGTAGGTGTCACCGTACTGGTAGACCGTACCATTGTCCTCGTCGTATTTTTCAGCATTGCTCGGCAAGGCCTCGACGAGGGCACCGAGGGGCGCATCGACAGTCACGTAATGCGTGTCACCATCGCGCATGATCTCGACGTAGAACGTGTTCTCCTGGGCGCTGAAATAGTATTGCTGGTCGTCAACCTCGACCTGCGTGGCATCATCGGGCAACGCCTCGACTTCGTAGTCTGCCGGCGGCGCCACCGGCACGTAGCCGCTATTGCCGTCATTCTCGGCCTGGACATACCAGACATGGGTATCGGGGTCGTAGTAGTACGGGTATGACGTATTGTCGACAATGACGGTCCGCGGACGTAGAGCGGCAACCGTAATCGCCGTCGCGCCGACCCACCGACGCCGTCGCCAGTAATCAGAATAGTAGTCGCAATAGCGGTGGTAGTAATGGCGATGATAGCGGTAGCCTGCATAGGCCCACGTTCCACGCCGAAGGGTCCGCCGCGCCCACCGTCGATGATAGCGGTGATGCTGCAGGTGGCGACGAGCGGGCGCGTGCCCGAGACGGTGGGCTGGATGTCTATACGCAGGACCATGGTGCGCCACGGTGTGACGATGATGTTGCGAATACATCCCACGCGTCGTCCGGGTGGTCGTCCGCGTCCGAGTGGTCGTCGTCCTTCGGCGTGTCGCCCCATGATAGCTTGACGAACGCCGCACCGATTGACTGTGGGCGACCCCACGGTTCACGGTCGAACCGTGAACGCGACTGCGCTCGACGGTCCTGTTCCCGCGATTCTGCTGGGTCGCGCGTGGCGTCGTATCGTGGGGCCGCGCGGATCGTGGCTGGGCTGCGCGGTGCTGAGCCGAACCCGAACGAGTGTTGTGCCGCTGGGAGGGCTGCCGAGAGTGCTGATTCCGCGAATGATGCTGTGATGAATGCCGTGTGCCACCGCCGTAGTTGCCGTTGCGGACCGATTGCCCGCCATGGCCACCTCGGCTGACCGAGCGGCCGCCACCGCCACGGCCGCCGCGGCGTTGTGCCGGTGCCGGAACAACGAGCAGCAGGGCAAACAGCACGAGCACGCCTGTGTACAGTGTCGTGCGACTCATGGCTTGACCTCCTCGTCGTTGCGCGGGGGCACCTCGATCGTCTTGGCATCGGGTGGCACGTGAGCCGTGAACGATGCATCTGACAGTTTTTGCTTGAGAGTCCACTCCAGAAAATCAACATTGAACCATGGCATGTGCGGATCAGTCGTCCAGGTGATCGAGTACTTGACCGGCAGTGGATCTCCCTTCGTCGGTATCCACATCTGGTAGTCGACATCGGCCTTGGAGAAGGCCACGTGGTGACACGACTTACCGGCGATGTGGGCTTCTCCGGCGTACACCGCAGCCGTCATCCCGTCGAGGAATGAAGCTTCGGCATCCGAATAAATAAAATCCAGCAACGGGGGCGGCGATATGCTGTAGGTATCGAGTACGTGGTCCAGCATCGCGTTGATCGTATCGGGAACATCGAGCCGCGCAACGGTATTGGCTTCGGCATCGAAGTGGGTCAGGACTTTGCCGTCATACCACGTACGCAAGACCGCCCCATCGTCTCGAGTCGACAGCCCGTACATCTTGTTCGGCCTGAACAGCCCCAGCTCCTGGCGCGCCTCGAACTGCAGCTTCATCCCTGAGTCTTGAACGGCTTCCCAAATCGTCCGTGTCTTGACCACCATTGCAGTCGCGCGATCGAGCACAGCGGTCATTTTCTTGAGTTCGCTGACGGCTCGCGGATCGATGCTGTCGTCACTGGCGGGCGCCTCGTCTTGAGCCCCAGCCACTCCGCCCAGGATCAACCACCCGACCAACGCATGTCTTGCATTCATATTCATGTGTGTGCTCCATGGCATTTTATCGCCCAGTCTAGTTGCACCATAACACCCTTCGAATCGAAGTCCAGCACCGGCCGCGCCCAGGTTCTCAGGAATCCTGTGTCAGGATCCGGGGATGTCCATCGACGTACTTCACAATCGTAGTTGCACAACCGCAGGCCATCCGGCTGCCATGGATTGGACCGGGCAGGACGGATCGCCATCCCCACTCAGAGGAGAGAATACAACATGAAGCAGATTATCAACATCGGCATGCTGACCGCTTTGTTTGGCCTGGGGGCCGGCAACGCTGCCGCATCATCACGCACATACGAAATAACGCTGACCAACCTCACGCAGGGAGTCGTATTGACGCCCCCGATTTTCGCCCTGAGCAAACACGAGATCGTGGTCTTCGAACCAGGCACACCTGCCAGCTCCGCGCTGGAGCGACTTGCCGAGGGTGGTCACAGTGACGAGCTACGAACGGCCTGGGAAGAAGTTGGGATTCAGGATGTCATCCAAACCACGGAAGCGGTCATGCCGGGGTCTACAATGACCGTCCAATTGAAGGGCACGCCCTCTTCGCGGTTGAACCTGGCTTCAATGCTGCTGCCTACCAACGACGGCTTTGTCGCGGTCAACGGTCGACGTGTGGCCAATGGATTTGCCACACGCATCATTGATCTCCGGGCATATGACAGCGGAACTGAATTGAACGATGAAGTGTGCACCAACATCCCAGGCCCGCAGTGTGCAGGAGCTGGATTCGATGAAGCGGACGGGGAAGGCCACGTTGCGCCGCACGCCGGGATCCACGGCGAGGGCGAGCTGTCGCGCCGAACCTACAACTGGGGCAACCCTGTCGCACGAATCACCATCCGCCGGATCGATTGATGACGATATGGTAGTCACTGACCGGGGCCTGACGTACGACCTCCGCGTACGTTGGGCCCTCTGGCTATGCGGTCCCACGCCCAACCGGTCCCACTCCCCCTATAGGAGTCGCCCCCGGCGTTGCAGCCCGAATCCCCTTACGACTGCTGGCCGACGATGCTACGATATGGTCTCTTCCATGACATGAAACAGGAGAGCCATCACGTGAGAACCCTTACGCCACTGATCTTGATCGCTGTCGCTACGAACGCGTTGCCTGGATGCTCCAGTATGTACTATGGGACGATGGAGTCGCTAGGCGTGCCGAAGCGCCAGATTCTCTCGGACCGCGTCGGCAAGGCCCGGGCCGAACAAGAAGACGCGAAGGAAACGTTCGAGGATGCACTCGAACAATTCCGTTCCGTAGTCAGTAGCGAGCCGGGGGAACTCGAGAATAAATACCGCCAGCTCAAAACACAGCTCGAGCGGTGCGAGGCGCAAGCCGACGACGTCGCTGATCGCATCAAGGCCATCGAGAAGGTGGCCCGTGCGCTCTTCGAGGAATGGGAGTCAGAGATGGATGGCTATCAGAGCGACTCCATGCGGCGAACAGCCGAGAAACAGATGCGCGACACCCGCGAGCGCTACGACCAACTGATGGCCGCAATGAATCGAGCAGAGGACAAGATGCAGCCCGTGCTGGGCGCATTCCGCGAACAAGTGTTGTTCATGAAGCACAACCTCAATGCTGCCGCGATCGCCTCGCTCCAAGGCGAAGTCGTTGCCATCGAACGCAACGTTGCGGAATTGATTGCAGAAATGGAGCAGGCCATCGCCGAAGCGGACAAGTTCATCGCAGAAACGCAATCTTAGTCCAGCGCATCCGACTTCGCAGAGAGAGAGGCGTCCACCATGTCAGCCAGACACGTACTATGGAGCATTGCCTGCCTGTGTATTACAGGCTGCGCGACGCAATCATTCGATCCTTCATTCCTGACCGCTGCGCAATCGCAGGATCTCAGCGGCATCGACGAGGTCGATCGGGACTCAACGGGATCAACGACGCGTGGCCCCACACTGTGTTGCCCGCCCTCGACAACGGTCGAGTGTGACGGGACAGGCAACCATGCAGAACTCGACGCCTGGCTCGACAGCGTCGATGTGATGCACGAGTGCTCAGGTCTGGAGGTTGAAGACGACTTCGACCGGTTGCATCCGGATTGCGGAGCATCCGCCAGCGCAAATGTCACCTGGACTGCAACAGACGCATGCGGTGCTGCGATGTGCGCCGCTCGATTCGCCGTCGTGGACCGCACACCACCACTCATCGACAGCCCCGCCGACCTGGATTTCATGTGTGACCAATCCGGAAATCAAACTGAAATGATCGAGTGGCTGGGCCACGCCAGCGCGTCAGACTTGTGCGGACGTACACAGATCACATCAGAGCCGCAGCGACATGATCGGGAATTGCACAACGACTGTCGTGTGGACCGCAACGGACGAGTGCGGCAACAGCTCGACGGACACTGCATCATTGACCATTTTCGGCGACACCACACCGCCTGCACTGATGCTCAACGGTGCCGATACCGTCGTTTTGGAGTGTGGCGTGGACACCTATGTCGAACAGGGTGCCACCGCAACGGACGCCTGTGATGCAACCCTTACGCAAGCAACGATCGCAGGAGATCGAGTCGACGATCATGAGCCGGGTACGTACGTCGTCCGCTACGGAGCCACGGATTTCTGCGGTTTCGCCGCGGAGCCCATTGAACGCACCGTCATCGTACAGGACACCAGGCCACCGGCGATCCACCTGCGTCCCATGATCACCTTGTGGCCACCCAACCACGAAATGGTTCGGTACCATCTTTCGGATTGCGTCGAACTCGTAGACGCCTGTGACGGAAATATTCCTCTTGAAGACATCGCGTATATCAAGTCGATCTACAGCGATGAACCCGAAAACGCCACCGGCGACGGCAACACGACCGGTGATATTCGCCTGATCGACACGTTGAATTTCGAGGTCCGCGCCGAACGCCGCGGCAACAGCAACGGACGTGTCTATGGAGTGAACTTCATCATTGAGGACCCCACCGGCGGTGTCATCGAAGACACCTGCCGCATTGCAGTGGCCCACGACCAGTCGGGCCGTGGGGCGATCGATGATGGACCACAAAGCGGGTTCACTGTTGTGCCATAGGACCTCGCAGGTCAGCAGCGCCAGGCGTCATGCACCACCGTCTAGCCGAGCCTAAAGTACCACTTGAAGCACACCGTGCCCTGCCGAATTGTGTAACCCCTTGTGGATGATGCCCTTTGTGGCCCAATTGGCATTGGACGCAACATTGAAGCGGCCAGGACGACCTGCTACGATGTTTTTGGTCGCTCAAATCTTGCCAACGGACCTGAGAGGACACATCGTGAAGTCGCGCGCTTTTACTCTCGTCGAATTACTGGTGGTCATTGCCATCATCGCTCTGCTGGTATCCATTCTGTTGCCCTCGTTGAACAAGGCACGTGAACAGTCCAAGGAAGTGAAGTGCCTGGCCAACCTCCGTGATATCACCACTGCATCGATTGGATATGCCAACGATGACTCGAGCGGGTATCTCATTCCGGTGCTGCCCACACTACGCAACGTATCGCACCTGAGCGCCAGCCGCCGGGCCTTCGGGGGCAAGAGTGGAATCCATGACTTCCGGGAGCACAGTTACCATTTCCAGAACGAGATCACGTGGTACGGACAACAACAGGGCATGTGGTCGACCAAGAACGGCTTCGGCCCCACCCGGCGACCATTGAACCGTTTCCTGTATCGCAATCTGCCTGCGGCACGCGAACTCGATCAAATCAAAGTCCTTGATCAAAACATAGCGTTGAAGGATGAAGGTCTGACATATGATCTGTTCCATTGTCCATCTGACACGGGTTATGACCCTTCACAGGACGGCGATGTCGACGTCATTTTTGGATATGGCGATCATCCATTCAACCGAGAATTCAAGCTGGCGTTGACGCTGTTCGACGCAATGGGTAACAGCTATGCGACCGATGCCCTGCTCGCAGGCAGCGGCTCACAAGTAGATGCCTACGGTGCCTACTTCCGCAAATACTCGGCGATACCCAGCCCCAGCCGGATCAACACCTACCTTGAAGGTAAAGGGTTCTACTCCTGCTTCTGGAACGATAGAGCGAGCCAGGAAGAGTCTTCGTTTACCATGGGCAACCACGGAACTCTCCGACAACACATGGTTTCATTTGCCGACGGCCATGCAAATGCCGTCAAGTTCGAGGTCGCGGATGATGTGTTCATCATGGGTGGCCGATTGGGCCATTCCGGCAACCCGACGCTGCGCGGCGGGACGACGTTGAACCTCGATTACAACCTCGGTCCAGATCTCAGCCTGTCCAATATCGCTCACCTGCTCCTGGGTGGCCCGGGGTGGCAAAACCACTGCCAACCCAACCCGCAGGTCACTTCGAAAAGCGTGATGTGGACTGGTAATTTCGACGGTTGATTCAGGCCATATCGAACACATCTGCGCGCCGACGGTCCGAAAACCCCGGCCACCCTTTGCATGCGGTCGCGTACGTGATATCTTCTGCAGCGCGATCGAGATTCTGCGCCATGCACATTTTGAAGGGTGTTTCATGAACCGTGCCAAGCTGTCATGCGGTATGGTACTGGTCATTTCTGTGGCCGGATGCACGATGACCCGTGAGGTCAAGATCACGTCATCTCCACCGGAAGCGCGCGTGCTGATCGATGACGTCGATCACGGAAATACGCCGCTGACGCATACACTCAAGTGGCAACCTGAAACGTTTCATCACATTCAGGTCCGAGCAGAGGACTACGAAACCACGGAGAGATTCCTGTCTCAACCAGCGGCCGCGGCCGCCCTGCAGCCCTGGAGCCTGCATTTCGATCTGATCCGCGTCCGGCATGTGGTCCCGGTCGAGATCACGGCCAATGTCGACGGTGCTGAAGTATTCGTGGACAACGAGTTGATCGGAACCACCCCGTTGACCCATCGGTTCGAGTTTCTCCGAGCCAGTGAGTACGCACCGTGGAGCAACTTCGATCTGCGCATCAACAAGAACGGCTACCGCTGGCGTTCGCCAACGCGTCCGGCGGATCCTGGTGAGGCACGTCCCTTCACGACCAACCTCACACGTGAGCGTGCCCTCGCGAGCATGGTCGAAGTAGAACTCGAACCGATCGGCCTGCTGAAGGCTCAGCGCCGAGCGTGGGAATTCAACGGTCAGCGCATGGCCATGGTCGAAGAGACGGTTCTCGGACACGTCGATCCAACCGAACCTCTGGGCACAACCGTGGAACGCGTTACCGAATTGATCCCAGGCGAGATGATGAGTTCGCGCATCAGCCTGGCCGCGCTCGATTCGTCATGGGTCTACTCTCTGGGAGGCCCGAACAGTGCCCACCTGCGCAGTCAGGCCACGCAGGGCATCACGCGGTTGACGACGGGCAAACACATCGACCTCGAACCCTCGGTCACGCCGGATGGTCGCTTCATTTATTTCTCGTCCAACCGCCTGTCCGCCGACCGCTTCAATCTGTGGCGCATGCGCAGCAGTGGCCAGGGCGGGTTGACCAAGATCACCGACAGCCCTTCGGCCACCGTCGATACCGAACCAGTCGTTTCACCCGACGGCACACGCATCGCGTTCACGTCATTCCTACGCTCCACTGGCGCGGCAGAGATTTGGACGGCCAATGCCGATGGGACTTTGCTGACGCAACTGCGCCCAGGCCGCAACCCGGCCTGGTCTCCCGACGGCCGGATGCTGGCCCACGTTCACCGTGATGAACAAGGGTTCGACCAGATCTGGATCATGAAGGGTGACGGAGGGAATCCCCAACAGTTGACCACCGGTGCATATCATCATCGCTACCCCATCTTCATTCCAGATGGAACCCGACTCCTGTACGCCTGTGATCGAGCGCGGAACTCTGAGAACATGCCCAACTTTGATATCTGGACCATGCATCTGGATGGCAGCCATGCAACTCAGTTAACGTCGAACGAATCCTATGACACGCGGCCGGCCATGACCTCGGATGGTCGGCAAGTCTATTTCCTGTCGAATCGCGGACTACAGAGAGAGCGCGAAGATTACTGGCAGATCTGGCGAATGGCGTTGCCAACTGAGTAACACCTCTTCGCCCACGGGGACGCGCTGATGACTCGACCTCTCAGAAGCGCCACAGCAGCGTCATCCCGTCGCGCGCGAAGACCCCCGCATAAACCAGGAGGGCCAGCGCCAGAAGGCGATTGATCCACAGGTAGCCCTGACTGTCGAAGAACCCGGCGTATCGAGAAACAAGCACGGCGACCGTGACTTTTGCTCCGATCAGACAGGTGTATTGGCCAACCATGAACAGGACTGCCGGCAAAGCGCCGACGTCCCATGCCTCGAGCAGGACCGGCGCCCCGACGACGAACCAGAACATGTACGGATGGGGATTGAGCGCATTGGCCAGTACTCCGCGGCGAATCGAGTGAGGCGTAGCCTCTCCCGCATCGATGCTCACAGGGCTGACCGACCATGTCTCGCGGGCGAGATAGCCCAGGTACAGCGCCCCCGCCAGGGCGAGAGCGCCGAACAGACCGTCCATGTCGGCAAACTGACCGACCAGAAGCACCGCTGAGATGATGATTGGCGCATCGGTCAGGAGCGGAGCAATGGCGACTTTGACGCCATCGAGCAGCCCGTGACGCAGCGTCTGCGTAACGACCACGATGCTCGTAGGCCCCGGCGCACACCCCCCGGCTAACCCAAACACGACACCTGACACGAGATACTTGAGTTCTGCCGACATCGAGTAGAGTACCTGATTCCACGGATCGATCCGCAACCTCGACAGCGCTCCACGGTATCGTGGTCGTAACAACCTGTCGACGTTGAGGTGTCATAACGATCAGCTGATTTTGTATAATGTGCCTGCTGAATGATTCCCTGGTCGATGTGAGCAAACGCATGTCCTGGCACTATCCCAACAACCGCACGTGCACCTGGGCCATATGCCTGCTGCTTGGAACGGGCATGACCGGATGTTCTGACGCACCGGATGGCGACCACGTCGGCGAACCGGCACCTGCCCCTCCCGCATCACGCACCCGCCCGCCTCATTTGACCGCAGCTGCGGCACTGACCATGTCCCTGGCGACTGGAGAGGTTTTATTCGAGCGGGCGAGCACCGAGCGGCGCGCAATCGCCAGCTTGACCAAAATCATGACTGCTGTAATTGCCATCGAAGCGGTCGAGGATGGGGTGGTGGCCCTCGATGATCTCGTGACTGTCAGCGAGAACGCCGCACGCTCGAGCGTCGGGGGCGCATCAAGTGGGCTGACTGAGGGCGATCAGATATCCTTCGAACTGCTGCTTTTGGGCATGATGCTGCCTTCGGGCAATGATGCCGCAACAGCAATCGCAGAACATGTCAGTGGTGATGTCAGCACATTCGTGGACAGGATGAATGACCAGGCCACGGACCTGGGTCTCACCGATACCCATTTCGTCAATCCGCACGGTCTCGACCCCGTTGCTGAAACGGTCATGTGCGAAACCGCATTGCTGACCGATCCATCGTGCGCGCACTACTCGACCGCCCACGATGTTGCCTTGCTGTCCGCCTACGCAATGGATATCCCCCTGCTCGCCGAGATCGCCGCCACACAAATCGTATTCGCTGACTGGTTGGGAATAGACGGGGAGATGAAAAACAGAACATTCTGCAACGCCAATCTATTCCTGCGACACCCCCGATGCGGGCCGCCCATCGAATATGAGGGCATCAACGGCCTCAAGTCTGGAGACACACCATTGGCCGGCGCCTGCCTCTCCACGGTTGCAACGAACAGCCTGGGTGATGCACTCGTTGTCGTTGTGCTGGGATCTGCCAATAACGACAGCCTCGAGGGCGATCGTTATAGCGACACGATCACGCTGTTGAATCTGGGTTTCGATTCTCTGCAGCGCTGACGCGCCGTGGCTGACCACACCGGATCGAGGTACAGCGAACCACCCGTGATCAGCTGGCTGCGGTCACCCGTGCCTGTTCGGCTTCGTGGGCAACTGCCTTGCGCAACCGCAGCAGAAACAGAATACTCATGATGCCGAACACCAGCAGGGCCAGCGCTCCGAGGCCGCCGATGCACCCGCCTATCGCCCCGACAGCCATACTTCCGCCACCAGCCGGTGCTCCGCCACCTGGCGTGGCCCCGGCTGCCGTGGCCCCGGCTGCCGTGGCGGCCGCGCCGAAGGTCATCATCGCCAGTGTGCCGGCAAGCAGGGCGACCGCGGTCGCGATCGAGTATCCCCAGCGAAGCAGGACGGCCCGCGCAGCCAGTTGATCGTCCGGGATCCGCCTGGCCAGTTTTTCGAAGTACATGAACTTGGCAAACTCACCGACCACCCCGATCAGCCCGAACACCGCGGACAGCAGGATGATGATCATCCCTGATCCGAGCAACTGCACCGCGAGGGCGCCCATGCCAACGATCAGAGTGATGCGCACGACCTTCCGAGCATTGACCTCCCCCTCCTCCTCTGGAGTCCCCGGATCGGGTTCGGTGATCAGCCACACACCGTAGAATCCCACGGCAGCGGCAGCGATCTGGAACAGCTGCAGGAAAACACCGGTGGATGAGTACAGGAAGCCGATCACCATCCCACCAACCACTCCCACCAGCATCATCCACAGGATAATGGCCAGGCCGCGAGCCACTTTTTGGAGCCAGTCGGGATCCGCGAATTTGAGGAGTCGCCCCTGTGTCGACAGACCGATCGGCGCGCCGCACTCCGGACAGCGCCCGGATGGGTCGAGGCTCCGGAGACTGTACCCGCACCGGATGCAAGTAATTTCGGGCTCTGACGATGAATTCGAGGAAGAGGGATCCATGATGTGATACTCCAAGAAGGGTTGCCACGCAGACTAAGATTGAGATCCGTGCAGTGTCAAGTCATCCATCGAGAAACGCCAGGGCTACACCGAGTCGTCAGGTCATGGCGGGATGAATCCACGGCGTTTCAAAATAAAACGCTCTCACCTGAATGAACTACGTTAACTGGACCATTCGGAGTCGAACCGCGCCAGGCGCCAGCGCTGGTCCGTGTCAGATCCTAAGTGCTCCCTTTCATAATTGGGTGTAGGGTTCTCCGCGGCGCTTGTCGTGTTGGGCAAGGCGCGAGGAGGAGGCGATGCCTGACATCGTTGACGACGAGCAACACAGTCCAGGGCGGAAAGCGTCCGGAAAACCCTACAAAGAATTGTGAAATGGGGCACCAAGGTCAATGGTTGCCGGTTACGGTGAGCCCAGGTGTAGAGTGGCAGGATGTGACCGAGCAAGGTTCGGTGCGCATGCTGAACGGGGGACTCTGAAGGCGCTGGCCGATCGTTGGCCGGAGATCTGGCAGTGCTGCATGAATGGTCGGGACTGGAGTTGAACCAGCGACACACGGATTTTCAATCCGTTGCTCTACCAACTGAGCTACCCGACCGGCCTGGTGCGCCCAGGCGCAAGATAGAGGAGGATATACAACGCCCTGGGGGTCGTCAAGAAGGGATCCACGCCAACCTAACCCTTTGTTACTCTTGACAAAGCATTGCAGGACCGCCGGGACAGAATGCCGCGGCCCATCACCCCTGAATCATTCGTTCCAGTGGAGTTGCCTGCTCGTGTCGAGGATCGGCTAAGATTGATTCTGAAAGGCGTATCCAGTGTATACCACTCGAATCAGCTTGATGCAGCGCGTCAAGGATCGCGGCGATCACATGGCCTGGCAGGAGTTCTACGACCTGTACGGGCCGTTGATCTATCGCTACGGACGCCAGCGCGGACTCGGCCGCGATGACGCTGAGGATATCGTGAGCGCCTGCCTGGAGAAACTGACAGAGGCCCTCGAGGAGTTCGAATACACTCCGGAACGTGGAACATTCAAGAGCTGGCTGAAGCGCCTGGTCTACAACGCGGTAACCGATCACCTCCGGAAGAAGCGTCCCGGCTCGATCAGTGATTCACGTGTCGACCAGTTCAGTACGAATCACGATGACGACTGGGACCACGCCTGGCAGAATGAGGTCATGAGTCTGGCCGTGCGCGAAGCGGAGAAACGGGTCTCCGCGCAGAGTTACCAGATCTTCAAACTCAACGTCCTCGACGAATGGCCCGCCGAACGGATATCAGAGGCCTTCGGCTTGACAACTGATCAGGTTTATCGTGCCAAATACAAGGTCCTGCAGGTCGTCAAGAATATCTCCCGCAGATACATGGCGGACTGAGGCACCCATGCCCTCGTCGCGACGGCTGTTTTCACAGCCGCACGGCGCACTCCACCGTTGCCCATCCGATTCCACACCATTCAGTTACGCTCTCGAAGGCCGCAGCCGGTCGAAAATGCATGCAGTTGTGGTAAGATGTCTGCCGTTGAGATCCGGGGGCAACAAGAACACTGGGGAGGTATCCAACAATGACTAAGCAATTTGGTTTGAGCATCGTTTCGTTGGCATTGATTTCGACACTGACGGGCTGCGGCGCGTTAATCCCGCTCGCACTCCTGGGCAGTGGATTCGGAGAATTCGCTGACGGCTTCGGTGACATAGGAGCCAGCTTCGAAGCATTCGAACAAGCCTTTGATGAGTTCGAACAACAAGTCGAGGCGACGCCCTTTGTAGAAGTACGACTGGTCAACAACTCTGATGTGACCGCCGAAGTGCGGTTGGTCTCCGGCATCGATGGCCCCGATCCGGGTGAGGTGATCGACGCCGACCTGGGCTTCTTCAGTTTCATCGGCGAGGTCGGTTTCGGCGTCTTCGAGATCGACTACCAGACGGTCCTCGTTCCTGCGGGCGAAACTGCAACCGGCGAAATCCGCTGCGGTTCGGTCATCGGAATCTCGGCCGTTGCCCCCATCGAGGACGGCGCCGACTCGCGTAATTTCCGTGATTTCGATCATGGCTTCGGCCACGATGACGACGACATCGACCTGTTCGTGCCGGCTGGAACCATCAGCTTCGATGGAGCTGGCACGAGCAATGATGGCTTTGAAGGCGCTCTCTCGACGAAGCGGTTCCTTGAACCTGCAACCGAAGGGCTGGACTGCATGTCCGGTGCGCTCGTGGTCACCATCGACACCAACAGCAATGCCAGCGTCGTCGACGCTACGACCGGCGAGCTGATCGACGCTGCCGACCTCGGCCGCGGGTCGATCAGTATCGGACAGCGTTCGGCACCGGAGAACGATTTGAGCAATCGCGGCGAATAACTGGCGCGATCGTAACCCATCAACAGCGACGGCTGCGTGTGCCCTGAGCATCCGCAGCCGTTTTTCTTTGGCCACGTCCAACGTCTCAGTATAATCCCTCCCAACCGAACCATTAAGGGAGTTAGATTATGCTGATCCACCACACCGTGTTGTTAACGATTCCATTGGCCTGGCTCGCTGGCTGCCAGCAAGCCGCTCCGTCGGCTCCTGTTTCACGCAATACGGCACTGCCTGCCCCGGTGGCACACGATACGCCGACACGCCCCAGGGTCGAACTGACCATGGAAGGGCTCGAACTCCATCGCTCGGCGATCGTCATTGACGGCCATAACGACTTGCCCTGGAAGATCAGGGAAGACGGCGGCTCGTCGTTCAGCAACCTTGATATCGCTCAACCCCAGCCTGAGATGCACACCGATATCCCGCGACTCAAGAAAGGTGGGGTCGGAGCGCAATTCTGGTCAGCATGGGTGCCGGTCGAGACCATGCATACCGGCGGCGCCACCCGAATCGCATTGGAGCAAATCGATCTCGTGCGGCGAATGGCTGACTACTACCCCGGCACGTTTGAGATGGCCTACACCGCCGACGACATCGTGCGGATTCGACGTCAGGGGAAAATCGCCTGCCTGATCGGGGTCGAAGGAGGCCATACTATTGAGAACTCCATCGGCGTTCTGCGTATGTTCTATGATCTCGGCGTGCGTTATCTCACTTTGACCCATTCCGACACGCTCGACTGGGCCGATTCGGCGACTGACGAAGCCCGCCACGGCGGTCTGACACCCTTTGGTGAGAAAGTCGTCCTCGAGATGAATCGCCTGGGCATGCTCATCGATATTTCACATGTATCGCCCGACTGCATGCGTGATGTCCTGCGTATCAGTCGCGCTCCGGTCATCGCGTCACACTCGTCGGCCTACGCCGTTGCTGCCCATCCCCGGAACGTGCCCGACGACGTCCTGAAGATGATGCCGCAAAACGACGGCGTGATCATGGTCAATTTTTATTCAACCTTCGTCGAACCCAGGGCAGCTGAGATCGGCTTCAACGCGTCGAACGTCTATCGCGATCTGAAACACAAACATCCGAATGAAGAAGAATTCGAGAAGGCCTGGCAGGCGTGGAAAGCCGCTCATCCGCGGCCTGCGGGCGACATCCACAACGTCATTGATCATATTGACCACATGGTCAAAGTCGCAGGGGTCGACCACGTGGGGATCGGATCCGACTTCGACGGTGTACCCCAGTTGCCTCGACAACTCGAAGATGTCTCATGCTTCCCCTACATCACTCAAGAACTGCTCAACCGCGGCTACAGCAAGGAGGACATCAAGAAAATACTCGGCGAAAACGTGCTGCGCGTGATGCGCAAAGTCGAACGCACCGCAGCACAGAGCACTCACGGCTGAGTCGGAGCACCTGATGACACTGCTGCTCAAACTGCTCGGCTGGGCCTGGGTTCTTCTCGGTATCTGGTGGTTCTTCAGACCCAAACGGATTCGACGTTATTTCGAGAAGAGGACGCACAAGACTCTGCGCTGGATCCTGCTGACGCTGATCATCGCCTGGGGCGCCGCCTTCTGGACCGCAGGCCGCGCCATTGGCGGCATCGGCGGCACGATCTGCGCCATATTGGCCATCGTCGCCCTGCTGAAGGGGCTGTTGTTCCTGCGTGCGCGGGCCGCCGAGAGGATCCTGACCTGGTGGCTTGATCAGTCAGATACGTTCTATCGCATCTCAGCGGTCGGTATGATCATCCTGGGCCTGGCGGTGCAGTGGATCCTCCGTACACCTGCCGCCCCCTGACATGAGTCACCGCCAGCGCATGAGAAGACCCGGCAGACGCTACGCCGGCCGGGTCTTCGATGATCGTGAGCTGTTGTCTAGTTACACGGCCCGTCGGGATCGATGGCCACGAGCAATGCCTCCGCCTTCGCGATGAGTGCATCCGCATCCACGTCGCCGATTACTCCTCGTTGCGCCTCGACCTCATTCTGGAATGCGTTGAGCTTGTTGAACGCCGCGATGTCGTTGTTGGTGTTCATATCATCGAGCGCCTTGATCGCGTTTTCCAGCTTTTTGTCAAGGCTGTTGCTGATACCCTTCGCCAGATTCAGGCCAACGACGTCCATGGCCAAGGCCCCGATACCAGTGGTCGCGTCTTGACCAGCACAGGCCCCCGAGTCACACGTATCGTTCACGGTGCAGACGTCGCCGTCGTCGCAATCGTCATCATCGTTAGCCGGCTGAGCCGTACAGAGGCCTGAACCGGCGTCGCATACGCCCAGGGTGCATGGACCATCTTCCGCAGAACAGTCCTTCAGACTCCCCGCACACACACCGCCTGAGCAGGTGTCGTTCTCTGTGCACAGATCACTGTCATCACAAACGCTCCCGTTGGCGGCGTTCTCGGCTGCACAGTTGCCTGTCCCCGCGTTGCACACACCGATCTTGCACGGCGCATCAAAACCTGAGCAGTCTTTCGGGCTGCCGCTGCACACGCCCGCCGCGCAGACATCTCCATCAGTGCAGATATCACCATCGTCGCAGGCGTCGGTGTTGGGTGTGTTTTGACACCCACCGCCCGTGCAGGAGTCATCGGTACACGGATTACCATCATCACAATCGATCGGTGCCCCCGCCTGGCAGGAACCCGCGCTGCACACATCACCAACGGTGCATGGGTTCCCGTCATCGCACGGTGCCGCATTGTCCGTGGCCACGCACCCCGTCCCGTTAACGCACGTGTTGTCCGTACAGGGATTGCCGTCTGTACAATCGAGCGGAGCACCGCCCACGCAAGTACCGCCGCTACATGCGTCGCCGATCGTACAGGTGTCACCATCGTCACAGGGATTGGTATTCGGATCATTCACGCACCCATCCAGTGGTGAGCACGAATCATCAGTACACAGGTTGCCGTCGTCGCAATCCAGCGCCGGCCCCGGCATACAGATACCCGCTCCGCACGTATCGCCCGTGGTGCACTGGTTTCCATCATCGCACGGCGCCGCGTTGTGGGTCGCCGTACACCCGGTCATTGGGTCGCAACTGTTGTCCGTGCACGGGTTGCCATCCTCGCAATCAAGAGCAGGTCCACCCGCACACGCTCCCGCGCTACACATATCATTGGTCGTGCACACGCTTCCGTCGTCGCACATCGCGGTGTTGTTATTGTGTTGACAGACTCCTGGAATGCACGTGTCCGTGGTACAAATATTGCCATCGCTGCAGTTATCCAGCGCGACCCCGGAAATATTGGACACGCCCACGATGATGTCTTCGACCGTGGTTCCATCGAGATTCGCGCGTTGCACTTTGTCAGAACCCGTGTCACCCCAGTAGACCTTGCCACCACAGATATCGAGAGCGATCCCCTGGGGCAAACCCAAACCGCCGACGATGGTAACCGTATTGGCACCGTTCAGATCGGCACGGAAAACCGCATCAAGATCGCGATCGGTGTAATAGATGTGACCCGCACCGGAATCAATCGCAATATCGACCGCGTTCAGGACACTCCCTACTGGAACGGTCTCAACGGCCGAACCATCAAGATTGGCCCGGCGAATTCGGCCGGGAAAATTCTCGCACCAGTACATTTTGCCATTGGCGAAATCCAGTGCGATACCCGTCGGGTTGAACGGACTCGCGCCGCCGCCGTTGTCTACCAGCACTTGAGCGTTCGAACCATCGAGGTCGGAACGGCTGATCGTACCGTTGCCGCTGTTGGCGGGACTCCCGGGGCGATCTGTCCAGTAGATCTTCTTGGCCACTGGATCGATCGCAATCCCGAGACCGCCACCCTGGAGCCCCACGGTGATGATGTCTGTCTCGTTCGCGCCGTCGAGGTCGGCACGGCGAATACCCACCGGCGTGGTGTTATCGATCCAGTACATGTGATTGCGGTCAGGGTCGAGATCGATCCCTTTCGGGCCGCCCGATCCAATCAGCGATTCGATGTTCGAACCGTCCAGATCGGAGCGCTGGATCACATCCGGCACGCTGCCCGAATTGGTCCAATAGACCTTGCTCTGGCCGTTGGCCATTCCCGTTGCCAGACACAGAATCGTCGTGCTCAGTACCAGTCGTGCCGTCGTCATGTGTGCTCCCTTCCAGCGTGCTGCTGCGCTATACGTCTCGATCAGTCTTGACATGTCTCGTCCGTCTCCCCGGGCCCCTGGACGTTCAATCGTTGTACGGGCGGGCGGTCTGCCGGTCAGACTGTCCAGCCGGTTGTGTCACGCGCTCGACATGGCCGCAAAGGCCCATCACATATTTCATCGAAAGAACGATCGCGAAAGATGCAACGTGATTGGACCAAGCGCACACCAGGGTGCCAGTTGCGTCTCCATGGATGTGCTCTGTGTGCTAGAATCACCCATGTGTCCAAACACCATTCCGCCCGGACCGAGGCGAAATCACGGTGTTTTTTGAGCCCTCGGGCTGAGATACCAAGGCCTGATGGCGCCTATGATTAAACTGGTACCGCAATATTTCCGCTGTCATTTGACGATCGCTGACCGTACGGGATAGATTCAGTGCAGCGATTCCTTTGATGAGGTACGTTCCATGCCCAAAGCAAATGTCGATCCTACTGAACTCAGACGCTTCGCCCGCGACCTCACGCGCTTCGGTGCAGAACTGCAGAACCTCATGGCGGGGTTGCATGGACGCATGCTGGCACTGGAAAAATCATGGCAGGATCAGGAACAGGCCCGTTTCGCCGAAGAGTTTCACGACACGATGAAAGCGCTGGGCCGATTCTTCGAGACTTCCGAAACACATGTCAGCTTCCTCAACAAGAAAGCAAGCCACATTGAAAACTACCTCGAACAAAAATAAGACGCGGCACGCATATGAGTGATTTTGTACGAGTTGATTCCTTAGATGCACTGCAGGGTTTCAGGGCCAGCCTGTGTAAGTTCGCCGACGCGGCACAGGGGGCCCTTGACGAAGCCGATGCCGAGCTCAGCAAAGCCACCCGCTGGCTGAACGATCAGCACCCCCGCTTACGTCACCAGGTGGAGCGTTTCCGGGAAGAGACCAACCGGGCCAACCTCGCATTGATGAACAAGCAATACACCAAAGAACTGCTGGACAGCGCGATGTCTGTGGTCGAGGAACGCAAGGCCTTGTCGCGCCTGAAACGACGCCTCGAGTGCACAGAGAATACCCTCCAGGCCATTAGGCGCTGGCAACGCGAACTCGAGCGAGAATCTCTGGCCTATCGTGGCGGGGTCCAGCGCCTGTCCAATGTCATCGATCACGATGTGCCGCTGGCCCTGTCCTTGCTCGACAACATGATCACGGCGATCGAGGCATACGCAGATTCCACTCCACAAATCGACGCATCGCGTCCACACCCCCGCGATGACGAAACGGACCACACGAAAGGCGTGTGAGCATGCGACGGGTGATGTTTTCGGACGCACTCGCTTGATGTGATTCTCGGAGCATAATATGAGTGTTAACGCGGCGATGGGTAAGCTACTGCGTGCAGCGAAAGAACTCTCGGCCAGCTGGGAGCACACGCGTGCTTTCTGGCGTGACGACAACAGTCGTGCCTTCAAGGAGCGCTTCCTGGAACCGCTGAACAGCAGTTTGCGAGCAACACAGTCTACACTCGGACACCTGGACGAGGTGCTGCAAAGGATGCGTCGTGAATGCGACGAGGAGGCCCAGAGTATCGAATGACGTCACCTGGCGTCCCTGACTACCTTGACATGCAGCGTGCTGCGCTGCGTGCTGTCCTGGAACTGTCTGCTGATACCGTCGACCCGGTCGAGCAGGACATCGAGGGCCGCTGTCATGATGCGCGCGAACGGATCCTGCGCGAGCGCGCAGCCTGCGCCGAAGAGGTCAATCGTGCCTTCGCAGCGCGACTGGACAATATCCAGACGGACTACGATACGCACCTGCGGACTGGTGAGCAACGCTACACTTCCGAGCTTCAAAGCCTTGAACAATCAATCGCCGCAGCGCAATCCGACGTCATCGGCGAAGGCGATTCCGCATTGGTGGATGCCAAGAAGAAACTCGATGACACCCTCTGGGAAGCCGAAGCGGTCATCCGCTCGACGATTGGTGGGCTCCGCAAGGAACTCAAGGCCCTTGAAGACAAGCTTAAGGCCGCACGTGCCCAACCGGCCGCGCTGCTCGAACAACATGAAGAATTGCTTGTCCAACTGGGACAGCTCGCACCGCAAGCTCCCGACGCACCTGCGCCCCCAGCACTGACCGGCGATCTCAACGAACTGTACACCCGCAATGTCACTGTCGCCCAGAAAGACATTCAGCACTTGGAGGCATGCAAGTTCTCCAGAATTCTCGTGCGCCCACGGTTGTTCATCGTGGCTCCGGCAATCGTGATCGGAGCGGGACTCGTGGCCTATGTCCTTCACCTGGCTGCTGTCCCCTACGCCAATCTTCTCTTGACACTTCCTGTTGCTCTGGCGGGCGCGGGAGGTCTCGTCGCATTGATGATCGGCCCGCTGCGCACCCGCAGCCTGCTTCGCGTGCGTGAGCTCGACCATGACATCCGCTCCGCACTCACGGAAGCCATCGCCGCTCTCGACCTGCAATGGGAACAAACCAGAACCCATTTCAAGAAGGAGGAGGTCAAGGCGCTGAAAGCGCGTGATCGCGATGTGAAGACAGCCCAATTACAGTTCCGTGCAGTGCAATCACGCATCGAGGACCACAAGAACAGCGGTGCACAGCGCATTGCGTCTTCGGCCAGCCAACGGCGGCAGGAAATCGAGACCCAGCACAGATTGTCGCGGCAGGCGGCCGAGAATATCCATAAGGATATCGCTGCACTTGCAGCGGAAAAGGCAGCACGGTTGGTCGAAGTCGAACAACGGTTCGCCGATCGACTGGCCGATTGCCAAGCGACCTACGACCAGGATATCGCCCGCCTCCACGCCGACTGGAAACCGCGAATCGAAGCACTGAACACGTTGCTCGAGGCCAATCAGTTGTACGACGAAAGTGGCGTTGGACCGCCCGGTTATGGCCCGCTCGTGCCGTTTGGATCGTTCGCGGTCGATCTCGGGACGCTTTCAGGAAGCGTGCGCGAACTCGGTGGCATCGCCGCGCGCGGACTCGATCCACCGGCTGTGCTGTCACTCCCACGACACGGGTGTTTGCTCGTACAAGCCGATGCCCAGGGACGCCAGGCCGCAATAGGCCTCCTGCAGATCCTGATGATCCGCTTACTGACCACCCTTCCACCCGGGCGCGTCCGCTTTACCCTGCTGGATGCCGTAGGGCTGGGCAAGAGCTTCGCAGGATTCATGCATCTGGCCGACTACGAGGATGCTCTCGTCGGTGGGCGGATCTGGACTGAAACGGCCCACATCGAGGCCCGGCTCCGTGACCTGACCGATCATATGGAAACGGTCATCCAGAAGTACCTGCGCAACGAATACGACACCATCGATGCGTATAATCGCCAGGCCGGTCGCCTCGCCGAGCCCTATCGTTTCCTGGTCATCGCCGATTTCCCAGCCAATTTCAGCGACGATGCGCTCCGCCGACTCCAGCGCATTCTCGAAAGTGGACCGCGCTGTGGCGTCTTTGCGCTCATCGCCTGCGACCCAACGCACAAACTACCACCAGGCCACACGTACGACCGGCTGGCTCGACAGTGCGCGCACCTTTCATGGAGACAGAAGCATTTTGTCTGGCAAGACGATGTGTTCCGCCGCTTTGGTCTGACGGTGGTGCAACCACCCTCCGAAGAAGAGTTAACCCGCATGATGCATGAGATCGGCCGTCGGGCCAGCGCTTCGATGCGGATCGAGGTTCCATTTGAACGGATCGCACCCGCAGCTGATGCTGACTGGAACTCCCAATGCGCGTCCGAAATCGAAGTCCCCATCGGACTGACCGCGGGCACGCGTGTCCTGAAATTCGCCCTTGGGCGCGGGGTCGCCCAACACGTCCTCATTGCGGGCAAGACCGGATCGGGAAAGTCGACACTGCTCCATGTGTTGATTACCAACCTCGCGATGTGGTACAGCCCCGATGAAGTCGAGTTCTACCTCGTCGACTTCAAGAAGGGAGTCGAATTCAAGACCTATGCGACACATCAACTGCCGCACGCCCGGGTGATTGCCATCGAGAGTGATCGCGAATTCGGTCTCAGCGTACTGCAGCGCATTGACGACGAACTCCAGTCCCGCGGCGACAGCTTCCGTGCCCACGAAGTGCAGGATCTGGCTGCCTTCCGTCGTGTCACGGGCGAGCCACTCCCTCGCGTGCTACTGATCGTCGATGAGTTCCAGGTGCTCTTCGCCGAGGACGACAGGCTGGCCCAGGACGCTGCCGTCCTGCTCGATCGCCTCGTGCGCCAGGGTCGTGCCTTTGGCATTCATGTCATACTGGGAACCCAGACCCTTGGAGGGACCTCACGACTTCCGCGTAGCACGATGGGCCAGATGGCCGTCCGCATTGCCCTGCACTGCACTGAATCAGACAGCCTGTTGATCCTCGACGAATCGAACCCCGCCGCTCGGGATGTGACACGTCCGGGAGAAGGCATCTACAACGATGCCGGCGGTATGAGCGAAGGCAACCAGCACTTCCAAACCGCGTGGGTCAGCGACGTCGAACGCGACAGGTACCTGCAGCGCATCGCCCATCTCGCAGCCGCTCGAAACGTACAACGCAATCCAATCGTCTTCGAGGGCAACGTCCCAGGAGTGCTTGCACACAACGGGGCCCTGGCCAAACGGTTGTCCAACCGTCAGACCACTTCAACATCCCCATGCGCCTGGCTCGGCGAGGCCGTCGCGATCAAAGAACCAACAACCGTGACCTTCCGGCGCCAGAGTGGCGCGAACCTCATGATCGTCGGCCAGCAGGACGAAACCGCGGTGGCCCTGATTGGTGCGGTACTCATCGCACTGTCCACACAATTCGATGCCACCCACGCCCGATTCGTCGTGCTGGACGGCACCCCTGCGGACTCCCCCCTCGCCGGGCAACTGCAGTGCGTGGCCGACGCAATGCCGCAACACGTGGACCTGGTCGCACCCGCGGATATCGACAATGCCGTGGGTACAGTCGCCGCAGAATTGAAACGTCGACAAGACACGGCTGCAACTGATGCGCCGGCCATATTCGTGGTGATCAACGGCCTGCAACGCTACCGCGGGCTTCGCCGCCGCGAGGACGAATTCAGCTTTTCGTTGAGTGGCGCCGCACAGACAGTGCATGCTGACCAGCACGTCGCGGACATCCTGCGCGACGGCCCGACTCTGGGCATTCACGTTATCGTGTGGTCAGACACTTATGCCGCTCTCGAGCGTGCCCTGTCACGAAGTTCCCTCGGCGAGTTCGATAACCGTGTGCTGTTCCAGATGAGCGCCTCGGACTCCAGCAACCTCATCGACGCACCTACCGGCAACCGGCTGGGTTTTCACCGGGCACTGTTCTACAGCGAAGAACAGGGGGCCATCGAAAAGTTCAGGCCATATGCCATCCCCGATCCGGCGTGGTTGCAGGGCTTGAAGATCGAGACCTGATTCACCGCAGCTCAGGACTCGGCCTCGTCCACGGTCGCCGGCCAATCATCCTTCAATAATCGTGACATCGACCGATCGGCCAGAATCTTTCCGTTGGTCTGGCATCGCGGGCAGTAGTTCGTCTCCCGGTCAGCATAGCGTATACGCTGAATGGTCGTCGCGCAGACCGGACACGACTCGCCGAAGCGTCCATGTGCCGCGAACCCATCACGAAAAGCGGTGATGTCGCCCGGTCCAGGAAAACGAGTAGCGAACTGTTTGCACAAACGCTCGGTCCACGTACTCAAGACGTGCCTTGTCGCCTCCAGCAACCGGTCGATCTCGCCATCGGACAACCGACTCGTCCACGTCAACGGTGACAGACGGGCAGCGTGCAGAATCTCGTCGGAGTAGGCGTTGCCGATTCCACTGCAGATGTGTGGTGCGGACAGTGCGCGTTTGACGGTGTGGTTCTTACCGCGCAGCCGGGCGGCGAACTCCTCCGGACTACAACTCAGAACATCGAGGCCGCCACGATCGAACGCTGCCACGGCCTGCGGTCCGTGGACGACATTCAGGGCCGCCCGTTTTCGCGTGCCCGCCTCGGTCAGCGCCAGTCGGCCGTTGTCGAAATCGAACCACCCCAGGAACACCCGCCCGCGCGGCACCTTCTGACGAGACAGCCAGCGGAAGCGGCCGGCGACCATCAGATGGATCACGACGTTCAGATCATCAGATAATCCCAGAATAATGCGTTTGCCGAGACGGTGGACCGACTCCACCGCACGCCCCGTAACTGACTCCACCTCAGGATCTACCGACCTGACGAGAAATGGGCTGACGATGTGTACCGCTTCGATCGTGCGACCCAACGTGCATCGTTCGATGCACTTTACGTAGGTCATGATGTCGGGCAGTTCAGGCATGATGAGCGCCACGTGCAACAGGATGCGCAACCCGGTGCAATGGACCGACGTGTGGAAATGCTGGATGAGTTCCCCTAGCTGACGCGTATGCTTGACCTGCCATGCGCATGACCCTCGTGACCATCGCCAGCATGTTCCCGTGTTGCCTGCTCATTTTCATGTGTGTCGCCCTCTTCGTCTACACGTTCCCCCGTTGTCGTTGGCGCTCATCAGGACGCTGTTCGTCGGTTTGCCGTGGCTCTCCAGCCGGCGGCTGATCATGAAGCAGCGGCGGGCATTCCTGTGTGAGCAGTGGGGCTATGCACGCGCGGGCCTGGATGCCCCGGGTTGTCCGGAATGTAGGCTGGCCACGTCCGATCATCGCGAAGAATTCTCCATCATTGAAACTTAGGCCGCAACCGCGCGTCTACAGGTTCCATACAAGGCCAGACGCCCATAGCCCCTACCGGAGCCCGATCATGAGCCACCGCACACTGTCGAGCACTGCAATCGTCATGGCCCTGGCCACCCACGCATGGGGTCAGGGCTTTGTCATTTCCCCATCCGAGCCCCCCGCACGCAGTTCATTGACCATCCCCAACCAGCGCATCGACATCGACGTGCAGGATCAGGTCACCCGGGTCCAGGTCAATCAGACTTTTCGCAACCCCACGGCACGGACGATCGAGGTCGAGTACTTCTTTCCGCTACCGACCGACGCGACCATCGACAGCTTCGTGCTCATGGTCGACGGCAAGGAGATCCCCGGCACACTGATGGGCCACGACGAGGCCCGCAAGATCTACGAGGACATCGTCCGCCGCCGTAAGGATCCGGCGCTGCTCGAGTACGTCGGCCACGGACTGTTCAAGGCCAGTGTGTTCCCGGTGCCCGCCGGCGCCGAGCGGCAATTGAACCTGACCTATTCGCAGATCAGTCCACGTGACAGCGACATCGTCACCGTGACCTACCCGCTGGGGACGGCCAAGCACTTTGTCGGCCCGATCCAGCACCTCGAGATCGACTGTCGCATGACCGCATCCGACGCCATCCGTTCGGCGTACAGCCCGACGCATGATATCACCGTCGCGCGACCGGATGACCGCACCGCGCAGACGCGCTACGAAGGCTTCAATGTCATGCCGCAGGACGATTTCAAGATCATGTTCGGCATGAGCGGCGGGGATGTCGGCTTTCTCATGATGAGCTACCGCCCGACGACCGCCGAACCGGGTTACTTTCTGTTGCTCGCCAGTCCAAAGATCGACGAGTCGCCGGACAAGGTTCTGCCCAAGACGGTCGTCTTCGTCCTCGACAAATCCGGCAGCATGACCGGAACGAAGATCGAGCAAGCCAAGAAATCACTGCGCTTCGTGCTGCGCAACCTCAACCCCGACGATATGTTCAACGTCATCGTGTACGACACCGAAGTCAGGGCGTTTCAACGCGATCTGCAGCCCTGTTCACCTGCGTCGATCGATGGCGCCATGGCCTTCGTCGATCAAATCGATGCCGGCGGCGGCACGAATATCGACGGAGCACTCCGCAGTGCCATGGACATGATGTCCGCACCGCAGCGCCCGGCTTACGTGCTGTTTCTCACCGACGGCCTGCCGACCTCCGGCAACACCAACGAGGCCCAGATCGTGGCCAACTGCACGGGGGCCAACAACGTCCGAGCGCGGGTCATGGCCTTCGGCGTCGGAGACGATGTCAATGCCCGCCTGCTCGATCGCCTGGTGGCCCGGAACTACGGCACGAGCCACTACGTCCGGCCGAACCAGGACATCGAAGAACCCGTGTCCAAGCTGTACACGAAACTGAGTGCGCCGGTGCTGAGTCATCTCGAGTTGAATTTCGCAGGCCTGGATGAATTCAAGACCTATCCACGCCACCTGCCGGACCTGTTCCGCGGTGGGCAGCTCCTGGCTGTCGGCCGCTATCATCGACCGGGTGAGACCAAGGTCACACTTCGTGGCCGGGCGCTTGGCGCCACGCGCGTCTATCATCGCACCGTCAAGCTCGATGACCACGCCGCACCCTACAAGTATGCCTTCATCGAGAAGTTGTGGGCCCAGCGACGCATCGGCTACCTGATCGACGAGATCGACCTCAACGGACGCAATCCCGAACTGGTCGAGGAAATCGTCCGCCTCAGCACGCGCCACGGCATCCTGACGCCCTACACGGCCTTCCTGGCTGATGAGCGAGTCGATCTCGACGCAGTGTCGACCAACAGCAGTCGTGCGGGCGACATGCTGGACGAACTGAACTCCCTGAGCGGAGCACGCGCGATCCGGCAACGTGTTGGCAAAGGCGAGCTCAAGCTCCAAGAATTGTATGTCGGCGGCGCACCCATGGTCTCCGACATGGCCGGCCACAAGCGTCGCGTCTACACGGTTCAGTCCATCGGCGACAAGGTGTTCTATTTCAAGAACGAGCGCTGGCTGGACAGCACGGTGACCGCGGAGATGGAAAAAACCGCCCGGGTCATCGAACAATACAGTCCCGAGTACTTCGAACTGGTTCGTACCCGGGCGTCGATCGGTCGGTATCTGACCTTCGACGACGGAGTCACGCTCGAGCTCGACGGACAGGTCTACCGCATCGTTCAGAAGAAATGATCCACACTATGCCGGGGCGTGTGCGCTCATCGCTTGATGCAGCGCTGGGGCGGCCCGCCGGTCCCGTACCGGCGCGTCGCCCCCGCCTCTATTGGCCCACAGCCCTGTGGGCTTCTCCTGCAGGACACGGGAAGAGCCCCTCTGGTCGGCAGAATGCCATACGCCGGATCGACTGGCTGATTTGGCCGGAAATGTCTATCCTGGTGTCGCGAATACGTCGAGCGTACTTTGCCTTTATGAACGGGAGGACATTATGAATCGCATATCGCTGCTGAACGTCGCCGCGTGCTCCATCTTTGCAGTCGTCGCTGCAACCGGTTGTTCCGGCTGCAGCTTCAGCGATCCCAAAGTGTGGATCGAAGACCAACGGACCATGACCCTGTCTCCCGCACAGGCGGATACGCTCAAGACACTGACACGAAACGGCCATGTCAACATCGTGGCCGACCCTGCGGCCACCGACATCACCGTCGACGTGCACATCAAGGCTGGTGGTCGCGATGACGCCGATGCGGCCGACTGCCTGGAGGCCATCGACATCCTGACGCCGCTGAAGGGCTCGACGCAGCACGTCGAGGCGGGGTGGAAGACGACGAAGCTGAACCATTGGGGCTCCTCGGTCAGTTTCGATATCACGGCCCCGCCGGCCATGGCGGTCAACGTTGACACGCGCAACGGTGCCGTCGGGGTCGAGAACATGACGCGGAACATCACCATCATGACGCGAAATGGAAAAGTCGGCGTCCACGGCGGGGGCGACACGCTGAGCATCGATACACGCAACGGCGCGGTCGATGTCGAATCACCGGCCCATCACGTGACCATTGTCACGCGCAACGGCTCTATCGATGCCCGGATGACATCCAGCGGAGAAATCGAAGGGCGTATCGAGACCCGCAACGGCCAGGTCAATATCGATCTGGCCGACGGTGCCTCGTCTGAAATCCATGTCAACACCCGCAATGGATCGATCAAGACCCAGGCCAATCTTGCCAACGTGCAAGTCGAAGACGACATGCTGCGTGGAACACTTGGTGCGGGCGGCGGTCAGCTGAGTATCGAGACACGCAACGGCAGTGTCACACTGCACTAGATCTTGATCCTGATGCTACGAACAACGGGCTGCTCGCTCTTGCGGGCAGCCCGTTTGTTTGTCATTCCGGTCGTTTTGAATATCTCGACAGTCACCTGTGGTGTGACCGAGACCGGCCCGCGACAGTGATCCGCACCGGGTCCGTACGGTCCACGGCTATCAGGCCCCGTGCGGGTGTGGGAAACAGATAGGTCCGCTCCCGTGCATCCTCAGGATCAGCCAGGATGTCCACGACGAATCGTCCCGCCGCCTCGGAGCTCGCGACGAACCGGAAGGTCGCCAGCACTCCGGCAGGAACCGGCCCGCCCGGCGTATCGCGCCCGGCGACCATCTGGCTCCGCGATAAGTTGAATGCCGACCAGCCGTGATCGAACACGGCGTCCTTGGGCATCAGGATGTCGACGAGATCCAGTCGACCGGCCGTGCCACCCGTGACCTGCACGTGCAGTTGGTACCCGCGCAGATCGCTTACTGGGCGCGCGAGCTGCACGTCGACATCGATAGTCTGCCCGGGACGTATCGTGGCGCGTTCGGCAACGGCTGTCAGCACCGTGCGCTCGACCACGATGGTATCCTGTGGGCCACCCGGCGCCGGGCCATCCTCTGGACAACTGCACGTCGTCGTCCCCTCGAACGCATTGAGTGCCAGGAAAGCGTCGTTCCCGTCGCACACGCCGTCCGGGTTGCAATCACCGAATTGCCCGCCGGCATCGACGTTGAATGCCGTCGGGGCCGCTGCCTCACAAGGATAGTCGTCCCCCAGTACACCATTGGGATCGATATTCGCAAAACAATTCAAGGCATGGAACCGGTCGTTACCATCAGCCGTCCCATCGGGGGCGCAGGTACCGAACTGACCACCCAGATCTGCGAACACGCGGTCGACAGTGCTGCAGGCACCCCCCTGGCAGTCATACCACAAACAGTTGTCATCGCTGATATCGTTTCTGTCCTGGTCCGCACAGCTGGCAATGCCGATACACCCGTTCTCACATTCGTCGGGTATGCCATTGAGATTGTCATCGTCGCTGTCACCGTTGACCACATCACAATGATCCGCGATCGTGTTGTTATTGCAGTCACTCATCGGCGTCGCGTCGACACCGTACGTCATGCTCAGAACGATTCCCCGACGGCCGCCGTCCTGATGGGCGCCCCAGAACTCCGTGCCCGTGCCGTTGTCGCCCACGATTTCCACTCCGTAGCCATAGTTGATCGACGGGTTGTCGAACCACAGGCGAAAGGCTTCCGTGACTTGCGAACCAGAAAACTCGACGCGTTCATTGATGCCGGTCAGGGCTACTGTCGCATCAGTCACCGCAGCCAGATCAAGCGATCCTGCCGGGTTGTTGGCGTAATACTCGTTGGGATCCGTGCCGGCACCCCCCAAGGCCCGGGCACCGCTGATGTCCCATGGGATGCTGTTGTGCGTCGCATGCTGCCGCGTCACGCTGCCGGAACAACTGAAGCACCAGTCCTTCGGCGGCTCGCCCCACGGCTTGAAGCACCGTCGCAATTCGAGTGTGTTGAGATTTCCGAGGAATGGCTCGGCGGTAAAGCGAACGTCGAGGATCTCGCTGGCATCGGTGACCCCACATACCGTCGTCAACGTCGGGATGAAGTCGAACTTGACGAAGCCCTTCATCTCCGGGCTGGCGAACGGATAGAGCCACCAACGCATGAACGATACGTTGCCCAGTCCGGCTGAAAATCCCCCCGTACTGGCGACTCCAGGGAACGTCTCGTTGGCTGTATCGCCAAAGGTGATGGTGAGCGTGCCGTCGAAGTCGAACGACAACTGGTTCGCCGGGTCGGCCGTATCAAGAGCATTGTTGATCCCGCCCGCGATTACGCCGGCGACATCTTCGATCGGACCAGGCAGCAGTGTGTAGGTCACAGGGCACCCGGAGTAGTAACGCAGGGGCACGGTCAGACTCACCCGGTTACCCCATTGGGTATTGAGCGTCGCGGCGCTCGGCACGATGTTTTGCGCACCGTCGAACAGCGTGTAATGAGCCGGATCTTCGGCCGTTAAAGGATCGACGGCCTCGTTGAAGACGACCTCGACTGCATCGGCACTCACCGGAAACAGGGCCACGACTCGTGGCGGCGCGTGATCCACAACGCCACCAATGTCCTCGGCCGCCATCGTGCCGTCGATCGAATTCAGAAAAGCGACCAGATCACGCATCTGGACCTTGTTCAGCGCGGAGGTGTCGCCGTGATCGAACGCGTAGTGCGCCGATTCGACGACGGCCTCGTAAGACGAACCGTCGGACCAGCCGAAGCCCTGGACAAAGGGACCGTCATCCCAGGCCCCGACCAGGCTCGGCGTGTTGAACAACGGCCCTTCGTTCTCCGGTGCGGGCGCCAACCCGCCGACGTCATGGTAGTCGAGATCGGTGAACAGCGGTGCCGTGTGGCACGCGTTACACCCAACATCGTAGGGTCCGCCGGCGGTCTTGTAGAGCACGCCACCACGCTGTGCCGCCGGGGTCAGCATGCCGTCGGCCTCACGATGTGGCGAACGTTCGACCGCATCGAGGTTCAAGAGGTAGTGCGCCAGCGCATCAAGGTCCGCATCGATCCCGGCATTGGATGCTCCAAGCGGCGGATTGACTGTTGGCAGGAAACCGGTTCCGCCCATGGTCGGCCCCCTGAAGGTCAGATCGAAGTCCTGAACCTCATCGCGATCGCCTGACCGATGGAGTTGCCCGAGGCCAGCGTTTTGCGGACCGAACATCAGGTTCAGGCCACGCAAACGCAAAGTCTTACGGTTGCCGGCTCCAAACTGAGAGAAACTCCACACGTGACCGTCGGTTTCACCGTGAAGATGGCACGACGCGCAGGCTACCTTGGCGTTGGCGCTGATGCGCGGATCGTCGCTGGCGTTGAAGATCTTTGCTCCCGTCAGGAACACCGCATCGAGCGGTTCTGGCGTACCGGACGTCGTCGGCACAGTCGCCACC
This sequence comes from uncultured Planctomycetota bacterium, assembly GCA_942492115.1. Taxonomy (GTDB): domain Bacteria; phylum Planctomycetota; class Phycisphaerae; order UBA1845; family CAIVHJ01; genus CALODL01. The sequence goes on from CALODL010000015.1 coordinate 253,391, forward strand.
ACGGCGTTGGAGGTCGTGTCGATCACGGATATGTCGCGCGACAGATAGTTGTGTACGTACAACCGCTCGGCCGTCGGCGAGGCGACAATGCCCTTCGGATTGTCCCCGACGTTGATTTCGATCAGCGGCAGAGCCCCGCCGCGTGCCAGCCCGATGTTCGTCGGAACGACGACGACATCGTTGCTGTACGTGTGCAGGATATAGGCCGTCGAGCCGGAGGCATCGAACGTAATGTCCACCGGACCGGACACGCCGGCATTCCATCCGTTACCGAGCAATGTCGTGTTGTCATGGGCATGGACGGCCGTCAGGACGACTCGATCGGTGTTCGCGTGGGCCCCGTTGGTCAGGTCGATCTTGTGCACGGCCGACTGCACGGTGCCATCCGGCGTGAAGACATCGTTATGGAAGTTCTGGTATTGCAGCGGCATCCACAACCGATCGCTGCCCGGCTGCTGGGCGATGCTCTCGCGGGTCAGAAGATAGCCGCCCTCGGGAATGGGATCCGGGTCGCCGGAAATCTGGTTGACTTCTTTCGGATTGACCGACTTCAGGATGACTTCGGCCTTGACATTGAGCAGGGCCGTGTCGATGGCCGTGACATGCGAATCCTCTCCATCGGGTGCGGTGTGGGACACCCATGCCTCGTTCGGATTAGTCGTAAATGCGATGCCCCATGGACGCCGAAACACGCCGTGTATGACGGTCACTTCCTCGAGGTTCTGAGCATCGAAAACGGCAACCGCCGCTTGACGATGAAGTGTGGCGAGGACCAGTGACTGATCCGGGGACAAGGCCACGCTGACCGGCTCGCTGCCGTGGTGCAACGCGAATTCGGCGGTCATGGCACCGGTGGTCCCATCGAGCACGACCACCGAATCGGAGTCCTGACATGCAATCCAGACGGCAGCTCCATCTTGGCGCACAGCCACACCGGTCGGATGGTGATGCCCTCCAGGCAGCGAAAACTGTACGACGGCATGGTCCGCCGTCCGCACACGGGAGACGGAGTCGTGGTCCGTGTTGACGACCCACACGAACGCCCCGTCACCGGTGATGCCGATGGGGCCGCTCTTGTACAGCGTAGCACCCACACCTGAGGCCATTTGAGCCAACGGTCCGAGCGCAGAACTGGCCAAGCATACGAGAAATGTTGTTTTCATGCTGATCCTCCTCCTGCAAGAGATGCGTGACGTGAGCCGTCGACGCTCCGGGAGCTTCGCCGAACGGCAGCTCTATTCTAATGTTTGCGACTGTCTACTCAATGGGCGGATCGTGTCGTGCGCTGATTTCTTCGTATCTCATCACCAAGGCGGCGACGGGCTTGAACATGGACCATACGTCGAACGGACGAGACGCATCACACACGACGTGAAATAGACCGCACATTCTTCGTATCAAATTCGTATTGACTATGCAGTACATCGCCGCGAAATGATTGATCAGCCGTCCACCGTTCAGGACTTGCGTGTCGGAATCCACTGGTCATTGTCGCATGCGAGAAGGGTGACTCCGACACGCGCAACGTTTCCAGAATAAACGGGAGATCCAATTTGCCCGGTCGTATTCCATGTGTGTGCCCATCCGGTTCAGCGCGTTGGGTGACGTTGCGCTTCGATATGGTGCGTAAGGAACATGGAAGCATTGACAAGTCACAGATGAGTACAGCGTTCCTTTCCGGTCTCTGTCGATGATGCCGTGGTCTGCTGCCTGATCCGTTCATCGAACGACAGGACATGATCTCGCAAATGGGATGATCCGCCTGGGGTTGTCCCATTTGCGGGACGTTTGTCATGTATCGCCCATCTTCTCGAACCACCGTCAGAGTCACTAGACGCGGTATGGTCCGGAGGCATGAGTATTGCCCTGCTGTTTCTTGAATGACATGTCCCGGAGACAAGAAATGAATCAAATGCGACCGATTGCCGTGACCGCAGCACTGTTAGTCGGTCTGCTCAACGCGGGGGCACTGGCAGAAGTCCGAGTGTTCATGTCGCGTGATAATGAGCATCTGAACCAACCCAGGACTGGGTCGACTTCGCTGGTTATTGAGAGCTTTGCCCCTATGTGCCAAACGGTTATGGCGTGAACGAAGCACACTGAACCACGACACGCAGGACTTACGCGTATACGTATACACGCTGGCAGTGCAGAGGACATGCGCAGGTTTGTGTTGAATTGAAATCACTCGTATCGGCGGCCTCCGCAATGCAGCTTCCCGGCGCAGCACTTGCCCCCAAAGTCCGCCGTGGAAGGAACGCACCCATGTTGACCCGATCCGTTTTCTGCGCCGTTATCGTTCATGCCTGTGCTGGTCTCTGCATCGCACAGGACTACCGTGTCTTCCTGGCTCGTGACGGCGAGCAGGACACTCAACCCACCACCGGCACGACTCTGGTTACGATGCACCCGGGCGAAACCGCCACGATCATGATGTGGTTCGAGGATTTGACGGGCACCAAGAATGTCCTGAATGCCTACCAGGCCATCGTGCAGATGGACGCAGAGCCCATCGGCCAGGCAACTGGAACCATTCGCTACGTGGATAACGACCCTGGAATGCCAGGCGGCAATTCGGTGTGGTTGGATTCGCTGCGCGACGACTGGGTCTTCGCCGAGGAACCTGTAACACTTGATACGACATATAATGAGACGCCCGACGAACGCTTCTTCGGCATGTTCTATGCGACCATCCCCGGCCTGGGCACGTCGCCCGCAGGCAAGGGCATCCTCTACGCCATGCAGTTTCAGGCCACCGCGTCGATCGATGCGTGTGGCGACTTCCTCCTGAAACACAGGGTGGCGCCCAAGAATCCACCATTGAGCGCGTTCTTTACACCAACGGGCACGAGTTTTGGTGTACCCGAGTGGCAACACGTAATCGTGCGCATCGAAGACTGCGACAATCCTTGCACTGGACCGTGCGACGACGGCGACGTGTGTACGATTGATGACGAACTGTGCGGGGAAGTCTGCGCGGGCCAACCCATCGTGTGCAGCGGCACGGGCAACGAGTGCCTGGCCGCCAGCTGCAACCCCGGCGGCGCGGACGGCAACTGCGATGTTTTGACGCCGATCAACGAAGGCCAGTACTGCAACTGGACTGACGGCGTATGTACTGACGGCACGTGTGTCGAACCGCCGGCCGGAAACGTCCGCGTGTTCATGGCCCCGGAAGGCCTGCATCGCGTATCGCCGCCGCTTGGCCCGACGTACTACCTCATGATGCCAGGTGAGACGGTACGCCTGATGGCCTGGGTTGAAGACAGCGCAGCCGGCGAGCTGTTGGGCGGTTATCAGGTCGTTGTGCCCATGGCAGGCCTTCCTGCAGACGATGCCACCGGAACCGTGACTTACGTCGACCTGCCCGGCGCCGGCGACACCATTGCAATCGACGCGTTGCGCTCGGACTGGGTCTATGCCGGAATGATGACGGCGAGTCCGGAGTACGTCGAAAATACCAAGCAAGACTACGTCAGCGCCGCCTACTTGACACCCATGGGCCAGGCGGTCGATCCGGGGGCAACCGGCGACATCGGCTATCTGTGCGAGTTCGAGCTGGCCGCCAGCCCCGATTCCAGTGGGACGTTCGAGTTCCCCTTCCGCCTGATACCGGCACCGGGCACCGGCCTCCTCGACCCGACGGGTGGCGACTTCGCCGTCAACGAGTATCAGCCGTTGATCATTGTTGTCGGCGCCCCGCAACCGTTGTTCGGTGAACCGCCCAACGGCGGGACCGATCCGACGGGCGGCCCGGATGTCGTGGGCGATCAAAGCGGTCGTGATTATGTCATCCTGTATCTCAACGGTCCGGCGGCGGCACTGCAGATCGAGGACTTTGCCATCACCGTCAGTGGTGGGATCGCCCCGGTCGTCGAGGAGATCATCGCAGAGGACACGGTCGCCACGGTGCGCTTCGACCGGCCCATCCCGGCGGGCCACTGTACTCTAATCAAGCACATCCCCAGCGGATGGTACACGACACTGCGTTCGCTCCCCGGCGACATCAACGGCGACGGCATCAGCAATCCGAGTGACATCATCACGCTGATCGATCATCTCAATGGCGTTCTCGATACGCCGCTAGCCGACTGGCAGTGTGACATCGATCAATCAGGCGCGTGCAACGGGTTGGATATTCTGGCCGAAATCGACCTGCTCAACGGTGGAGACGGCGGGATGGCGTGGAATGGTGTGGAGGTGCCTGAGTGTCCGTAGCTAGTGCGCTATTTCATGATCGAGTGCGGGGTGTTGCGAAGCGATTGTCGCATCGGGCCAGGCGTATGGAACAGGTGATGCCCGGAGATCGTTAATGACGAGCCACATAAGCCCGGTTCAGAGCAGCCCGGATCACCCTGTGCAGAATGATGACACAGGGCACTTGAATCGGATCGGAGAGAATCAATGATGATGGACACGCAGCACACTTCCAGACGGCTTGTCTACATGGTATGGGCGCTCATTCCCGCCGCTGTGTTCATTATTACGCTGGAGGCTTCTGGTCAAGATCTTTACTGGGCCGAAGACTATCAGGTCTTACGCTCTGACCATGCGCTGAGTAGACCCACAGTATTGATCACTGAGCAGGATTATCGCCTCACCGCTTTCGCTCTCGATGTCGAGAACCGCAAGATCTACTGGTCGCTCCTCGTCGGTGGGCGCATCAAAAAGGCTAACCTTGATGGCTCTGGCATTGAAGACCTCGGAGTCTCCAACGCCCTCGCCGAAGGCTTCTTACTCGATCCGCAAAACCAGCGCCTTTACTGGACAGAACGGTTCTTGCGCCGAATTCGGTCGGTACGAACCGACGGCACGGACCTCCGAACGGTGGCCGAGTTGAACCACAACCCCGGGGGCCTCGTGCTCGACACCCAAGCAGGTATGTTGTACTGGGACAATGATCTATTTCGAGATATCTGGCGCATGACGCTGGATGGCCGGGACCAGCAACTGTTCCATGATTCGCATGGCGAGATCACTGGAATGGGATTTGCATCGGGCGATGGCATCCTGTTCTGGAGCGAGTTTGGCCCAATCATCGCTCGCCCCGTGTCCGGAACCGCCACACACGTCATCACATCATCCGGTGCGCACCGGTTCGGTGTTGATGAGATCAATGACAACGTGTGGTGGTACGACAAGCCCGCCCAACTGTTCCACAAAACGTCATTTGACGGCTTGTTTACTCAGTCAATTCCCTACTTATCCGAATCAGGCGTCCGCTGGATCGCAGTAGATGGTCGTGAATGCTCCGGAAATGGAATACGCGTTGACGGTACTTGTGTCTGCGACGACCAGTGGTCAGGCGACAACTGTGCGTGCTTCATGGGCAAGTGCGCAGGTGGATGCTCCGGCCACGGGACCTGTTCGTGTGGCTATTGCTATTGTGAGCCTGGATGGCAGGGTGACGACTGTTCCTGTCCGACCGAGTGCCCAAGCGGTTGCTCAGGCCACGGATCCTGTGACTGCGGAGTGTGCATCTGTGACGATGGGTACACGGGCGAAGACTGCGCATGCTTCACTGGACCGTGCCTGAACGACTGCTCCAACCAGGGAGCATGTGATTGTGGCACCTGCGTTTGTGATGTGCCGTGGGATGGACCGGATTGCTCGTGCATGTTCGAACCGTGCCCAGGCGATTGCTCAGGCCACGGCGAGTGTGATTGCGGCATCTGTGTCTGTACGCCAGGCTGGGAGGGTGACGACTGTACTCAAGCTTCGTTATCGCCCATGCGTGTCTTCATGGCCCCCGATGGGCTACAGAACATTGCTGCGACCCATGGCCACACGACCTATGTCATGCCCGCCGGGGAGCGGGTGCGCATGATGGTCTGGATGCACGACGTGACCCCGCCGGGCGACGAACTTGCTGGCTACCAGTTGATCTTGTCGATGGCTGGCGTGCCACAAGGTCGCGCCACCGGGCGCGTTGAGTATGTTGACAATAACCCCGGGCAACCCGGAGGCGACAGCGCCGTAGTTGACACGCAGCGCGACGACTGGGTCTTCGCGAGTCATCCCGCAGTGCTCGAGCCAACCTACAACGAGACACCTGCAGAAGATTTCTTCGGTGTATTCTACGCGACGATTCCAGGTCTCGGAATCGACGCCGGAGCAACAGCGAGAGTGTATTATCTGTTCGAATTCGACATCGAGTCCTCGGTGGATGCCCAAGGTGAATTCGAGCTGAGGTTTTTTCTCGCACCCAAGGATACGGGACCATTGACTGCGATGTTTACGCATTATGGAAGCGAGTATGTGACCGACGAGTTCCAGAAACTCACGGTGTTGGTCGGAGGCGTCCAGCCATTGACGAGTATCCCGCCGCACACGAGCACCGACCCCTCCTCGCCGCGCAGCTCATCTGGGCAGGGCGGCTTGATGCAGATGACTCTCAACACGAACGGCCCGGCAACCAATCTGGACATCAATGACCTCACGGTCGCGGCGAGCGAAGGAAGCCCGCCGCAAGTCACAGAACTCATCACAACCGAGAACCAGGCGACAGCGAGGTTCGACAAGCCCGTCCCTGCGGGTGCATGTATCACGATCACACACACACCAAGCCACTGGTACTCAACGGTGCGCTCACTGCCCGGTGACGTCACCGGTGACGGGATCAGCAACGTGCTCGACGTCAGTGCACTGGTCGCACACCTGCAAGGCACGCTCGACCCGCCGTTGGCCGACTGGCAATGCGACATCGATCAGTCCGGCACATGTAACGGCCTCGATATCCTGTGGCTCATCGACCTGCTCAACGGTGCCGACGGCGGCGTGGCGTGGAATGGTGTGAAGGTCCCCGAGTGTCCGTAGCGCCTGTTTCAGGAATGGGTTGCGCTGCCTGGCTACACGCGCAGGAGGGGTTGCCACGCTCCGTTTCGCGGTGATTTCAAGCCGGGACAGTTTCCCGTGACGCCCGTTCTCGCCGTGGGCCGACGCAATCCAGGAAGGAATTGCAGCCCCTGCAGCGGGCCGCACTTAAGCGATTCTCTAATACATGTGGCTCGAGCGCCGCCGATCGTGCATGATTGCTGCCAGGTCAGGCATGAAACACTTCCTCATATATATATGCTGCCTGGGCGTGCTGCCGTCCCCCGTGTGGGCTGATGTACGAGCGTTCATGGCGACCGATGGGACCCAGTCGGAGCAGCCGGCATCGGGCCCGACATCACTGACCATGTTTGCCGGCGAAACCGTCCGTGTCATGGTGTGGATGGAAGACACCAACAACTCGTTCCAGGAACTCAATGCCTACCAGATCCTCATGCCCATGATGCCCGATGCGCTGGGCGCTGCAGGCACGGTGAGCTACGTCGACAACAATGCCGGCAAGGGTGGGGGCGACTCGATCCTCATCGATACGACCCGTGACGATTTCGCTTTTTCCGAAGCACTGGTCATCCTCGAACCGGTATACAACGAAACCCCTGTCCAAAACTACTTCGGTTGCATTTACAACTCGATTCCGGGGCTCGGCACCGTGGTGGCCGACACGGGCGTCCGCTATCTGTTCGAGTTCGAGTACACGGCGTCGAAGGATGCCTGCGGCATGTTCGAGGCACGTTTTCGCCTGTCGCCCAAGGCGCCCCCCCTGTCAGCGTTATTCGTACCTGGCGGCGCGCAGTTCTTCGTCGATGCGTACCAGCCGTTGATCATCGATGTCATCTGCCCGGAGTGCGACGGCGAACCATGCGACGATCGCAACGCCTGCACGATCAACGATGTGTGTATTGATATCGAATGCATCGGAGAACGGGTCGACTGCACTCCCGCCGGTAACGAATGCGCAGCGGCCAGCTGCGACGTGAACGGTCAGGACGGCAATTGTGCGATCCTGACCCCGACCAACGAAGGCCAACCGTGCGCGGACGGCACCGGCGTGTGCCGTGATGGCGCCTGTGCGGACACTGGAGGTGGAACCTACCTTGTGTTCATGGCCATGGACGGCGAGCAGACCGACCAGCCACCCTCTGGCCCCACGCAGGCCAGTATGGATCCCGATTCGACGGCGCAGCTCATGGTGTGGATGGACAGTGTCAAGCCCGACGAAGGCCTTGAAGCGCATCAGATCATCCTGCCGTATGAGGCCACGCCGCTGGGCGATGCCTGCGGCACGTTGACCTATGTCGATATCGATCCAGGGCTCGGTGGCGGCGATTCGATCTACCTCGACACGTCGCGTGCTGACTGGCTGTTCGTCAACTCGCTGAGCGATACCGCGCCGGTGTACACCGAGCAAGAAAACAGCAACTACTTCGGGATGTTCTACGCCACGGTACCCGGGCGGAGCATCATACCGCCGCCAGGAGTCAGCTACCTGTGCGAGTTCGATGTCGCCTCTTCGCGGGACGCGTGTGGCCTGTTCGAGATCAAGTTTCGCCGCCCCCCAGAAGCTCCACCTCAAACAGCGATCTTTGCCCCACTCGGCGCCAAGTTCATCGTGGAGGAATTCCAGACGCTCATCGTTGACCTGGGGCCGTGTACCAACCCGTGCAACAAGCAACAACCCCTCTTCAGCATTCCGCCGGACGGCAGCATTGATCCGAGTGGAGCTCCAGGCCCTGACGGCATCGGAGGCACCGACACCATCACCGTCGTCTTCAGCGGCCCGAGTGTGGTGGAACCAGCAGACTTCTCGTTCGACGTGACCGCTGGCACTGCACCGATCGTCGACAGCCTGCGCGGCGATGCCACGGCTGTCGAGTTGTTGCTCGACCGCCCGATTCCCGCCGGTGCGTGCACGACACTGACGCACATGGCCAGCGGTTGGGTATCGCAGATCCGCTCACTCCCCGGCGATGTCAACGGGGATGCCATCACGACGCCGATCGACATTCTGGCGCTGATCGATCACCTCAATGGCATCACGCAACCGCCGCTGCCCGACTGGCAATGCGACATCGACCGCTCCGGCGCGTGTAACGGCCTTGATATCCTGCAGCTCATTGACCTGCTCAACGGAGCTGATGACAGCATGGCGTGGAACGGCGTTGAGGCACCGCTCTGTCCTTGAAGCTGCCCCCCGAGACAGTGCCTGCGAGGTGTGCCACGATACGAAGAGTGCTGATCGACCATCTCAACAGGTCATCGAGTTGGCCGACCGGCAATGCGATGTCGGCTGTCGGACGCGCGACACCCAGGACATTCTGGCGCTGATCGATTTCCTTAACGGTGCGTTCGGTCATGAGGCGCTGCCCTGGCCACGCTGGCCCGTCGCTCCGTCCTTTGAGCCATCAGCAACTCCTTGAGGATCTGCTTGTCGAGCTGCAATTCCTGAACGATCTTGTTCAGCCGCAGGACCTCGCGCTCGAGATCGTGGATCCGGTTGATTTCTGCCATACCGATCTGGCCATATTGACCACGCCAGCGATAGTAGGTGAACTCGGCAATCCCCAGCGCCGCGCAAATCTCGGCGACCGTTTCGCCCGTCGCCAGCCGCCGCTCCGCTTCGCGCAAGCAGCCCATGATCTGGACAGGTGTAAAGCGTCTGCGTTTCATGGCACCTCCTTGATTGCGCGCCCTCCAGTGGGCGCCCCGAGCTTAGGGCACATGCCATACCAGCTCTGTGAACGCGGCGCGATCTGTCTGGTGCCCACCGGGTTGCTCTTCGCGATGCCCGCCTGGCAGGACTGGGAATCCCCTGTTGTCCCCACCCCCACATGTGCACAATTGCCGCGCTCTGACTTCACCCGGCAGGCCCTGCCCCCCGCTCGCAGCACTGGTGTTCGACCTACCCGTCGATAACAGCCCTGATAAATTTGTGCGAAATCTGCCAATGCGGTGCAGAAGCTCAGGGTCTCGATCCGATAGTGAACGGTGTACACAGGGGAGTGAAGCTCCCAAAGACAGATCACAACGTCGGTTACGGCGTTGCAAAACTTTGGACAGTCAACAAAACACAGGAAGAGAAAAGGAGATTCTCACATGGCCAACCCCAACAGAACCAGCTCGAACGGTGGAACGACCTTCGCACAGCAGCAGAACAGCGCCCACTGCACCTTCGGTACGAGCATCCCCTTCGAAGGCATCGCCGAGCCGGGCTGCTACGTGTGCAACTGGAGTGGTCACCTTCTCCGCGTCCCGGAAGACGGCGTCGCCCCGGGCCGCTCCCCACTGATCACCATGGTCGGCTGCGAACCACTGTTCGTCACCAAGATCAGCGACAACCCCTACATTCCGACGACCAAGGCCAAGATGCTCGCGTGCAATTTTGACCTCAACGTCAACTTCTAGGCCAGCTATACGATACGACGCTGACCAGCGGCCGAAGCGGGAACCCCCGTCGAGGCCGCTGGCTGTTTTTACAGCACACGTTGGGGCCCAATCTCCAACCATGCCCAGGGCATGCGGGCCTCACACCTGCGGCATCCTTCCCCCGTCACGCGGTGATCGATTCCTCGCTACACCGTGACGATTCGAAGCCAAACTCACTACTCCATAAAGAGTTACGTCGCACGACGCAGCCATGCCGGGCCTGATCCACTGGACCGCGCGTGCTTGTAAGAGGTTCGCTCGACCCGTTAGACTGCGCATGCTGGATTTGATGATCCTGCGCGTCACATTGAGCCCACGCTCACCAGGAGAAAGAGGCATGCTACGGACCCCGACACTCATCGTATGCGTGGTCGCCGCAATCGCCGGCCCCGTTCTGGCTACTGAAGTCGTCTTGGCACCAAGCAAAGATAACACCATTTACAGCGACCCGCTCTTCAGCAATGGCAGCGGCCAGCATCTGTTCAGCGGACGAACGGCAGCCGTGCTGAATCCCAGCAGTCGCCGGGGACTCATCCAGTTCGATGTGGCCGGAGGCGTGTTCGAGGATGCAACAATCACCAACGTCACGCTGACCATGTACATGTCCAGGACGAATGTCGGTTCCCCAACCGTCAACATTGCACTGCATCGCCTCAGCACTGAATGGGGCGAGGGTGCTACGGATGCTCAGGACGAAGAGGGCGTCGGAGGTCCGCCGGAGCCGGGCGACGCGACGTGGGAGCATACATTCTTCGACACTGACTCGTGGACGACACAGGGGGGGGACTTCCTGGGAACCGTCAGCGCCATGACTGCCGTGGGCGACGAAGGATTCTACAGCTGGAGCTCGCCTCAACTGATCGCCGACGTTCAGGACATGCTGGACAACCCCGGCGGCAACCTCGGTTGGATCCTGATCGGAGATGAGGATCAACCGACGACCGCCAAGCGTTTCGACTCACGCGAGAATCCCACGATGTCTCAGCGCCCAGTGTTGGTCATCGAATTCGAGGGTGGCGTCCCGACAACGTCCGAATGGGGCCTGATCGCCATGGGAGGCCTGTTGCTCACGGGCGGCCTGGTTGTCATCAGCCGTCGGCGCGGCGTAAGCTGCGCTCTCTAGAACGTTGGCTGGCATCCGTTCCCGGGTTCAGCTAGACTTCATTTCGTTGCTGTGGCAACGACTACATCAATTGCCAATGCCGCAGCAACAACGGAGCTGTCTCACAGTCTTGATGCGTTCAATTCTGTCGTCATGTCCTTTGATCGAGGCCCCCTATGGTTCGGCATGAAGCCATCGCAACGGATGATTTCTATGAGCGCACGGTCGTGGCAGCAGTTGACCTGCTGGGCATGCAGGACTTGCTCACGCGTGACGAGACGGCCAGTGCGGCCATGGACGCCATCGATCTGCTGGTGCGCGACACCACGGACAACGACATGATCCTGACCCCGGCACACTCGTTCTCGAGTAGCCAGAAATTCGTCTACCGTGCTTACTTCGCTGACTCGGCATACCTCTTTGCAGACCCCACCATGATGATGGAGAAGCAGACCGAAAACCTGCTGCTCAAGTGCGGCTCACTCATCGCACACGGCCTGCGGCAGTGGGTCGCCGGAGAAAACAAACAGTTCCTCGCCCGGGTTGGCATTGCTTCGGGCAACGTCCGCTGGCGTCGGTTGCAGTGGCTTGGCGAGAACATTCTCATTCCCATCGGCACGGCCATGTCGCGGTCATACCGCCTGGCCACGTCGCAACAGTGGATCGGCGGCGCCATCGAACGTAACCTGATCGCCAACCACGATCGGTACAGACTGCCCTACGATGTTCCCACTTCACGTGATCACGGCGAGTTGGACGCGATCAACTGGGTTCAACTCCTGGCCGACAACAATGGCCTTGAGAACGTGACCGCGCAACTCGAAGAAGCGATCAACGAGCGCCAGCCTGAAGACGAGGCGTCGCGCAGGAAGTATTCCAACACACGGATATTCGTCGAACATGCGGCAGCCGCCGCCTCAGCTGCAGATGGATGATCCCCGCGCTGCACGCGCCCCGTTGTTGAAGTCTCTGACAGCAACAAAAAAAGACCCCGCCGCGCACAATTGCGCGACGGGGTCTATTTTGTGATGTCCGTTATCTTCTAATCAGCTCAGAAGTTGACATTCAGATCGAAATTGCAGGCCAGCATCTTGGCCTTGGTCACCGGGATGAACGGGTTGTCGCTGATCTTGGTGACATAAAGGGGTTCGTTGCCAATGATGTTGATCAGCGGCGAGCGGCCGGCGGCCACACCGTCTTCGGGAATGCGGAGCAGATGGCCGTTCCAGTTGCACACGTAGCAACCAGGCTCCGAGATGCTCTCGAACGGGATCTGGGTACCGAAGCAGCAGTTGGCCTCGCTCTGGTTGTTCGTTTGGGTGGTATTGCTCATCCAAGATCTCCTTGTCAATCGACTTGCACTTTTGAACTTACCTACACGACGTGACCGCGGGGCTTTTCCGACAGATTGGCGCCTTGTTCGCCGGGGCCTGACGGCCACACTGTCCATATCGGAAGGGCCCGAGGCAACCTGAAGATATGGTGTGAAAGAAATCGGAGGTCACCGCGGCCTGACGGACAAGGTTCGCAGACAACAGGTTGCTGACGGCCACGACGCGGCGGGGGCGTTCGCGTTATCGACCGCGCGACACAATCAGACTCTGTTCGAATCCTCCGCCAGCTACGATCGGCGGCGACGCTTGCTTCTTGCGTTCTCGGCCCGTCAGCCTATCGACTGATACACTTCGGCCCTGCAGCCTTGACCGCAAACGCCTCGCCCGATCTCGCCAAGCCATCGTGTTCAGACAGACCCTGGTCGCCGACCAGGGTCCAGGATGTGCGCAGGAAGATCTAAAGAGTGTCCAGCACGCCGCGCATTTCCTCGGCAGCATGAAGATCGCCAACCGAGTTGGCTATGACGATACCGGCATTGAGGACTTCGCGGGCACGGTCGGTGTCACCTGCAGTAATCAAAGTGTTGGCCTTCTGGAAGAAGGCGGCGGTGTACCCCTCTTTGCGCTTGATACACTCGTCAAATTTGGCGATGGCAGCCGAGTAATCGCCTGCAGCGCGATACTCCATCGCCAACATGTAATGCAACTCGAGATCGTCAGGCGTCCGTTCAAGGAGCTGTCGAATTTGCTCTAATCGAGACATTGTCGTGTCACCGCCAGTACGACCCCAGCACCCCGCTTACTCCCTGATCAATACCCGACTGTGCTTGCTGACGAGTAGATCATAGACCAAGGAGACATCATGGCTAGCCATACGCACGCAGCCCAGCGACGCGTCCTGCCCGATGGACTCGGGTTCGATGGTCCCGTGAATGCCGAAGCCTTCCTGCCCCACGGCATTGCCCGCCACGCCCTCAAAGCCCATCCAGCGTTCACCAAGTGGATTTGTTGGATCATCCGGCGCAATGACCTCGCCACCATTGGGCGGATAGTACTGCGGGTTGACCTGCTTGACGGTGATCACCCACTCACCGGTTGGCGTCTTGCCGTCCGCACCCAGGCCCACCACGAAATACTCGACAAGCATGTCGCCGAGGTACACGTACATTTCATGCGTACTCTTCAAGATCTCAGCACGGAACGGCCCGTTGGGCACGGTGAGCTTCTGGCCAACCCGAATACTGTTGACGTTCCGCAGTTTGTTGATGCGGGCAATCAGTTCGGGCGTCACGCGGTATTCGCGAGCAACACGGCCCAGGTTGTCGCCGGGCTGGACCGTGTACGTCGAGACGAGTGGATCACCCTCGACCGGGCTCCGACTGAATACCGTCTTCTGTCCAATCTCACGCAGACGCATACGGGTCTCGACGCGATCGATGCGCGGCAGCCCGGCGATCAATGCCCGATTGTACAGTTCACGTGCCTGCAACAGATCGCCACTAAGATCGACCCGACGGGCATCGGCCAATACCGCCAGACCCTCGTCGTGTGACTCGGGCGGGACGCTGTGTGCGGGTGCAGGAACCTGTGGCTCGACAGTTTGCGGAAGTGCCACCTTCTTCTGACCGACGACTGCACCCTCATCAGGAACGGCGGCCAGTTGCATGGGCCGAGGGTCTCCAGGATCGGGTTCACCCTGGCTTGTCCCGGACGGCAGGCGCATCCACACCGCCGTGCCCAGTACGACAACTCCCAGACCGACAAGACTCGATCGCCAATGTGTGGATCTTCTCCGACGTGTGGCCACGGATCACTCTCCTCGAATTGTCACCCCAGTGAAGTTTGTTGGTGCCGCGCATTGATCAGATTACCGGCGACACACAGGATTGCAAGGCCAAACCAGTTGGCAAGAGCGTTCGGCTACTGATGAACGAAGCGCCGAACACGCTGCTCGGTCACCAGCATGTCGACACTCATGTCGTGTGCATCGACGGGAATCTCTTCGACCACCTGGAGGTCGAACGCGAGCGCGCACGCCATACCTTGAAACTGCGTGCTGCCAAGAAATCGGTCATAGAATCCTCGGCCGCGGCCCAGTCGATTTCCGGAATGATCAAACCCCAGGCCAGGGACGACGACCAGATCGATCAACTCGAGCGGCACGGGATCACCGGCAGCAGGTTGCGGCAGGTTCCACCGTGTTCTCTCCACGTCTTCGGTCAGCGAACGGATCTCGACCGGCATCATGCGGCGCTGCTCCCAACTGACCCGTGGAGCCACGACACGCTTGCACTCCTGCCAGGAACGAAGAACGAGACTCGTGGTATCGATCTCGCGCGGTAGCGACAGGAAGACCATGATGATTTCCGAGCGCGCGAACTCCTCCGTTGCGACCAGTCGATCGCACGCCTCGACAGACCAGGCGTGGGCCTGCTCCGTGGACAGTGCATCGAGGTCAGCCTTGAGCTGATCCCGGAGGGCCTTTTTGGTCATCAAACAGGGTTCCCACAGTCGCGCCGCGGAGGCCGGCCGAGAATAGCCGTGTATTTCAGCCGTCCGTGCGGTCCATCCCCACCTCTCGGAGTTGTGCGAGCCGCTCTTTGAGCGTCGCCTCAAACCCCCGATCGGTCGGTTCGTAGTATGTTTTATCGACCCCGAGGTAATCCTGCTCTACATAACCTTCGGCTGAATCGTGCGGTGAGCGGTACTCTTGCCCCCGGTCAAGGCGAGCGGCGCCCGTGGCGCTTCCGCTTTGTAAATGACGGGGCACTGGAATCGTATGCCCCTCGCGCACATCCGCCATCGCTTTCGACAGCGCCCGCGCGGCAGCGGCCGACTTGGGCGCACAGGCCAGATAGATTACCGCCTGAGATAGAACCAGCTGACATTCCGGCATTCCGATCTGGGTGGTCAACTGAAATGCGGCATTGGCCACGAGCAGTGCCTGCGGATCGGCGTTGCCTATGTCCTCCGCGGCGCAGATGGCGATTCGACGCGCGATGAAACGTGGATCCTCCCCACCTTCGACCATACGGGCCAACCAATACACCGCAGCATCTGGATCACTGCCGCGCATGGATTTGATCAACGCCGAGGCCATGTCGTAGTGGGCGTCCTGATCGTAACGCAAAGCCTTGCGCTGGACGACCTCGGCCATCAGCGCGAGATCGATCGTGCCACCTCTTCCGACCACCTGGGCGGCCATCTCGAGGGCCGTCAGCGCTCGCCGGGCATCCCCCTCTGCGCGGGCGACAAGGTGGGCCAGCGCATCCGACTCTATCGTGATCTCGAGCCCCCGGAGCCCGCGATCGTCACCGACGGCCCGTTGCAGGAGCGTCGTGACCTGTTCGTCATTCAGAGGTTCGAACTGCACCAGTTGGCTGCGTGAGACCAGAGGCCCGTTAACGGCGAAACTGGGGTTCTCTGTCGTCGCGCCGATGAATACAATGGTCCCCCGCTCAACGTCGCCCAGCAATACATCCTGCTGAGCTTTGTTGAAGCGGTGCAACTCGTCGACGAACAGGATGGTCTTCTGTCCTGTCGCAGCCAGTCGGCCTGTCGCCAACTGCAATTGTTCTCGCACATCCTTGACGGTCGCCGACGTGGCGTTCAGCTCGACGTAGGCTGCTGCCGTATGCCGTGCAATGATGCCCGCCAGTGTGGTCTTGCCGGTGCCCGCCGGCCCGAAGAAGATCGCGCTGGTCAGGCGGTCGGCCTCGAGGACGCGGCGCAGCGGCTTGCCCGGCCCCAGAACATGGGATTGTCCGCAAAACTCATCAAATGAGCGTGGCCGCATTCTGACAGCCAGCGGTGCCACCGCCGCAGCGGCCTGATCTTCCTGGGCCTGGAACAAGTCCATGGCTTGATAAGATATCCGCTTATAGTCCTTGGACATAGGTCTCTGCGGGTGATTTGCACGTCCAGGTGGCGTGATGGTCCGCATCTCAGCATAATGGCGGCGTCGCCGATAATGGACCCCGGCGTGACGAAAATGTTTTTGCCGCAAACACATACATTGGGTTGTCGATTCTTAACATAGAATGACAATGCGGCTCGATTCGAGTCGCGCACCCGGGAAGTATTCAGGAGAGCTCTATGTGTGGGATCATCGGCTATGTCGGAAGTCGGGAAGCGCAGCCCATTCTGATCGAGGGCCTCAAGCGACTCGAATACCGTGGCTACGACTCTGCCGGCATTGCCACCCTGGAAGGTGGCGCCGTTCGAATCACCAAGAGCTCGGGACGCATCTCGGCCCTCGAGTCAAAAATCGATTGGGCCGGCACGCCCCACCTGGGTATCGCCCACACCCGCTGGGCCACGCATGGCGCCCCCACCGAGATCAATGCCCACCCGCACTGTGACGCTTCGGGACGAATCGCCGTGGTCCACAATGGCATCATCGAGAATTTCGAAACGCTGCGCAAGTACCTTGAACGGCAGGGGCTCAAATGCTCGAGCGAAACGGACACCGAAGTCCTGGCCCAACTCATCGGCCACTGCTATGACGGTTGCCTCGAAACCGCAGTACGGACGGCGCTCAATGAAGTCCAGGGCACGTATGGTATCGCCGTCATCTGCTCAGAGGAACCGGGGACGATCATTGCAGCGCGGAAGGGCAGCCCGCTGATCATCGGTATCGGAAAGAACGAGCAGGTGATTGCCTCGGACGCGTCGGCCATTCTTGCTCATACCAGCCAGGTGATCTACCTGTCTGATGGTGAAATCGCCAAGGTCACGGCCGATGGCTTCAGCACGACCACTCTCGACGACATCCCGGTCACCAAAGATGTCGAAAAGATCGAATGGACGCTCGACGAGATCGAGCTGGGTGGATACGAGCACTTCATGCTCAAAGAGATCCTCGAGCAGCCGGACACCCTGCGCAACTGCCTGCGAGGTCGTATCGACACCAACGAAGGCACGATTACGATGGGCGGACTCTCTGCCCTCGTTCGCGAGCTCGTGCGCACCAAGCGAATCATCGTCACCGGCTGCGGGACCGCCTGGCATGCCGGCCTGATCGGCGAATACCTCTTCGAGGATGTGGCCCGCATTCCTTGTGAAGTCGAGTACGCCAGCGAGTTCCGTTATCGCAATCCCGTGATCGAAGATGACACGCTTGTAATCGCCATCAGCCAGAGCGGCGAGACGATCGATACCCTGGCCGCCTTGCGCGAGGCGCGCAACAAGGGTGCACTCGCTCTCGGAGTGGTCAATGTCGTCGGCTCAACGATCTCTCGCGAAACTGACGCCGGCGTCTATCTGCATGTCGGTCCCGAGATCGGCGTCGCGAGCACCAAGGCATTTCTTGGCCAGGTGGCCGTTTTGACACTCATGAGTATTTACATGGGCCGCCGCCGTCATCTGTCCCAGTCGGATGCACAGCACTTGCTGAGGGCACTGAGCCAGATCCCGGACCGCATGGGTGGAGTTCTCGAGCTCTCGGACGAGATCAAAGGCATTGCCGAACAGTACCAGTCGCGTGAAAACTGGCTCTATCTCGGCCGCGGCTACAACTACCCGGTCGCGCTCGAGGGCGCACTTAAGATCAAGGAAATCAGCTACATCCACGCCGAAGGTCTGCCGGCTGCCGAAATGAAACACGGACCCATCGCCCTGATCACGGACGGTATGCCGGTCGTGTTCATCGCCACGCAAGGCAGCCAATACGAGAAGATCCTGGGCAACATCCATGAGGTCAAGAGCCGTGGCGGACACACCATTGCGGTCGCGACCGAGGGCGACAAGGACATTGCCAAACTCTGTGACCACGTGATCTACGTGCCGGACGTTCCCGAACCGCTGCAACCGTTGCTGACGGTGGTGCCACTGCAACTGTTGGCTTATCACGCAGCCGTCCTGCGTGGCTGCAATGTCGACAAGCCCAGAAATCTCGCCAAGAGCGTGACGGTAGAGTAACCGCCCGTCCCAGCTGGTCCTTCGGGCCCTGAGGTTGCCTCGACGGCAGTCCTCGCAGCCCGTTTTTTGGAGTTGGGCGTGCGGATCGACCGCATGACCGCAGATGACGGACTAAGTGCTCCCTTTCATAATTGGGTGTAGGGTTCTCCGCGGCAATTGTCGTGTTGGGCAAGGCGAGGAGGAGGCGATGCCTGACATCGTTGACGACGAGCAACACAGTCCAGGGCGGCAAGCGTCCGGAAAACCCTACAAAGAATTGTGAAATGGGGCACTAAGTGACCTCGTACGGCCCAACACGCTCCGGCAATTGCTCGAAGTAACTTCGCTCTTCCGGTGTCATCGCGAGCTCACGCCGCGCCATCGTGCGCGTCGCGACCTCGAGGCACCGGGCGATATCGTACGGCTGATCGCCGCGGTCAGTGACGAAGCGAAACGAGGGCATGAAGCGTGGCGACACACTGCCAGTCGCGATCATCGTCCCACACCCGATGACGCAGCCTGTGGTCAGGGCCTGATTGATGCCAGTCTTGACAAAGTCGCCAATGATACTGCCAAGAAATGTCTGGCCTGTCCTGATCGACGAACCGGGTCGCGCCACACTGATCTCACCATAAGTGTTCTTGAGATTGGACGTGGTCGTACCGGCTCCGATGTTGACCCACTCGCCAAGTATCGAGTGGCCCACGAATCCGTGGTGCGCCTTGTTCGAATAACCCTGGAACACGGATACAGAGACTTCGCCACCCACTTTGCAGTAGGGACCAATGCTCACGCTGCCGCGAATCCAGGCTCCGGCGGCAACCTGAGAACAGGGCCCGATGTACGTCGGCCCCTCGATGACTGCATTCGGCATGACGACCACGTCGCGATCGATGAGGATTGGGCCGGACGCGGCATCGAGGACGACCCCCGGCTTGAACAGCACGCCGTCGGCCACATACACGGACTCCGGCCCGATGACCTGCACATGCCCCGGCACCGTCGCGCGCCCCTCGAATGACTCGGCATCCGCATGCAAAAGTGCCCCGTTGCGTACGATCAGATCCCACGGATAGCGCACCATGTGACCGCCGGCATCACACCGTGGCGTGCTTGCGAGCACGTCATTCAACCGTGTTGCATCGAGCATGATCTCAGCGTCGAGGCATCTGGCAATGTGTTTGTCGCAGCGGACATATGCGATATCGTCCCCATGCATCCCAACCACCGCCGTGGGCCCATCTGCTGGCGCTTCCGTGCATAACCACCGGGCATTGACCAGCAGGGTGTCCTGCCTGGCAGCACCGGCAACGCGTTCAGCCGAACGACTGTTGACAACCCCCTGCAGCGCTGGGCGTACCCATAACTGCAATGAACCGCTCCCCAGTACGCGGGCCATCCGTTCGGCAAGGGTGTCGCGGCCACAGCGCAGGTCAGCCACGGGGCGCCAATGCACTAAGGGCATCAGGCCCGCGTGTCCCGCATCTTCAAAGAGAATGGCCGTGCTCATGACATCGTGTTCCGTCCATCCGCGACTTGGAGCCACATGCCCATATCTGCTCCGTTCCGACGACATGAGGTCGTGT
Source organism: uncultured Planctomycetota bacterium (assembly GCA_942492115.1). Lineage (GTDB taxonomy): Bacteria > Planctomycetota > Phycisphaerae > UBA1845 > CAIVHJ01 > CALODL01. Next base: position 273,568 of record CALODL010000015.1, read on the forward strand.
CAACCATGGCCATCGACGGACACAAAAAAAGGACCAGCCAGATGCCGGTCCATGAAGAGGATGCTCCGCGTGAGCCGTTGTTCGAGAGCGAAGGATGAACCCACGGTCAACGTGGGCGGCCGTGGTAAGCCAGGACGTCCTGTCAAAGCAGGCGTGTCCGCGAGCCAACCTTAACCAGCCTCCCTGGGTTCTTTAAATAGGTTCAACCAGTAATGCTCCGAGCTGGCGTACTCCGTAGAACACATCGTCTCTATTCAATATTTAACATCGACCACTCGAAAAGTCGAACTCCAATACACTTGATCATTGCGAAACTGGCCCTAGCAAAATACATTCCACACCGCAGGAAAGTTGTTTTCCGGGCACGAGCGAATTGCACGGTGTGATTTCTCAGTTAAAGTGCTTACATGCGCTTGACTTAAAGTTGCATTAATGTTGGTTGACTCGCCCCAGCGCGCTTGTTAGCGGCGCCATCTCAACCTGCAGACGATAACCAGAACGGAGTCTTCAATGAGTGCACTAACATGGATGGCCGTACTCCTCGCAGGCCTGTGCCTGACACAGACGAAGCAGGAACCCGCGCAACCCGAACCCGCTTCTCCCCCCGCCATCAGTACCGACCGCTTGCCACGACTCGTCGTTGAATCTTCAAGCGTTGCGCTGGGCACGGTCCGAGAAGGGCAAGTCTACGAAATCAGTTTCCAGCTGAGCAACGCCGGCCATGCCGACCTGCGCATCGAGAAAGTCCTGAGTTCGTGCGCCTGTACGGTCGCACGTCTTGAGACGGCTAAACTGGCCCCCTCAGAGACAGTTACGTTGTTCGCAACGTTCGATACCACTGACCTCAATGGACGCAAGCTCGAGAGCATCGAGGTCCTGTCAAACGACCCGACGAACCCGCGTACAGTCTTGTCGATCGATGCACACATCCAAAGGATGTTCACGCTTGAACCCAGTCATGTTCGACTGCCCAACGGCCTGGGCTTTCAAAGCGAACAACGCGGTCGCCAGTTGCCTGCCGTCATGGTTTTGGCTGGCCAACGCGAACAGCCCATCGAACTGGGGAGTATTCAGATCGATGTCCCGGGAGTCGAGTGTCGCCCACGCCCCGTGGTCGAGAACGGCTACCAGGGTTACGAGCTCACGTTCGCCTTATCCGAATCAATTGCTACGGGGGCCTTGCGGGCCACCGCGCGCATCCCGGTCGTGGTCGCAGGCGAACAACGCACCATCAAGTTCCCGATTCACGGCGAAGTCGTGTCGAACATCCTGTTCACGCCGGCGATGGTGCCCCCGTTGACCGAGACGTTACCCGGCGCGGAGATACCATATGGGCGTATCACCCTGCGCGCTGCCGCCTCGAACAAACCGTTCAAGATTCGGGAGGTCCGCTGCGGCTCTCAGCTGAGCTCGACAGTGGAAGAACTGATCGATGGCCGCGAATACCACGTCACACTTGCAGCTTCCCAGCAGGCCCGCCCAGGCCCCTGTGCGCAACTCGTTACTATCGTGACGGACAGCCCCGAACAGCCGACCATTCGAATCCCGGTCTACGCTCAAATCGCAGCGCTCGTGGTCACTTCGCCGGCCAGTGTGTACTTGTATCGTGACGGCGGCGCGGAGCACACCACGGAAACGATCACGTTGATGGCCCGCACGGGCACGGCGCCAACGATCGGTGATGCAACCGTCGACAATCCGCATTTCAAGGTAACCAAGATCGAAAACGGCGTAACTGTACAGCTGGCGGCAGCAGCCCCTCAAGGACGTCACGAAGGCTTGATCACCGTGTATACTAATGTGCCGACGGCCCGCGAACTGGTCGTGCCCGTCATCGCTGACATCCGCTGAATCGGAACGCCCATGAACTCACAACAATCGATAGAGCCCACCGCCCAGGAAGACGCCCCACTTGGTGATTGGCCGGAACCCGCCTCAATGGTGGGTGCCGTCTGCTCGGGCCTGGTATGGGCCGCGTGGATCGCGTTCCTCATCTGGATGATGTTCGAACGCATCAATACGCCGCAATTCAGCCAGTAATCCGGTGATCCATGTCACCAGCAACATTGCCGTTGATTGATCCAGCCGTTTTCGCGCGGAATCTTGCGGCTCTGACGACCCATCAACCCCGGGTTGCAACTCAACTCGCGACCGTCCACCCTCCACCGTCTGCAGATCCGGCAGTCTCGCGCGACGGGTACACGACGTTCAGGGTGACCTCCGACGATTGCCCGGCACGCTGGCTGGGGCACAGTTCCATGCCGGGGATCAGCAGTGCGGCCCTGATTGGCAGTTTCAAGCCGGGCCAGGGCAACATCCTCCTCCCATCTCTCGGCCACGGCCATGAGGCACGCCTTCTGCTCGCGCGACTTGGCGCACACCGTGCCGTCTTCGCGTGGGATGACGACCCGACCACCCCCACGCTGGCACTGATGCTCCACGATTTCTCGGCGGACCTCCGACTGGGGCGTCTCGTGCTGGCTCTGGGTGACGCTCCGGAGGCGGCCCTCGAGCAGGCCATGGGGGACTACCCGACACACCTGCCACCCGGCGCGATCCTCGCCGCCCCCTACCTGAGCGGAACCGCAGCCAGTCAGATCCAGTTGGCTGCCGAAGCCATCGCCAATCGGCATCACCAGCGGTTACTCCGCGCAGCCCGTCCGGCGCGCCCGCCCAGCCACGGACCGGACGTTGCGCGACGCATCGGGATTATCTGCCGTGTCCCGGACCCAGCATCCACCGCGATCGTTCAGGGCCTGTCTGCGGCCGCCCAAGACCTGGACATCGCCCACAGTACCCACGTGGCTGATCGACCTGCCCACGTCCCCCTGGCAGCACTCACAGAACAGCTCGGCAACGCGCCGATCACGGACGCCATCCTGATCGACCAGAACCGCGACGAATTTGGCGGCTTGTTCGATGACGGGACGCGCTGCGTCAGCTGGATGACAACAGAGCGGACTGCGTCGCAGGCCACGGTTCCCGGTCACGCCGTAGCACTGACGCCGGCCATTGCGACGGCATGTTGCGGCTCCGGCTCAACACTCGAAGTACTCGGCCCCGCAGTTTGCCCGCATGTGTTCAAACCTGCAGACGGTCAACCCTCGCACGATGTCATGGTCATTGTGGACACTGCACCATTCGATGCTGCTGCCGTTGATCTCAAATGGGAATCCCATGTCAACATGTGGTCAACTGCCGTTGAGCGGATACGCCGCAATCCCCGACCATTAACGTGCGCCGCAGCGGAAAGCCTGCTCGATGCCGTCTGCCGCGAACAGCGCATCGTGCTCGACACGGTCGACCTGCGTCAGCGTCTGATCCAACTACTCAGCCGGCGCGTGGCTCCAACCTGCACGGTGATACAACTGGCTGAGCACCTCGCGCGCCGTGGGATCACGATGCAAATTTACGGCTCGGGCTGGACGGCTGTCGAACGAGCTGTGCAGTGCTACGCCGGCCCGGCTCCTGGACCTGAGGAGCGGAACGAAGCCTACAACGCGACACGTGTGTTCGTGAGTGTCGACCGCGGTCTCGAGGACACCTCCAGGATTCTCGAGGCCCTCGCGGCGGGGGCATGCGTTGCGATCCCCACCCCCCTGCTGAACGACTCCGCCTCGGTCCACGCGGAACTCCTGACCGTCCTGCCCCAGTTCGAAACGCCCGCCCATGGGGCGGACCTCGTCTCAACGATCCTTCTGGCAGATGAGGATCACTGCGCACAAGCCCGCGAGATCGTGCGGGAAAAGCACCTGATGAGGCACCGTTTGGCCTCTCTAATGCAATTTTGTGCCTAAGTGGAACGTTATCTGTAAGAAATAGTCTGGTTATCGCGAATATTGATGAGGGGAAACCGGGGGAATGGTGGCCCCGATGTCGCGTAGACAGACAAGGGGACAGATTCCCCACTGATGGACAACCCCGAACAGCGGTCGTTCTTGGGGTGCCCCAAGTGTCCGCCCCATCCAGGGCACACACTGACGGGCGGTCCACCGGAGAGAAAAGCTCGTGTCACTCAAGATGTTACGAACATCACCTGGCGTGCTCCCCGCCTGACGGAGTGCCATGAAAACCGCGTCATACGCGGAGACGTATAATTTTTGGGGTCTGGGGCTTGTACGGGATTCAGCGCTTCGGCGACTGACCCCGCTCGCGAATGGGGTGAAATTGATGGTTCATAGTAATCTTCCGTTGATGGATGCGCTCGAGAGTCTGCCCGAGCCTCCGCGTTTTATTGCACACGAAGAGTTGAGCGGCTCGCGGGCACGGCGACGGTTGTTCGAGGAGGCGCCCGAGCCGGGCCCTGAAGGCAAACTGTCTCCCGCCGAAGAGTCACTGATGTTCAAACGAATGAATTTCAGTGCTCTGCGTCTCAACCGCATATGGAAGCAGCGCCGTGAACTGACCGCGGATGAGCGCAGTCAGTACATCGAGTGGTATACACGCTACTTCCAACTGCGTGAGAGAATCGTTGGCGCCAACCTCGGGCTGGTGTTCAAGCTCCTCAGTAAGAACCGATTCACGAATGTCGACTTCGATGATCTACGTAGTGAAGGCCTCATGGCCTTGCTGCGTGCAACCGACACGTTCAACCCGTGGGTCGGATTCCGCTTCAGCACTTATGCATGTAACGCCATCATTCGAGCATTTGCCCGCGCCTCCGAGCTGCAGAGCAAGCGGCAGCACCTGTGGAGCAACCCGTATGATCCTAAACTGGAGCCGAGCAACTGGGGTGACTTCCAGCGCTCCGAGGAGGTTGGTCTGATCGCTGAACGGGTCGGCGTCGCGCTGAGGGATCAGCGTTCCGGCCTGAGCGAGCATGAACGATTCGTACTCAAGGAACGCTTCGGTCATCCGACCGGCGACCGAGCGACGCTGAAGACCGTTGGCAAGATGATGAACATCAGCAAGGAACGCGTACGGCAGATCCAGGCTTCGGCCCTGGCCAAACTCCGACGATTCCTGGCCAGCGACCCCGTGCTGCAATAATTCGCCCGACGCAAACGTGCGACAGGCGGGAGCCCCGGGCTCCCGCTTTCTTTTTGGTTCTTCACGACATTCCGGATGGGCCTTCGCACATGATCCTTGTTGACGCACGCGTGACGGAGGATTCGAGGCATTGGCCGCTGCGGGGGAAAGCGGTCGCTGAAGCCCGTTCAGAACACGATCGCCGCGTTGCCTTGACCACCCGAAAGATTCCAGGTATTTTGCTTGCTGACGGAGATGTTCTGATGTTCATGTGTTTGACCCACTCTTTGAAGCAGCCAACCGTTTCCACTGGTGCTGCGCGGGAGCAGGTCACCTAGAGCCTTCGTCTTATCCAACCAAACGAAAGCCCCAGGAGCCTGAGCTTCTGGGGCTTTTTTTTTGTGCCCCGATTACCGGAGCTTGTCGTTGTGTCAGCCGAAGAAGCACGATTCAGTCCAGATCTCAACCGCAGCGAGCTGCGCAACGTGGTCGCCATGGCCATTCCCATGGTCATTACGACGTGCAGCCCGATGGTCATGCGGGTCGCGGACTTTACGTTCGTGTCCCGACTCGGAATCGACGCGAAGGCGGCCATCCTCCCAGCTCAGATGCTCTTGTGGTGTTACCTGGCCTGGTGTATCGGAACCGTATCGGCGGTGAACACCGTTGCGGCCCAATCACTGGGCCGCGGGCGACGTCCAGAGTGCAGCGCCTATGCCTGGCAGGGGTTGTATCTGGCGATCCTCACCGGGGGCGGTGGTGCACTGTTGTGGTTCACATACCCTGCGATCTTCGAAGCGATAGGCCACGCCCCGCGCATTCGCGAACTGGAAATCGCCTATGCGCGCGTGGGTGTGTTTTCCTTCATCCCAACCGTTGCGGCGGCCGCCCTGGGGTCGTTCTTCACCGGAATCCATCGCCCCTGGACGACGATGGTCGCAGCGGTCGAAGCGAATGCACTGAACATCGTGCTCGACTACGGGTTGATCTTCGGGAAATGGGGGTTGCCCGAGTGCGGCTTTACCGGCGCGGCCAGCGCCACGGTCATCGCGGCAGCATATCAAGTACTGCGTTTGCTGGCCGTATTCCTGTCAGCGAAGACCGACTCCGTCTACCACTCGCGCTCCACATGGGGGTTCGATGGCACACGGTTGAAGCCCATCTGGCAGGTTGGGTACCCCATCGGGTTCCAGTGGTTGAGCGACGTCATTGTCTGGGCGGTTTTCGTCACCGTATTGATTGGGCGTTTTGGCGAGGTCGCCCTCGCCGCATCCAACACTGCGTGGCAGTTCATCCGCATCGGCTTCATGCCGATGATCGGCGTTGGGGAGGCCCTGACCGCATTGGTCGGTCGAGCCATCGGCCAGCAGCGTCCTGACCGCGCCCGCCGAGTTACGAATATTGCCATCGCGATCACGTTCCTCTACGTCGGGTCATTGTCAGTCGTCTACGTCAAGTTCCGCTATGCCCTGATGGGGTTGTTCAATGTCGACCCGGCAGTCATTGCCCTGGGCGGCTCGATCATGGTCTGCGTTGCGATCTTTCAGCTCGCCGACGTCCTGGGGACCTGCTATTACTTTGCACTCCGCGGTGCCGGGGACACGCGGTGGACGATGGTGATGTTCATCGTCGGCCATTGGCTCGTGGTCATTGGCGGAGGCTCGACCATCGTGGCGCTGCGCCCGGACCTCGGCGCCATGGGCCCGTGGGCCGTGGCGACTTCGCTCATCTGCCTCACTGGACTGATGTTACGTTGGCGCTGGCGTGGTGGTGCGTGGGAGCACATCCGTCTCCTCGGCAGGGTTGAGCGCGATGAAGACTCTGATTCCACGGACGTTGCTTCAGATCTTCAGGAGGAACCCGTCCCAACTGCCCGATAAGTCTTGTTATTGTGTGCAAGTTGCAAATCTGGACCTAAGTCTGTATATATTTAGGTGTTAGGTTTGCACACGCTCAACCTGACGGCAGGCGGCAATCGAGTTTCATTCTCGCCATCCGGCGCTACCGGCGCCGGTTTTTCTTCGCCGGGAAGATGACCATCAGAATGCTCTGGTCCAGTCGAGTTGCGCTCGCCGGTGCGATGTGTGGCGTCTTGGCGATCCCTACCATCGCTTCCGGCCAAAAAGACCCCTCTGCGCACCCGGTGCAGCTGTCAGAAGACCAGCGCTATGATCTGCGCAATTGGGCGGACACCGTCAAGAACCCCGATGCAACGAGCGATCGCCGGAAGTACGATGCCAGGCGGCTCATTGGAGTGGATTGGCCCCAGGCCATCGATGAAGTGCTGACCATTCTGGCCACACGCGATGGCTCTGACGCCAGCATCTACGTCTGTCAGGCCATCGCCTCCAACCCCCCGCCACGCCAGGAATTCGCCGGCGCGCTCCTCGATCTGTTGTCCGACCCCAGCGATGTGGTCCGGCGCGAAGCAGGGTTGGCGCTGGCGCAATACAAAGGCACGGCGATCGCAAGCGAGCTCGTGGTCCTGGCACGGGACAGCTCTCTGGCCAATTACGCCCGCGCGTCCGCCCTCGAATCCATCGCACGCCTGAGTGACAGTCGTCAAGCCATTGGTATTCTCATGCCGCTGATCAGCGACCGCGATGTGCCCCAACCTGCCTTGTTCGCTGCGCTGTCCGAAGCGTCAGGCATGCACTTCGGACAGAACGAAGATGCCTGGCGGCAATGGTGGAAGAACACGAAGAATCTCGGCCAGGAAGAGTGGTACGAGATGACCATCGCAGCACTACGTGAACGTGAACAGCAGCGCATCGGTTATCTCACCGACCTCGAGGAGCGGTTCGTGTCCGATCGGGCACGGCTCTATCGCCTGACGCCCAATGGCGAGCGACTGACCCTGCTGATCACTTCACTGACTGATCCACTCGAGAAGTTGCGCCTGCTGGCGCTGGACCTGGTCATGAACAATATTGCGGAGGGGAATCTGCCAAGCGGTGACCTGCTACTGCACCTGCGAGATGCCATCAACGATCCTGCCCCGGCGGTGCGCAAGAAAACCCTGAGCATTCTCGGTCATCTACGTGAGCCCGAGGATGCCGCGGCGATCATCGAACTCCTGGCCCGCGAGAAGAACGAGGACGTCATCCTCTCTTCCATCGAGGCGATTGGAAGGCTGTCCAATGCCGAGGCTGTTCAGCCATTGCTGACCATCATGGTCAACCCGGCGCGACCTGCCACGACTCGTGCCGCTGCGGCCCGCAGCCTCGGCGCGCTGTGCCGTAAGGATGCGACCCCATCACTGGCCTCCACCGACCCCCGAACCTACAACCAAGTCGTCGACGCACTCATCTCGGAATACGAGTCGTCGATCGAAGTGCCCGAGTTGCGTCTGGCCGTCCTGACCGCCATGTCCATGATCGCAGCCCCACAGTTCTCAGCCATGCTCATAGACTACCTGCAACACGCCCAAGCCGACGTCCGCTCGCGTTGCATCACGGGTCTGGCCGCCATGGGTAACTCACGGAATCTCACGAACATCGTCGACCTCCTGGATGATCCCGATGTTGCCGTCCGGCGAAGGGCGGCCAATGCGGCACAGACGCTGGGCCGGACCGAAAACCACTTGTCCAGCCTGCTCAATCGCCTGCGGCTCGAAACGGAAGTGTCCGTGCGCGATGCGGTCTGGCAGGCTTTTGTTCACATCTGGGACCTTCAGGAGTTGTCAATCAAGCTGGCCTGGACGCGCAAGCTCAACGATTTCTCGAGCGAGCAGGTTGAACTGCTCGTCAAGCTCGAAGCAACGTTGACCCGTGACGGCTCGCCATCCACCGACCTCATCGACGTATGGCGGCGTCTGGCGAATCGCTACGAGCAACTCGCCAAGTTCGACGAAGCTGCGCGCTACTGGACAATGGTCAGCGACTCTCTGCCGTCCTCGGCCGCGGGGAGTCGCGATGAAGCGGTTGTCGGGTTGTATCGCGTCAATCTTCGCGGAGGCCAGGATCGTGATGCAGCCACCTTGGCGCGACGCCTGCTGGGCCAATCGCCAAACTTCCGCAACATGATCAGCGAGGAAACGATCTCCTACCTCGCGGATCTTCAGGTAGAAGGCCGCGCAGAGCGGGTCACCGTCGTCGTCAAGCTCGTGCGCACAGCCATGCCCGAGTTGCTCGATGCGGCCTTCGAACAACGCCTTGCGCCGTTTGAAGGCCACTCGGAGGATGCGAGTGAAATCCAACCCCCTGCCCCCCCACCGTGTGGGGCCCTTACGCCAGATTCATGCGGGCCGTGCAAAACGGCGAACCAGTACATCCGCAGACAGCAGTCCGTCCAGAGCAGCACTGATGATACCGCCCGCATAACCTGCCCCCTCCCCCATCGGGTACAACCCCGGGGTCGACACCGACTCGCGACTGTCCGGTGCGCGGACCACGCGGACCGGAGCGCTGGCCCGCGACTCAGGTGCAGTCACGACACCTTCGGAGCCCGCATATCCCGGCAAGCGTTGGTCGAGGATCGCAAGCGCCCGCGCGATCGCTGCGCCCACGCGGTCAGGCAGCAGTGGCAGAATCGGACACCACTTTGATTCCAGCGGATAGGACGTAGCCAGGTGACCGTCAGACGAGCGCTGCTGCAGGTAGTCGCTGGCCCGCTGACAGGGCAATGCGTATGTCCCACCCGTCGCATCAAACGCCTTGCGCTCCCAGCTCTCGAGCATGCTCAACCCGGCCATGGGATCATGACCGAATTCCTGCGGATGCATCGTGACGACCAGGCCGCTATTGGCAAAGGGACCGCCGCGTGCCGCGCGAGAAGCCCCGTTGGTTGATATCAATCCGGCCGACTCGTTGGTCGGCAGGATTTCACCTCCCGGGCACATGCAGAAACTGAACACGTCTTCATTGGGGCCGGCAGCGCCCTTGGCCACGAGCTGATAATCCGCAGGAGGGAGACGTGGATCTTCAGCGTCGGCGCGATACTGCCAGCGATCGACCTGGGCCTGCGAATGTTCGATGCGCACGCCGAACTGAAACGGCTTGCATTCCATGCGAACGCCGCGCTCAGAGAGCATCCGCAATGTATCTCGTGCCGAATGGCCAACGGCCAGCAGCACGCGCGTCGTCGCCAGCGTCTGCCCATCGACCATGACGCCGCGGACTGCCCCGTCGTCATCCAACAGCAGGTCGTCGACCCGGCTCTCAAATCGAATCTCGCCTCCAAGGGCTTCGATGCGCTGCCGGATGCGCATACAGATATTCGGCAACCGGTCGCTGCCAATGTGTGGATGCGCGTCGATGAGGATGTCGGGCGTGGCGCCGTGTTCGTAGAATATTTCAAGAATGTCACGAACCTGAGGGCGGTGCAACCTCGAATACAGCTTTCCATCACTGTAGGTCCCCGCCCCCCCCTCGCCGTAGAGCAGATTGGACTCGGGATCGAAGTCACCCTCACGATAGAACCGCTGCATGACATCACGATGACGCTCGCGCACCGCTCTGCCACGCTCCAGTACGATCGGGTGGTAACCGAGATAAGCAAGTCGTAGCGCCGCGAACATGCCCGCCGGTCCGAAGCCAACGATCACGGGCCGTCCCCCCAGGGGTATCATGCCCGGCTCCGACCACCGCGCCCGGGCGGGCTCGAGCAGGGCCACGTCACGACGGCCGCAGCGGCGAACAACCTTGATCTCCTCGCTTCGCCCACCAGCCAGGACCAACTCGATGGCGTAAGTCAATGCCAGACCCATGGACGGCCGCGCGTCCAGCGAGCGTTTGGTCACGGCGAAGGCCTCGATCGCGTCGCGCGGTATCCGCAGACGCTTCGCCGCACGAAGCGGCAAATCACTCTCCGGAGCGTCGAGCGCCTGTCTCAGCTGATGAACGATAACGGGCATAACACGATCCTGGACACGATGATGATGATTGCGGCGTCCTGCACTGCACCTATAATAGCTCATCAATCCAGTTGTGTATTCATGGAGAAGTCTTGATCAAACTCGGCGTCAACATCGACCATGTGGCCACCGTCCGGCAGGCGCGGCGGACCGACGAGCCCGACCCCGTCTGGGCCGCCGTGGAAGCCGAGCTGGGCGGTGCCGACGGTATCACCTTCCACCTGCGTGAAGACCGCCGCCACATCAACGATCGCGATGCCCGACTGCTCAAGGCCACCGTGGCCACCAAACTCAACATGGAAATGTCCATTGCACCCGCCATCGTCCGCCTGGCCAAGGAGTTGCGTCCCGAGCAATGTACCCTCGTGCCCGAGCGGCGCCAGGAACTGACCACCGAAGGCGGATTGAACGTTCGAAAGCTGTCCCGGCGGATTGAACGCGTCGTCACTGAGCTGCGGCGCCGCAAGATCAGCGTCAGCGCCTTCATCGAACCCGACCCGCAACAGATCGCGGCCTCCGCCGACTGTGGCTTCCAGGCTGTCGAGCTGTGGACGGGTGGATTTGCCCACGCCACGAGTGACGCGGCGGTCCGCCGGGAGTTGAAGCGTCTCCGGACAGGCGTCGAGACTGCAGCTGCAGCAGGATTGGCGGTTCTCGGTGGACACGGACTGACGTATCGCAATGTCAGCCGTGTGGCAGCCATACCCGGTTTTGAGGAGTTCAACATCGGCCACTCGATCATCTCCCGCGCTGTCCTGGTGGGTATCCGCCGTGCGGTGGAACAGATGAAAGAGTTGCTCGCTCAGGTCCCGGAGACAGCATGATTCGCGCCTGCCTGACTATCCTGCTGTGTCACACCGCCGTCCACGAGACAGCGTCCGCTGAGTTCAAACTCAAGAGCACGGATCGCGTGGTCTTCTTCGGTGACACGCTGGTCGAATCGCCAATGTTCTCGTTGAACGTCGAGACCTTTGTGCGGGTCCGCTATCCGCATTTGCGCACGCGGTTCTACAACAGCGGGCGCCACAATCAAACCATCGCTGACGGACTACGGCGCCTCGAACGCGAGTTGAATCCATTGCAACCCAACATCGTGGTCCTGTGCTTCGGCTTGTACGACCCTGATCGTCGGCCGTTCGATCCCCAACGCCTTGAAGACTTCCGCGCCGACTACCTCAAGGTGATCGAGGGCATCAGGCAGCTCAAGGCGGAGATCGTACTGGTCACTCCGCCCTGCCCACGCGCGGCCGGGTTGGCCGAAATCACCGTGCCGGCCTACGACAAGATTATCGAGCGCTACGCCGTGGCCATACGTGAGATTGCCGCACAGCAGGATCTGCCGCTCTTGGATTGGTTCAGCCGCTCGGTCGCCCTGAACGAACAGCTCAACAGCCGGACGACTTCACGTGGCGGCGAAATGACTCCCCCACCACTCAGCCATGCCGTCGCGGCTGCTGACCTCCTGCGTATCTGGGGAGCCGAGCCACTCAAGATTCGCATCGACCTTGACTGGACGACGGGACAAGCCAGCATCTCACACGGCCGAATTGACGTACTCGAGCGAACAGGCAACACACTCGCGGTCGACATCAACGACATGCCCCTGCCATGGGCCCTCGCCGGCGTCAGAGCCTGGGAACTGCAGACCATGGCTTGGCCTGGCGATGATCTGTGTCGCTTCGAACTGCATATCGATCATATGCCACCCAGCGGGGTTCATCTCAACTGGCGGTCCAAGAAGTTCCCCATCGCCCCCGAAGCGGCAACCGCCAAAGGCATGGATATCGTCCACTGGCAGCCTATCCAGCTCAGCCGGGCCTTGCGCGAACTCAAGGTGTACATTCGCGACAAACACCGCTGGCGCTGGAAACTCAGTACCACGCGAGAACCCGAGGAACCTGAGCTGCACCAGGCGTTTGTGGCTTATCTCGAATCGTTGAAACTGTATGAAGACGGGACGGCGAACATCGTCCTCCGACTCCCGAAGACGTTCAATGTCATGCTGCGATTCGAAGCGGCCTCCGACGACGAGGATGCGCCAGCCGAAACACAACCGACTACTGAGGTGGAACCCCAGCCCAGGTAATGGAGTACGAGAGATGCCCGAATCCACGACAACCCAACTGCGCGGCAGCATGGTCGCCCTGATTACGCCCTTTCGTGATGGCCGGGTCGATTTTGCGGCCCTCGAGCGCCTGATCGCGTTCCAGCTCTCGGAAGGGACCGATGGCCTCGTATTGTGCGGCACAACGGCGGAGTCACCGACACTGACCGAGGACGAACAGGCAGCCATCGTCCGGCATACCGTCGAGCAGGTCAAAGGGCGGTGCCCAATCATCGTCGGCTCGGGCCTGAACTGCACATTCAAGACCTTGAAACTCTCCGAACAGGCCTGCACCCTGGGCGCGGACGCACTCATGCTGGTGGCGCCGTACTACAACAAGCCGACACAGCATGGACTCCACGCACATTTCTCGGCGATCGCCGAGCGGGTTGAGTTGCCGATCATTCTCTACAACATCCCGGGGCGTTGCGGTGTGGAAATCGCTGAGCAGACCATTGTCGATCTCTACCGCGACCATGACAACATCGTGGCCGTCAAACACGCAACGGGTTCGGTAGAGGGCGCCAAGTCGCTGCACCAGGCTTGTGATATTGTCATCCTGTCGGGTGACGATCCACTGACCTGCGATCTGATGGATGTGGGTGCGGCGGGTGTCATCAGTGTGATGGCCAACCTCGCCCCGGCCGCAATCAAGCAGATCACATCGGCCATGCTCGCCGGCGACAGCGCCACGGCACGCCGGATTCACGAGCATTGGCTGCCGTTGGCCAAGGTGCTGCTGGAGTTGGAGAGTAATCCGATGCCCATCAAGACGGCCCTGGCTCTTCGTGGCTTCGTGGCTGAGGAATTCCGACTGCCGATGTGCAAGATGACCGCCGAGCACCGCAACGTATTGAGCGACGCTCTCGAGCCTTACGAATTCGCGAGTATCCCGGGCGGCCCCGGCCTACCGTCGGAGGTCGTGGCATCCAGATGAGTCACTCCGTACATACGCTCTACCCGACGCTGTCGCCAGTCGATCGCTTTCGAGCGATGCTCGCGACCGTCGCCTGTGGCGCCGTGCTGTTGGTCTTCGCCCCACAGTTCATCCTGACGCCCGCTGATCCAGATGGCAGTGTCAGCGCCCTCGTCGGCCGCCACGGCTGGCTGATGATCCCAACGTGTGCCGCAGCAGCGTTCATCCTCGGAGCCTGCGTCTGTGCGATCGCGCGGGCCAAGCTCGAGGAACTCGGGACCTTCGCGGTCTGTGTCGGCCTCGCCCTGGGGACGCTGTACTACCACAATGCCGAGTACCTGTGGCTGGCACTGGGACGTGGAGATGATGCCTTGCGGGCTGCACTCGGTTGGAACATGGCCATCGAGGCCGTGGCGTGGATGAGCGTTCCACTGGCCGCCGCCGCAGGGAATGACATGGCCATCCGAATCTTCGGCCTGCGTCCCACGGACTGGGTCCCGATGAAATCGGAGTGGCAGCGCGGCCTGTTGACCATCGTGGCGACCAGCACAGTCGCCATCATCCTCATGCCGCTCCTGCAGCACGGCTCTCAACTCGCAACGATTCAAACCGGCCAGGTCTGTTTTGCCGTGGCCTTCTCGTTCTACCTGGCTGCCATGGCGGGCTACCAGCTGACTGGCGCACGATCGCCACTATGGTTGTATGCAGCCGTCGCTCTGACCGCGGTCATCGGCTACGGCTGGACGGCGACACATCCGACCCCGACCTATGGGGGACGCGACATCAGCCACCTGGCCTTGATGGCACCCACCGCCTTTGGCCGTGCCTTGCCGCTTCAAATGATCGCGATCGGTACGGCCGGGGCTATTTTCGGCAACTGGCACCAGCGACAAATCACACGCTTTGCGATGATCGAAGAAGCCCGGCTCAAGAAACAGAAGAAGCCCGCCCCGCAACAGGCCTGAACTCTCGAGAAACATCGTTCGATTTAGCAAGGCCGAGGTAGTTGGACCACCCCGGCCTTGCCTGGTTTGCTGGACATGGCAGATTCTATCTGCGGCGGCCGGACTTCTTCGCCTTGCGCTTCGGAGTCTTCCGGGCGGTCTTCCTGGTCGACTTCTTGCTCTTCTTCTTGGCGGCTTTGCCCGCCTTGGCCTTGGCGGCAACCTTCTTGCGGATGGTTTTCTTGGGCGCAGTCTTGCGGGCCACTTTGCGTGTGGGCTTTTTGGTAACCTTCTTGCTGGCCGTCCTGGTTGGTTTTGCCGGCGCCGAGGCCTTGCGTGCTTTCGGCATCTTCAGGACACGATCCCGTCCCCCCAGTATGGCCGCCTGCGCAGCTGCCAGACGCGCGACCGGAACCCGGAACGGACTGCACGACACATAGTCCATACCGACCTGGTGGCAAAACAGGATTGAGCTCCGATCACCACCGTGCTCTCCGCAAATCCCGATCTTCATCCCCGGCCGCGCCGCACGCCCTTTTTCGATGCCTATCTGGACCAGCATACCGACACCATCGGTATCCAGGCACTGGAACGGATCAGCAGGGAGAATGCCCTGCTCGACGTACTCTGGAAGAAACCGGCCGGCATCGTCGCGCGACAAAGCCATGGTCGTCTGGGTCAGATCATTGGTGCCGAAACTGAAGAACTCGGCACTCTCCGCGATACGGTCACCCAGCAGCGCCGCCCGCGGGGTTTCGATCATGGTGCCAACCATGTAGCCAACTTTCTCACCGGCCTCCTTGAGGATACTCTTGGCAACCTCATGAACTCGGGCGGACAACCGCTTCATCTCCTCACCATCGATGGTCAGGGGAATCATGATCTCGGGCAGGACCTTGATACCGCGACGGCGACAGATCACGGCCGCTTCGATGATGGCCGTGACCTGCATGTCCAACACCTCAGGGTAGGTCACGCACAAGCGACAGCCACGATGCCCGAGCATTGGGTTGGCTTCGGACAGCTGTTCGCGACGAATCGCGATATCATCCGCATCGAGACCCAACTCACGGGCCAGCTTGTTGCAGTCCTCCCGCGAGTGGGGCAGGAACTCGTGCAATGGCGGATCCAGCAAACGAATGGTCACCGGCTTGGTGTCCATGGCCTCGAACAATCCGACGAAGTCATCACGCTGGAACGGCAGCAGGCGATCCAGCGCATTGGTCCGCTGATCGACCGTGCTGGCGAGAATCATGGCCTGCATCGCCAAGCGCCGCTTCTCGGTCTCGAAGAACATGTGCTCTGTGCGGCACAGACCAATCCCCTCGGCGCCGAGCTCGATGGCCTTGCGTGCGTCCGCCGGCGTATCGGCATTGGTCCTGATCCCAAGGGTGCGGGCGCGATCACACCATTCCATAATCGTGCCGAACTCGTTGGATGCTTCGGGCATGACCAATGGCAGCTGACCGCGGAACACATCACCTGTCGAACCATTGAGCGTGATGTACTCTCCTTCGTTGATCGTCGCTGAACCCACGGTCAGACGCCCGGAGGCGTAGTCGATGTTGAGTTCTTCACAACCGACGATACAGCACTTGCCCCAGCCACGGGCAACCACCGCCGCATGCGAGGTCTTGCCCCCAGTCGCAGTGAGAATTCCTTGCGCTGCGTGCATACCGCCGACATCTTCTGGAGAGGTCTCCTTGCGCACGAGGATGACGCTCTCGCCTTCGGCAGCGAGCGCCTCGGAGCGGGCCGAATTGAACACGACCTTACCCGAGGCCGCGCCGGGCACCGCGTCGATGCCAGCGGCAATGCGATTGGAAGCAAGTTCTGATTGTGTCACCGCCGGGTCAATGACTGGATAGAACAAGCGTTCGATATCCTCGGGCATGATCCGCTCGATAGCCTCTTCGCGCGTGATGACCGGCCGCGATGCGATACTTGCATACGCTTTGGGCAAGTAACCCTTCTTGACCAGGCGACTGACCTCGGGTTTGGACATCAAGGGCTTCGTGGCCTGGTCGACGGCGATTTTGAACGCCGCCTGCGGAGAACGCTTACCCGTGCGGCATTGCAGCATGTACAGGGTGCTGCGCTCAATAGTGAACTCCAGGTCCTGCATATCCTTATAATGGGATTCAAGGATCGCCCGGACGGACTCGAGCTGATCGTAGGCCTCAGGCAGCATTGATTCGAGTTCCGCCAACTTCAACGGAGTCCGTACACCGGCGACGACATCCTCGCCCTGAGCATTGATCAACCAGTCGCCATACAGCACGTTTTCGCCGGTACTCGGGTCACGCGTGAAACACACGCCCGTACCCGAATCCTCACCCAGATTGCCAAAGACCATCTGCTGAACATTCACAGCCGTGCCGGCCAGGCCGAGGATGTTCTCGACGCGACGGTAGGTCACTGCTTTGTCGTGCATCCAGCTGTCGAAGACCGCTGTGATCGCCCCGATGAGCTGATCATGCGGCTGCTGTGGAAAATCCTCGGAGGTCTTGGCCTTGTAGATCTCTTTGTAGTCGTTGATCAGAGCTTGCAGCTCTTCCTCGTTGACCTCGGTGTCCTGAACCTTCTTGTCCTCATCGCGACCGAGCCGCGGGCGGGCGTACTTGTCCTTAATCTCATCGAACGCCACATCGAACAGTTCACGGTCAATGCCCCTGGCCGTCGTCCCGTACATCATGATGAATCGTCGATAGGCATCGAGAGCAAAGCGTCGGCTGCCCGACACGTCCGCCAGACCATCGACGGCACGGTCGTTGAGCCCGAGATTGAGAATGGTCTCCATCATTCCCGGCATCGACTTGGCGGCACCGGACCGCACGGACACGAGCAGCGGGTCCTTGCGGTCGCCCAGCTTCTTACCGCAGGTCTTCTCGAGACGTTTAAGCGACTCGCGAACCTGTTTGTCCAGCCCCGATGGCCATTTGCGCCCTGCTTTATAGAACAGCTCGCAGCTGTCGGTGGTAATCGTGAAACCGGCTGGAACCGGCAGGCCGATGCGTGTCATCTCGGCGAGCCCGGCACCCTTGCCTCCCAGTAGCTCGCGCTGCGTGGACTTTCCTTCAGCTTTGCCCTTGCCAAATGAATAGACGTACTTGGGCGCTTTGGCCATCGATCTGATCTCCTGTGAGGTATAACCCAATGTGTGTGGAAGCACCGCTGTAGGAGGTGAACTATACCGCCCAGGCCGATAACGTGTCAATGTAAGCCGCCTGTTTACAACATGTTTCGTGCGGTCAAAGGGTTACCGGAACGCAGGCATTTGGCAGCGGGCACGAGTCGATCGTATTGTTGCAGCGGCCGGTTGTACGCGCACCCGCCATCATGTCTCGAAACGGGACAGTCACCTTCCTGCTTGTGGAGAATGACGCGTGTCAGCGTTGTCTGGAGCATCATTTCTGTCGGCGATTTCGCCACCACAGACTGCAGGTGGTCCTGCGCCATCCACCGGTCCCGCGAGCAGCCTGACCTCCGCCCTGAACACCACACTCGGCCAGCAGTTCAGGCCGGTACCCGCGCCGCAGCAGATCTTCAGCCAAAAACAGGCCGATGCGCTCAATGCGGCCATCGGTTCCGCGGTCGAGGCACTCAACGCCGGCAACTTTGCATCTGCTGCCGAACACGCTCAGACCCTGCTCCGCCAGGACTCGGCCAACCCCATCGCCTACCACCTCATGGGCCGCATTGCTTCTGAAAAAGGCGATCTGGACCTCGCGATCGATCATTTTGAACGGGCAGCGTCCCTCGCTCCAGACAATGACCGGTTCGCCAACGACGCGTTCAATGCCCGACAGTTGCGCAGCGGAGAACAGCACGCGCTGGCCACGGGCGCAGCTCTCGTCCGCCGGCCCGACCAGGCCGAGGACGGTCTGCGGCTCCTGTACGAATTAGGACGTCGCTCGGAGCGCAACGGTGAAATCTTCCTCCACATCGCCAAGGGCCTGGAAACGCTCGAGCTGCCAACCAGCCAGCTCAAGACCTTTGAGGCGGTTCTCGAAGAGGGCACGCGCGACGACCTCACGGTGCTCGAAGGAGAGTTGAAACGGTTCATCGCCGATCACGTGCCAGTGGGCTTGGCCCACTCCATCCTCGGACGAACCCAATTCCGGCTGGGCAAGATTCAGGACGCCATCCAGTCTCTCGAACAGGCACGTGCGATCGCCCCGGAAACCCAGCGCTACACCACCGAGCTGGCCGAGGTTCATGCCTCGGCAGGCAGCGGAGCGCTGGCCCGAGGTGATCTGTCGACCGCGCGGCACCGCTTCACTCTGGCCCACGAACTGGATCTCACCAATGCTGAGTTCACCGTGGGCCTGGCCGCGGTCCACGTCAGTGTCGCCAAACGAAGCCTCGACAACAGCCTGGAGAACAACGCGCGCATCAACCTCAACCGTGCTGCGACGATCCTGCGTGATGACTCCGGACTCGATACCGAAATGGGCCAGGCGTACTACCGCCTCGGCAAACGATCACTGGCGGAAGGCCACACGACCGTGGCGCTGGACGATTTGCAGAAAGCCTACGATCGCAGTCCTGACCTCGTCGGGCTTGGTCGAGTCCTGGCCGACACACACCGCACCGCGGCCGATCTCGTCATCAGTGAGGACGAGGACGGCGATCTGAACACCGAGCAGTACGCCAGAATCGTCGAGCACCATCGCAAAGCGTTTGACATCTCTCCACTCAGAAGCAGCTTCCGTACGGACCTGGCCGCTGCCCTGAACGACTATGGCTTAAAACTGCTGAACGACAACCACGACTACGACAATGCCCTCGCCGCGTTCAAGGAAGCCAGCGAATTGGACTCGGGCAACCCCGCCTATCTGGCGAACTGGCAGGACGCGCATGCTCAGAAAGAAGCCGCGTAACGAGCGAACCGTGGTCCTGGCACCACGGGAAGCCTCTTGCTGCGAGCATTCGCTATCCTGACGTCAGACAGGCGAACTGACGGCGAGCGACGCTACGGCCACTCTTGATTCACTTCGTGTAGAAACTGGGTCAATTCCACGAAAGACATGTGCTCGGGCGGTTTGACATGAGTCATTGAGAAGAACGCGTCCTCGGCCTGCAACACGATATCGGTATCGCCGGCGGCCGCCTCCCATTGACTCGGCTCGTCGTAGAGTTGGAGGAAGTAGCCATCCTCACGACGCTCGAGCTGGGCGCGAAGAAATGAGCTGATCCGCTCGATATCGAACGGATGCTCCTCGAGGTATTCGAGCGAAAAATAGTTCAGCCAATACAGACCGGGGATACGGTTCTGGGCATCCTGACCGACCATCATGCGGTGAGCATCGCGTTCGAACAGGTTACGGTGCTCGAGTTCGGCGGCTGCACAACTGAATGCGTAAGCCGGCGTGTAAGGCAGCAGGGCCTCGAACACGTCCCGCGCCCGGGCCAACAACGGTCGTTCAGCCTCTGGTGATTCTTCGTTGACGACGAATTGCAGCCGCGCCAGGCCCTGATCCTTGCGGCCAAACGACACCCAGAAGTCCTCGCCCTGGATCAAACCGAATTTCTTCTGGCTGCAATATTCACGGAACAGGGCCGTATCGCTGACCGCCCCCTGGTCGCCATGGTCGAGACCGAACGCCTTGAGCTCGAGGCCTTCCGGAAGCGGCACACCGTCGTCCAACCACTGCGCCAGGCAGTCTTGAGGAAAATGAAATTCGAGACTCATGGCCGCCCTCCTTCGTCGCGTGATCGATTGGTCAGCGCTGACCTGCGGGTCCGCGGGTGCGGCCCCTGTAGTCATGTCATCGGTATGATTAGGGCGCGAATAAAGGTCCGGTAAACAGGTATGGCGACGTAGATCAGACTGGTTGGCCGACGGTAGCACCGCTGGCCAGTCAGGATCATTTAGGGCAGAATGACAACATGAACGCCTGGGCAGCATTCCTCGACACGCTCGATCTCGCGCCGCTGGTCCCACCGGAGTATGACGCGTTCAGACCGTTGATCTGCGAAGGGCTGCTCTTCTTTCTTGACGGTCTCCCTGCAACTCGGCGTCACGAGATCATGACTTCACAAGGCGAACTCGGACCGGGTGCATCAATCATCGAGCGGGTCGTGACGCTCATGCACAGCTGCCCAGCATTGCACAAACTCGGGCAGGTGCTGGCCCGTGATCGCCGGCTCTCAGTCGATTTGCGCCGCGCTCTCCAGGAACTCGAGTCCCTGTGCCCGCGCACTCCGATGCACGGTGTTCATGCAACCATCGCGAGTGAGCTGGGCACAACGGCCCGCACGCTGGACATTGCGGCCGAGGCGCTGGCCGAGGCCAGCGTGGCCGTTGTCGTACCGTTTAGGACCCCTGAGCATGACGGCGTACTCAAAGTACTCAAACCGGGTATCGAACAGCGCCTCAACGAGGAGCTGGCCGTCTTTCCCGAGCTCGGACGCTTTCTCCAGGACCGCACCGCGGAAGAGGGCCTCGACGAAGTCGGTTATTCCGCGACATTGAAACGCGTGGCCGATCTGCTCGACCGGGAGATCGACCTCGAACACGAGCAGCGCCACCTGGACATCGCCGCGCGACAATATGCCGGCAACAAAGCAGTACACATCCCGACCCTGCTGCCTTTCGGTACGCCGCGCATCACGGCCATGGAGCGTCTGTACGGAACCAAGATTACTGCAGCCCCACTGGACGATCGGCGCTTGGCGCACTTGACTGTAGACGCCCTGTTGTCACAACCCATGTGGCCTCAGACGCACACCAGTCTGTTTCATGCGGACCCGCACGCAGGCAATCTGATGCTCTGCACGGATGGTCGTTTGGGCATACTCGACTGGAGCATGGCCGGCACACTTGGTCGTGCCGACCGCGAAGCGCTGACGCGCGTCATCATAAGTGCTGCCATGCTCGACGCCGAACAGGTCATCCGTGAAATAGAGACGCTCGCCGAAGTGATCGACTCGCCGGCGACGCTGCGCAGTACCGTTGCACAAGCGCTGCGAACGGTGCACCTGGGCGACGGCCTGGGGGTTGGGTGGATGGTCGACCTGCTCGACCGGGTGGTTCTCAGCGGCAGCGCGCAGTTCCCTGCCGATCTGATGCTGTTTCGCAAGTCAATTCTGACGCTCGAAGGTGTCATCCAGGATATCGCTGAGGGATGCACGATCGACAGGCTACTGACACATGGCGCATTCCAGGCCTTCTGGCGCGATGCCTGGCAACGTCCCTTTATGCTGCCCACCTCGCGGGCCTACGGCATTCCACTGTCCAACGTCGACCTGGCCACACTGTGCGCGGCCGGCCCAGCGACGATGATGCGCTTGTGGACCGCGTGGCTGGGCGAATGGGCCCCGAATACCCACCCCGATTGAAGTTGCCGCAACAATCCTACTCTGTGAGTGGACGACGGCCCAACACGCCGTCCCACTTGCGAATCAACCACCACACACGCAGTTGTTCGACCTGTTCGAGGCATTCTTCCGGCGAATGCCACCATGACACGGTCGGCGCTGAAGGCAGATAGTGGGCTACGATCTCACCCGCGCGGTCGTTACGCAATAACCTGACCCGACCCACCGCATCGTAAGCCGGCGACATGATCACCTCGAGTGGCCACGGGTCACCTGCGTGCATTCGGGCGATGAAGAGTGCGCCGCGGGGAAAGTTCTCATTGAGCTCAAAGATGCCGATGTCTTCACGTGCCGCGCCCCCGGCAACCAATGCACAGATGTAGTACCCGCGCGGCAACCACTCGGTTTCGGCAAGCGGGTTGTCCCGCTCCAGGGACAACCGGCGTTCGAGCAACGCCGGCAACGGCAACCCGTCGACCGTGCACTCGGGAGCAATCAGCATCAACGCCAACGCCGCTGCTCCGCGAGCGCGGCCATCAAGGTTGAACAACTCGAGCACGAGCGATTCGCGCACGGCATCGGCGGGCAGGTCCGCGAGCGCCAGAATGGCCAGGTCGCGGGCAACGTGGTCGTCCTGGGCGAACAGGTGGATCACGGCGGCACTGCCGGCAGGCACGTCCAGACGTGTCGCTGCCCGAGCCGCCACCACTCGGAACACCGGTTGATCGGTAAACCGCTCGGCAGCGTCGAGCATGACTTGAAGAAACGCTTCATCGCCCAACGCCGCCAGCCCCTCGAGCGCTGCGCCAACCTGCGGGTATGCCCCGACACGGAGTCCTTCTTCGACGATATCACGCAAAGCCAGAACCACTGCGGTGTGATCATTCGACGCCAGCCGGCGGGCGGCGATGATCGCTGAGAGCCGTGCCGGTCCGGAAGTCGATTTGAGTTCGGCCAGCACGTCTTCGTCGGCAGGCTGTGCTGGCAACGCCTGCGGGTCGAGAACCGCCAGGCAACGTCCGGCCATGACCCGCACCGTCTCGTCAGGGTCAGCGCGAGCTGCTGTCATGAGTGCAGGCTCACGCAGACATACCGCTGCTGCCAGCACTGCAGCCCGACGCACATCAGGAGAATCGTGATCGAGGCCCGACAGAATGGCCCCGCGCACACACGGCGCCGCCGGTGGCCCCAGTTCGACCAGCGCCGCCGTCGCCGCTGCACGGTCTGTGCCTCGTGCAGCCGTGATCCGCGCCACCGCCAGGCGACATTGCAGTGCGCTGGGAATGTCCTGTGGATTCCAAGCGTTGGCCGCGCGCAGGGCGTCGGCAAGGATGATGAACAACGAATCGTCTGCTGCACTGGCCGCAGCCGTGATCCGCTCACGCAGTGCTACATCGCTCTTGACCGCCCACACGATCATACGAACTGCAGGTGCACGCGTCTGCGGGGCGATGGCCAACTCAAGCAGCGCCGCCACGACCTGCTGGTGCAGTTCAGGGTTCTCACGCGCATGGGGCAGGAGTTGATTGAGTGCCCGCAATCGTACAACCGGATCCGCATGGCGCAAGCCGCGCAGCAGCAGGGTCCGCTGAACGAACGGCCAGCTCAGGTAGGCAGTCAATCCAGCCAGCAATGCGACCAGCAGTGCGATCACGACGCGTCGCTGAAACTTCAGTGCAAAGGCCGTAGGCTTGTATTGTGGTGTTTGCACGATCCCATGCTACAGAACTCGGGGCCACGGACAACTCTGGAGTTGTGCTGATCGTCCGATAGCGGCACAATGCGGCCATGTCGGCGCGTGAAGTCGAGGTCAGTTTCGTACTGGCGACCTGTGATCGCCGTGAGATTCTACGCACCACGCTGGCGCACCTTGCCGAATGCGGGCTCGAGAACGATGACTACGAGGTCTGGGTCGTCGACAACGGTTCGCGTGACGGAACCGTGGATGATCTGCAGAATGCGCCCGACCCTATCCATGCGATCCTGTTACCCGATAACCATGGCGCTTGCGCCAAAGATCACGCCCTCCCGTTCGTCGCCGGCCGGTTCGTGGTGTTCCTCGATGATGATTCCTGGCCCATCGCGGGCTCGATCCAGCGCATGCTCGCACACTTTGACGCTCGACCTCGGCTTGCAGCTGCCGGATTCGAAGTCCTGTTGCCTGACGGCACGCGCGAGTGCGCCGCCCTTCCGGACGTGTTCGTCGGGTGCGGGGTCGGTTTGCGAACCGCGGCATTGCGCGACGCCGGCGGGCTCGACCGTACCTTGTTCATGATTGCCGAAGAATACGACTTGACCTTCAAGCTGGTACGCCGCGGCTACGAGGTCGAGGTCTTCGACGACCTGCAGGTCAGGCACCTCAAGGCACCGATGACGCGTAATCCCCGCCAGCGCGCCTTCTATGATATGCGCAACAACATGCTGCTCGGTTGGACCTATCTACCGGCGCCGTGGCATACTGAGTATCTTCGTGATTGGACCCAGCGCTACACCTGGATCGGCCAGGGCTGTGACGCCGAGCGCATGACGCGCGCTGCATGGCGGACCGGGCGCTCCGCCGGCCGGTACCGCAGGCGGTCCCGTCCGTATTCGAGACTGAGCTGCGCGCAGTTCCGTCACCTGTTCCGCTGGGACGTCATCGACGACGCCATGGCCGACCTGCATGCCCGTGGCGCACGCCGGATCGCCTTCGCGGGTCTCGGCAAGAACATTTATGCCTACTACCGCGCGGCTGTGACCCACGATCTGGCCATCGTTGCGGTAGCTGATGACGGCTTCGTCGCCCCGGGGCGGACCTATCGGGAAGTGCCCCTGATCGCAAGCTCGACTGCCCTGGACCTCGATGTCGATGCCATGGTCATCAGTAACTCCTCCGTGGTTCACGCGGAACGCACGGCGGCCCTCTACCGCGATGTCGCCGCCTGCGAAGTCGCGCTGTGGCCCCTGGGGCCCCGTACGAGGGTCTGCACCCCGCGACCCTGTGCGATGCAACATTCCGGCCTCGCTGGCATATAATGGCAGGGAGATTCTGAATTCGATTTGGAGTGCACCATGACCCCGTCCATCCGAGCGTGTTTGGCCATCGCCATGTGCGTCTGTCCTGTGCTCGCGCTGGCCCAGTCCACCGCCCGAACCGAGGCGCCGCCGCGTGAGATCGACGCGGGCTACACGGTCAGTGAAGCGCTGCTCAAGACCATCATGAAGCGCTACGCCTATGAACTGTCGGATAACATCGAGCTCGATGCCGCACAGGAGGACGCTGTCCTCGAGAAACTCACCGCCCGTTGGGTCCCATTCCTCCGGGCCAACCAGGATCAAATCGCGCCGCTCGTCGATCGCTACCTTCAGGCCATGGTCGATCCCGACCCACCTTCTCCAGAGGACGTCAAGCAATGGTCAGAGGCCGCCCTCGAGCTCAATGATGCACTGCTCGAGCAACTCGATGCCAGCGATAAGGAGCTCAGCGAACTCATGCGCCCCGAACAATTGGGACGCTTCCGCGCCGAATCGGCCAAGATGCGTCTCGGTATGGGCATGTTCAATGGCCAGCTCCGGCAGTGGTCTGCCGGCAATTACGACACCGCAATGTGGGATCGACAACGCGACCGGCGACAGGCCAAACGCGAGCGTCATCGCAAGCAATGGGAACAGAAGGCGGCCCAAACCCCTGAACTCAAGCCGTTCAATCCCACCGCGTGGGAATCCTACGTGATCGATTTCGTGGCGCGATTCGAACTCGACAGCGCTCAGACCATATCGGCCAATGCCATTCTGGAAGATGTCCAGGGACGGGCCCATGACTACATTCGCCAACGGACCCGGGAACTCGAACGTGTGCGTGGCGAAATCGTCGCCGCCCAGAAACCCGCGGAACGCCAGCAGCTGATCGAGAAGCAGCAGGTCCTCCTCGGACCGCTCGAGAAACTGTTCGATGAACTCAACGAACGCCTCGCGCGCATCCCCACTGACGAACAGTGGCGTCAGGCGGAGGACACGCAGGACAGTGCCCAGACCCAACCCACAAAAGACGGTTGAGTATCACGATCGAAAACCTGCACAACTGGGATCTCACCCCAAGCGCTGCCGTCGACCTTCAACGGCAACTGCGCGACCGCATCAAGATCCCATCTACGTCCGCACCACCTCGAATCAAGACCATCGCGGGGCTTGATTGCGCTTTCGATCGCCGGGGCAACCACGGCTACGCCGGAATCGTCGTGTACGGCTACCCCGACATGAACGAACTGCACAGGGTCGGTCGGCGTAGCACATTGACCTTCCCATACGTGCCGGGATTATTGAGTTTCCGCGAAGTCCCACTGCTGCTCGCCGCTCTCGAGAAACTCGAAACGCTACCCGATGCCTTCATGGTCGACGGCCACGGCCTGGCACACCCACGACGATTCGGGCTCGCCTGCCACTTTGGCCTGATCGTCGATCGCCCGACCATTGGCTGTGCCAAGTCGCGACTGGTCGGGGATCACGCCCAGCCCGGACACCGTCCCGGCAGCCACGTCCCGCTGATCCATCACGACGAGATCGTCGGCCGCGTGCTGCGGACCAAGCGGGGCTGTAAACCTGTGTACATTTCGGTCGGACATCGCATCGACCTCGACGCGGCCTTGGACATCGTGAAGAATTGCGTCGGCAAGTACCGGATCCCACAGCCCACGCGCGGTGCGGACATGTTCGTGGCCAAACTCAAGAAGCAACTCATGACCGACGGCGACTGACAAAACAAGCGCCCGACCGGTTTTGCCCTTGCTTCGCTGGAAGGGATGGGCTACATAAACCTGTCATGATTCAAGACTTTGACAACCCTGCCGCCACCCTTGACTCTCTGCGGGCCCGGATCGTATCACTCCGGGACTCTCTTTGACCTGCCTTCCAAGATTGAACAACGTGCGCAACTCGAAGCAAAAATGGCCCAGCCCGGATTCTGGGATAACCCAGATAGCGCTCAGGTGATCGTTGCTCAACTCAAGTCCGCCAAGGCGATCATCGACCCGTTGCAGGTCATCATCTCAAGAGGTGACGACCTCGAGGCACTCATCGAACTGGCTGCGGAAGAGGACGACGAGAGTGTGAGTGACGAGATCAATTCGGAGCTCGTCGCGCTCGACAAGGCGATCTGCCAGGCGGAACTGATTACTCTGCTGGGTGGACCACACGATGCGGGCAATTGCTACTTCAGCATCCAGGCCGGCACCGGCGGCGCCGACGCGTGTGATTGGGCCGAAATGATGCTGCGGATGTACCTGTACTATTTCGAGCGCATGGGCTTTGACGTGGAAGAGCTCGAGCGGAACCCGGGCGAAGAAGCCGGCATCCAGTCCGTCAATCTCTTCGTCAAGGGCGCCTACGCCTATGGCTACCTGGCCTGTGAAGTCGGCGTGCATCGAATGGAGCGTGTCAGTCCGTTCAACGCCCAGGGCAAACGCCAGACCTCATTCGCTGCAGTCGACGCCATCCCCGAACTCGAAGAGATCAGCATTGAAATTGATTGGGATAAGGATGTCCGCGAGGACACCTATCGCGCGAGTGGTGCGGGTGGTCAACACGTCAATAAGACCAGCTCGGCCGTACGATTGACCCATCTGGCCACCGGCGTCGTGGCCCAGTGTCAAACGCAGCGTTCTCAGCACAAGAACCGGGCCTCGGCGCGCAAGATGCTTGCCTCACGCCTGTACCAGATCGAACAGACCAAGCGTGACACCGAATTGGCCAAAGCCTACGGCGACAAAGGTCAAATCGGATTCGGCTACCGCATCCGGTCATACACCTTGCACAGCAACAACCTGATCAAGGACGAGCGCACCGGACTCAAGATCACCGCCGTTGAAGAGATGCTGGGCGGCAATGTCCAACCGTTCATCGAAGCCGAGCTGAAACGCCGCGCCAGCCGCAAGTAGCCCTTCCGGCCACCCGTATTCCACTCTAACCTGGGATTGGCGTTGTCCGTGGCCCCCGCCGCCTCGCGCACTCCGTGCATCTGAGACGCTATTCGGAATGCAGTTCTCGTAACATCATGCGGGCTTCATCGCGTTCTGGGACCGCGTCTATGAGCTGCTCGAGGATCGCTCGCGCCCCGTCGGGGTCCTGGTCGGCCCGTTGACGAACCATGAGCATGAGCTGGTCGTAGCCGGTGCGAAACGAATCACTGAAGCGGGCGCTGGCGATGAACTCGGTCACGGCAACCGGTACATCACCTCTGTGTAAATGCGTCAGCCCCCGAAGAAAGCGGTCACGCGCAACGAAGTAGTTGTTCAATTCGGTGTTGAATGTCCCGGCCACGTCGTCGACAACCCAAGCCCGCGCGCGCGGTTCGAACGCGTCCAGCAGAGTAATGAGATTCGCCGCTCCGGAGACCGCACCGGCGTAAGTCGCCCGTGGAGCAGTAAACATCACCAGTGGGTGATCATCGGTATTGAACGGCCCGTCGCCTGCGTAAGCGCGCAATTGGGCTGGCGACGCCAAGTAACAGCCAAACAATTGATAGCGGTTGCGGATCCCGCTGGCCAGCAAGCTCTCGACCAGTTGGATGTCCTCGACTCGATTACGATAGTAATCTGAGCCGTACCGCATACTTGAGGTTCCGGCGATCAGTCCGAGAACCGGCGTATCTATGTTGAACAGCCCCAGGACAGCCGTACCATCCTCAAAAACCTTGAGGAATGAGCGAATGACCGTCTTGAGCACATCCTCGTTCAACTGGTACAGCGGCAACCATTGGCAGAACACGCCGCTCTCGGACAAACTGTCAGCCACTGCTCGAAAATGTTCGACCGTGTACAATGTCCCGGCACCATCCCGCGCTGGGTGAAACAAGTCAGCCACGATAACATCATAGGGCTCAGCGGCCGTCCGAATGAAGCGACGGGCGTCGGCCACGTGCACGTGCACACGCTCGGCATCGGATACCGCCGCGTTGGCCGGTTCGAAATAGGGAAACAGCTCGACGACTTCGGGCAGTAACTCCACGCCGTCCACGTGCACGCCGGGGTGATCCGCAGCCGTCGCACACGTGATTCCGGTCCCCATGCCCAGGAATAGCGCCGCCGCTGGCGCGGGATGCAACAACAACGGGATATGCGCCAGTCGGCGTTCCAGAAACAGGCCGCGACCGGTTCCGCCCATGGAGAATTGATTGTTGACCTTGAGCACGCGTTCCTGCCGCGGACGTTCGATGACCACCGCAGTCGACATGGCGCCCTCGCGAACGGCAATGATCGCATCCCCTGGAGCGGTATCGACCAGAACAAGATCAGGTCGGGCAATACTGAGTACAGCAATCGTCACGACTGGTGCTGCCAGCCACTTGACCGACAGACGCGGCAACAACCAGACATACATGACCGGAATAACGACGAGTGCAAACCGGCTGCCCCAATGCGGCAACAACCATTGTCCAAACAACGCCGGAGCCAGCGCCCCGCCTGCAGTATTGATACCCAATGCCCATCCGACGCCACCAGACCGACGTCGTGCCGCCTGGGCGAGATGGCTGAAAGTCGCACCCATGAGCAGCGTGGGCGGACCGAAGATGGCCGCCGCAAGCATCATCTCGCCGAGCACGCTGCCAGCCATGCTGCTGTTGTCGGCGAACGCGCGGTACAGAGGACGGGCCATGCGCATCGTAAGCACACCGATTCCACAAGCCGTTGCCAGTCCGCTCAGCAATACACTCAAGCCGTGCTCAAAGCCCAGCTGTTTCATGTACCGTTGATAGATCGCGGCACCACAGGCGGTGCCGAGCAGATAGATCGCCAGGACAGCGGCAAACGTGAACACGGTACTCTCGAGTACCTGGGTCATGACCCGCACGCCCAGCACCTGGTAGCCGATACCGAGGACCCCGGTGGCCAACAGGGTCACCGCCAGGCGTCCAGTCCCGCTCAACGACACCCCACTCTCGATCTCGGGACGACGAGTCTCCGCCCGAGCGGGCCCTGCAAGGATCCACACCGCGCACACAAGGTTGACTCCGGCCAGGATTGACAACGTATTGCTGTAGCCCAATGCCGGCAGAATGACGAACGTCGAAAGCAACGTTCCCACGACCGCTCCAAGCGTATTCAGAGCGTACAGTCCACCAACGACCCGGCTGTCCTGCTGCATACGACTGCACAACCGTTCCATGGCCGGCAGAGTCGCCCCCATCGCCACGGTTGCCGGCAGAAGCACGGCCGCCGGCACGCCGAATGCGATGATCACACGTTGCAACTGCGACACCGCGGGACCGGACCACACCATCACGCATTCCGCGCCCCACGGGATCAGCCACTGCAAGACCACTGCCCAGGCCGCAATGAATAGTTCGAGCCCGGCGTACCACGCACCAGGTCGTATGCTGCGACTGATCACTCGGTCCAGGCCCCACGCACCCAGCGCAAAGCCCGCGAAGAGTGCGGCGAGCACTGCGTGCATGCTCCACAGCTCATGTCCCAGCCCCACCGCAAACATGCGCGTCCACACGATTTCGTAGCCCAGGCCGGCGACACCGGACAGAAAGAATGCCACGTGTGCGCCCCAAAGTTGTCTTCGAGTGGACACCATCGAGCGGGTACTGTCCTGGCTTTCCCGAGCCTTGGCAAGCCAAGCGACTCGACCGCGTTGGACCGGCATCGTCAAGCATCGCACGGCGCGACCAGCCCGATCCTCAACCCATTGGGCCCCTGCAACAATAGAGTCCTGCTGGAAATCAAGAATTCCACTGAAACAAGTTAAGGCAATGCAACGCATGGCTTATGCATACATGGAGCAATGCATGCTTGTACACTGAGACTGTTACGGATAAAGTCAAAGCTCACGTCCGAGGCCAACGGTTCACATCCTTTCATTTCGTTCTCGCAGGAGGGAAGCACATGCTGCGCGGAAAAGCACTTCTTGGATGCTGGGTGGGTTGGATCATGCTGGGCCAGGCTGCGTGGGCGCAGTCCGGCGCCTGTTGCACGGACACCAACGACGACGGTCTTCCCGACAGTTGCGGTGTCCTGCCGCAAGATCGGTGCACCGGTACGTACCTCGGAGATGACACGGTGTGTATCGGCACCGGTGCGTGCTGCTATGGCATCGTCGGTGGTGCGTGCCTGGAGATCGACGGGACATGCTGCGAGATGCTCGTGGGCACTTTTCTTGGTACCGGCACGCAGTGTCTTGGCGACAACGATGGTGACACACAGGATGATGCCTGCATCGAGCCCGCACCGCAGGCCTGTTGTCTGCCCCAGGCAGCCGTGCCATGTCACGACCTGCTGGTCAACGAGTGCCTGGCCCTCGACGGTACACCGCTCGGCTTCAACTCGGCCTGCTCGGGGTTCGGAGCCTGCTGCATGCCTGACGGCGGATGCAGATTACTCGATGATGGCTGTTGTACCGCTGCGGGTGGCGCGTTCCAGGGCGCTGGCAGCGATTGCGCGGACGGCTGTCCGGGTGTCGGCGCATGCTGCGTCGATTTCGACGATGGACCATTACAGTATGATGCGTGCGACATCACGTTCGAGACCCACTGCGGCGGTGCATTCCAGGGCGATGGTACGGTGTGCACCACCGAAGCATGCTGCCTGCCTGGTGGCTTCTGCCAGGATGCCGACCCCGCATGCTGCACCGCCTCGTCGGGCAGCCCAGCTGGTCCTGGCAGTATGTGCGCAACGACCGACTGCGGGCCGTTCTTCGGCGCCTGTTGCTTTGACATCGACGACGGGCCACTGCAATACGACAGCTGCACGATTCTCGAGCAGTTCGAATGCGAACTGCAAGGCGGGGTGTTCCAGGGCGATGCCTCGACGTGCACAACGGCCGCATGCTGCCTGCCCGGAGGCGCCTGCCAGAACGCTGATCCCGAGTGCTGTATCGCATCTGGCGGCGTGCCGTCATTTGACGGCAGTATCTGCGGCCTTGCCGCGTGCGACCTCGGTGCCTGCTGTTTCGATATCGACGATGGGCCGCTGCAATACGACGCCTGCATCGTCATTCCCGAAGAGCAGTGCGAACCGGCTGGAGGTATCTTCCAGGGCCAGAATACCGCGTGCGACACCCAGGCCTGCTGCCTGCCGGGAAGTGTTTGCCAGGACGCCGATCGGGACTGCTGCACCGCCTCCGGCGGCTTGCCGCAAGGACCGGGCAGCGCTTGTGCCGACGTGGATTGCGGGCCGTTCTTTGGCGCTTGCTGCCTGGACGTTGATGACGGACCCATCGCATACGACACCTGTACGGTTCTCGAGCAATTCGAGTGCCTGCTGATGGACGGTATCTTTGGGGGGGATGGCACGCAGTGCGAAATGCAGGCGTGTTGTTTCGACGGATCGTGCGCCGACCTCGACCCGGACTGCTGTGTTGCTTCTGGCGGCATCCCGCACAATGGAACGTGTGACACCGTACCGTGCGTGCAACCGCTTGGAGCCTGCTGCCTCGACATTGATGACGGACCGCTGCAGTACGACACGTGTTCACTGACCGCCCCGGCAGATTGTGCCGACCAGGGAGGCGTTTTCCAGGGCCCCGGCTCGATGTGCGACCTGGCCGGCTGCTGCCTGCCCGGCGGTGGATGTCAGGACGCCGACCCACAGTGCTGTCTTGCTTCAAGGGGTGTGCCGCAGTTCGATACGTGCGACGCAATCCCGGTGTGTCCGATCGTTCTTGAGGGTGCCTGCTGTCTTGACGGAGACGATGACGGCCTGCTCGAGAGCTGCCAGGTCATGCCCCAGCCACAATGTACGGCGCAAGGCGGCAACTATAACGGTCATGGGACTGTGTGCGAAGGAAATCGAGGCGCTTGCTGCTTCGGAATTACCGGCGGTGCATGCGTGGTCACAGACGGTGCATGCTGCAGCAATGTAGCAGGTGAATTCCTCGGCGCCGAAACGAGGTGCCTGGGTGACAACAATAACAACGGCAGTGACGACGTATGCGAGGCACTTCCATGTGACGAGTTCCCGGATTGTGCCGACCTTGACGCCGACGGGGTGCGCGACAGCAATTGTGTGTGGTGGCAGTGCGACGAGGGCACATGCGTTCCTAGGTGGATCGTCTTCGCCGATATGGGCGGCCAGTTCCTGGCATGCCCACCGGATGGCACATCCGACAACAACGACCGCAACCACGCGCTGCGTTGTTTTGCCAATCTCGACGGCAACAACAACCAGCCCTATCCGTGTGAACCCGATTCACCACAGGCATTCAACGTCGACGCCGGTGGCCCGTTCGGCGATTGCAACCCCGATGGCGTGTGCGACGGCAATGATGCATTCCACGCACTGACCGAGTTCGAAGGTGCCAACGTCTGTGCATGTCCACTCAACATCACACCGGCGCCAAGCCCACCGGAAACGCGCGCGACCGAGGTTACCCTGCGCCTCGTCCCGCGGCAGCGCCGCGTTCAACCGGGCGGGAGCGTCGAGATCGACGTATTCGTCATGACACCGCTGGCCGATTTCCGTGGCTATCAACTGCACTTCGGCATCCACGGCGGCACGCGCGGCACACTACGGGTCACTGACCTCGCCGTCCTGCCGCGGCGCGATGCGGCGCTGGGGCAAGACACGTGGGTGGCATACAATCGCGAGACGGCTCAGGTGGTCGTCGGCCTGGACACGCCCGGCGTGGCCGTCGACGCTGGCAGTTACCTTGCGACCCTGACGCTGCGGGCGCCACGCAAGGCAGCGGGCCGCTTCATCGTCGACGTCCTGCACGATCATACCGACGCCAGCCAGCGAACCTACCTGTTCGCCACGCCGCTGCGCGAGCGTCTGATCATTGAACATTCTGAACCTGCGGTCATCGAGATCATGCGCCCACGCGCCACGAAGTAGCCGCGCTCAACGAGCCCTCTCTCCCAAGGCGGGCTGGTGATCCTTCGGGGTCACCAGCCTGTTCCGATTTGACTGGCAGTCTACTCGGCGGAAGGTGCAGAGGGATTGGCGACTCTATGCAGGGCCTTCTGTGCGAACTGACCGATGATCATCACGATCACGAGACTGATGCCGATGCTGACGAAGAACATCCACTTTTTTCCAGGCGTGCCGTCGTCAAGGCTTTCCATCCCGGATCCAAAGTACACCGCCAGCGCGGTCCGCGGCGCGATACCCACGAGCGTGCCGAGGGCGTAAATGCCCAATGGCACCTTGGTCGCCGCCATCACCAGGTTGGTCATCGCGAAGGGTGAGTTGGGCGGTAGACGCAGCAGTGTGACGATGCCCAACGTCCGCACGGCCCCGCTGTTGACCAGCGCGTCGTACACGGCTTTCCATTTGACATGTTCGTCGATCAGGTTCGTGACCCGATCTCCGGCGCTGCGCCGCGCGACGAGGAAACCGATCAATGCGCCGACGACGATCCCAATCAGGGCCAAAGCCGTTCCACCCGAAAGACCAAACGCCCAGCCCCCCAGTATCGCCTGAGCATAGGTCGGCAAGAGGGCGAAGCCCGAGGTCACGGCAAAGCACACGGCGTACAGCGCCGCTCCTTGCCACGCATGATCACGCAACCAGGTGCCCAGCGATCCGAGGTTGGCCAGCAGGAAAATGCCTCCGATCGCGGGAAGCACGGCCGCCGCAAGGGCCAACGGCCCCACGGGGCCCAGGCGCCGGATCATCGCCCCGATGTCACTTGGCTTATCTGGTTGTTCGGTCATGGCGGGCATCGTAGTGCGGACACCAGTACAACACAAACCCGTCTTCCGATGCAAAAACTCACAGGCGGGACCACCCTTCAACGGGCAGACGTAAAAAACAGTCATCAGGTTGATTGCCGACAGTTTTGAATCGTATACATGATGAGGCGCCTAGAATAACCCGGTGGCTCCGCTGACGGCCCCAGGCCGACCGGCGTCAGATGCTGCCCGCAACGCGCAGAGGTTCGATGACGCTCAATGCGTCCTCGAATCTCTGTTTTTTTTGCCCAGCCGGATTGGATGCGGTAGAAGATCGACTCGATGCGCGTGATGTTCAAAGAGTTCAGTTCTCACTTGAAGCTTTCGACACGGGCAGCGTTGGACGATGCAGCAGATTTCGCTTCGGTCATCGGACCCGAACGTCTCATCAGCATCACCATTACAGCTACGCAAAAAGTCGTCGTGTGGTACTGGGATCGACCGCGACGGTGCCCGCGGTGTCAGTATGACCTGCGGGCAATCGACTCAGCGTGCTGCCCCGAATGCGGAACGCGGACATGATCAATCCAGGAGGGACCACCCCACACACGCTGCGAAACGGTTCCTGGATCTACTGGTAGTTGATCCGCACCGCAATCATGAGGAACACCGCTGACAGCAACATGAGTTGAATGAACAGTGGGAGCACGAAGCGCAGCCAGCGACCGTAGGGCACACCGGCAAGCGCAAGCATGGCCATGAGCACACCAGATGTCGGAACGATGGTGTTTGAGAAACCGTCACCGAACTGGTAGGCCAGCACCGCAGTTTGGCGGGTAATGCCCAGCAGATCCGCCAGCGGGGCCATGATCGGCATGGTCACAGCAGCCTGACCGGAGCCGGACGGCACCAGGAAATTGAGCGTCGACTGGAAGACGAGCATGCCCTGGACCGAGAGAGCCTTGGGAACTTCCTGCAGTGTCGTCGCGGCATGGTAGATGAGCGTATCGAGTATCTGCCCGTCGGTCAGAACGACTTCGATGCCATGGGCAAATCCGACAACCATGGCTGCGACGACCATTTCCTGCATGCCTTTGACGAACGCACTCGCCGTGGTGTCGAGTGACAGGCGTCCGATGACTGCCGCGACGACGCCCATCAGCAGGAAACACCCGGCCATGGCGTCGAGCCACCAGTCGAGCGTCTTCACCGCGACCAGAATACCCGCGAAAATGACCACCACGCTCAACAGAATGAAGGCATGCCGGGTCTCGAAGCGATGGTCGTCCAGATTGTCGTCGTGAACTTCGAAGGGCTGATCGGAAACGAGTGAGGCAGCTGGGTCGCGTTTGATGCGCGCGCCGTAGCGCAGTACGTGGACGATGGTCAACGTCATTGCACAGACAAAGAAAACGGCACGTAGTGACCATCCGCTGTTGAGCGGCAAACCTGCGATGCTCTGGGCAATGTTGATCGTGAACGGGTTGGTCGTGGCCGAGGCAAAACCCATGTCGGCTGCGAGCATCACCAAACACAGACCATAGATGCGATCATAGCCCATACGTCGGGACAGCATGAGAAACAACGGGACCAAAGGAATGAATTCCTCACCCATACCGAGCGTGGAACCACCGATCCCCACTGCCAGCATGACGAGCAGCGTCAGGACGACTGGAGCGTCCTTGAACACATCGGCGAGACCGCGCAACGCAGCAGTGATTGCTCCTGTTGCCTGCAGAATACCGAACACGCCGCCAACAATGAAAATAAAAAATACGATGTCGGACGAGTCCATCAGGCCGCGCGGGATTGCCGAAAGCAACTGGATAACACTGACCGGCGCCGCGTGATCATCAGGCACTGCATCACCAATGAGCACACCTCGCACAGTCACATGTTTGGGCAACGGTGCGTAGGATTCGGGTACGACGACATTCTTGGTCAAGCCTGCTACGACCTGCTTGACACGTTCATACTTACCCGAAGGCACGACATAGGTCGCCGCGGAAGCGATGCAGATCATCACCGCCAGCAAGACGAACACGTGCGGCATGCGCAGTTTCATGGACTGACTCGCAATCAGTTGTCAAGGATGTTGATGCGCAGCCGCGAGGCGTGCGCCGGATCGTGCAGAATGCGGTGGGTGGCCTTGACGAAGTCGGACTCCTCCGCAAGGAAGATGTTGTCGACCCACTTCTGTGGATTGCGGTCCACCAACGGGAACCACGTACTCTGGACTTGGACCATGATGCGGTGACCGGCCTTGAACGTGTGCAGAACATCCTGCAACGGCACGGTCACCTGTGCCGGATAGCCCGACTGGAACGGCTCCGGGTTTTCGTAGCTATTGCGGTAGCGTCCTCGAAAAACCTCACTCCGAACCATTTGCTGGTAACCACCCATGTTCCGTTTGTTGTCGGCCGTCGGCGGGACATCGGGCGGGTAGACATCGACGAGTTTGACGATCCAGTCGGCGTCGCCCGCTGTTGTCTGGCACCACAGTTCCGCATCGATGGCCCCGGCGATGGTCATGTCGCTGTCGAGCACGTCCGACTGGAACACCAGCACGTCCGGACGACGGCCCGCGAAACGCTGGTCATCAGTCATGTACTCACGTGCCATTCGCCGCGTGATCTTTTCGGTGTAGGGCACCGGCTTGTGCGGATCACTGACATACTCGACCCACGGTACCTCAGTGGCGGTTGGGCCTTCGAATGACAGCCCGCCGTGAGCGCGGAGGAACAGCGACGCCTGGCGCGTATCAACCGGCGGCCAATCGTCGAGTTTTCGCCACTGATTGGACCCGGTTTCAAAAACCAGAGCTTCCGGCAGCTGATGTGCGGGGCCTCCCTTGAGATAATGATTGAAGAACGGCCGTTCGATGTGCTCACGATAGTACAGCGAGGTGTTTGCTCCGAAGGTCACGTTGCCTAAGCGGGCGCCGTCATCTCGCGCCCACCCACCATGGCGCCAAGGCCCCATGACCAGGATGTTGAAACTGTCTGGATTCTTGTCCTCGATCGAAGCGTAGATATTCAACGGGCCGTACAGATCTTCGGCGTCATACCAACCGCCGACGGTCATGACCGCTGGTGCAACGTCGTTGAGATGCGGCAGAATGTTGCGCGCCTGCCAGAAGCCGTCGTAGTTCGGATGGGCCACCATATCGTTCCAGAACGGAATCGCCCCATTGAGATAGTGTTCGTTGGCGTTCTTGAGCGGCCCCATATCGTAGTAGAACTGGTAGCCATCGGGCGTGCCGTAGTGCACGCCAAGGCCCTGCCTGGTCGTCGTGGGCTCTGGCCGCGGGACGCCAAAAAAAGACAAAAAACCGAACGAATGAGGCAGGAAGAACGCCCCGTGATGATGAAAATCATCGAAATACCAGTCTGCGATCGGCGCTTGCGGGGAGACCGCCTTGAGTGCTGGATGGGCGTCGATCATGCCAGCTGCAGCGTAGAATCCAGGATAGGAGATCCCCCACATGCCCACGCGACCGTTGTGATTATCGATGTGCGCCAGCAACCATTCGATCGTGTCATACGTATCGGTGCTCTCGTCGACATCTTCATTCCGACGCTTGCCGGCAATGTGCGGCCGCATGTTGACGAACTGCCCCTCGGACATGTAGCAGCCGCGCACGTCCTGATACACGAAGATGTACCGATCCTGAGCCAGCAGTGCGCTCGGCCCGAGGCTGTTGCGCATGGCCGTGCCGTAGGGCCGACAACTGTACGGTGTCCGCAGCATCAGGATGGGGTAATCACGGGTCGTATCCCTGGGCGCATAAACCGCCGTATGCAGCCGCGCACCGTCGCGCATGGGCACCTGGTATTCGTGTTTTGTGTAGTGGGTGTGAACGTACTCACGGTGCTCATCACCGCGGCGCAGAATTGGCTCTTCGCGCGGCTCGACGCAGCCGCTCAACGCCCCCGACAGGGTCGCGACGCACAGCATGTTGAAGACGGCATAGCGTGTTGGCACTGGAATTCCTCCTGGCGACGCGCGGTATGCGGATCATCGTAATCCGCCCCCATCCGACCGACAAGCATGACGTTTTACTTGAACCGCAAAGTGATTATGAATGGCCGGTGATCAGTGGCCACATGGCCCCCTGCCAGCCTTTCCACCACATCCAGCGCTTCTGCAGAGATGCCGTATGGAGTGTCGTCATCGTACTGGTCGTGCAATATGTCCATCATGTTCAGGGAAGGCAACACGTGATCGATGCGATTTCGGCTTCCCTGGTAATCGTAAGAATAGCGCTGCGGCCACTTGCTGTGGTCGTGATAGTAGTCGGTGTGCCAAGTTTGAATCAGGTCCTCGAAAATATCGTCGCGACCGCGAATCCGTCGCAAGGCGGGTTGCCCGGGGCCGTCGTTGAGATCACCAGCAACGATGACGAATTCCTGCTCAGGCGTCCCGGAACGGGCCGTATCGAGAAACTGCAGCGTATGGCGGCGAATGATATCAGCCTGCGCCACGCGCTTAGCATCTGATTCGTGACCGCCACCTTCGGACTTCAGGTGAAAGCAATAGAAATGTATACGGTGCCCATCAATATCGAGTAGCACATGCATGCCCTTACTCACTGCGGTGGTTCGCTCTGAGTCGTCGTCATCCAGTTCAGTGTAGTAGCACGCTCGACCTGGCAACGGCGACACGAGGTCGCGTGGTGCGTGTTTGGACCATACGGCAACATATTGCCTGAATGAGTGTGATCCGGTGACACGGTGCGCGTATCCTCCCCCGAGCCGCTGCAGCGCCTCGTGAACCTTTTCGTTGTCCGCGTGGGGTCCAACTTCCTGCAACGCCAGAACATCAACGTCCATCCGAGCAATCAGTGCAGCCACCTGTTCGCATGCGGCAGCAAACAGTTTCTCGCGCGAACCATAGGACGTCCACCTGGCGTGATCTTCCGGCGTCCAGTCATCCAGAAACAGCGGCAGGCCATATTTGACGTGAACCGTCTCGTGGCTGAGCCATTCGCAATTCAGTGTCCCAATACGCACCGTTTCGCCGGCATCCGCGCTGGCAATTCCACCGACCAGGGCCCCAAGAATCAAATGATAAGTTTTCATGCCAACTCCAACACCTGCTTGCGGTATGAGCCGTCAAGACAGGTGATCTCGTGAAAAGCACTAAGATTGCCCGGGCCGTAACCACCCGACCCAATTGGACGCCCCTGTGGGGCCAAAGCATAACGAGCCAGGCGACCTGACCCAAGTCTACGCTGGTGATTGCCGCCTTTTCCGCAAGCTGCTAGGATTCATCTATGACCAAGCTACGCATAGGCTTGCTCCTGGACAGCCGCGACATCACAGCCTGGGTACACGCCATGCTCGAGCGTATCGTGGACTCGGATTACGCATCCATCGAACTGATCGTCGTCGATGCCCACGAGCGTGCATCGCGATCGCTGGTCAGCCGTTTCCGCAACAACTGGACGAACATCCCAACTGCCGTGGTGCGTCGCACCCTGGATGGGTTGTACCGCATCCTCATGCGCGATCCTACGCGGAAACCCGATGCGTTCGTTCGTGGAGATTGCGCCGCGCTCCTGGCTGATGTGCCGGTGCTCGACGTCATACCGAAACAAACAAAGTTCTCCGACTACATCTCTGATGCTGACATCGCCACCATCGAAGCCTACGACATCGATGTTTTTATTCGCCTGGGGTTCCGCATTCTGCGCGGCCGGATCCTCGACGTCCCGCGTTACGGGGTCTGGTCGTTTCACCATGGTGACAACCGCGTCAATCGCGGCGGTCCAGCTGGTTACTGGGAATTTGCCGACGCGGCCCCCACCACCGGCTCAGTCCTGCAAGTGCTGAGCGAGGATCTCGACAACGGCTCGGTCTTGTACCGCTCGTGGTCGCGGACCTCGGATCGTTCAGTAGAGGACAACAAGCGCAACAACTACTGGAAGACTCTGTCGTTCATCCCGCGTCAACTGGAAACGCTCGCGCGCTTGGGACCGGACCGCTTCTTCGAGCGCGTAGGCAAAGAGAATACGCACCCCGAATTCTATGACAACCGACTGTACGTCGCGCCGACCAATCGCGAGCGCTTCCGACTGATCCGCCGGTTGATCAACCGTAAAATCAAGAATCGCCTGACCAACACACTATTCTTCGATCAATGGACCCTGATGTTCCAGATCCAACCGCAGATGTCGACTTCGTTCTGGCGCTTCAAGTCGATCACCCCACCCAAGGATCGTTTCTGGGCGGATCCGCACGTCATTTATCGCGATGGTCTGTACTATGTGTTCCTCGAAGAATACATGTACGCAACACGCCGGGGCCACATTGCGGTCATGACCATCGACGAAACGGGGCGCCACACGACGCCCGTCCCCGTTCTCGAAAGGCCCTATCACCTGTCCTACCCATATGTGTTCGAAGCGGATGGGACGCTGTACATGGTGCCAGAAACGGGCAACCACCGTACGATTGAACTGTACCGCTGCACGCGTTTCCCGGATCAATGGACGTGGGAAATGAACCTCATGGAGAATGTGCACGCTGTCGACGCCACACTGCACCATGCCAACGGCACATGGTGGCTGTTCGCGAATATGTCCGAAACTCCTGGTGCATCGACGTGCGATGAGTTGCATTTATTCCACGCTGATGCCCTGCTGACCACGACTTGGACGCCCCATCCGTTGAATCCGATCGTATCGGATGTACGCCGGGCGCGTCCTGCCGGCCGACTGTTCGAACTTCAGGGTCGCCTGTACCGACCTTCGCAGAATTGCACGCCACGATACGGCTATGGGATCAACCTCAACGAAATCGAAGTGTTGAACGAAGAAGATTACCGAGAAGTCCTCCGCACATCTGCGAAGCCACATTGGGACAACAGCCTGCAAGCCATGCACACGTTCAGCCTTGCTCACCACATGACCATGATCGATGTCCAGCGTCGGCGACCCCGCCTTGGTCGCTGACCGCACGGCACCTCAGTCGCCTCGCATGACCAACCACGCGCACAGTCCCACATGAGCCGCACCAATCATGAGGAACACGGCCATGAACCCGCGTTTGCGCCGCTTGTGACGAAACAAACCCTGCGCGACGGCAGCCCCGGGCCACCCGCCCAACAAAGCCAGGACCTGTAACGTCGATTCGCGGATCCGCCAACGACCCAGCCGAGCCGCGCGCTTGTCGTAGCCATACACGACGAATGTGATGGCGCTCATGGTGAGGTAAATCGTCAGTATGAACCACAGCATGGGGTTGTGTCAGGGGTCGGAGGCCGCGCCAAGCATCACTGATGAATCACTGAGTGATCTACTCTACGTGGACGCGAAGCGCCGAGGCAGCGGCCAGCTCGATACGGCCGTTGGGCAGTGTTGGAAAGAGATACGTACGCTGGGCCGCGTCATCCACATCGTGCAACAACTCGATGACGAACGTGCCTCGTGCATCTACGGATGCTTCGAAGGTGAATGTCGCGAGGTGCCCGCTCCCGACGGCCACGCCAGGCCCATCCAGCCCCACGAGCATCTGCCGGCTGGACACGTTGAACGCGGCCCAGTCCCAGTTCACTGCATGAGGAGGCGACACGCCGCGCTGCCGGTCGCCACGTCCCGCGGAGCGGTCGTGCACCGCTGCCGAAATATCCACGAGGTCCAGTGCGCCCGACGCTCCACCGCTGACCCCGAGATGTAACTGATAACCACGCAGGTCCTCGAGCGGCGCTGCAAGATGCACGTCAACTTCGATGAGCATCCCTGGCTTGACCCGCCGCGCTGAAGCGACCAGCGCCAATTTGGCATCAGCAACCGGGACGGGCAAATAACCGCCGACTGGCTGAGGCCCGCCGTCCAATGGACAGCTGCATGTCGTCGAACCCGAGAAAGCATTGAGGGCCGCAAAGGCATCGTTACCATCACACACGCCATCGGGCATGCAGGAACCGAACTGGCCACCCGTATCGACATTGAATGCGATAGGAGGAGCCTGCTCGCATGGGTATCCTGGCATCTGGGCGGCATTGACGTCGGCGAAGCAATTCAATGCGGCGTTACGATCGTTGTTGTCGGCTGCACCGTCAGGAGGGCAGGCGCCGAACTGACCGCCCATGTCCGCGAAGACGACGTCCGTTCCAAGACACTCACCGGCGTCGCAATCCCACCACACGCAACCGTCGTCGCGGATATCATCATTGTCCAGGTCGGCACAGTCTCCAGCGGTCGCACACGTCGTCGACACCTCGATGATCAACTTCTGGAATTCGTGTACACCGAAGCTGCCTCCGCCATCGCTGATCAAAGCGGTCAACAGTGTGGGCGGATCGGTGGGCACAACGCGAAACGCGAGTTCGAAGAAACCGGCGGCATCGGCTGATGCCTGAAAGTCGAATTCCCCCAGGTAGGACACACCGGATATCGTCGGACCGCCGGCAAGCCCCTCCACCAGACCAAACATCAAGAAACTGGCGTTGGCCCCCGGTGGCGCGGCCTCGTCATAAATCGGTTCGAGGGTCGTCTCCGTTGCGAATACATAGTCGCCGCGCGATTCGTTGATCAGGACCGAGTCACCTCCGCCCATACCGGGTGCGTTATCGACATAGGTCAGTGTGCCGCTCGCACCGGGGAGCGGCGTCGCCTGCCATGGAAGAGACAACCTGTAAGCCGCCAGATGTTGACTCTGCACAATATCCTGAGCCCATGCTGTGATGCGTGTGGTCGAGCCCGACGTCACCAGGATTTCGACGTCACCGGACGCCGGCGCCTCGAGCTCCTGGCCCTCGGGCGCCATGAATACACGGGCTTTTTGACACGCGCCGAGGTGGCAGCTACCACTGTCGCCGTCACACGATTCCCCTTCGTTGGCATTTTCAGTGATGGCGCAATTGTTGGGCGATCCGCCTGGATCACACACCCGAACAGTGCACTCGGTGTCAAACACCGAGCAATCAACAGGAGTGCTGGCACATCCGCCGGGCATGCACGCATCGATCGTACACGTGATGCCGTCATCGCACTGCGCAGCGTTGCTGCACAGCTGCACATCGATCGTCAGCGCCTGGAATTCATTGACGACGAACTCGACGCCGCCCGATGCTGCAATTGTCGTATTCGGGACGGTCGGTGGTTGGATCAAGGCGATCTCGAATTGACCCGATGTTCCAAGGGTCGTCGATATGTCGAACTCGCCCAGATAGCGGATGCCCGATACGGTAACGCCGTCGTTCACGGCATCGAGTGAAGAGATCGCGCCAAAGAAACCCGACCCCGGTGTCTCATTGTACACGGGGTTTGCAATGGTCCCGCCATCGAGGACGAAATCACTTCGATCGATGTCGATGAACACACTATCGCCTCCGCCGCCACCCGGATTGAGGTCAATGTACTCGACGCTGCCGACCGCCCCCCCCTGAGGCGTCGCGACATAGGGCAGAATGAATTGATGGCCGTTGAATTGCTGGTTCTGCACCGTGTCTTCGATCCACAGCATGACGGTGGCCGAACCGCCTTGCACGACGGACAACGTCGTGTTCCCGGTGGTTGCAACGAGGCCCTCCTCGCCATCGGCCGCCATGAATACACGCACCTGCCCCGAAGCGGGCTGGCCCCACATGGCACAACACAACATCAATACGCTGAAGCGTCCTGGTGACATGCGCTTTCTCCTCCGCCCCGTCGCTCTGCCCTGCGACTTGGGCAGTTCATTCTACGCGAAACGACAACTACTCTGCTAATCCTCTGCCAACCACCACCTTACGACGCAAAAAGGCTCCTGACCCCTTTTCTGTGCGGGGTGAGGGTCGCTGTCGAGTCTGACCTTTCGTTCATCAGGACAGCGCCGGGCCGGGATCGGCGGCACTCTTGATCCTAACAAAAAGCTAACATCCCCTTTTCCAGCCGCGCTCGATCGGTTACAGTGCCGGCGACCGTGGCGTTCAGGATTCTTCATACTGCCGATTCGCACATCGGAGCAGGCCTCGTCGCACGACCGCGCCACCGCCGTGCGCGGCGCGGGGACGACTTCGTGTCCAGCTACCGCAGCGTTCTCGCATTGGCGCGCAGCGCGAATG
Organism: uncultured Planctomycetota bacterium; assembly: GCA_942492115.1. Lineage (GTDB taxonomy): Bacteria > Planctomycetota > Phycisphaerae > UBA1845 > CAIVHJ01 > CALODL01. The sequence goes on from CALODL010000015.1 coordinate 318,316, forward strand.
TGGATCTCGTGTTGCACACGGGGGATCTGTTCGATCATCCGCGGCCCTCTGCAGGTATGATGACCGCAGCAGCCGAGCCTCTGCTCGCTCTGGCAGTCGACGGTATCCCGGTCGTGATCGTGCCGGGCAATCACGAGCACTCGGCGATCCCTTCTTCACTGCTGCTGATGCATCCAAACATCCACATCGTCACTGAACCGACCACGCTTCTGTTCAGTCTGCGTGGCCAGCGTGTGGCCCTCTCCGGATTCCCCTGCTTACGCAAACACGTCATGGAGCAGTTCGATGCCGCTGTGCAGGCCACGAACTGGGCGGATGTCAATGCCGATGTCCGCATCCTCGCATTGCATCAGGCGGTTGACTCGGCAACCTGTGGTCCGGCGAATTACAGGTTTCGCGCAGGCCGTGATGCCATCGATCGTCAAGCGATCCCCCGAACCTTCGACCTTGTGGCCTGTGGTCACGTGCACCGCCATCAGGCACTCGACGCGGACGGTATTCCAGTGGTCTATTGCGGATCGGTCGACCGCATCACGTTCGCGGAAGCCACCGAACCCAAGGGCGCGGTGATTCTCGAACCGTGCGACAACCGCATGGCGTGGTCGTTCCATACGCACACCGTGCGCCCCATGTCAATGTGGCCGCTCGACGTCACCGACCTCAGTCGAAACGAGCTTGTCGAGCGCTTGTCGATGATCCTCGACGACATTCCGGATCTTGGCATTGCACAGATTCGCCTCAGTGGCACGGGTCCAGCCGATATACTGACCGGACTGCGCTTCGAACAGCTGGCCCGCGATCGACGGCCCGATGCGTTGATCACGCTCACGTCGCGTGATGTCTACCGCGAGCGTCCAGGCGCGACCCGGGGATCACCGAGCGGTTCGCCGTTCGCCGCTCTGCAGGGGCCCTCTGTTCCTGATCTGTCATGCACGATGGCCACGGTGTGCGATTTGCCGCCGACGTGTGGCGTCTATTGTCTGCTCGACGAACATGAACGCCTGCTCTATGTCGGCAAATCAGGCAACATCCGTACGCGCGTGGCCACGCACCGACGAGGCACCAGCGACACGGGATTTTTCTCCGGGTGGACCCGCCGGATCGTGACCTGCACCGCCCGCACCGCTGCCAGCGAGCTGGAAGCGCTGCTGATTGAAGCGGAGTTGATTCGGGTGCACCGGCCCGCCTTCAACCGCCAGATGCGCCGCTGGCCGCGCTACTGCTACCTCGTCGAAGATTCCCAAACCCATGGTCAGCTCGAAGTTCGTGATACGCCAGCGGGCCCGTCGACCTTTGGACCGTACCGCAGCCGCCGTGCCGCTCGGGAAGTGGCCGAGACCCTCGCCGCCCTCCTGGGCGTGGCCCACTGCCCTGAAGATGAAACGCGCACAACGATGACCCTGTCCCTGTTCCACGATGCCGAGTGCGCGACACTGTGCCGACGGTACTTCGACCACCAGTGCAGCGGCCCCTGCGGGGGCCGGATCGCTCCGACCGCCTACGCCCGATTGCTCGAAGGGCGAAGGCGCATCCTGAGGGGCATCGACGACACCCTGATCACGACCCTCGAACGGCAGATCGATGACACCCCCGCGCCCGCGAGTGCTACGCGGTGCATTCGAGCACGGTCGGTTGCTCGCGGCCGCAGAACAAGTCAGCGGCGGCATCATCATCATGCCCGGCCACGACAACACGCGTACCGTGGCCATCCCCGGTCGACGCGGCCTGCATCTGATGGGCCTTCCCCGACATCCAGATCGCGCCTCGGAAATCCTCACGCTTCGACAACGCAGCGCCGCGCCGCGGCACCGCTGCGGCCGTCTGCTGAATACCGCCCTCGACTGCCTGCTGACCGCCGCCCGCCACCTGGAACGCGACGCGTTGCAGTATCGCCTCCTCCCGGCGGTCATGCTGCGGATGATGACCCCGGAGGCTTTGCTCGAGAAGGCCTTTGAACCGCCCAACCTTTGCGGTCAACGGACAACCGATGCATAATCCGGGCACGCCGCCGCGCGGCACGGACCATCAGACAATCAAAGGAACTCTCATGAAGACCACACTATCGCGCTGTGCCCTCCTGGCCATTCTCGGTACCGCCCCACTGACCGGTTGTCGGACCGTGCCCGAAACCGGACGCTTGCAATACAACATTCTGTCCGAGGCCCAGGAGAACCAGCTGGGTGCCGATGCTTACAGGCAGGTGCTCGAGACCAATGAAATCAGCAGCGACACGCGCATGACCGAGATCGTCCGCCGGGTAGGTGAGCGTATCTCTCGCGTAGCCAACAAGCCTGAGTTCGAGTGGGAGTTCAATCTCATCGATTCGCCACAGGTCAACGCGTTTTGCCTGCCGGGCGGCAAGATCGCCGTGTACACCGGCATCCTCCCGATCATGGACAACGAGGCTGGCATGGCCGCAGTCATGGGCCACGAAGTGGCCCACGCCCTGGCCCGTCACGGCGGTGAGCGCGTCAGTCAGGGAATGACCGTCCAGGTCATCACCGAGGTCATGGGTGCCGGCATGAAGAATGCCAATCCGCAAGCCCGCGACGGAATCCTCAAGGGTTTTGGCGTCATCACACAGTACGGTGTGCTGCTGCCGTTCAGTCGGTCGCACGAACTGGAGGCCGACAGCTGGGGATTGAAGCTCGCTGCCCAGGCCGGTTACGATCCGCGCGAAGCGGTTGCACTGTGGCAGCGCATGGAAGCGGCGTCCCAGGGCAAACCGCCCGAATTCATGTCCACACACCCCAGTGAACAGCACCGCATCAACGATCTCCAGGAACTCATGCCTGCCGCCATGCAGCTGTATGACAGCGCGCCGCAGAAGTACGGCCTTGGTGAGAAATGGGGCACGGCCAGCCAGGTGTCTTCAGCTCACTGAACGACAATCGCACCGGTGATGTGATGATCGCTCATTCGAAGCGCAGGGCCTCGATCGGATCGAGCTTGCTGGCACGCCAGGCAGGATAGAAGCCAAAAAACAGACCGACGACGGTTGCAAAGGCGATGGCCACGGCAGCCATCCAGTACGAAATGACTACGTCCCAACCGAGCTTCCACGATACGAACTCTGCAATGCCCACTCCGAGCAGGAAACCGAAGAGTCCGCCCAGGCCGCACAACAGGACGGCTTCGGTGAGAAACTGGCCGAGGATTTGCGCGCCACTCGCGCCAATGGCCATGCGCGTGCCGATTTCGCGAGTGCGTTCGGTGACCGAAACCAGCGTGATGTTCATGATGCCCACGCCGCCGACGACCAGCGAAATCGAGGCAATGGTCATCAGCAACCAATTGAACGTCCGCGTCGACTCTTCGCGGGCCTGGGCCGACAGCGAACGGTCGATGATCCGAAAATCGTCATCCTCGTCGTCTGCCAGACGATGCCGCTGACGCAGCAACGCCCGGATCTGCTGCTTGGCCACATGTAAGGGCACACCTTCCTGGGCAGCGGCGTACATTGTTCGTGCGATTTCGTTTCCAGCGATGTGTCGTTGAAACGGATGCCAGGGAAACATGATGACATCGTCGTTGTCACGGCCGTCACCGCTGGTGCCCTTGGATGCGAGCACGCCGACGACTTCGAACGTGATGCGATTCACGCGAATGGTCTGGCCGACGGGATCGAGTCCCCCGAACAGTTCAGTAGCGACGGTCGCGCCCATGCAGCACACCCGCCGCAATTGTGCCATATCCTCTTCATTGAACAACCGGCCCGAAGATGGTTGCCAGCGCCGGATGTCGAACATCGAAGGATAGACACCCTGAACGGTCGTCTGGTAATTACCAAAGTCGGACAGGACTTGCGCGCTCATGCGATTGCTCGGGGTGGCCCCGCGAATCAGTGGACACTCATTGGCGATGGCATTGGCATCTTCGGCAGCGAAGTTCGGATGGATGCCCTGCTCCTTGCGCGCGCCACCGCGCTGGATGCCCCAGAATCCGATGATCAACCAGTCGTTCCCCAGTGTCTTGATCTCATTCTCGATCCGTTGACTCGCGCCCTCACCAACCGCAACCATTGCAATGACCGAGGCCACGCCGATGACGATACCGAGGACCGACAGGCTCGTGCGTATTGTGTTCTTGCGCAGACTCAGCAGCGCCTCATACAGCACGGTCAACGGACTCACGATTCGACTCCCGGCGAAAACGCCATCGCCGCCCCGTTCGGAGTCGCATGTCGCACTCGGCGATTGTCGGAGAGAATGCGACCATCGCGAAAAACGAGGTGCCGCGCGGCATAGTCGGCGACCTCGTCTTCATGGGTGACGATGAAAACGGTGATACCCTCGTCGCGATTGAGCTCAGCGAAGAGTTCCATGATCTCTGCGGTTGTCCGACTGTCGAGATTACCGGTCGGTTCATCAGCCAACAGCACAACAGGATGGGTGACCAGCGCGCGGGCGATGGCCACACGCTGCTGCTGACCGCCGGACAGCTGGTTGGGATGATGGCCCAGGCGATCACCGAGCCCGAGGCGCGCGAGCATCTCGCATGCCCGCCGGCGCCGCTCACGCAAACCGACTCCCTGGTAGGCGAGGGGCAGCGCCGCGTTGTCGACAATCGTCGTGCGCGACAGCAGATTGAAACTCTGAAACACGAAACCAATACGCCGATTGCGTAATCGGGCCAGTTCTTTGCGCGTCAGGCTGTTGACGTCGACGCCCTCGAAGCGGAACGACCCGCGCGTCATCTGATCGAGACAACCCACGATGTGCATGAATGTGGATTTGCCCGATCCACTGGCCCCGGTAATGGCGACGAACTCGCCGTGTTCCACACTCATCGACACGCCCCGCACAGCAGGGATCTCGACATCCTCTACGCGGTAGATCCTGTAGGCATCATCGATTTGTACGAGGGGCTCTGACAACGACGGCTCCAGACTCAGACTTTCTCTGATCCGCTAGCGCTAGAACGGCCCACGGCGAGCGCCACCTGCGCGCTTGGCATCGAACTCTTCGCCGACCACGACAACGTCGTTGGCGGAAAGCTGATCACTGACCACCGCCGTAAACTTGCCGTCGGATACACCCAGTTGGACATTGACTTCGATCAGTTCGCCGCTTTCGAGCTTGTAGACTCGTGGTTTTTTGGGCTGGGCCTTGCCGGGGCGCCAGTTGACGACCACCTGCTCGCGATTGGGATCGTAGCGCAACGCTGCGTTGGGTACCAGCAGGGCATTTTCGACCCTCTCGACCTCGAACAGAATTGTTGCCGTCATTCCGGGACGCAGCAGTAGTTCGTCGTTCTTGACACCAATCAGCGTCTCGTAAGTCACGACATTGTCGACCACCGTTTCAGCGAAGCGAACCTGGGTGACCACTCCCTTGAAGCGCGTCTTGGGGTACGCGTCGACACGGAACTCGACTGCCATACCCTCACGAATCCGGCCGATGTCGGTCTCGCTGACAGCGGCATTGACCCGCATCTGTCGTAGATCGTTGGCGATGGTGAACAGTATCGGTGCTGACAACGATGCTGCGACCGTCTGACCGGCGTCGATGTTGCGGGAGATGACCACGCCGTCGATGGGCGAGCGAATGATGGTCTTGTCGAATTGAATCTGGGCAGCGCGCAGTTGGGCCTCGGCCATCTCGACCTGGGCGCCCAACGCCTGCACGCCGGCCTCTGCGGCTTGCAGGGCTACACGGGCACGCGCCAATTCGAAATCGGAAGCCCCGGAAACCGCATGAGCCCGCTCGAGACGGTCGAGTTCCAGCGCAGCTCTCTCGACGCCGGCGCGCACCTCGAGTAAACGAGCGCGTGCGACGCCTACGGCAGCCTGATTCTGCTCGACGTCGGCACGAATGCGATCCTGATCGAGTTCCGCAAGAATCTGGCCCTGTTTGACTTCGTCATTGAAATCGGTGAACCATTGGACGACCGTGCCGGAGACCTGTGAACCCACCAACACCTTGACCAGAGGTTCGACCGTACCGGTGGCCATGGCCGTTGCGGTGATCTCGCCCTCGGTGACCGTGTCGGTCCGGTATTTCGGCGCGTCCTCCGTGGGGCGGAAGTGTTGGTAACCATAATAACCCCCGACTCCCAGGGCGGACGCCAGAACTAGCAACATGATGGTACGCATGGATAATCTCGCGGGTTTCAGGCACCTCGGCCGGGTTGCCGGGATTTCTCAGGGGTGCAGGACCATTGTAGCAGCTCGCCCGCTTCGCAACCATGAGTTCAAAGGTCCGGGACTCACCGGGGATGCCACTGCAAACGGTGCACCAGCCACTGTTTGGCGTTGCGGCGCAAAACCATCAGAAACCGGTCGCGGTCGACTCGGGCAGCCGCAGAAGAGGCCGCTGTGTCCTTGGGAGCGAGGCGAACCTCCGTCGTCCCGCTGACCCACGCCCAGTTGTGGTCCACCGCGATGTCCTCGGGGGTGATGCTCACGACCACCTCGTAGGTCGTGAACAACCCTTCATAGCTCTGCCGAATCGCCGCAGTGCCTCGGTGCGGCGGTCCCTTCGGAGGGTACAGCACTGCATCTGACGTGTACAACCTGACAATCCCGTCGAGGTCTCCAGCCGTATCCGCTGCGGCCATTCGAGCCAGCACGCGACGCACCGGGGCGTCCCCATTTGCGCATCCGCAGGCCAGAAAAACCACGGCAACCGCCGATTTGAAGATACGTTGAATGGTGTGATGAGATGAGTCCATAGTTGCCTATATACTCGCACTCGACTCCGTGAACCAAAATGGGCCTCAAGGACTACACAGACAAGCGCGATTTCGCGGTCACCCCCGAACCGGCCGGCCACATCGCTCCTGAACCCGGACACCGCTATGTCATCCAGAAACACGCCGCGCGCAACCTGCATTACGACCTGCGCCTGGAACTCGACGGCGTACTACTCAGCTGGGCCGTACCCAAGGGTCCGAGCCTCGATCCACTGGACAAACGCTTTGCACGGCAGACCGAAGACCACCCCATTGCCTACGGAGACTTCGAAGGGGTCATTCCCCAGGGACAGTACGGGGGTGGCACGGTGATGGTCTGGGACCATGGCACCTGGGAACCCCTGGGCGATTCCTATGAACAGTACCGCAAGGGCGCGCTCAAGTTCATCATCCACGGCATCAAGCTGCGCGGAGCGTGGACGCTCATTCGCTTGAAGGGTCCGAAGACCAGAGATGATCGTGACTGGCTGTTCATCAAAGAACGGGACGATGCGGTTCGTCCACGAAAAGAGTACGACGTTCTCGACTCACTCCCTGACAGCGCTGCTACGGGCCGAACAATGGAGCAGATTGCTGTCGACAAGGACCGCGTGTGGTCGGTCACCCGTGTTCCCGGTGAACCACGCATCTCGGAACTCGATCCGTCGGCCTGGCCTGGTGCCCGGGTCGCCCCGCTGCCCGAAGCCATGGCTCCCCAGCGCGCCACGCCGCGCAAGACCGTGCCGGCGGGCGACGACTGGATTCATGAGATCGCATTCGACGGCGCGCGCATCCTCGGCATCATCAACGGTGAGACCGTGCGGCTGCTGACCTCGGACGGCGAAGACTGGACGAACCAACTGCCGGAGATCACCCGCTCGGCTGAACACCTTGGGGCCGACGATACGGTCCTCGATGGAGTGGTCGTCCTACTGAACGCGTCAGGAGCATCGGATGGCGGCGCGCTGCGCCGTGCGGTGTCGCTCGGACGCACTTCGGAATTGATCTACTACATCTTTGATCTACCATTCTTCCGTGGCGTGGATCTGACCGGCTGCGCGCTGCTCGATCGCAAAGCCCTGCTGGCCCGCGCTTTGCAGGAGGGCGCCGATCACACGGGCACACTGCGGTTGTGCGAACACATCGTCGGCAACGGTCCAACCGTGCTCGAGCAGGCCACTGGCCTGGGCCTGGCAGGCGTCATATCCAAACGTGCGGACAGTCACTACGTCTTCAAACGCACGAGCCACTGGACCGTCGTGCACTGTCCGGGACACGAAATCGACGCGGCCCGGACGCCAGCCGCTTCACCGCACATCGTCATCGAGCCAGGCTTCGATATCGAAGGCGTGCGCATGACCAATCCGCAACGCATTCTGTATCCCGAAACGGGAGTCACGAAGCAGGAAATCGCAGAGTTCTACCGCGAGATCGCCGACTGGGTCCTGCCGCATGTCACAGGCCGGCCGCTGAGCCTTGTGCGTTGTCCTCAGGGCCACGACAAGAACCGCTTTTACCAGAAGCATCTGCACGACGTAGGCGTCAGCGCCCTCCGCGAGGTGGTCGTTAAGAAACGCAACCGTGCGTTGGCACACATCGTCATCGATGATCTATCCGGCCTGTTGACCCTCGCTCAACTGGCGGTGCTCGAAATCCACCCATGGGGCAGCCGTGAGGACAAGCCGAACACGCCCGACCGCATCGTATTCGATATGGATCCAGGCCCTGACGTAGCCTGGCCTGAAGTGGTCGAAGGGGCGCATGCCATCCATGGAATGCTCGAGGTCCTCGGGCTCGCGAGCTTCGTCAAGACCTCAGGTGGCAAGGGCCTGCACATCGTCGTGCCGATCATCCGCCGCAGCACCTGGGACGATATCAAACACTTCAGCCAGCTCGTGGCTGAACATGTCGCGCGGATCGCCCCCCAGCAGTACACCGCCTCGATTGCCATGGCCCAGCGCGACGGCCGCATTTTCATCGACTACCTGCGCAACACGGCCGGTGCGACCTGCGTGGCCGCCTATTCGACCCGCGCCGTTGCGGGCGCCCCGGTGTCGACACCCCTGTCGTGGGACGAATTGACTCCGGACATCGCACCGAATACCTACACGGTCCGCAACCTGCCGAAGCGCCTGCGCGCACTGACCGAAGACCCCTGGGCCGGTTTCTTTGAAGTGAAACAAGGGATCACAAAGGCCACGGTCAAACGACTGACGCCTGATCCGTGAGCAGAGATCAACCCCGACACGCCGCGGTTTTCGTGGGGCGACCGGGTCGTATCTCGACACGTGCCCCCTATAATACGCCATGCTCAAATTGGCTTCCCTGATTCTGTGTACGTGCGGGCTGGTTGTGACGCTGGCCTGTGGCGGCAACGACGATGGCACGCTGCAGGACAATATCAACACCCTGCCGATCCCCGAGGGGTTCGCGCTGGTTACGCGGTTCGCTCACCTGTCGGATGCTCAGGTGCTCGACGAGGAGTCGCCGGCGCGGTTTGCTCCGCTTGACTCCATCTTTGCGTACAGCTGGCGTCCGCAGGAAGCCTATTCGGCACAGGTGCTCGATGGCATGGTCCGCGCGATCAATCGCATGCATGCCGCAGGTCAGACGATCGACTTCATGGTTCACACGGGCGATGCCACCGACAACAACCACCTGATCGAGTGGCGCTGGTTTCTGGAAACCCTCGATGGCAACACCGTCGACCCGCTTTCGGGCGTCGATGATCGCCCGGCCGACATGCGCCCGCCGGCTCTGCTCGATCCGCATCACGCGTTCGACGCCGCCGGACTGTACCACCAGGGTGTGCACGGACCGCTCGACACGGTCGAGTGGTATGCCGTACTCGGCAATCATGACCACTTCGCCGTTGGCAACTTCGCGATCGTAGAACGGTCGGACGGTCGTCGGGTCGCGCCCGTGCCGCTGCCCCCGCTGTTCAACGCGTTCCTGCCCGCAGCGCTGAACCCTCAGAGCGTAACCGGATTCGCCCCAATTACCCCAGCGAACCCCGGTCCGCCCCGGTTGTTCAATTTCCGCGAACCGGTCACGCCCAACCCGGAGCGCATCTTCCTCAACATCAACGAGATCATGACCCTGCATCAGGATACGACCAGCACCCCTGCCGGTCACGGGTTTGACGATGACGCGGTCGAGCGCAGTTGGTACGCCGTATCTCCCATGCCCAAACTGCGTCTCGTCGTGCTGGACACGTCTCAAATCCTGGATGAACTCCCTGCGTTCCCCTATTTCGCCGGCAGCATTCTCAACAATCAGCAGGCCTTTCTGATCAGCGAACTCCACGCCGCCGAGCGTAATGGCCAGTGGGTGATCATCGCCTCACATCACCCCAGCCAGGACTTGTCGGCGAACGTCGGCTCGCAAGTCGTCTCGGAGCAACTGCGTGCCGTACTCAGTAACAGCGACCGGGTCGTCCTGCACGTCGCAGGCCACACGCATCGTCACCGTGTGATCGATCGCGGCGGTTACCTCGAAATCGAGACGGCCAGTACGCTCGACTATCCACAGGAAGGCCGCGTCATCGAACTGTACGAATCGGCTGACGGCACCGAGGCCATTGCACGGTACGACGTCTTCAGCCATCTTCCGACTGCGGCGCCCAGTGACGACCCGCTGTATGCCCTGCGCAGCGAGGCCTACCGCCGCGCCACCGAAGACGCTGCCCTCGACGTTGCGATCAATACTCGGATGCAGACGGATGCGAGCCTGAGGCTCGAAGACATCGACGACCGCAAGCGCTGGTTGCATGGCGAGCCCCATGATCGTCGAGGTCGCGTACGTCTGCGAGGCCGCCGCCGGTAACACCCTGCCGCATTCAATTCACTCGGCATTCGATCGATGATCGCCACGGGCGGCAAGTTCGCGCGCCGGCTGGTACAATACGCCCGGATACTGAACAGGAAAGGACGGAGAATGCACGTGTTGTTGACTGTAGCGGTTGCCGCCGCGCTCGGACAGGATCCAGAGTACTTGAAAGAGATCGACTCATGGCACGCGCGCAGAATGGAGAAGTTGCGCAGCAACACCGGCTATCTGACGCTCGTCGGACTTCACCAGCTGAATCCTGGCACGCACACTCTGGGTTCGGGATCGGACAATGGGATCATCCTGGATTCATCCGCGCCCGTGTCGGTGGGTCAGATGACGATCAGCGGTGACACGATCACTTTCACGGCGCAAACCGGCGTGACGGTCCAACGATTCGGCAGCACAGCGCCCGAGCGCATCTCGACCACGACCATGATTCACGACATGGCCGGTGCGCCAACTGTTCTGTCCACTGGCTCCATTCTGTTCCATGTCATCCAGCGCAACGACACCCTGTACCTGCGTGTGCGCAATCGCAACAGTCCGGCGTTGGCATCATTCAAGGGCATCGAGCGTTACGCAGTGAACGCGCGCTTGGCGCATTCCGGCGAAGCTGAGCACCGACGAAGCCGGCACGATTCTTGTCCCCAATGTGCTGGGCAAGAAGACAGCGACGGCATCGCCGGGCGTGCTGGTTTTTGAATTCGATGGCACGCTTCAGCGACTGCACCCCACCAGGCAGACCAATGGCTCACTGTTCATGGTCTTTCGGGACGCCACCAGTGGTGAAACGACCTATCCCGGGGGCCGCTTCCTCGAGGCACCGGCCCCCGATGATGATGGCCGTGTTGTGCTCGATTTCAATCGGGCCCACAATCCAGCCTGCGCCTTCACCCCGTTTGCCACATGCCCCATGCCACCCGCCGGCAATGCATTGAGCATCGCCGTCGAGGCGGGCGAGAAGTACACGCCGCATTGATCCAGAGACGCGTGCTACATCGCTGACAACGCCAGGTAGGGCACGATGCAGAAAACGATGATCAGCACTTTGAACATACCCAGGTACCAGTAGACGACGAGGGCGATCTTGTCCTCAGCCAGGCTGAACATCTGACCATGCATCCTGTACACGACCTTCTTGAGCGCCATGATGATCACCGAACTGAAGATCAGCAGGCCGATATTGATGAGGGTCATCCATTTGAAGAATTCGGTGAGTTGATCCACATTCATATCTGACATCCTTATAGAGGGACGCAGTGTGGAGGAGCGGCCCGCAGCCTCACTCGGCGTTCGCTGCGGGCGGCTTTATCCATTCTGACTCTTCCAGCGTGAGGCGTTTCTTGAGCTTGCCGCCTTTTTGCGAGGTGTACACGACCTCGACTTCGCCCGCACCTTCGACGATCCAGCGAAACAGCTCGGTACCGTAGCGACCAATGCCGTTGTCCACCCAAATGCGTTCGGGGCTGCGCTCGGTGAGATCGACCATCTGCACCGACCGCCAACTGCCCGGCCGGCCCGAAGCCAGCACGCGTGTGTCTGGCAGTCGCAATCCGGCATCGGGCGCACCGGCAATGGACAGCAGCTTGACCTGATCGCGAGCGCCGATGTTCTTCTCGGCGGCCAGTGCGCTGATTGTTGGAATGGCCTTTTCGTTCTGAATCTCGACCGTGATTTCCCACGTACCGGGAGCCAGCTTGCGGACTCGCGTATGCGTAAAGGCCAGCTTGGGCATGTGGTCCGCATGGAACATGGTGAACGCAAAATTGCGGTGACACAATTCCTCGAGCATGAACATGGGCTGGACACGTGACGCGTACTTGTTCCACCCACCGATGAGCACCTCACCGTAGGTCGGGTGATCGTAGGGTTTGAGCGGCACCCACAGCTGATCGAATTGCAGGAGGTCATTGAACTTGAAGCGTTGCTCGTTGCGGTCCCAGTCACCCTCTTTGCCATAGTAGTACTTGGCGTTGGCCCACAACTCGTTGGTAAAACTGAAGATACCGAGCCCTTCCGAAACCCAGTTCACGAAACCGCCGTGCACGGTGTAGAGATCTTTGTACAGCACCATGTAGCGGTAGAACGGCAGCATTTTCTCGCCGATCTGACCGATCTCATCGTACACGGCGACGTCAGCCGGCGGATAGTAACTCTCGCGATTCTCGGCGCCGGGGCCACGGAGGATCATGCCGCCCGTGTTGTGGTACGACTGCGCCGCAGCGACATTGGGATGATCGAGCAAGAACTCACCGATGCAGCGTGACTCGGGGTGACTGAACGGGTAGTCGCCGGCGCCAAATTGAATGTAGTTGGGCTTCCAACCGCTGGGCCAGTTGCGATTGAGATCGTAGCCACCGGGTCCGTCCTCGTTCATGCGGCCGTCGTTGTCGTTGTCTATGCCTTCCATACCGATCATCGAGTAGTCGCCCTTCTCGTCGCGCCCCACTCGTTCGAACATGCGCGGGTCCTTCCGCGAACGTAGAAACCGCCCATTCGGATCCTTCTGATACATCATGGTGATGAACCCATCGCCATCGAGATCGTCATAGCCGTCTTCGTCATACAACCCATCGTTGTCATTGTCTGTCGGCTTCTTGCCCGAACGGGAAGTGCTCGACGTATTGGGCTGATCGAACCACCAGGCGCGACCATCTGGATTGACCGACGGCACGATATAGAACGCCCGCTCATCGACCAGTGTGGTCAATTTGTCTACAACGCCGTAACTCTTGGTCAGATACCAGATGGTGTACAAGCATACCTCTGTCGCCTGGACCTCATTGCCATGGACGTTGCCGTCGATGTACATCGCGGCTTTGTCTCGATCAGATCCGGTCTTCGGATTGTTGATCGTGACCAACCAGATATCGCGCCCCTCGGTACTCTTGCCTAGTGACTCGAGTGCGAGCAACTCGGGATATGCGACCACGAGCTTGTGCAGGATGTCGACCATCTCGGGGTAGTCGTACACGCGATCAAAAGCCAGATCGACGCGACTCGGAACGGCAGGTTGGGCACGCAGTGCAGCGGGACACACGGCTGCTGCCAGAACCAGGACGAGCACTTTTCTGACGATCATGAGTGGTCCTCCGACCCGGCAGGCAGGGTGATCTCAAAGGACCACGCGCCGTATTTCTTTGAGGTGACCTCGAGTGTCACGGTTGCGCCCGCGGTGCCGGTGATGAGCCAGCGCAACTCTTGTCGTCCGCCGCTGCCAGGTATGGACCACACCTGTTGCATTCGCTGGCCGCCGACGATCCGTTCGAGTGGCACGTCGAGGCGGACAACGAGGGGACCGACAGTCCGGTTGAGCTGGGCGATGCCCAGACCCGTCGGAAAATATCCCTCATTCACCAGCGCCGTCTTGATCTCGAATACTGCCGTACCGAGGCGCTTGACCTGAGGATCGTCGATCGACACACGTGGCAGGCGTTCGAGGATATCGAGCGCCACCTGACCCTGCTGTTCGACGATCTCATTGAGGTCATCGACAGCGGGGGTCGTGCGGAAGTATGGGCGGAAGCCGCCAATCTCGATCTCACCGAGTTGCGGATGGGTGTACGCGGCCCAGTCCAGGAAGCCCTGGCCCTCACGCTCCTCGTCGCTGTACTTGAGCCATGCGGCGGCATCGGCATCGGCCGGAGCGTTCTTCTTTTCTGCACCGCCCGGGCCATCCATGCCGGGTCGACCGCCCCTGCGACCACCACGGCCCCCGCGACGACCCCGCCGTTCGCCTTCCGGGGGCACCTCGGCTGTTTCGGGTGGCACCTCGTCGGATTTGGTTTCTTCACCCTCGGCGCCCTCGGCATCACCCTTCTTGCCTTCCTCGTCCGGCTTGGGTTCGGGTTCGGGCCGGTTCCACAAGCGCACGGCAAGCGTTGGAATACCATATTCGTAGTAGCTCCATGCGTACGCCGCTCCATCCGAGGGTGCGGCCGGCATCTTCTTGATGCCGGTCAATTCAGAGTACTTCTCGCTGATGAATGCGTATAGCGCGACATCGTCTTCGTGCAACCCCTGTGGTGCTTCGCGCCGCCGGCGACCGAACCGGCCTCCCCCGCCGCGTCTACCACGTTCGGTCGGCGCCCCGCGTCCGCTTTGGCCACGCAGGGCACCGCGTGGGCCGCCACCCGCACCGGGACCAGCCCCTCTGCCCTCCGCGCCTCCGCCTGTGGGCGGCGCCGCGATATTGTCGTGCCGGCCATAGAAGATCGCCGTGGCAATGCGCGGATGTTGGAGGAAGAACTCGATCAACGCGTGCGATTCCGGTTCGGAGATCTGATGCGGCCCGCTGGTGGATGTGTGTTCCGCGTACTTGTGTGGAAAATTGCTGTTGAGATCGACGCCGCCGACAGGATCCTCGTTGAATAGGCCATCGTCATCATCGTCGAGGCCCTCGATGACCAGGGCATGCGTCGGAGTCTCGCCCTTGTTACGCTCGGCTTTCTTCATCAAACGTTCGGCCTTGGGGTCGGCGACATGCGTCGGCTCCAAATCGGCTTTGCGACATGCGGCAACCGGCAGGCGCATCATGGTGATGACCCCGTCGCCATTGAGATCGTCGGGACCGTCTTCATCCACCAGACCATCGCGATCGTCGTCCCAAGGTCGCAGGGCGTGGCGCTGCTCGCGCACCGGCGTGGCAAAGTACGCCGACAGCGCATCCGGATTCACGCATGGTATGACATAGACCGTCGAACGCCACAGCGCCTCCCACCCAGGCTCATCCGGGGCAATGCCGAGCAGCACTGCGGCGATACGCAGCGCCACGGTGGAGCTCACCGGATGCTCTCCATCGATGCCGGCTACGATCGCCAACGCCGGTCGATCATCGCGATCGCCGCCGCGCCCGATTGCCAGGGCCTCCAGCGGATGACCGTTACGGCTGATCCCAATCGTCTCGAGGGCGCACGATTGTGGGTGATTGGCCACGATCTGCTGCAGTTCCGCACTGAGCGCAGCAGGGTCCAGCAACTTGCTCTGATCCGGGCCAGCCGTGGTCGAAGCTGACAACAAACTGAGTAGCACAAGCATCATGGTGCAAGATCCCCTGTGTTGGAAACGCATGAGTATGCGTAGTTTGCAGATGCGAAACGCAACCGCAAGCCCTGGAGCACCGCAATTCTGCCGCCTCTTGGGGCTCCGAGCCCGAATCAGGTATCCTGGAGGATGCTCATCAACTGAGGAGGACTGAGTATGCGCCACATCGGCATCGCAATATCGGTTATCACCGTGTCCCTGGCTACGTTGGTCGCTGAGCCCGCCTGGGCCGGCGGCGGGTTCGCCTGCTGTTTCCCGGACGCGAGCTGCCAGGATCTCACCGAGGCCGATTGCCTGATGATGGGCGGTGTGTGGGTCGGGGGACCGGGAGCCAGGGTCTGTGCTGAGATCGTCGGCACGCCACTCGAATGCCTGCCGGTCGCAACCGGCGCATGCTGCGATGACGCGTTCATGTGCACCGAAGTCGCCGGCGAACGCAACTGCCCGGCACCCAGCATCTACTTCGGCGACGGAACGACCTGCGATCCCGATCCCTGCGGTGATGTCCCTCCCGATGGTGCCTGTTGTGATCTGGCCAAAGGTTGCTTCGTCACCACGGAAAACAACTGCGGCGCGACCTGGATCGAAGATGCACGGTGTTCACCCGGCCTGTGTGATGACGTGATCCCCGGCGCCTGCTGTAGCGATGTCGGCCCCGTGACGACGTGCGCGGATACGGTTTCGGGCAACTGCGTCAATGCCAACCAGACGTTCTTCGCCAATGAACAATGCATCAACGATCCGTGCGGACTGTTGCCAGAAGGCGCATGCTGCACCGATACAGGCGAGGGCATAACATGTTCAATCGGTTTAGAACTCAACTGCCAGCAACCAGGACAGACCTACCAGGGTGATGAGACAAACTGTTGCCCCAACCCCTGCCTGGAAGAAGTCCCCGGTGCATGCTGCACGATTGGTGGCGGGTGTGCGTTGACCCTCAGTTGCGAGTGCATCGGCCAGGACCAGGAGTACCAGGGTGATGGTACCGTTTGCGATCCCGATCCGTGCACGACGATAGTCGGTGCGTGTTGCACCAGCGATGGCAAAGCGACGACCTGCGCAGAAACGACCCCCGATGATTGCATTGGCGATGGCCAGGCATATGCGGGCGATGGCACGAGCTGCGACGATGATCCGTGTACCGGGATTTTCTGTGCCTCCACTGCTGATTGCGCCGATCTCGACGCAAACGGGACGCGTGACAACAACTGCCTGTGGTGGGAATGCACGGCCAATGGCTGCGTCCCGACGGACATCGTCTTTGCCGACATGGGTGGCCAGTTCGGCGTCTGCCCGCCGGACGGTACTGCCGATGGCAACGACCGTTTCCAAGCGCTGAACTGCTTCTCAGGCGTCGCCCCCGATGGCGGAGTCTACGAATGCGAGCCATCACCGCCGGCCGCCATGAACGTTGATGCTGGAGGTCAGTTTGGCTCGTGCTTCCCGGACGGCGTGTGTGATGGCAACGACGCATTCGCCGCACTCAACGCCTTTGGCAACAACACGACCTGTTCCTGTCCGCTGGATGGCGGCCCCAATCCCGACATCATTGCCCCCCACACGAACGTGGCCGAAGCATTCGTATCGCTACGCCGCAAGTCGACACTCGTTTCCCCGGATGCATTCATTGCAATCGAGGTCCACCTCGATAAGCCATTGCACGATCTGCGAGGCTACCAGTTGCATCTCGGCGTAGAGGGTGGAACCCACGGCACGCTTGAACTGGTCGACATCGGTATTGACCAGACCTTCCGCCATCGGCCTCAACGTCGTCGAGCAATGAGCGGCGCTCACATATTCGCTCATCTTCCGTTCTGGGAAGCATATAACATCTCCACCGGACAGATGGTCGTCGGTCTCGACTCACCGGGAGTCGCCGTTGATGCCGGGCATCTGGCCACGTACTACTTCAAGCCCACGCCGCAGGCGCGTGGCACGTTCGTCATCGATCTGTTGACCTTCGACGAGGCCACGCCGCAGAACAGGTCGTTCCTGTTTCCGACGCAATCCGATGGTCGGATCACCATACGGACGACAGGGCCCATGACCGTGAGCGTGGAGTAGCGCCTAATAATCGAAGCACCGAACCCGGTCCCTGAACGACCAGACGCAACAGGCTGTGCTGGACATCTAATCCTGCTGTGCCGTATCGCCGGTCGTGGGTATGCTCGAATTGTTATCGATCACCGGGCACCCTTGGAGAATTCTCATGCACCGACACCTGTGCCTCGCCCACCTGACCGTTTCACTTGCCGCTACGATGATCTTCGCCACTGATGGTCGCAGCGAGAGCGATGCGTTCCGTGTCATCCAGATCGTACCTACCGATTCATATCTCGGTGTGGAGGTCGCCGCCAGTGCTGACGCCGCGCACCCTGCACCGAACTTCACGGCCCAAGCACAAGTCAATCTCGAAAAAGCCCTCGAAGATGCGTGGGTTGCCCGTGCCGAGCTGAACGCACTGCGTGTATTCCGCGAAGCGGAAGAAGCCAAGGCAGCCCCGGCACGTCCATCTGCCCCACGGGCCGCGGCCCCAGAGCGACGCGTGACGTATTATCGCGTCAAGGCCGAAGATCCGTTTACCTACCATCCAGCCACGCGCCGAACCTACACGACGCAGCCACCGAAGTTCTACAAGACCCGGGCCCCGCGTGTGTACAAGACGCGCGCACCCCGAACCTACCAGCCCGTCAAGGACAGGCAGTTTCAGTCCAGGGCGCGCTATGATGCCTATATCATTCCTGTTCAACAGCGCCCCGTCGAGTAGCTGAGGCTCTGCCATCTGGCGCATCGGCTGTTATACTGCTCGTCCTGCCGGTTCCTTCGGAGATACCGCCGTCGTTGGCGGTCAAGAATCCGGCAACGCTCATGCATAACAGGGCGCTGGTCACATGAGACGTATCTGTGTTTTCTGCGGTTCTTCCAGCGGCAATGATCCCATATTCGAAGCAACGGCCCGCGAACTGGGTGTCGCAATGGCCCGGCGTGGCCAGGCGCTGGTCTACGGAGGTGGCAACTGCGGTCTGATGGGCGCAGTGGCCAACGCCATTCTCGATGCTGGGGGCGAGGCTATCGGCGTCATTCCGCATGCGCTCGAACAGAAGGAACTGGCTCATCACGGGGTCACCGAACTGCACATCGTCGACACGATGCACGAGCGCAAGGCCATGATGGCCGATCTCTCCGACGGCTTCATCGCCATGCCCGGTGGCTTCGGTACGATGGAGGAAATCTTCGAGAGCATCACGTGGGCTCAACTGGGCATACACGACAAGCCGGTCGCGTTCCTCAACGTCGCCGAGTATTACACCGATCTCGTGAAGTTCCTGGATCATGCCACCACGAGCGCCCTGCTTCGTCCCCAACACCGCGGCATGGTCATTGTCGACTCCGCAGTCCCCACCCTGCTGGACGCCATGGCCGTCTACACGCCCCCGACCGTAGAGAAGTGGATTACCCGCAACGAACTCTGAGCTTATCCAAAGCTCGCTTTGTTGATGCGCTCGGCTGGAACGGACCCGATCGATTCTCACGCAGCGCACGAAACAGGTTCTTCAGCAGAATCCGTGGAAGCTGAATAGCTCTCTCGTCTTCTGACTCTGGAGCTGGCCAGGGATGCCCCTTGCGCCCCGCCCCCGCCATCGTCGGCCAAGGGCCCTCCGAGCCGCGGCGGGCGCGACCGCCGCTGACGGCGACCGAGCTCCAGGGGCTCATCGGCGATCGTGTCGTGAATGAAGCAGCGCTCGAAGCCCGTAGAATGTTGTTGCTTGGCACGACGTTCGTGGCCATTTACCACGCACCGGGATCTGTCTCAGCAACAACTCACACGAATTCCGCTGAGGAGGCACGAAAAAAGGGGCAGGTCTATGACCCACCCCTCTTCCATTGCCCCCCGTGATCAATGCTCAGGTCGCAGATCTTCGGGTCTTTAGCGCGCGGGCATCGAAGCGCTTCAGGACCTTGGTGCCGGGAGACTTCTTGTATCTCGCTGGAACCAATCGAATCAGTTTTACATTGCGTTTGGCCATTGCATGGCATGGCCCTGTCGACATGCAGCTCCAGGCGGACGGCGGATGGACACGAACGATCCTGAAGCGCTCGCCCTCGAGCACCTGTTTTGGCAGCGGCCGACCGTGCCAAGACGAAGAGGGCGTCACACGAATCACGCGAAGCTCCTCGCCTGCGTTAGAAGGCTGGTCAGCGCGAACGTCTTGAACGCCCGCCAGCACGATGAATGACAAAGCAATGACATAGGTGGCGCTGCGGTTCATCATAGCCCTTTCACGATGCGTGTCTCTGGAACGGCTTGATCGTGTCTCGTACTCAACAGTAGGGCCGCTGCTGCCCCACATCAAACGTAACACACGACTTGCCCATCTATGGAGATCCAGCGCAGACATTATGTACAACTATTGGACTGCGTTGAGCAGGCCTTGAATTATCGGATGTGTCTTCAGTATTCGCTGACCAGTGTGGGGACATCCGGGCATGGCCCTGCCGCCGGACAGGGCGCGGGAACACAGTTGGTCACGCTCCAGTCTTCGACCCCGGTCATGCGTTCGGTCCGAGCCGTCTCATCGCGCACCTGCGTGGTGGAATCAGTGACCATGGCCGATACCACATGGTTTCCGGGGGACAACACGAGATCCTCGGGGCTCAAGTAAGGCTCGCCACTGGCGATCGTCTCCCCATCGACAGACCATACGACAGTCATTTCGGGATGCCCCGAACGGAGCGTGCCCACCGTCAGACCATTGCGTTGAATGGCAGCACAGTCAACCGTCTTGGCGATTGGACTACGGCCGTCGATCACATCGACATGCTTGTACATCTCCAGGATGAGTTGCTCGCTGTTGACCTCGCGAAATGGCGCCGCCAGATTGCGCATTTTGGATGTATACGTCGGCCGGTACAGACCTGTCTGAGCGTATCGACAGCCTTCAAAGGTATGGACCTGCGGCAGGTCAAGCCATGCTGACCATTTGTGATGGGCTTCGGCCAACTCATCTGCCATGAATATTGTAGCATTGGGCTCGCCTACCTCAGGACCATCGTAGTGGGCACTTCCGGAGTAGTACTCGTCAGCCAAGCCGGCAAATGCGTGGCCGAACTCATGCAGCCCAACATCGATGGCCGCCCCATGGGCGCCGGCAAGCGTGGCGACGTGTGCCGTGGCATACCCGGCCCCGCCATACCGCGAGCTGTTGGCCACTGCAAAGACCATGTCCACGGCAGGGGCCAACGCCGCAGCCGCCTGGACCTTGCCAAGATCGACGCACAGTAAATGGGCAATGCCCATGCAATCGAATGTCATATCCAACGCCGTGTCGCGAAAAATGCCCAGATCAGGCTCGTCGACACCGCTCTCACTGGAAACGACGTCCACGCGAAACACGTTGAAGTTCTCGGCATAGTCGGACAACGGCGGCTCGGCAAAGAATCCGTCGATGAAAGAGTCCACGTCGTCGGCATATGCGGGCAGCTCACCGGGGCGATAACCGTCACCGACGACCACGATGTTCACGCGGTTCTGAACGGGCCCGTGATCACGCACGGCGTGCACCCCCCATGCCTCGTCTCGTTCATGCGGCCCACCGATAGTCGGCCCGGGGGCGACATCCTCAGGTCCAATGACCAGGCGGCCACCATTCAAGTCACCCCATTCGTCGATGTAGTCATAGTAGACCACCTGCCTGCGATCTGGTGATGATACGTGATCCAACTCTGTCGCTCCTGCCACGGACTCGCGCTCGAGTTGAGCCCAGACCGGACAAACGCCCACCAGCAGTGCTGCAGACAGTGCCCCTGATCTCTTCATGGTTCTGTGTCCTCTTTGAGTGTTCTGCGGTGGCGCACGGCACGACTCCACTGCCGGCGGCGTCACCACTCCTCTATGGACGGAGCCGTCGCACCCCAGCGCAATGAATTCTGCCCGATTTGGTGTCGATCCAGCCGGTTGCATCTTGTGCCACAAACGCGACACTACAGGCGTGCGTCTAAAACTCGTCATTTCCATCATGGTTGCGCTTGTCGTTGGTGGTGTGACCACCGGGATCTGGATGTACCGGCCGGCACATATCACACCGCCCGTACCGGCGGACTGGGCCCATCTGCCACCCGCACTGCGCGCGGCTGTCGAAGAATGCGTCAGCGCCTGCCGCGCACATCCTGACGACCACACCGCGTGGAGCCGCCTTGGTCAGCTCTACCATGCGCATCACGAGAACACACTGGCCGCAGCATGCTATCATCAGGCTCTCGCACTTCAGCACGATGCCCGCACGGCCTATCTGCTGGGCCTGTTGTGCGTCGAGTCCGGTGACAGCACGCGGGCCATTGCGCTCCTCGAAAAGGCCGCACGCGCGCACCCTGACTACGCTCCGGTACACTATCATTTGGGAATTGCGTTGCTCGATGCCGGCAGTATTGCCCCGGCGATTGAGGCGTTGCGCGTCGGAGTTCGGTGCAATCCGCAAGACCCCACACTTCGTGCTGGATTGGGCCGCGCGTTGCGCCACGCCGGCCGCCTCGACGATGCCGAAGCCACACTGCGTGCGGCACTGGTCATCGACGCAGATCATTATGCTGCCAATCAACTGCTTGGGCTCGTGCTGCTCGCCCGCGGTACCGCGAGCGCTGCTCAACCACATCTCGCAGCGGTCAAGAAATACAACACCGAAGTCATCGCCGACCCATGGCTTGCCGAGGTCCAGGCGCAATCGACGACACTGTCTGCAACCGTAGCCCGCGCCCGTGCTCAACTCATTGCCGGGCGCCCTGATGGAGCCCGACTATCACTCGAGTCAGCTCGAGTAGAACATCCGAACAATCCGGAGATCCACCGGTTGCTGGGCGATGCCTGCCTTCAAATGAACGATCTGCCTGCAGCCGAACAAGCCTATGCCATCGCCCGGGACCTCGAGCCGCACGATCATCGCCCGCAAGCAGCATTGGCCTCCGCGCTGTTCAAGCGGGGCGCGACCGAACGGGCCGAAGCGCTGGCAGATGATGTACTGCGCGCCGTGCCCGAGCACGCTGGCATGTTGACCATCAAGGGTGTGCAGTGCAGCCGGCGCAATGAAGATGACGCTGCGCTCGCCTACCTGACCCGCGCCATCGCAGCCAACGACACCGAAACGGCCGCTTACGCCACGCTGGGTGATGTGTTGGTTCGTCGTGGTCGCCTCGACGACGCGCGCCAGGCCTATGCGCGAGCTGCCGAACTACAGCCCGGGTGGGCCTATCCAAGACAACGACTCGAACAACTCGCAGGAGGGAGTACGCCGTGAGCGCCTGGCGTTTGTTGATCACCGCCATTGTGTGCCTGATGATCGCTGCATGCCGACGCAATACGGCGCCCCCGACGACACCGTGGTTCGTCGACATCACGGCATCTTCAGGAGTGTCCTTCGAACATGACAGGAGTGCCTCAGGACAATTCCTGTTACCCGAAATCATGGGCGGCGGCGGCGGTTTCCTGGACTACGACGGAGATGGCCTGCTGGACATCTACCTCGTGCAGTCCGGCCGTTCGACTGGCAACCACCTGTATCGCAATCGTGGTAACGGTCAATTCGTCGAAGTCACTGCGGCCGCCGGCGTGGGCGACGCATCATACGGCATGGGCTGTGCAGCTGGCGATGCAGACAATGACGGTGATGTCGATCTGTATGTCACGAACCTCGGGGCCAACGTGCTCTATCGCAATAACGGTGATGGCTCGTTCACCGACATCACTGCGTCGTCGGGGGTCGCGAGTCCTTCGTGGTCGACGAGCGCGGCATGGTGCGACATCGATCACGATGGATGGCTGGACCTGGTCGTGATCAACTATGTCGCGTGGACCGCTACTCCAGATTTCATGAACAAATCATGCTCTGGCAAGGGTGGTGGCCGCGACTATTGTTCGCCTCAGGCATACGCCGCACCGGCGCCCGACCAGGTCTATCACAACAACGGCGACGGCACTTTTAGCGATGTCAGTTCTGTCAGCGGAATCGGCACGCGGCCTGGAACCGGACTTGGCGTGGTTTGCAGTGACCTGAACGGCGATACCCTGATTGATATCTACGTGTCCAATGACCAGATGCCCAGCTTCGCGTGGATCAACCAGGGAAACGGCCAATTCAATGAACAGGCGGTCGGGTTGGGCTGTGCCGTCGATGAAATGGGCAAAGCACAAGCCGGCATGGGCGTCGCTGCCGATGATATCGATCACGACGGGGATATCGACTTGTGGAAGGTTCATCTCTTCCGCGAGTCGCACGTGCTGTACATCAATGAAGCCCACTACTTCGATGATGCCACGACCCGCTGGGGGCTCAGTGCCGCGACACGACGATTCACCGGTTTCGGCACCGCGATCGTTGATTTCGATCTCGATGGGCTCAGCGATATCATGGTCGCCAATGGTCGGGTCCAACATGTCGCCGAGGCCATCACACCGACGAACGTCTACGCCGAACCCAACCAGATGCTCTGCCAAATCGCAGCAGGACGATTCACCGACTGCAGCGCTGCGGCGGGCCCCGCGCTCACCCAGGTGGACAACAGCCGAGGCGCCGCTTTCGGCGACCTGGACAACGATGGCGATGTGGATGTTCTGGTCGTCAACTGCGGTGGCCCAGCCCGACTGTTGCGCAACGACACTCCGCGTCGCGGACATTTCCTGACCATACGCGCGCTCGACCGACACGGCCGGGATGCCCTGGGCGCCCGCCTGCGCTGCACGGCGGCTCAACGTGTGCTGACTGCCGAGGTTCGGGCCGCGTACAGTTACTGCGCGACGAACGACCCGCGCGTTCATCTGGGGCTTGGTGCAGCAGAACGGGTCGAGTCAGTCGAGGTCACCTGGCCGAGTGGAGCGTTCTCCCGCCACGGTCCTTTTGAGGTGGATGCGTTTGTAACGATCGAGGAACCGGATGGCGTGACCAACGAGCAGTAGCGCGTCGATATCATCAACTCCCCACCACCTCCCCCCGCCCATTCGGGTGGGGACCCGGGTATTAGGACGATTGAACTCCGGTTCAGCGCAGGACATTCTCAAGATCCTCATGGATGGACCAGGCTGGTCGCTGTGCGCTGCAACTGCTCGATTCCCGGCTGTCCCTCGGTGACCCGGACCGCGACGTCCATGGGCACGTGACGCACGATCTGGCGTGTGTTCGAAGTGGGCCACCACACCTCGAGGCGCTCGATAGAGTGCGCGTCACCGAGGCCAATGTGTTCCACGAGTGGTGAACCGCCGAAACTGCTCACGCATCCGACAGCCCGATGCACGGTTCTCTCTCCGCGCGGCGTCGACATGGTGACCTGCACACGAGCACCTACACCATGCCGGTTGGACGAACGTCCGACAAGGGTCACATCGATGAAGTGTCCGCCATCTGCCAGGTTGACGAACAACGCGTTCTTGAACTGATCACCTGGATAGAACCCGCCCAGCTGATGGTAGATATCCAGATCCCCGTCATGATCGAAGTCAGCAAACGCCACACCGTGCCCTTTTTGTAGATGCCCGAGCCCCGCTGAGGTCGTTATGTTTTCGAACTTGGTGCCCGCAGCATTCCTAAGCATGACGTTCGGCATCAGCGAACGAAAATCGGGATCCCCGGTGGCCAGGTACACATCGAGCCATCCGTCGTTGTCCACGTCACCGAAATTCGCGCCCATGGGCAAGAAGGCATGATCAAGCCCAAGACGAGTAGCAACATCCTCGAAGCGTCCACCGACGTTGCGATACAATCGCGGTGCCGTTGCCGGATGTGGCAGACCGAGGTAATCCGCAGCGACATCTGACATCGTTGCATCATAAGCTACGACAAACAGATCCAACCAGCCATCGTTGTCATAGTCAAAGAACCACGACGCAAAACTGCGACCGCGAGGCTCGCCGACGCCAACCAGTTCGGCAACATCCGTAAATATTGCACCATCATTGCGATACAGTCGATTGGTCCCAAGGTTGGACACATAGATATCGAGATCGCCATCGTTATCGTAGTCACCCGCAGCAACCGCCTTACACATCCGTCCGTTGGTGACGCCGGAACTGGGAGCTATGTCGGTGAACGTTGCATCCCCGTTGTTGCGGAACAGTTGATTCGGAAATACCGGCCCCTCGCGTTTCGATTCGTTCCCGATGTACACGTCGAGATCCCCATCGCCATCGAAATCACCCCATGCAGCAGTCTGCGTCGGATACGCTGGCCTCGCCAATCCGGCACGTGCGGTGACATCAGTGAAGTGTCCGTGACCATCGTTTTGCAACAACGAATTGCGAATCTGGCCATCATGCCCCAGCCATGCACCGCGCAAGACCAGCACATCCACATCGCCGTCGTTATCAAAATCTGCACTGACGACGTTCAAGCCCCCCAGTTGATCCGTGAACCCGGCGGCGATGCTGTGGTCTTCGAATCGGCCATTGCCACGGTTGCGATAGCAAACCATGTGTCCACGCGGATCGAATGTCGAGGTGACGATATCGAGCCAGCCGTCCCCATCGAAGTCCTCGACGACGACTCCGCCGCAAAGGTTGTTCGTGTCGATACCCAGCTGCGGAGCGACATCGACGAAACGCGTGAAGGAGCGTTCAGAGATGAACGCCCTGGGCGGAATCAAGTACCGCTGCGGCACGCCGGCGGGATACTCTCCAAGTGCCATGACTGCCAAATTGAGCAGCCAGCGCACTGCGAGGTCCTCCGGGCGCCTACGCAGGTATTCGAGATAGTCTGCGCGGGCCTGACGGGCCGGAGCTTTCACGGTATGAATACCGCCGCGCGCCAGCGGTACCAGACAGCACTCGGCGTTGTGCCGTTCCACGCAGTTGTTCAGCTCGGCTTGGCGCAGATTGATCAGCGCCCGCAAGCGGTACAGCGAAGGCCAACGATCGTCGGGGAAGTCGGCCTGGGCCCGCGCCGCGGCGAATGCGGTCGCGATGTGGTCGTGGGCTGCGGGCAAATCCCCCAGCCGGACCCCATGATAGGCCAACAGCAAGTGAATCTTGATGGTCTGTGCAGCGCTCAGCCCCGGTGCGTCCAATTTACCCTGCAGCCGTTCACGCTGCGCCCGACCGAAATATGCGTTATTTCCCTCTTCCAGGGCCCGAGCTACGGCCGTGAACTCGTTGAGTATCGCTGTTCGGCTCTCGTTCGCGGGGTCCTGAGCTACGGCCCATCCCGCCAGGAGCAGCGTGGTGATGAACCCCAACCCCACCAGCCCCAGCGTTGAACCGCGCCCTCCTTGCCCCATAACTCTTTTATATACAAACGTTTGCGACAATTGCCCAGCACTTCTCGGGGCCGCTTCGTTACAATCCAGGGTCGCGCACACAGACCAGGCCGAACATGCAGGGGGCATGGACCACTTGAAACCGATGAACAGAATATGACGCGTCATAGCTCTTCGCAGTTTCCCGAAGCCGGCGGCCCGCCGCAACCGGTTCCTGATCCCGGCACCATTTTGAATGCCTACTCAAATGCCGTGGTAGCCATTGTGGGGCAAGCCGGCCCCGCAGTACTGGGCGTGTCCGGGAAACGGCCACAAGGCCGCCGCAGCGCTGGATCCGGGGTTGTTGTCAGCACCACCGGCCATGCCCTTACCAGCGCCCATGTCATTGCGGGTGTCTCCGACCTCAGGGTCACGACATCCGACGGAGACGTCGTCGAAGCCACGGTCATCGGCAGTGACCGGGCAACCGATCTCGCGGTCCTCCAAGTACGTACAATCGAACTCCCACACCTCTCCCTCGGACAATCCGCTGCGCTGCGCCCCGGACAGTTCGTCATCGCTCTCGGTCATCCGCTGGGCTTTGAATCAACGGTCTCTGCAGGTGTCATTGGAGCCATTGGGCGCGCCATGCGCAGCCAGGAAGGCCGTCTCATCGAAAACGTCATCCAGCACGCCGCGCCGCTGAACCCGGGCAGCTCCGGCGGGCCACTGGTTGATACGTCTCAACGCACGGTCGGAATCAATACTGCCATCATTCGAGGAGCCCAGGGGCTGGGCTTTGCGGTGCCCGCGGACACGGCACGGTGGGTCATGCAGGAAATCATCGAGCACGGCCGTGTTCGCCGCTTGATCATGGGCATTGCCGGCACGACCGTCCGATTGCCGCGGAAGCTTTCCCGGCAGCTTGACCTGCTCGGAGAACGGGGAGTCCAGATCGTGAAGGTCGAGCAAGGGGGGCCAGCCGCAGAGGTGGAGCTCGCCGTGGGTGACACCATCGTCCAGGCCAACGGACGACTGATTTCTGGCGTCGACGACTTGCATCGACTCCTTGCCCGCATACCGCAAGGTCAAGACATCGAATTGGCTATCATTCGTGATGGCCGCATGATAGGTTGCGTCGTGCAACCGCAGTTTTCACGCTAGCCGAGGACCATCTCGACACGAACACGCCCGACGGTGAACGATGCCCCCGGGCTCGCCGCACACATCGCTGCGAGCACGACTTGAACCAGGCTGTGTTTCATTGATCAGGAGATCTGCTTTGAATCGATTCGTCACATTCTTTTCAATCGTACTAACCACCAGCGGCTGCATCGATTTGAGCGACCAGAACTTTCTGCCCGTAGGCACGCCATTCACGGTCTCGGGCGTCGCATCCGTCGCCGACAATGACGGACCGTGCCTGGTGTGGCTGGGCGACAACGGTGTGACCTATCACCTGTTTCAGGATCCGCTGTTGGACAACGATCAGTTCGATCAGATCACCAGCTCGGGTACCCGCTCGCGACTCGTTCTCGTGACGCGCAGCGATCTCGAGGTCCAATGTGAAATCGGCACGATCGTCGAGGTTGAGGAGGTACTTGAAATTGAATAGGGCGCTCATGTGCATGGTCCTCTGCGAAACGCTGTTGACCCTTGCTGGTTGCAGCGAGCGTACACCGCAGAGTATCCTGCCCAACATCCACGTCCTTGGAGTCGACCAGCTGGACGCGCCCGCCGTTGCAGTCCCCGGTTTGTACAAGCCCAGTTTCGTCTTCGACTCCGCAGGGGCCAGCGTCACCGGGTTCTTCGTCGAGCTCGCCGCGGGACGCCCCGAAACGCTGGTCGTCAGTACCACCCGATCCGACGGAACCCGGTCCGGGCAACTGGTCCGTATCGCCACGCCACAGGACGCCACGGTCCTGCGTGAGGACGAGCCCGGGTGGTCGTTACCCGAGGAGGCGCGCGGCCACATCGCAGCGGGCCGCGGCGTGTTCTGGTTGCTGCCAGCCACCGCGGACGGACTCCGTGTCACCGTCGCCGTCGCGCTACCGAGCGCGACCATCTCTCCGATCGCGATGATCACATTTCACACACACACTGCGACAGACGGCGCCCCGTTGGCCGGCGCGCGCATAGAGGTGGCGACCGCGTTCTACTACATGGTGGCGGTCGGGGACTCCGCAATGTGGGGCAACGGCCTGCTCGAAGCGGACAAATTCCGCACACTGGTTGCCAACCACATCCAGAGGATCACCGGGCGGCGTGTGGTGACGCAGGTCTACGCGGTCAACGGAGCGGGCATCTTGCCGGCCGAGAACACCTACCCCTGCAACGGGCAGTGCGCCGGTGAAGTCCCCAGGGGAATGACTTCCATCCCCGAGCAGGTCGAGTTGATTCAGAGTCCGGAGTTGATCGAACTCGTGCTGCTCGACGGCTGTGCGAACGATGTCGGCCTGAATAACATCCTCTCAGGCGGCATCACCCCCGAGGAACTCGCGGACATGACGCGTATGTTCTGCGGTGCGCCCATGATCGAGTTGCTCGAACAGGTCATCGACACTACACCCGCCGCACAGGTTGTCGTGACCGGTTATTTTCCGGTTCTCAGCTCGGACTCGGACGTCAGCGACCTCGAGGAATTCCTCACTGCGATCGGCGTTGCGGTGTTTGCCGATGATCTGGCCGAACTGCTTGACGCCCTGGTGCCGAACGCGGAGTCATTTGTCGAAACGTCCAATGCCGAATTACGACGCGCTGTGGACACGGTCAACGACAGGCTCGACGCCCCGCGCGTTGCATTCGCCAGCCCGAACTTCGGACCACAAAATGCAACGTTTGCTTCCGATGCGTGGTTGTGGGGGCTGACCTCTCGTGGAAATCTCTCCATCCTCAGCAACTTTGACATCACTCTGCGACTGTTCCCGGAAGACCCCAAGGCCGACACCCGCGCCAACGCATGTGGGCGCGAAGGCGCGTGGCACGACGTGCTGAGCTGCCTGTTCACGTCGCTGGCTCACCCCAATGTCGCAGGTGCTCGCGCATTTGCCAATGCTATCATTGGGCAACTCGAGGCGCTCGGCGCTATTCCCGACGAATTACAGGAACAATGATCATGCCACAACTCGTCGCCTCCCCGACCATTGTCGAATCAGTCGGCAACAAACCCAAGCGCATCGAAGAATTCGTCGGCCGAGTCAACACACAGCACGACCACGCCAGCGTCGCCCGCATGCACTCGCCTCCCGGCTGGCAGGAACCGGGGCAGCGCCCAAGTTTTCAGGAAATCACCGTGGTTCTGCAGGGCACTCTGCATGTGGAATATGACGGAGGAGCCTTGGACGTCAACGCCGGCCAGGCGGTGGTCGCTGAACCGGGGGAATGGGTGCGTTACAGCACGCCCGGCGGGGCCGAGTATGTCGCCATCTGTTTGCCCGCCTTCTCACCCGACACGGTCAATCGCGACTGACATCAGGGATTTACACCACGCTTCGTCACCAGATACACGGCAAAGCTGCCAAGCCAATGGCCGCCGGCGTAGTGCTCACCCGTAACGGCCGCAAGACCGGCGACCCGGTGGGTCCGTGCCGCAGCCTCGAGAGCAGGACGCCGCGTATCGCCTGCAGGCAGCGCCGCCGTGATGCCCTCGAGCATCCACGCCCGCGCCAAATTGAGCCCGTCGAGATGCGCGAGTTTGCCATCTGTCTTGTCGGTCACCGTTGCTGGCACGAGCCACGATGCACGCCCGTCGCGGGGAATCTCGGGTAGAAATATCTCCAACCAGCTGGCAAATTCTGCTGCAGGCAGGACGCGACGCATCAGATCAGCCTCGGCAAGAATCGGGGACAGAAAATCCTGTCCGCTTGGCTCGAATGCCAGCGAAGCACCACGATCATTGAGATAGAACGCCCGACTGCGGGCGCTGATCAGCTTGATCATCGCGCTGTCCCCGCGCACCTGTGCCCAGTCATGGATCAGACCGAAAGCGAAGGCGGACTGACTGTGTTCACCCGTTCGAATCGGATGGGACAGCTTCGGCAACCACTGTCGAAAACGCTCCACGGCGATGGTCACCAGCGGATCGAGTGTTCGCGCCCAGGCCTGCGCCTCAGCATCCGTGGTCCAACCGTGCAGCTCGGCCGACAACTGCAAGAGCCACGCGAGCCCGTAGGGACGTTCGAACGAACCGCGCCCCTCTGCCTGTAAGTAATCGACCTCGCGCGCAACTTTCCGGGGTGTGAAGCTCCGAGCGAGAGCGGCCCGCGCCGGACCAACGAACGGTGCGTCGGGAAACGTACGGCACAAGCGTACGAGCAACCAGTGACCGTGCACCGCTGAATGCCAGTCAAAACAACCATAGAACACCGGTGTCAATTCGCGTGGCGGCTGAACGTCTCCATCACCATTGAGCACGTGCGCGATCTTGTTGGGGTACTCGCGATGCACGCAGGACAAGGCCAGCTCGGCGAACCGTTCAGCGGCGTCCGCTTCGAATTGCGGCGGTGGAACCATGAACACACTCCCGAACAGAATCCCAGAGCACAGCATCATCGTTTGTGCCCCGCAACTTCGACGGTCAGCGGATGGCTGCCGGCGAGGTCGATCAGCGCTCCAGAGGGCGTCGGGAACAGGTAGGTTCTCTGGGTCGAGTCATGGAGGTCATCGAGCAGGGTGATCACGAAACGCCCACGCGCATCTGGACTGGCTCGATATGTGAAGGTCGCCAGGTAACCGGGCTCCACCGCAGTTCCGGGCGCCGAGGTCCCCACGACCATCTGGGCGGTCGAGCGGTTGAATGCCTGCCATTCCGCAGCAGCCTGGTCGCCATCGCGTTCGACCAGTCCGGCCGCCAGAGCGGTGCCCCGGCGAATTGCAATGTCGACCAGTTCGAGGCGCCCTGAACGACCGCCTTCACTCGCGAGGTGCAGCTGAAAACCGCGCAAATCCGGCAGGGGCGTATCGAGATGGACATCGACGTTGAGGAATTCCCCAGCGCGGAGGCGGCGCGTGCCAGCCACCAGGCGCAGCCGTGCCCGGGCCACGACGTCGACCACAACACGGCCGACGGGGGCCGGTCCGCCGTCCAGTGGACAAGCGCATGTGGTGGCCCCGCCAAAGGCATTCAGGGCCTGAAAAGCATCGTTGCCATCACACACACCATCGGATGGGCACGCTCCAAACTCTCCACCTGCATCAACGTTGAAGGCGAAGGGTGGATCCGGCTCGCATTCAAACGGACCGTTGCCATCCGGCGAGGTGTCGGCGAAACAGTTGAGGGTCTGGAAGCTGTCGTTGCCGTCAGCTACACCATCTGGCGGACACACACCGAACTGTCCACCCATGTCAGCGTAGACGATCGCAGTCCCCGCACACGCGCCAGACTCACACGCCCAGTACACGCAGTTGTCGTCACGCACGCCGTCTCCGTTGATGTCCGCGCACTCGGCCACGCTCCGGCACAGGCCCTCACATTCGTCCGGAATCAGGTTGTTGTTGACATCTCCGCTGTCGCCAATGGTGATATCGAGGCCATCGTGAACGCCGTTATCATTACAATCGCCCAGACGCAGAAAGTACACGTCCTGCTCATCGTTGTACGTCGCTGAGTAGATCAGGCTGGCACCCGCGACATCAGATTTCATGTCGTAGTAATCGCCGAGCTTGTCCTGCTGCGGCCAACCGAGATAGCTGTCGAACTCCGGCCCCACTGGAATCCCCATCGACCAGGTCTCGCCAGCATCGTATGAATAGGCATAGTACAACACGGAGAGGTTGACCTCTCCGGAATCGCGCGTATCGTTCCACACGACATCGATGCGCCCGGTCGGTGCGACAGAAATCGTCCCGAACCATTGCCACGCGGCAGCGCTGTCGTCGTTGACGCGGATCGGTGGCGTCCAGGTCACGCCGCCGTCTTCACTACGGACGAACATCACATCCATGGGATCGCTCCCCGGCGGATCGACCGAACAGAGCATGTACACGTTATTGTGTGTCGGACCACCCGAGTGGTCGGTGGCAACCCAGACTTGCCCGGTCAACCCCGCGGGATTGGGGCCAGCGTCGACACCAATCGCGAACACACCTCCAAGATCGACCAGCGTACTATGCTCGAACTCGATTGCAGCCCGCGGATCCTGCGCGGAGTCCGAACGGGCGATGGCGAACTCATCGAAGGGTTGGGGCTGGCCACCTGCATATTCGATGCCAGCAACATACACGGCGCCGTCCGGCCCGACGTCGACCACACCGAAACTCGGTCCCAGGGGCACTTCGACGCGACTGGTGAACACCCCCCCACCATCGATCGAGCGGGTGAACGTACTCGATCCACAACAATTCGCGAAACTCTGCCACTTGGCGTAGATGTTTCCACGGCCGATGCCCGTCGTCGAGTCGACCGCCATCCAGGCCTTGTCGCCACCGTGCGCCGGCACCGGTGGCCCCCAGGACATCCCGCCATCGGACGACTTGAACGATTGGCACAAGAAATTACCGCCTGGAACGGACAAGCTGTAGTAGTAGAAATTGCCGTCGGGATCCACGCCGAGTACGGGATCGCTACGAAAGATCCCCGGCTGATGCACATCGATGGGACTCCACGTCGCGCCCCCATCCGTGGAAAACGAATACCCCGCCTGCCGGAAATCTGACAATATGTTGTCGAATTGCCGCCAGCCAACCACGATTGAATCGGGATCCGTGGGATCGATGGCCAGCGAAGGCTCGTTGGCGGCATCACCGAGGATATTGGCCCCGAACTGTCCCACGTTGACCTGAACACTCACGAACGGGCCGTATTCGATGCGTGTTTCCTGGGGGCCCGCGCCACGGGGCGGCTGCGGAGGCACCGGCATGTAGGCGTGGTTGTCGGCCTCCTGGTGGACGATGGACATGCTGTCGTCCGCCGTTGCCGGTGGCTCCTGCAGTTGGGCTCCGGCGAAAGACGTTGCCAGACTCAGCGCCGCCACGACAATCCCATTATTCATCCGGTCACCTCCCGAAGCTGGAACCGCCCCGACACCGTCGTGCCACGACCGGGATCAGCCCAGGGCTCCATCATACACAATGTGGACGATGGTGAACTAAAATGCGATGAGCAGGGTCATCAGAATCCACCGAGGAGCTGAGCATGATTCCACGATCGCACACAAGGCGGGACGGCCCTGGACGTGCGCGTCTTGCCGTCATCGATGATGTCGATTTGGAGGCGCCGTTGGGTTTGGAAGAACGATTGCTGTGGTTCTACACGGAACTGATCGGTCTGCCCCCCAAGCCTCCCGGCGACGCGAACACCGCCGTGCCGGTGTTACGCTTCAAATCAGAACTTCACGAGATGCGCATTACGCTGACAGCAGAACCAGTGATCGAATCGGTCGACATGCGGGTCAACATCGAGGTCCCGGCCCTCGAAGACACCGCGGCCCTGCTCGAAGAAAACCGCTTCGAGCTGGAGTGGATCCACGGCATCCAGAAAACCGATGTGGCGTGCACGCTGCTCGATCCGGCAGGCAACCGCATTCTTCTGCGCCGGATGTGGGGGCACTTCTAATGTTCTAATTCAAGCCTGCAGGCTGATCTGGACTGTCCTCAGCGCGTTTTGATTTGCACTCCGGCCACCTCTCCGCAAGAATAGATCATGTTTCGAACCCGGTTGACGTGGAGATGAACCGACCATGTGGCGACGCACCCTTCTGACCGTGACAATTCTGACCATGGCTGTGGCCGCGCCCGGCGCTGGCTCAACTCGAGGTCGACAAGATCCCTCAGATCGAACCTCGCGGCTGGTACTGGCAGTGGGCCGCCCTCCTGGGCATCTCGGCAGTCATTACCCTGACGGCCTTCAAGAACCCAAAACGGACACACAACAGCTGATACCCATCGGTGATCGGACGCGAACTCGCCGTGGTGAGTGTCCGCATCGTGCCCATTGCCCTACCGCGCCCTTCCTCGAACGGACAAAAGCAGTACCATGCGATCATGAATACACGCACGCGTGTCGCCATCCTGACGACCGGCGGCACGATCGACAAGACCTATGACGAGACCGATGGCTCACTGAGAAACGTCCGCTCGGTACTCAACAACATCCTGATGGGCATGCGCCTGCCGACATTGGGCGTCCACCACGAACGCGTCCTGACCAAGGACTCACTGGATATGACCGACGGCGACCGCGACGTCATTCTCAATGCCGTCCGTGTGGCACTCGCCGACCAGGACGCAGTGCTCGTTGTTCACGGCACCGATACCCTCGAAGTGACGGGTGCACATCTTCACGACCATCTGGTTGGCCTCGACAAACCCGTGGTGCTCACCGGCGCGATGAGGCCGTACGAATTCCGCGATACCGATGCGTCCCAGAACATCACCGAGGCCCTCCTGGCCTGCCGCCTGCTGGATCCCGGGGTCTATGTCGTGATGCATAATCAAGTCCTGCGCTTCCCAGGAGTGGTCAAGGATCGCAGCCGGCTGACTTTCATCTCTCACACCGGAACACACGACGGGAACCGAGGGTCATGATGCACCATTCGCTCAGTGCGATCCTGCTGGTCGCACCTGCGGTCGTACTGGCCGGTTCGTTTGACGATGACTTCGCCAACGCCACTTTGCGCGTGGATTACTTTCACACGGGCACGGCAACCGAGGAACATTTTGCATTGGACCGCGTGCGGGTCGAAGGGCCGTGGCCCGGCAGCACCACGCGCTTGCTCGATACGACCAATCTCGGAAAGTATCTGCTGGAGGTCAGTGACCTGGCGTCCAACCGCGTCGTGTATTCGCGCGGTTTTGCCAGCATCTACGGCGAATGGGAAACCACCGGCGAAGCGCGCAGCGGTATCAGACGGTGCATGGCCGAGGCCGTTCGCCTGCCACTGCCCCACCGCCCATTTCAATTGCGCATTCGAAAACGAAACGCACGGCAGGCGTTCGTCGAGGTATGGGCGGTGACGATCGACCCCGCAGCTCGCTTCGTCGATCGGGCTGCGGTGCCTCCACAATCGGTGCTGACGCTCCTTGATAACGGTCCCGCGCACTCTAAAGTCGATGTCCTTATTCTAGGGGATGGGTACACGGCCGACGAAGTCGATGCTTTTCATACGGCCGCGCGACGGGCCATGGGAGCTCTTTTTGCTCAGGAACCCTTCACCAGCCGCAAGCAGGACTTCAATGTACGGGCCGTGTGCGCCCCAGCAGCCCAGGCTGGCGTTTCTCGACCACGCGCCGGCCAGTTCCGCGAATCGCCGCTCGGGGTGCGCTACAACACGTTCGACTCGGAACGTTACGTACTGACCATGGAAGATCGCCGGTGGCGCGACGTAGCTGCAGCCGCGCCCTATGACTGCGTCATCATGCTGGTCAACGAACGACAGTATGGCGGTGGTGGCATTTTCAATTTGTACGCCACTGCTGCGGCACGTTCGAGTTATGTCGATTACCTCGTGGTCCATGAATTCGGCCACAGCTTCGCAGGCCTGGGCGACGAGTACTACACGTCCGATGTGGCCTACGAAGCCTTTGTCGGCACACGCCAGGAACCCTGGGAACCCAACATCACGGCTCTCGCGGATCCGCAAGCCCTCAAGTGGCGCGACCTCGTGGCCACCGACACACCGTTGCCCACACCGTGGAACAAGATCGACCACGAGGCCCGCGCTGCTGAACTGCGCGAAACACGCCGGACCCTGCGCGCCGCCGGGGCCAGCGAAGAGCGGCTTGAAGCGCTGTTCGATCAGGAGCGGGAATTGTTCACCCGAACACTGGGATCAGAAGCACATGCCGGTCGAGTCGGTGCGTTCGAGGGCGCCATGTACGAAGCCACCGGCCTGTATCGCCCCACCGTCGACTGCATCATGTTTACACGCGACGAGGTTGGCTTCTGCCCGGTATGTCGGCGGGCGCTTGCACGGATCATCGACCTCTACGCCCGATGACCCGCTACCGCGGGTCTCACGCACTTCACATTGCTGCCCAAACAGATGCAGCCCCTGCCGCGCGGCTCGCTCCGCGCTCTGAAGGAGCATTTTGAGCACGGGGCAATCCTTTTTGCGTACAATGGAATCGAAGGTACAGAGCGTCAGGGGCCACGCCTGCCACCCCGCTCGACGCGTCAACAGGAGAACAGCACATGTCGAAGTTTCGTACCACGCCGTGGGCGGTCATGGCTTGCATTGCGTTGGCCCAATCCCATGCCTACGCCGGTGGCAACACCGGGCCGGATCTGATCACCCGGACCAACAACCACTTCAATCTCGCAGCGTGCAGACAATTCGGACGCAGCGGCGAGATCGGCTCGGGCACGATCGCCATGGGTATCTCTACGACGGCATGCAACAACGGCGACGTTCCGGTGCACTGGTTTCAGATGCCCAACACGGATCACCCCGTCATGATGAACAATTTCTACCGCCTGACGACGGCGGACGGCTACACCCGTTTTGAGCAGATCGGTCAGTCCTGGATGAAGCACGGTTTCGGCGCAGCACAGTTCGATGAATGCAGTCTCGGCTGTGCCGAGCCCTTCCCCGACAACACACAATTGGGACCGGGATGTTCTGATCCGTACCTGGCCAGCCAGATGAGCGATCCGTGCAACATGTCGCCGCGTTCAGCCATCCATCCTTACACCGGTGCATTCGAAGGAGGCGCGTGGCTGGGTGTCGGCGGGGGCTGCACATCGTCCGGATGGCATGGCAATTTTCCGGCCAAGAATCACATCGGCCATGTCCATGATGACATTTCACACCGGTTACAGGTCCAGGAAACCGACTTGATCCCCGAATCAAACCCGACCGCTCGGTACTTTGGCGAAATCCATTACATCGCGCCGCATGAGTTCGTCGCCGCAAACGGCGCACAACACAACAATGCCTCACACCAGGAGTTCATCGTGGAGCACGGCGCGGAACCGGGCACGTTCAACTTCCTCGAACCCACTGACCCCGTGTCCGAGTCTCCCGCCCTGGATGCGTGGGTCGATGCCACGCAGGTCATCATCGAACCTCAACCGGGTGTCGACGGCCGCGCTATTCTGGCTTTTGACATCACCGAACTCGGCGGCGGGCAGTGGCATTATGAATATGCGATTTACAACATGAATCTCGACCAGGCCATCGGCGCTCTTGCGATCCCCGTTCCGGAGGACGTGACACTCAGCGCCATCGGGTTTCATGCGCCATTGCACCATGCTCCCGAACTCAATGCCGACAATTACTCGAACGACCCCTGGAGCATGTCGACGGATCATCAGGAGATGCGGTGGTCAACGGTGCCGTTCGACGTCGATCCAGAAGCCAACGCCCTGCGCTACGGCACGGTGTACAACTTTCGATTCAACGCCAACGCGCCACCGAAGCCGGCTGTCGCAGAGGTCGAATTGTTCAAATCGGGTCCGGTGACAACCATGGTCGTCGCCACTCTCGGTCCTTCGTCCGAGGCGTCTCTGTGCGGAACACTCGAAGATTGTGCGGATCCCGAAGGAGACGGCATCCGCAACGACGGTTGCGTGTGGTCCGCCTGCGAAGATGGAGCCTGCATGGGCATTGACATCGTTTTCGCCGACATGGGTGGTCCCTTCGGTGATTGTGCACCGGATGGCGCGGCCGATGGCAACGATCGATTCCACGCACTGAACTGCTTTGCCAACAAAGGCGCCGGGGGTTATCCATGCGCGGTCAGTCCACCGACCGCGTTCAATGTCGACACCGGTGGCCCGTTCGGCGCGTGCAGCCCGGATGGCGTGTGTGATGCCAACGACGCATTTCACGCCCTGGACGCGTTTTCCGGGACGAGTTCCTGTGCCTGCCCGCTCAATGGTCCGGCGCCACAGTTCACACCGCGCAAACTCCGCACAGCGACCGCGAACATCACCCTGGCCCCTTCTCGAGACCACATCACCGCAGATGCCCGGGTGGCCGTGGATGTCTTACTGCATACGCCACTCCCCGACTTGCGCGGTTACCAGCTGCACGTCGGCACGAGTGGTGGACACAGCGGATCTCTCGAGCTGATCGACATCACAATTCAACCTGCGGTTGAAGCCGCGCGCCACCGGGATGTGACGGGCACGTACCGCAACTCACTCCGCCCCCACGTGTTCGCCGGACTCGACTTCTGGAAGGCATTCAACACATCGAGCCAGCAGATGCTGGCCGGGCTCGATGCGCCTGGCATTGCCGTCGAGGCGGGTTACCTGGCGACGTTCGTCTTTCGGTCGTCACCCGATGCCGCAGGCATGTTCGTCGTTGAACTAATGCACGACGATCACGATTCACGGCAGCGAACGTTCCTGATACCAACGGGTCCGGATGAGCGCATCGCACTGCAGAGTACGTCGGCCAGGATCATGGTGCGCCAACAATGATGTCATTCACTCTGCGGCTGATTTACAACACCTCGGACCACGCGTCAGCGTAGCTGAAGTTGGAAAACCCACCGCCGGTGTGCAGAAACAGGAGGCGTGCGTCCTGCGACCAGCGGCCCGCTCGAATCTCGTGATGCATCGCATAAAACGCCTTGCCACTGTAACACGGGTCGAGAAGCACACCTTCGAGCCGAAAGATATCACGCATCAGTGCAAGCTCTTCCGGAGTGGTCAACCCATAGCCACGCCCCTGGTATCCATCAATGATGTCCAGACGCGTGTCATCGATGGGCGCCGGTCCTCCTGAAGCGAGCATGTCTTCGCGGATAGACCGTACCCGCTCGCGAAAATAGGCGCTGTCGTCACACACTGGCACGCCCACGATGCGCCACGACACGTCATGAAGAGCCAGGCCGGCCATCAAACCCGCAGTCGTCCCACCGGATCCCATGGCATGAACGATGTAGTCGATATCCTGGCCGATCGTGCGCAATTGCGCGCGAATCTCCCCAACCGCTGCAGCGTAGCCCCAAGCACCCAACCCATTGGATGCCCCTTCGGGAATAACATAGACCGCGCCCCCGGCGGTTGCATATTCGGCCATCAGCGCGTCGCGGCGGGCATAATCGTCCGGGGTGATCCAGTTCACGGTCGCGCCGGCCAGGTGATCGAGCAGTGTGTTTCCCTGCAATGTTGGTGGAGCGGCCCCATCGGGAGTCCTGAGAAACAGATGGCATGCCAAACCAAACCGCGCGGCCAGCACGGCCGTCGCGCGGCAGTGGTTCGAGTCGACTCCGCCGCAGGTCACGACGGACCTGGCGCGGCAGCTCAAGGCTCTTGCCAGGACGAATTCCAATTTGCGAACTTTGTTGCCGGAATGCAGAAACCCTGTCTCATCGTCACGTTTGATCCAGATGTCGCGTTGACAGGCCTGGCCATAGCGTTCCAGGGGCTCCAGAGGAGTGGGCAAACGGGCACAAGTCAGTCGAGCAGGTTCTACCATCGCCTTCCCTAAACAGTGTTGCAGGACATCATGTTACAGGCGAGCCCACGTTTTGCACGAATTCGGGGTCCCGCTCGTTCGTCGATGAACCGAGTTCCATTGGAGTCAAGCGCTTGCAGTTTTCGATAGATGGGGTCAGAGTCCCTCGCGCGGGTAGGCGCCGCGGGAGACTCAGGCAATATTCTAAGGCATCCGTGTGAGCAAGCAGGCGAGAATTCGCACGCAAAACCATGCACCACAAAACATTGAGCACAAGCAAGAAAACTCTCATCCGCGTGCAGCAAGCTATGGAAGGGACGCACGACGGATGTTATCCTTCTCACTTCGATAGCGGTCAAGAATTTGAAATCAAACCATTACTCCATAGGAAAGGAGTCTTCGCCATGAGACGAATCATGTCATGGCTCTCGTGCACCGCGCTGGTCGCCGGTCTGCCGGCTGCTGCGATGGCGAACGAGACGAACACTGACGAGCTGAGCAGCTTCAGCCTCATTCAGGACACCGAGTACACGTCTGACGCACCCGCCGATCTGAACTGGGATGCAGAAGGCATCGTCCGCCAGAGAGCGGCCGACGTCCAGGAATTCGGCACGGTCGAATTCAAGGTCTTCCTCGACTACGCCACGTATTCGGGCCGCCTGGGCCGGACCAGCAACATCTTCGAAGCAGACTGGAACGGCAACAACCGCGGTGATGATCAGGACGACGACATCATCAGCCGTTTCGAGATGCAATGGGGTTTCATGGAGAACATGGAACTGGTCCTGAAGCTGCCGATCAACTACGGTGACGGCAAGACTGCAGGCAACTACCCACTGCACGTCGGTCTGCAATGGAAGATTTCAGAGGGACAGGATTGGATGCCGTCCTTCGCTCTGTACAACGAGCTGCGCGTCGGCACCTACAAGAATCATGGCGCCGATTGGGAAATCCGCCCGATCATGACGTTCAACATCGTTCCCGACGAGTTCCGCCTGCACGTGAACCCGTTCTTCCAGATCATCGGTAACGAGAACTACAGCAACAACCGTCACTACAACGCCGGTACCATCATCGGTTTTGACTGGCGGATGACCGAAGACATGTTCCTGAACGTTGACTACGTCCTGGAAACCGGACTGATCAACGGCATGAGCATGCAGCACCTCGCTGAAGTCGGCGTTGACTGGGCTTTTGCAGAGAATCAGATGCTGTCGCTGGGCACCCGCGCTCAGCTCGACGGCGACGCCCAGGGACCAAACTGGGGCATCACCCTCGCGTACATGTACACGTTCGACAACCTGGGCGGCTTCACTTACACCAACTAGTTGTCGCAGATCGCATTCAATAAAAAGGCGAGTCGCTCGATGCGGCTCGCCTTTTTTTTGTGCGCACATCCACGGGAGCAGAGGGCCGAGGTGCCTGGCATCAGACAGCCTCGACCACGCCGCAGTTTTCCTCTATTTGAAATTATTGCACCCCAAGGCTTTCGGGATTGACAGTCGAGTGCAGTGGCCTGTTTCATTTTTGGGTTGCCCGACTTGACCTCGATGCCGTTCCGGCTACCCTATTCGCCTACGTGTGTAACAGGTGACAGCCGCCTTCGAGCCCGAATCCGAACCAAGGAGTTCCATTCATGACAATGCGCAAAGCCGCAGCGGTTTTCATGGCCGCCATCCCGACGATCGTTCTTCTTTCCGGGTGCATCCCGCAGGGCCGATCCCCCGAGCGGCTCATCCTGCCCGGCACGTCGCTCCTGAAGATGGAGATGGACGGCCCCGAGCAGGTCAAGAAGGGTGAACGCTACAAGTGGACGATCACGCTGACCAACACCGGCCCTTACCACCTTGGCCTGATCAAGCTGATCCATGTCGAAACCGAGATGCTGCAGTTCGATGAGCCGTGGAGCATGTCCGAGGAAGACCTCAAGGTGTGGACTTACCGCGTCAAGCACATGGCGCCCGGTGAGGCCAAACTCGTCACCGTCGAAGGCACTGCCATCGCTACAGGTGAGATGGAGTTGCACACCGGCGTGACCTATATCCCGTACGGCACCATCGAGACAAGAATCGTCGACTAGAGCGCCCAGGTACGAATGTTTGTTTGAGGGCGGGCCCCGGTGGCCCGCCCTTCTTCATGCGCGACAGTGAGGGCCCTCAGCCGTTGATCGTGTACAGAAACCATCGGGCGATCGCCGGTGCACCGGACTGCGCCTGTCGAAGGAAGTACACGGTCCACTCATGATGGTCGGACATTCGCAAACGATAGTAATGCCGTCTGAGATAGAGCTCGCCGACGCCCCTCTCGCGAGAGCTGACCTTCCAGGCCGCCAGGCAATCCAGAACCTCGTAACGGGCATCGCGCCAGGCAAAAGCCACGGGTAACCCCGGCTCCCCCCGGGACATGGCGCCCGCGTCGCGGGCACCGAGAGGCGTGATGTTCTCACTAATGAATTCTTTCATGACATCGCCGCGACCATTATGGGCATGCGGCCCTGAGACAAAACCCAGGGAAGCCCCTAGAATGCAATAACCTTTCCAGATATCCAGACATGCGAGCATAACCATGAGCGATCGTGTTGAACCTGCGGATTCGGCCACTCCTGAATCGACGCCGGACAAAGTCGGTGAGGTCCGTGAGGACATCGATGTCGTTGACCGTCAACTCCTGGCCCTGTTGGCCCACCGCCGACGACTCGCCAAATCGATCATCGACCTCAAGGACATCGGCAACGTGCCGGTACGCGACCCGCACCGCGAGAATCTCATCCTCAATCGGTTGATTGCTGAAGGTAAGACCAGCGGCCTCGATGCCCATTTCGTCTCGACGGTGTTCGAACGCATTATCGATGACTCCATTCGCCTGCAGCAGGAACACCTGCACGCCCGCGCGGCCCACGGGGATCACCCGGAGGTCATCCGCGTTGCGGTACAGGGTATTCGCGGAGCCTACAGCTACGGGGCCGCGCAGGCGTTTTTTTCCAA
Source organism: uncultured Planctomycetota bacterium (assembly GCA_942492115.1). Taxonomy (GTDB): domain Bacteria; phylum Planctomycetota; class Phycisphaerae; order UBA1845; family CAIVHJ01; genus CALODL01. The sequence goes on from CALODL010000015.1 coordinate 361,403, forward strand.
GTACAGTGAACGCCTGGCGATTCTCGAGTGTACCTCTTTCGCCGATGCGTTTCGCAGTGTTGAGGATGGCAAGGCCGACTACGCCGTCGTTCCGATCGAGAACACGACTTCGGGTAGTATCAATGAGGTCTACGACCTGCTGCTGCATACACGGCTATCGATCGTCGGTGAAGAGAAACTGGCCATCAACCATTGCCTGATGGCCACCGCCGCGACTTCACTGGCCGAACTGCATACGATCGTGTCCCATCCACAAGCCTTGCAGCAATGCGGCGAGTTCCTCAGGTCACTGCCGTGCCGGATCGAATCGTTCAGCGACACGGCCAGCGCGGCCCGCCGGGTCAAGGAGGACGACGATCCACGGCAGGCCGCCATTGCCAGCGAAACGGCCGCCGAGACGTATGGCCTCACCATTTTGAAGCGTGACATCACCAACACATCGGAGAACTTCACGCGGTTCATCGTGGCAGCGCGACAGGCACAGACAGTCACGACGCGGGTCCCATGCAAAACGTCGCTGGTCATGGCCACGGCCCAAACACCGGGGGCATTGGTCGAGGCGCTGATGATCTTCAAGGACAACGACCTCAACATGACCAAGCTCGAATCGCGCCCCATGCACGACAATCCCTGGGAGGAGATGTTTTACGTCGATTGCGCGGGCAACCTGTCGGATGATGCATTCAAGACCGCTGTGGAGCAGCTGGCCCGCGTCACCCGCTTCGTCAAGATTCTGGGCTGCTACCCGACGACGGACATCGCGCCTATCGCCCAGATCACATCCTCGGCCGACTCCCCGAAGGACAAGGTAGCGCAATCACCCACGCCCTCGGCCACGACGCCCGCGCCGAAGGGGTACAAGCTGGTCAGCCGTCAACACAAGAGCGACGACACGATCATTGCGGTCGGTGCGGCGCGCATCGGCGGCGACCAATTCACCGTCATCGCCGGCCCCTGTTCAGTGGAGTCCCGTGAACAGATCATGACCTGCGCCCGCGAAGTACGCCAGCACGGCGGCGCCATTCTTCGTGGCGGCTGCTTCAAGCCCCGCAGTTCGCCCTACAGCTTCCAGGGGTTGGGTTTCGAAGGGCTCGATCTCCTCGTCGAAGCCGGCGAACGCCATGGCCTGCCGATCATCACCGAAGTGCTGTCGCCACAGGACGTGCAAGAAGTCGCCAAGCGCGCGCACGTCCTGCAGATCGGCGCCCGCAACATGCAAAACTTCAGTTTGCTCAAGGAGGTCGGGACCACACAGCGCCCGGTCATGCTCAAACGTGGGCTGATGTCGTCAGTAGAAGAATTGCTGCAAGCCGCCGAGTACATCCTCGCCCAGGGCAACCAGCAGGTGATTCTGTGCGAGCGGGGGATTCGCACGTTTGAAACAGCCACGCGCAACACACTCGATCTGAGTGCGGTACCGATACTGCGCAACCGCACACACCTGCCGATCATCGTCGATCCCTCGCATGCCGCAGGTGAGCGAGACCTCGTACCACCTTTGTGTCGCGCTGCCCGGGCCATTGGTGCCCATGGCATCATGATCGAGATGCACCCTGATCCGGAGAAGGCCCTGAGCGATGGGCCCCAGGCGCTGCGCCTGGAACAGTTCGAAAAGCTCATGGCAGAATTTCGCGACTGATTTCGAACAACTGAGCGCAAGAAAGGGGCCCTCCTGCATCAAGGAGAGCCCCATCGTGAATCTGTATCGGAAGTCTCACCGACTATTCGCTGCAGGCATCTCCGCCGCCGTCGCGATACTCATCCCACGCCAGGCAGCAGTTCACGAGTACGATGAGGTGGCGATCGAGCAAACCCTTGACCATCGCACCGGTCGGAGCCGGATCAACCTCGCCCCGGGCAACGATGTCGTCTGCAATGGATTGCGCGATGGCGGCCACATCCAGTGAGGCAGTCAGGTCGCAGGCACCGTCAACGAAGTCCTGGTTGTCCTCGCAGCTGGCCAGGGCGACACCGGAGTTCTCACGGATCACGCCACCCAGATCCCCTACGGCATCACGGTCGACCACGATATCGACATTGTCGAAGACAGCGTCGCCCCGCACGACGACGAGGACATCATCCGCGCCGGAGGGCTCGAGCTGAATGCTGCTGCCGTCATCGCGAGCTATGGAGAAGTCCTGACCATCGGTAGGCGGCGTGATCGTCCCGTCGTCAGCAACGACCTGCTGAATGTTGCCTGTTTCAGGGTTGCGGTTGAACTCAAAATTGCCGCGATCGTCGATCAGCGTTCCAAAGATATCGGGGTTCTCGCTGGCCTCGAACCGCGCGTCGATCTCGGCCGGCGTCCGCGAGCAGCCTCCGATCACTACCATGGCCGCGATCACACCGGTCGACACTATTCTCATTCTCATCAACATTCTCCAATCGACATGTGAGGATGCCCCACTGGCTGGCTCATCATAGACAGCAGCAAGCAGAGCGACAAGCGTCACGGCCGCCTGCGGACCATGCGGATCGCGCGTCACCCCACGGACCACCCCGGTCCGCGTGATGTTTCATCGGCACGAGCCATACCACCTGGTTGAACCACAGCACCAATATCTCCGAACTTATTGCGAATCAACATCCTAACGTCATCCGCGTGCGCGCCGCACCACGCGATCAGGTGGGCAATGGGCTGGAAGTGGGAATTCCCCAATGGGTACATTTCCTGCCCCTGCGGGCTTGCCATCATCGCCGAGGATGCCAGAATACCGCCTGCGTTCTACGCGACCATTGCCCATTCAGCTCGAATCGAGAATACCTGGAGGCGCCTGATGACCCATGCAAGAGTGTACCCCGGTACCCGTATTTTGTTTCCGTGTGCCGCCGCGATGATCTTCATCGTCTGCGGCTGTGCGCCAGGCGCTGCCATCGACCCGGCAACCGGATGGAACCAGTGGGGTGGTCCTGCCCGCAACTTCAACCTCGCCAGTTCCAATCTCACCGAGACCTGGCCTGCGGATGGTCCACGCAGAATCTGGGAACGTGACATCAAGCCGGGCTACTCCGCCATCGTGTCCGACGGCACACGTCTGTTCACCATGTATCGCGATGGAGATGACGAGATCATCACAGCCCTCAGCCCCACCGACGGGCGTACGCTATTCGAGCACCGCTACGCGGCTCCGCCGTTCGACGATCAGGTCAAAGACTTCGGTCTCGGCCCCAACGCCACCCCCCTGGTCACTGGCGGCCGGGTCGTCACCGTCGGCTTCACCGGCAAGATGCACTGCCTCGATGCCGCTACTGGAAAACATCTGTGGGCCCACGATCTGGTTGCAGAATTTGGCGGCAAGCAGCAGAAGTTTGGATACTCGGCCAGCCCGCTACGCTACGGCAACCATATCATCACGCTGGTGGGCGGAGACAACGGTGTCATTGCGTTCAATCTCGACGGTCGCGTGGCATGGAAGAGCGACCCACTCGACATCAGCTACGCGTCGCCCATCGTCATCAACGTCGATGGCCAGGACCAGATCGCATTCTTCGGCTCATCTGAGATCATGGGGATCGACGCACAGACCGGCCGTCTCGAATGGCGCGCCCCCTGCGAGAATCGTTACAAGAACAACTGCTCGGACCCACTGTTCGTGAAGGGCAATTTGCTATGGGCCACGACACAGCTGGATGGTGGAACGCGCATGTTGCAGCTGTCGCGCGTTGACGGTACGACGCACGTCAAGGAGCTGTGGAGGTCCAACAAGATCAGACTGTTCCACTGGAACGCAGTATGGTCGGGCGATCACATCTATGCCACCATCGGCGACACCACGACTCCGCTGGTAGCAATCGAGGCGCTCACAGGCCAGATTGCATGGCGCCAGCGCGGCTTCTCCAAATCCAAGATGGTCCGCGCTGGCGATAAGCTGATCGCCCTCGATGACGATGGTAAGCTCGCGCTGGTCCACGCGACCCCGACAGGCGCCGAAGTGCTGGCCACCACACAGCTGTTCGACGACACGGCGTGGACACCGCCCACGCTCATTGGCAACACCCTGTACGTTCGCGACAACAAGCGCATCATGGCGCTTCACGTCGGCGGCTAGGCATAGGGGGCTGTTCGCGGCCAACAGGCGAACAATGGGCCCAGCGGATAAAGCGACACTGAATATCGTACTCTTGTATCTACAAGCATGCCCGGTGTATCATGCTGAAGGTCGCATCGAATCGGGCACAGACAGCGTTCACATCACTTCCCTAATCCCCCGTGCGGGTGCGCCCCTGTTGTTTCGTGGCTCGAAGTCACTCATCTCTTCTGGAGGAGTATTGCATGGGATCTATGCACCTGAACATCAAGTGGGCATCGACAATCGTTGCAGGAAGCATCGTCGCAGCAAGTGTCTTCGCTCAAGATGCGCGCCGCGATGGACGTTTGACGGCCCAGAAAGATTACTACCAGTCACTCGAGCCGCTGACGCCCGGCGTCGTGGTGGGAGCACCGACACCCTACAACCTCGGTCCCAACGACCCGCGGGCGCTCGCTCCCGGTCGCACCAGCGTCCTGGTCTACATGGAGCCCACACTCGAACGTCATGCGCCTCAGCGCAGCAGTGTCAAAGCACTTGCGCAGCAGAAAGGCGGCATCGTCAAGCACGAATACGATGTCCTGCCCAATGTCTTGAACCTTCGTGATATTCCCGAATCAGCAATCAAGAGCCTCGAGAACCTGCCGGGCGTGATGAAAGTCGAAATCGACGAGTACCACCCCAATCTCCTGTCGTTGCACGACAGCACGGCGCTGATTCATGGCCTGCAAAGTCAGATCAGCGGGGCAGGACTGTCCGCTGACGGCACCGGCGTCCGTGTCTGCGTGTGCGATACGGGTATCGACTCGGACCACGTCATGTATGCCAGCCGCATCGACACCGCCGCAGGGCGTGACTTCTACAACAATGACAACAATCCCGAGGACGATAACGGCCACGGGTCGCACGTTTCGGGTATTGCGGTCGGAGGTACCGGACTGTCCGTGGACTTCGGCTGCGGCGCAGGTGATCAGCCATTCCAGGGCGTGGCCCCGAATGCAACGCTGATCGGAGCCAAGATCCTCAATAGCGGGGGCGGCGGATTCGACAGTGACATCATCGCCGGCATCAACTACTGCGCCGATCAGTCCGGCTCCGGCGGACGTGCCGATGTCATCAACTTGAGTATCGGCGTGGGACAGTTCAGTGGAAACTGTACGCACAGCTGGGCCGTTGCAGCCAACAATGCGGTCGCGAGCGGCGTGGTCGTCGTCGCTGCATCCGGTAACGAGAATTACTCCAACTCACTGTCCTCGCCTGCCTGTGGCGCGAACGTCATCGCAGTCGGTGCCACGTGGAAGGCCGACTATCCGACCTGCGAAGACAGCACGACGAACTGGAACTGGGGGATCTGCACCGATTTCGGACCGCAAGAGGACGAAGTCGGCTGCTTCAGCAACGAGAGCGACCTGCTCGACGTCAGCGCCCCGGGCCTGAACATCTGGTCGGCCAGTAACAGCACCGGTGGCTCATCGATCGTCGGCCAATCCGGGACGAGCATGGCCTCGCCGGCCGTTGCGGGTCTCGCCGCCCTGATCCTGGACGCAGACGGGTCTCTGAGCCCGGCGGAAGTGCGTCAACTCATCCGTGACGGAGCCACCGATCTGGGCAGTCCGGGATTCGATCGTGGCTACGGTTACGGCCGCATCGACGTCGTCAACACGCTCGCCCTGGTCACACCGTGCAGCAGCAACGGCGATTGCGACGATGGGTTGTGGTGCAACGGCAGTGAGACATGCAGTGCCGGTTCATGCCAGGCGGGCACACCGATCGACTGTGATGACGGGGTCGACTGCACCGACGATTCGTGCAACGAGGGATCACAATCGTGTGACCACACGCCAAATGGTGGAGGCGGCAGCGCGTGCAACAACGGTGTGTGCGAACCGGGCGAGGACTGCCAGAATTGCGCGGCGGACTGCCGCAGCAAACAAAATGGTAGCCCCAACAGCCGATATTGCTGCGATGGCGACCTCCCCGGATGTGGCGATGCACGGTGTTCTGAATCAGGGTGGTCGTGCGGCGGTGGCGGCAGTCCCACGTGCTGCGGTGACGGCACGTGCGAGACCGGTGAAGACGGCACCAACTGTCCGGCGGATTGTGCCTGCCAAAGCGCCGGGGATTGCGACGACGGCAACGCCTGCACGATCGACGCCTGCACCGGCGGCTTGTGCTCGAATACGCCAATCGATTGCGATGACGGCGATGCCTGCACCACTGACAGCTGCAGCGGTGGAACCTGTTCGCACGACCCGGTCGACTGCGATGACAGTGACGCGTGCACGACGGATAGCTGTAACTCCGGTTCGGGCTGCGTCAACACACCGCCGGCGTGCCAGGACAACGACGGGTGCTGCCCCAGTGGGTGCAATGACACCAACGACAACGATTGCGGTGGCCCCTGTGGAGAGCGCAATGACCCCTGCACCAGTGGTGCGGACTGTTGTTCGGGACTCTGCAAAGGCAACGGCCGATGTAAGTAGCATCAATCGGTTGTTTTGAATCTCGAAAGGGGCGAGGCCGCTGCGGCTCGCCCCTTCTTCATGCGCTGCCTCCTCCCCCAAACATAAGCTTTGCGGGACATGTCCCATAAGACTTGTCTGCCAGGCTAGTCCAGCCAGTTTCTTTGATTTCTCGAGCTGCCCTCTCTAATAATCTTGCACTGAACCATCTGCACATCGTAAGGGGGGACCCATGAAGACACCGACACGCCGCAGAGGAACGATCATCGTACTGACCATGGTGATGCTGCTCGTCATTCTCGGGTTTGCAGGACTGACCATCGACATCGGTCACGCCTGTGCGCTCAAGACAAACATGCAGAAGGCGGCAGACGCCGCGGCACTGGCCGGCGTGGCAGTCATGCTCAACGACGATGACCTGAAAGATCACTACGATCCCGAAGCCGACGTTCTCAACGACATCCACAACTCGGCGGAGATTACGGCACGTGTACAAGCCATGGCCTCCACGTATACGACGCACAACGACCGGGGCAAGCCACTGGAGATTTGCAGCGGCGATCTGATCATCGGTCACATCTCCAACCCCGATGACATGACCCAGTCCATCGACCCGAGTGGCAGCGTCAACGCGGTCGAGGTGACACTTCGGCGTTCGGAGCAATGCAACGGCGAAATGCCCACCATTCTGGGGCGTCTCTTTGGCCTCGATACAATGGACTTGCAGGTCTCGGCAATGGCCTACCGCGAGGACAATTACGCCGGATTCTCGCCCCCCGAGGGGACAAGCCCGTTGCTGCCGTTTACGGTACACGTGGACTACTATGAAGAACAGCTCCTCAGTGGCCCGGATGACTGGCATTGGAGCGATCTGCCGCGTGGCCCGGCGCTGGGCGCCGATTCCATCAGCGAAGTCTGGATCTACCCGAAGAAGGCCAAGTCGACCGACGGTATCGAAGACGAGGGCGGTGGTAATTTCGGAACGCTCGCAATCGGCGATGTCGGCCTGGGCTCCAGCGCCCTGGGCGCGCAGATCGAAGCCGGTGTGTCCGATGAGGACCTGATGAACGAGTTGGGCACCGACGTCCTGACATTCACGGACGACAACGGTGATGCCCAAAGCTACCCCATTGGCGGAAATCCGGGCATTTCGGCGGGAATCTCGGAATCGATCGAGAGCCGCGTCGGCGATGTCGTCGCCTTCTTCGTGCACGATGACATCGTCGCCAGCGGTTCGAATGGGACGTACAACATCGTGGATATCCGCTACGGCATCCTGATGGAGGTCACCCTCAATGGCAACCCCAACGATAAGCGCATCGTGATTCAGCCCACCGTGTACAACGGACCGGGCATCGTCTTTGACGATGATGCACCGAGTACGGGCGGCCTGGTCTCGCGAGTCAAACTGATCCGCTGATCTTGACGAATGCTCTGTTCAACAGGGCCGGCGCACTTCACTGGAGTGCGTCGGCTCTGTGCTGTTACGAAGCCAGTGCATGAAATAACAAGGCAACCGTGCATAGGAAAGGGGCGAGACCGCGTGGCCCCGCCCCTGATCTTGTCGGACTAGGACAAGAGGGTGTTAACGTGCGAGCTGCAACCCATAGGCCATACCGCCGGAACTGGCTGCGGCGGGATCCGTGATGATCCCCGGGCCATTGTACACCACCGGCTGGATGACGATGCGTTTGTCGCTCGGGTTGCCGGTAAGGTCGATTTCCATCAGGCGGCCGAAGCGCATGCCGATGATGTTGAAGTCGGCATTTGAACCGTTGTCGGTCACGCCATCGTGAATCAGAAAACCGATGACGTCGCCGATGCGGGCCTCGACGTAAGGCGTCATGCCGCCGGAAATCCCGGGATTTCCACTGATCGAGTAGGTCAACGACCCGCCGTTACTGTCGAAGAACATGATTGTGTCCGTGCCAATCTCGTCGATCAACTGGGCATCGGTCACGCCGTTTTCGATCTGGTCACCCAACTGGGACGTACCCTGATTGTTGATCCCGATGTTCAGGCTGCCGAAGTTACCGCCACCACCGCTGTTACCGCCATTCCCACCATTGCCATTGCCGTTGCCGTTGCTGTTGTTGTCCTCGGGATAGATCCACACTTCAACGATGCCATCGGACACGTTCTCCGGTGTCCCGGTCCCGGCGTTCCATGACCAGTTGTCGACATTGCCGGCCAGCTGCGTGTTGTAGTAGGTCTCCGAAATTGCAAAGGGCACGAACGGTCCGGGAAACATGTTTGGATTGGCGAACCCGGCAAAACGATCGTCGATGATCGCGGTCGCCTTGGCCTCCAGGTCCACGGAACCGATACCGAGAATGCTGGCGAAGAACGTGTCGACGGCACCGTTGTGCTGCGCATCACGGCGTACGGTGACCTCGACCGCATTGTAGGTCGACATAGCCAGATCCAGTGACTCCGTCGAATCAAGCGGATCATCCAGGTGCCCGATGACGATGTCATTCGAACTGACGATCATGCCGTTGCCGCCTGACCGGTTCATCAGCGCATACGTGTCGATCTGGACACTGGCATCCGGCCGCGGATCGTAGTTGGCCTTCAACAGATTATCCGAAATCAAGCCGGCTGCCCCAGCCAGGGCCGCGGCATCGGCCGTTCGCTGGAGTTCACTCTTGGTCATGCACAGGTTGCCAACATCGATGGCCAGAGCGCTGAAACCGAGAATCGTCGTCATCGCCACGGTGGTCATGACGACCACGTTGCCCCGTCGCTTATTGTTCGATCGCTGCATGTCCCGCCCTCCGAAATTGTCAGGAACTGCACCAACCGTACGATTCGAAGCCGATGGGAAGCAAGGACAAGCGCCGTGGCCCGGGGACCACGGCGCTTATGGGATCGTGATTGAGCATGGGTGTGTTATCGGTCGCCGTCAGCGGACCAGTTGCAGGGCGAAGATCGTCCCACCGGAACTCTGGGCATTGGGGTCCATGATGATGCCCGGACCGTTGTACACCACGGGCTGGATGACCAGTCGCTTGTTGTTCTGGTTGCCGGTGAGGTCGATCTCCATGACCCGCCCGAAGCGCATGTCGATGATGTTGAACACGGCATTGGACCCATCATCGACCACACCGTCGTGAATGAAGAACGACACGACGTCGCCAATACGCAATTCGACGTAGGCGCTGAGACCACCCGACAACCCGGGGTTGCCCGTCATGTCATAGCTGACCGGCTGGCCGAACTCGTCGTAAAACATGATCGTGTCGGTTCCGATTTCGTTGATCAGATCCTGGTCATCGACGCCGTATGCAATCTGGTCACCCAGCGGCTGCGTGCCCTGCTGATTGAGCCCGATATTGAGCGTGCCGAAGTTGCCGCCACCGCTCCCGCTGCCGCCACCACCGCCGTTGCCGTTGCCGTTACCGTTGCCGCCACCATTGGAATTGTTGTCCTCCGGGTAGATCCAGATCTCACCGATGTCATCCGGCGTATTGACGGGTTGCTGAGTAAAGCCGTCCCACGTCCAGTCGTCCACGCCGTTGGCCCGCTGCTCTTCGTAGTAATTCTTTGAAATAGTAAAGGGCAGCAACGGCCCGGGGAGCGACTGCGGGTTTTGAAAACCGGCGAACCGATCATCGATGATTGCCGTGGCCGAGGCCTGCAGTTCGACGGTCTCGAACCCGAAAATGCGGGCGAAGAACGTCTGGACACCACCGTTGGTCGATTCATTCCGCAGCACCGTGGTCCGCACGGCGTTGATCGGGCTGCCCTGCGGGTCAATGGCCTCAGCGGAATTCAGCGGTTCGACGAGGTGCCCGGCAAGGATACCGCTCGTCGGAATGGACGTCTCGACACCGCCAGTCGGATTGCTGAGTGCATAGCGCTGCACCTCGGTCGTTACATCCGGCATCGGATCGTAATTCTCTTTCAGCAGGTTGTCCGAAATGATCGCACCCGCGCCCGCCAGAGCGGCGGCATCGGCACTGCGCTGCAGCTCGCCCTTGACCATACACATCTGTCCGACGTCGATGGCCAGGGCACTGAAGCCCAGCAGGCCGATCATGGATGCGGCCGTGACGGCCATGACATTTGCTCTGCGACGATATTGCCGTGTCCGGTTCATAGTCTTACACCTCCACATGGGACCAATCCCGTTACCCACCATAATATCCACGGGCGCAGCGTGGGACCTATAAGCGCATGAACTGCTGCAAGTTCGGATATTGGCGTACCGAAATACTATGGTATGTGCTACGCCGCCTATTTTTGTTTCGAGGAGCGCCTCAAAAATGAACACTCGTCACTATGCACTGCTGGGCGTCACGGTTGTTGCCGGGTTGAGTTTTCTCGCACCAGCATGTTCACGCAACAGCCAGGGCACTGGCACTCTGAAAGTCCTGGTCACCGACAAGCCCTTCCCCTTCGAGTTCATCAAGGAAGCGAACATCACCGTGACGCGCGTCGAAGTCCGGCGGGATGGCGCTGCTCCACAGTGCACGTCTACGGCAGATTGTGCCGACGACGACCCCTGTACCGACGACGCATGCAGTAATGGAGTGTGCCTCCACGAGCCCAAGGACTGTGGCGACGACGACCCCTGTACGGAGGACGTGTGCACGGCTGCGACCGGAGAGTGCGCCAACACGCCCGTGGAGTGCCCGGACGGCCAGGGCTGCAATGCCTTGGGCACCTGTGCCGCGACCTGCGCTGATGCCTCGACCTGCGATGACGGCGATGCCTGCACGACCGATAGCTGTATGGCTGAACTGTGCGTGAACGAGGACATGGATTGCGCTGACAACGACGCGTGCACCGTGGATGGTTGCTCGGATGGCATGTGTACGCACGACGCCGTGACGTGCCCCGAGGGGCAGGCGTGCCTCGACGGCGATTGTATCATGACCTGTACGACCGCGGACGACTGCACCGACGACATCGACTGCACCGCAGACCTGTGCATCGAGGGATTCTGTGAGTTCGACGACGACGGGTGCGACGACGACAGTGACAGCGATAGCGATAGCGATAGCGCTGGTGACGGCGCTGGCGCGGGTAGCCCGTGGATCGTCATTTTCGAAGGCGAAAAGCAGTTCAACCTGCTGGACCTGCAGAACGGCCGGACCGACCTCCTGGCCGACGCGACCATCCCCGCCGGAACCTACACCCAGATGAGGCTCATCGTCACCCGGGGCCAGGTCATACTCGATGACGAGGACATGACCGAGTTCGTGCTGACGGTGCCGAGCGGCTCCCAAACGGGCATCAAGCTGCACTTCACATTCACTGTCGATTCCGATGAGGAGACAACGCTGTTACTGGATGTGGACGTCAGCCGGGCATTTCTGCCAGTGCCAGGCGGCCGCATCGAGGATCCGAGTACGATCCGGGAATTCAAGTTCAAACCGTCCGTCGCCATGAAGCTGATCGATATCGTCGATGCAGGCTCGATCGCCGGGACGGTCACCGATGGTGACGGTGAGCCGGTCGTGGACGCCGCGGTCACGGTCTATCGCGATGGCGAAGACATCACCTCAACGGCGACTGCAGCAGACGGGACCTATCTGGTTGGAGGCCTGGCGGCGGGAACGTACACCGTCGAGGTTTCGGCCATGGGCTTCGAGGATGCCCAGGCGGACGCCAGTGTCAGCGCAGGCTCGACGACCTCGGATGTCGACTTTACGCTGAATACAATGGCCGAATGAAGCCGCGACGCGCTCAGGGCGTGGCGGTCCACGCCACGTCCTGACTGCGTCCGCTCCACATGTTGTTGCGGCCCTCCAACGTCACGACGCCATCGGCCCTGATGTCGTAGCCGAGCCCCTCGAGCGTCTGCAGGTCACAGCGCCCATCCAGCCACAGGATCGCCCCGCGTCCGTCGTGCCGCGGATGAACGGCCGTACGTGCCTGATGTGCGTCATCGAACTCGGCCATCTCACCATTCAGTGGGTCAACCCTCGGAGGATCGAGGTTGAACCCCTCGTTCCCCAGACGCTCGGGATCGCGGGCGTTGTCGTCGTAGTCCGCCCGCGCGATTGTGGGCCATGAGGCCGCCGTCCCCATCGAATCACCGATCGCCACGGTGTTCGCCGGGAACTGGATTTCGGATGTACGCACGGCCCAATTCTTGTACCGCCCCTGCTCGTTCAGCCGCGCGTTTCCCAGGAATTGATAGTTCCAGCCGTAGCTTCCGTTCCGCTCGTCAGCCCAGTCCGCGACCTCCGGACAGATGAACATGCGATTTGAATAATTCTGTCGATCGCCGTCCTCGCCGAAGCGATCCCGCGTGGTCTTGCATGCCTGCGGATCCGCGAAAGCCGGCAGCCCGACGGCCTCACCGAGGACCGCCAGGAAAGTCGGACGATACTTATCACGTCCGCCGACGACGCCATAGGCATTGCAGTCGTCGATCTTCGGCAAACGGCCGGGCACCATCTGGTCATTATTCTGCCCTGCGTAGATGTAGATCCCCTGCCCCAAGCCGTGCAGGTTGGCGGAACATGCAGTTCCCCGGGCCTGTTGGCGCACAGCGGACAGCGACGGCACCAGAATCCCGACGAGCACGCCGATGATGGCAATGACCACGAGCAGTTCGACCAGGGTGAACCCAGGGCGGTGTGCGCGTGCCGTGCGAGTAGGATGAAGTTCGTTCATGAAGACAGTCGTCCGCAAGGCCTGGCGGGGCACGTACCAGTATAGGCCCCTACCCGACGGCTGTCACAGCCTCGGCGCTAGACCGAGAATATGGCCCGTGCGGCCAGCGAAAACCGGTTGCTGCGCCCGCCTGATTTCCGGCGCTGCCCTGCTGTGCGCCACGTTCGTGGCCATTTATCACGCACTTGGACACCTCCCCACCCAGAACTCGACCACAGATTCTGCTGAGGAGGCGATTTTTTTGTTTTGATCTTGCATCGCTCAAAAGTCGTGGCATACTTGCGAGGCCTTGGTGCGAAGCCGAGGTTTGTATTGGAGTGATGCATGTTGATTCATACAACGCGACCTGCTTACGAAACCCTGCCCCAGTCCGCCTTCGGACACTGAATTCTTCAGTTTCTCGACCGGCCGACCGGCCGGGTATGACCTGAGTCAGATGTTCAGCGTGTTCCGGTGTGGTCTGCGCGGTTTGCGCGCTCGACCTGCAACGGCTATGCCTGCGGGCCGATTGTGCGCCTGCTGTTTGGGTGCCATGATGACTACCACCCTCAAAACCAGTTTCGACCGCATTGGCGCGCGCCTGGCGGTCACGCCGTGGCACGGAACGCACACGGTCGTGCGCTCACGTTACCGCGGTGTGGTCGTCGACGTCCTCGAGGATGGCGACGGTTCGTACTACACCGTGGGGTTCGACCCATCGTTCGTGTGGCTGGACGTTCTCGATGTCAGACCCGCACGGCGCCACTTGTTGCTCGCGGCGCGAAACCTCGACGGCTCGAGCTCTCATGGCGTGCTCTGCGGACACGATGTCCAGAGATGGTATGTCGCAGCAGTCGGCCCATGCACGGCGACCACTACGATCGATGAAGTCCTAGAACGGTCTCAACGCTTGACACGAACACGGCGGCCTGGTGCGGTTGCGTACGCTGATCGTCACCAGGTCGCCGCAGACGACCAGCCCTCCGGGCTCGGTGATCGCCAGCAGAGTCTTGAACACCACCCGCGGTTCGACCCCCAGGGCTGCAGCGGCCTCGAGACCGTACGATGCGGTGTTCGGATCGTGGGTGTACTCGTGCACGACATGCTCGATGCGCGCCTTCTTGAGAATGTTGAGCGCAGGTGTCATGGGTGCATCGTCACGGTCTTCGAGAACGGCCCTTGGCCCTGTCGAAGCAGCACGCTATCTTACATCAGAACCTGATGATGAATCACGCCACTGATCTCGACGCTATCCGCGAAGCGGCCACGCGTATCGCGCCGCACGCCCACCGCACCCCGGTGATCACGTGCCGGGCACTGGATACCCGTGCCGACCGACAATTGTTCTTCAAGTGCGAAAATCTCCAGAAGGTCGGGGCATTCAAATTTCGAGGGGCGTGTAATGCGGTGTTCAGCCTCGATGCCAACGCGGCCGCGCGCGGAGTGGTGACGCACAGCTCCGGCAACCACGCGCAGGCCGTTGCACTGGCGGCCGCCCTGCGCGGCGTTTCTGCGCACGTGGTCATGCCCGAGGATTCGACGACGATCAAGCGTCAGGCCACCCGGGACTACGGGGCCCGGATCTATGCGTGCGCCTCCACGCTCGAAGCCCGCGAGACAGGGGCCGAGGCCGTCATCCGCGATACGGGTGCAACGATGATTCCGCCCTACGACCATCCACATATCATCGCCGGCCAGGGCACGGCAGCGCTTGAATTACTCGAGGAGGTTCCCGAACTCGATGTCGTCGTCGCCCCGATCGGAGGTGGCGGGCTGATGGCGGGTACCTGCCTGGCCGTTCGTGGAATCGCGCCGCGTGTCCGGCTCATCGGCGCCGAACCGGCGGGCGCAGATGACGCGGCCCGGTCATTGGCCGCCGGTCGCCTGATTCCCCAGACGGACCCGCGAACCATGGCAGATGGTCTGCGTACGAGCCTTGGAAACCTGACCTGGCCGATCCTCCGGGATCATCTCGCAGCAATCATCACAATTGATGAGGACACGATCGCGGCCACGATGCGGATGTTCTGGGAGCGCACGAAACTGATCATCGAGCCCAGTGCGGCGGTCGCAGTCGCAAGTGTACTGCACGAGCGGTTCGATCCCGAGGGCAGCGCTCGGCGCGTGGGCATCATACTGTCTGGAGGCAATCTCGACCTCGAGACCCTGCCGTGGACTCGGGCCCGAACGTGATCACGGGCCATGGGCCAGGCAGCGGACCACAATGCGGTCTCTCCGGAGCGCTAAGGAATCAGGGACACGATCTTGGAACGGACCTCATCAACGGTCAGGTTACCGAGATGGCCGCCCACCGGATGCAGCTTGACGTGTGTGTCGCCGAGCACGTCGGTCAGCCACACGACGTCCTGCTCGGTCATCAGGATCTCATCGCTATTGGTAAACACCCGGATCTTGTCATTGGACCGCAGGGACTGCTCAATGGAATGCAGATCGGCCATCGAGAACATGTCATCAGCGCTATCGACTGCACGATCGTACGCCTGGAAGTACGGCAGAACGAACGCATAGAAATACTCGATGTACGAAAACTCTAGAATCTCACGCGTGGCCGGAGCCCGGCGATCGAGATCCAACTCGCAACCGATCACGCCCATGTCGTGGCGCAGCTGACTGGCCCAGATGACATCGTGCAACGCCAGGCGAAAACTCATACCGATGAGAAACTCGGCCTCCTCCGCGCTGAATACGGGGCGTTCAGTAGCGCGTTTTCCCCCCAACCCACCCTTCATGGCTTTCTGAATCGTCAATGCCACCCGCTCGTTCCGCTCGGCCTCAGGATAGGCCAGCGGCCGGTTGTACATCGCATCGAGCTGATCGGCGGCATGGCGGAGACGCACGGGCGGATTAATGGCCACGTAGCGGTCAAAGCTGACCAGCCCGGGGTCGCTATCCTCGGCTGCGGCGATGAACAGGGCATGGAACGCACCGAGTGATGCCCCCAGCAGAATACGGCGGGTGCTGTGGCCGGAGTAATTCAGCTCGATGTCGCGATCCACGGCTGTCAGAGCTGCGTGAACGTCCGCCGCGTCGGCTGGTGGAAACCCGGGAACAGGCACGGTGGCCGCCGTGTTGATGAAATCGAAGTTCATCGAACTACTGATGGCAACCACGTTGTAGCCCTCGCCATGCACCATCTCGGCCAGAGCGATCACGCCGCTGGATTGTCGATGGCTTCCCAGTCCGGGAACGATGAAGACAGTCGGCGACGGGTCCTCCTGCAACCACAATTCGTAACCCAGCTGTTCGCCGGTTCGATCCAAGTCGACAAGGCGAGTCTTCCGCTGATATGGGAACCACGGATCACGCGTCGCCAGCTGAGCATACGATAGGGTCTCGGCGGCCGCCGACGGGCTGTCATCGTAAGTGAAAGTACTGTCGATGATCTCGCGACCCGTGAGCCACAACTGCCGCGCAGGCGTATAGGCATCGAAACTCGTCTCGATGTGTTGTTTGACATCGTCGACCGACTCGCTGCCGACAATGAACGACTTGATCGGGCTGGCCGGAAAGAAATAGGTCGCTGGATCCAGAAAGATATCGCCGATGAACCCCATACCGTCGCGAACCGTGCTGGGGCCCCCGAGCGGCAGCACCAGATAGGTACTCTGATTCCAACCCCATGTATTGAACGTCGTCCCCGTATCGGTATCGGTCGGCCGAATGTTCCACCACGCCATGGCTGGATCGAACAACCCCAGCACGCCGACGGTCGTGTTGATCAGAAAGCGGCGTGTCTCGTCCCACGACTCGGCGTACTGACCCTGGAGAAGAGTATTGAGCCCACGACGTGGATACTCGATGTTGTCCGCCGCCATGACCAGGTGCGTGCGCGCCGACTGGGGCACGAGGTAACGCCAACCCGTACTCAAAGGGTCGATGAGCCAGGCCAGCACGACGTAATTGAACGCGTCAAACACACGGTTCAGCGGTTCGAGCGGATCGTCAGCAACAGGTAATTCGTATTCTGTTTGGCGAAAATGCACTGCGCCAGGGCCGTCATAGGTCGACCAGTCACGTGGAGTTTGTGGCCTGGAACACGCCGGAGCTACTGCAACGACGAGCGTCAGCATAGAGCGCATCCACCGGCTCAACCGGGCGTCGGAACAAGCTGTGTGGTTCATGGGATGCGTATCATAACTTCTGTCCCCAAGATAGGCCACCAGTCGCGCCCGATCTCGAACTCGACCACGAGCGCCACCGCGCCGCGCCCTGCGACGATCAAATGACCGTTGCGCGACGGTCACCATCAGGTGTCACGATCACGAAGCCGCGCCCGTCGTCCTCTACGATCTGGCAGCCGTCCTCCGAGAGATACTCCGTCGGACCCTCCAAGCGCGTGTCGCCGTCCGCGCCGGTCACGATGACGTAGTCAATATACTTCCTGACGACCACCTCCTCACCGTTATCCGCGCAGCGGACGGTGAATGTCTTGACAAGCCTGCGTTCGCGTGCTGCCATGACCGCCCCTCAGCGCCCCACCTCACCGACCGTCGCCAACAGCGGCGGCAGAAAATTGAACTTGAATTGTCGAATATCGGCGAAACCGGCTTCTTTGAACAACCTCCTGAACTGCTTGCCCGACGCGTGATGGACGTTCTTTTCGATCGCGGCAACGCCCACGTCGAAAATCAATCGCCCAACGAGCACGTCCCGGAACCCATCGACGAGAACCAGCCGCCCCCCCGGACGTAGAACGCGAAACATCTCCCGCACTGCCGCCGCCTGGTTGGGATAATGATGAAACGAGTTCGCGCACGTCACGATGTCAAAGCTGGCTTCCTCAAATGGCATGTTCTCACTGTCGGCATTGACGAATTCAGCACGATGGCCATAGCCCAGCCGAGCGGCCTTGTCGTGGGCCACGGCACACATGTTCGGGGAGAAATCGACACCCACGGCACGCCCGGCCTGGTTGCTCTCGATGAGCATCTGGATGAAGGTCCCCGTACCCGTGCCGACATCGAGCACCTCGGCACAGCGTGCCCCGGATTCGGCGCGCCACCGGCTGACCTCCGCAAGCATCGCGCGATAGGACGGTCGGAACAGGAGGGTCTGCAAGATCGACCGATCATAGGACTCGGCCCAACGATCGAATTCATTCAAAGCCTGATGGTGGAAATCTGTCGTGCGCACGGCTGCTTCGTTTGTGTGCTTGACCATTGGTGCATCCTCTGACTCTAGTTGTGAAAAACGTCATTGCCGCATGCATGGGCCTACGAGTCGGGCGAGAACATCAACCCGAACGGTGTCATGCCCTGCGGCGCTCCGATCAGAACCTGATGGCGGGCCAGGGCAATCGACGGTGCCTGTGGGGCCACGCCGGCCAGCTTGCCGAAGAACGCGGCAGCCAGCTCAGGCGTCCTCTCGTGCCCCAGTTTCTTGATGTGGTACCAGCTCAAGTTGCTGTACCCGTGCGACTCGTACCATTGCACTGCCTGCTCGGATTCGCGTTTGCAAATCGCAAAATCGTTCTGCGTGTTGATGATCAATACCGGATGGTGTCGCGAATCGGCCGTCGCACTGGCATCAAGCACGGTCTTGGAAAAATTCGATTGCCGAACGCCTAGACAACTGAATCGTTGCGGATGGCGATTCAGCATGTAATGGGCCACGTAGCCTCCAGAAGAAAAGCTTGTGGCCAGCACGTGACGCGCGTCCGCTGACGTAGTCGCCTGCACATGGTCCAATACGGCCAGCATGGCCTCTTCATCTCGCTTGAATGCGGGATGCACCGTCCGCAACGGAAACTGCGACAACACACCCAACGACCGCACCTGTGGCGCCACGACGATGAAACCATAGCGATCGGCTTCGGCCTCCCACTCGCGAGCCTGTGCATGGGCCCCGTCGAATGGCACCATGCCATGAAAAGTCATGACCAATGGCCACGATCGCGTAGCGCGCTCGGCTTCCGATGCGGCAAGGTACTCTTCGGGTAGGTAGCGCCAATAAGCTCGTCCCGTTTCTGGCTCGACGATGCGTTCGAGCTGCCCGGTTCCACGCGGCTGTGGAACGGCACAACCGGCCATGGCCATGACCACCGCTCCCGCGGCCAACACGCCCATCAATCGCCATGTGTTCATGACTTCAGTCACTGCAAACCCCCATCACCCCGGTATCAACGAATCGCCCCGGCCACATGGCCGCGTCACAGACCAACGCGTCTCCCGTCGCCATGAGCCGCAGGAGAATCCGTGTTTGGCACAACGAGCAACAGATAGATTGCCAATGGTTTGCGCACGGCGGTGCCAGCTTTTTTGAATTCCGTAGGAGCCGGGTTACGATGTGCCGTCCGTTGAGCGTCCATCACCGAACGACACCATTCACAGGAGACTCTTATGAGGTTTCACCGCACGAGCGTCAGCACCGTCGTACTACTGTGCATCGCTTCTGTCACCGGCTGTATGCGTCCATCGGACGCGGAAATAGCAGAGATGATGAAGCAACCGCCCCGCCCCGCGGAGCTGGATCGCCTCGACAGCATGATCGGAAGCTGGGAGGGTGACGCCGAGATCACCATGTTCGACAAGACCACGACCTCGCAAGGGCGTAACACATCACGCTGGGCCGCGGATGAATGGGTCCTCATCGAAGAGTTCGAACATGACATGGGCGATGGCAACATGGAAAAGGGAGTAATGATGATGTGGTGGGATGACCACGCCCAGAAGTATCGTGTCACTTCGGCAACAAACTACGGAGGGTTCGGGACCGGAACCGTGACCTATGACGACAAGACCGACAAATTCAATTGGAAGATGAAAGAACGCAGTCGCGACGGCCACAGCATGACTTCCACCGGGACGAGCAAGATGATCGATGATCAGGCCGAATGGCAGTGGTCTGTCAGTGTCCCGCTCATGGGCAAGATCATGGACGCCCGCGGCACAGCCCGGCGCAAGTAGTTGGACAACTTACGATCCCATCGGGCGGCCCGCGCGGGCCGCCCTTTTTGTTGTCCGGCTGCACGCGAGGACACCATGGCCCGACGCAACCGAATCGCCATCGCGGCGATCCTGATCACCGGACTCTGCGGCGGATGCACCGCTGGGCGCTGCGAAGTATGGAGCGTCGCCACACGCGGCGAGAACGAATATGTTGAAACAGACGGTCGTGCGGATCGGACGATCGCGATCCGTCGCTCCGGAGCGCCAGACGCTCCGCTCACGCTCATTTTCCTGCATGGACTGGCTCAGACCAAGTACAGCATGCGCGACGTTGGTCGGGCACTGTCGCGTGATCACCAGGTCGTACTCGTTGATCTGCTCGGTCATGGGGACTCTGACAAGCCAATCGACCACCAGGCCGGACTATACAGCATGTCCCGGCAAGGCCAGCGTGTCGCCGAGATCATCGATCGCGAGATCGCGGCAGGCACGATGCAACGTGTCGTCCTGGTTGGCCTGTCGTACGGCGGCGGCATAGCCCTGGAAGCGGCGCGACTGTACTTCGAGCGTAACGGTGACGCCAACCCCATCGCTGGCGTAGTCGTGCTGGCCCCGGGGTGTTACCACTGGGCCTATTGGGACAGTCCTGAGTTCGCAGAGGAGTTGCTGTTCCTCAAAGGCAGCATGTTGTTGCCATTCGCCACCGTCCTGGCTCACGATCTCGTATTCGAGATCACGGTCCTCGAACGCTCCTATTGGCGAAAGGACCGCATCTCGGAGGAGGATCGCCGTGAAATACGCCAGCAATATCGCTCAGTCGCCGCGCGCGTGGCCGCCGCGCGCGCCACACTGGACATGGCCGACGAGCTCGAGAGCCGTCGTGGCCAACCGCGTTTCGGGCGGATCACGTGTCCCATACTGTGTCTCTACGGTGAATTCGACGACTACGTCGCCCCGTCAGTGATCGCGACCCTCGAGCACGAGCAGGCAACCAATCCCGAATTCGAGTACATCGAAATCAAAGATGCAGGACACGATCTGCCGGGCGAGAAACGCTACGAGGTCATCAGGGCCATTCGGGCGTTCGCTGAGGATTTACAGTGAGTGAGCGTCAGTGCATCCTGGATGCAACAGCCTGGAACTCAGACTCCACGGCACGAAAAGCTTCTACGACCGCGGGATCGAAGTGGCTGCCGTCTCCTTCGCAAATGATTGCCAGGGCCTTGTCATGCGGGAAAGCGTCTTTGTAGGACCGCTTACTCGTGAGCGCATCGTAGACATCGGCCAGCGCCACGATTCGGGCTGATAGCGGGATGGCCTCGCCAGCCAGGCCATAGGGATAGCCGCTACCATCCCATCTTTCGTGATGACACAGGGCAATCTCCGTGGCAATGGACAAGAATGGGTTTTCTCCCAACTGTTGCTTGATCGCCAGAAGGGTGTCGCCGCCTGTGCACGGATGAAGCTGAATGACTTTGCGCTCGCCCGAGTCGAGCGGCCCATCTTTGAGCAGGACCGCATCAGGCGTCCCGACCTTGCCGATATCGTGCAATGCGGCCGTCGTCGTCACGGTTCGGATCCAATCCTCGTCGATCTCCTCCTGGGTCTTGCACAACTCTCTGGCCAGGATGCGTGTGTAGTAACAGATTCGTTCGAGGTGCTGCCCGGTGTCGTCGTCCCGTGATTCGGTCAATTTGGCCAAGGCAAAAATGATCGCTTCATGGCTGCGGAGCAACTCCTCGGTGCGTTCCTGGACCTTCAGTTCGAGACCTTCATTCAGCTCACGCAAAGCCGCATTGCTCTCCTGCAAATCGCGGCGCAGCCGATGGACCGTCAGGTGCGTGGTGACCCGCGCAACAACCTCGGCCTCCTGGAATGGTTTGTTGATGTAATCGACGGCCCCCACCTCGAAGCCACGCACCTTGTCGGCGACGTCGTCACGGCCTGACAGGAATATGATCGATGCAGCAGACGTGTCAGGGCTCGCCTTGAGGCGTTGACACGTTTCGTAGCCATCGATGCCGGGCATGATGATATCCAGGAGCACCAGTGCCGGTTGGACCTCGCGCACCCTATCCAGGGCTTCCTCGCCGCTGCCCGCCGTATGCAGATCGAACCCATGACCTGCCAGCGCTCGCTTCAAAGCCACGAGCACCAGTCGGCTGTCATCCACGAGGAGGATACGTTCAGTATCATGCACGTGTACATCCCCCATTAGTGTGCAACGCGACGCCGACGCCGGGCGCCCACCAGAATCCAGGCCAGCAGTGCCACGGGAACGACAGCCAGCATGAGACCGCGGTTAAGGTGACTGATCTCATCCGTGAACAGCAACACAGCGGCATCGAGAAACCCGAAGGCAACGAGAATAAATGGTAGATAACCCAACCGTACATCGTCGCCCCCACGCGGCCTGCTGCGGCGGTCATTCCGTCGCTTCCAGAACCGTCGCAATCCCCCAGCGGCCCGAACCCGCTGATACCGCATCGAGATTTGCCACAACGAAAAAACCATGATGACCGGCACGGTCATCGATCCAGCCAGCGAACGCCAGATGGGCATGCCCTGGTCCCGCAGCTCAAAGACGTGTCGCAGCATCATGACATAGATTGGGATCGACAACACCACGACGCATGAATACATGAGCAATTCGCGAAGGAACTCATTGCGCGGCGTATTCCAGATTTGTTCGCGAATATCATCAAGTTCCTGGTAGTACGAATGAAGCTCAGGTCGATACTTGCCAACCGTTTCCCCTTGCTTCAAGGCACCGATGGTAACGGCTGACGCCGGTGCGATCTTGCGATCGTACGCCGACCGGCGCTCCGGATCGATGAGCTCGCGATACACATTCGAGAGATCGATGAACCCCTCGTGCGCGCGGCGCGTGTCATCGGCCGACTGACGATGCAAATCCGGATGAGTCGCCAGGGCCTTCTTGCGAAACGCCGTTTTGATCTCGTCAATCGTGGCGTCCTGTGCAACTCCAAGTATCTCGTAGTGTGTCATTATATCGCGTGCCGACCGCAGCCGGGCTCTCCCTTACACAATCCATATCCCCATACCGGTACCAAATCAACACGACCGACGCCGCAGCAGGCTACGAGAATGTTATTGGACGCGCACGATGTCATCACGGATCAAGCACGCGGCCATGGACCGGAGATCGCCATCGTCACGCCGGATTCCTGGAGGTTGACGAACAATGTCGTACCATCGGGAGAGAACGTCGGCCCAGCAAACTCGTCATCCGACATCTCATTGCGGGCCAGCTCGTACAGCTGCCCGGCAGGCGTGACGCCAATCAGTCGATTGCGGTACGCGAGACCCTCACCATCCTCGCAAACGACCAGGTCACCCCACGGAGCAACGACGACGTTGTCACAGTTGCGCAACAGATCCGCGTTACGGGGTTCGATGAACAATTCAAGCGTCCCGGGTTGGCTGCGTTCCGCCGCGGTGCCTTCGGCTGGACTGGGAACGTACCGCCAGACCTGGCCCAATTGTCTGGGACCACCGATGGTACACGCCACATACACACCGTCACGTCCCTGCCAGATGCCCTCGCCCCGTGCGAAACGCGCGGCTCCGGCGTGCCACCCCCGCAACCGCAGGTCATCATCGGGAGCCGCGAGATGATCAATATCGAGCCATTCCACAGCCAGAATCGTCCCGACATCGATCATCCTGCAGAACCCCATGAGCGCGAGCCATTCCCAGTTTCGTGTGTCGCACTGCGGCTGGTCGCGAATCGCCAGGACCTGAGTCCGCCCCCCCGCGAGCAGTTGCCCCGGTTTGTTTGGAACATAACGATACAGCAGGCCATCCCCACGGTCCTCGGTCTGGTACACGATGCCCGTGCGAGGATCGACTGCGACTGCTTCCCGCCGGAACCGACCCATCGCCTTGATGGGCTCCGGGGTGGCCAAACGACCGTCACACGTGGCGGGAACCTCGAATGGATAGCCATGGTCTTGTTCGAACGGGGCGACCGCCCGCTGAACGTTCTCCTCGCAGCTGATCCATGTGCCCCATGGCGTCGGCCCGCCGGCACAGTTGTGCTGCGTTCCTGCAAGGCTGAGGTATTGTCGCTCGAGCTTCCGCCGACGCTGATCATAGAGCAAGGTCACTGTTCCGCCGATGCAGGGCACACGACCACCCCCGGCGTCGAAGATGGCTGACCGGTGCACGCGGCCGAGCCGCTCGTTGGCAACACCGAACGGACCGACGGCCGTCATGTTGTAAATCAATTCATGGTTACGCACGATGACGGTCTTGCCGTCGGGACCGTTGAACGCCGCCATACCGTCGGGCTTACCGGGAACCAGCAGACCATCGTCCATTTCTTGCCCGGTGCGTGAAACGATGTGATATTCAAAACCGGATGGTAAATCCAGAAGCCCGGCTGGATCTTTGAGCAACGGACCGACAGCGGCCACGCGCGAATGCCGGTCGGCTGCCATCAGGGACTGCAGCCCGCGGAAGCCGAGCGTCGCGGCTGCGGCACTCTTGATGAATTCTCGGCGTGTTGTCGACACAAGGGTGCCCTCTACGCGCGTCCCGGCGTCTTCATTCGACGCCATCACACGCAGCGCTCGAAAAGAAAGGGCCGGCACTGCGCCGACCCATCATGAACACGAAAGGTGCGTTCTGCGGACCTACATGTCGGGGCGTTCTACCCGCTTGCCACACTTGCACGTTCTTTTTTCATCGTCGGCCCAGAAATCTTCCATCATCTGACGAAAATGGGTCACGATATCCTTCAGATCAAACTCCAGGTCACACACGAGATCGCCGCACGCGTCGCAGTAAAACGCCAGATGCTCCATCTCGCCAGGCGGCCGGCGGCGCTCGACCACCATACCGAGAGTGCCCGGTGGACGCTGCGGTGAATGGGGCACGCCACCTGGGATGAAGAATGTTTCGCCTTCCTTGACGACATGATCTTTGATCTGGCCGTCCTCACGGATCCGAACCGTGATGTCACCCTTGATCTGATAGAAAAACTCTTCCGACTTGGTGATGTGGAAGTCGTTCCGGGCGTTCGGGCCGGCAATGACCATGATGAAGAAGTCCTCTCCATCGTACAGGTACTTGTTGCTCACCGGTGGCTTGAAGTCGGCGTGATGGTCTTCAATCCATTTCATCAAATTGATGGCCGGCAGGGTCGTGGTTGTCTCAACACTCATTACGCTGGGTCCTCCAATGATCGACCTGGCTTCGTGTCCCTCGATCGTAGGACATCTGGCGCTTGATCGCGAGAGGACGATGAATCAGGCATCGGGCCGCTGGTGGGCACACATGCCGCCCTGCGACACAACCATTTGCCTCCCAATGACAATCGCTCACATAAGTCGTAAGAACCTGGTGACGCGCTGACCACGGGTCAACCTGACGCGTGTGGGCGCAGGCGCAGACACGCGGCGCCGCCACGAACTCGAAATCACAACCGCAGCAAGGCCCGACCACGAACGGTCCGCGCGGTCGCCAGGACACGCCAGAGAGAGTTCGCAGGAGCCGACCTACGGGGTCGGCGCGACGCCGTCCTCGTCGGGTTCGAGAAACAGGTCGAAGTCAAAGCGCATGGTGTGCGTGGCCGGTTGCGGACCATCCGGGCCTTCCAACTCGAACGGCCTTATGTCAAGATCGAACCGGCCCTTGAAATTGAGTAGAACACCGCCCACGCCGCCCACTGTTGGTTCGAGAGTCGCATCCATCGTCAGTGGCACGGTGACCCCTTTGAGTTGAAAGCGCCCGGCCATGCGGACTGCTGCCTTCCGGCCCCAGCGAACATGGCCGTCGCCCTCAACCGTGTCGATAGAAAAGCGCGATGATGGATACTGTTCCGTGTGCAGAAAGACCTCCCCCTGGAGGGTCTTGTCGAGCAGCGGCTCGCCCATCGTCACAGACTTCGGATCGGCGTTGAACGCCCCACGTATCGTGTCAGTCTCGAACCCGTTCGCGAGAGTCAGACCACCGTTCACCCTGAACACCTCGCCAGCATAACTGTCCAGAGGCGGTGCAAATCTGAACTGCAACACGGGCAAGTACTCCAGGTCGTCATCGAGTACACGCCACACCCGAGCCAATGGCAAGCCCGTCATCTCGGCCGGCGCGTCTGCAGGCTCGTCGGGCAAACGCAAACCCAACTCCTCCCAGGTCGCGATCTTGACGTCAGTCGACACGACATCAAATCCATCACCATGGACAGTTGAGCCCATCTGATCGACCATGGCCTGCTCCAGAGCAGCGGCCGCGCGGGCGAATACGGCATCGCGCTCGACCCACAAGCCGCTTGCAGCAGCACCGTCCTGCTCAAAGATCGGCACCTTGCAGTTGAATTGCGAGAACAGGCTCACTGCAACTGCGATCTTGCCGTCGGACGAGCGCCATGGGTAGAAGTCCATGTAGAACAACCGATCGGATCGGCGCAGGCTCACGACCTCAGCCACCTCGAGGCGTTTGAAGCCTCTGATAATGGCTGCGCGTGCGCGACCCTCGAACTCCGCCGGATCGAAGCCCTCCGGAACCTCGCCGCTCAGCAGCGTAATTTTCAAAGGAGTGGCGATGCGCGCACGCCCGAAGGCCCACACCGGAACGTCTTGACGTGTCGTGGCGTCATCACCCTGCGCTACGCGTTGAGCGGTGCGGACGAAGGTCCGGATCCGCTCGAGGTCCAGATAACGCCCTTGGTAGACCGAGCGACCAAGGTGGTTTTGAAACATGATGAGCGGGGTCACGGTCACACTTGCGGGAACACCGTGCGAATGTTCCATGAACCGAAACTCGACATCCAACTCGCCGGCCAGCGTTTTGAGTCTGGGCACGATCTGCGATCGGAACTCTCGAGCCACCTCGGATCGCGCAGGCCCATTGAATACCAACAATTGACCTGTCGTTGCACCGGCCGGCGCAGCGGCCAGGATCGCCAGAGATATTGCAACCGTCGCGTGCATGGTGCCTGATCCTCCTGACTCAGTTTATGCAAGCAATTGAGCTGTTATGGCCATCGATTTGAAAGTGGCACGACCTCTCTTATACTCATACACCCAACGGGGGACTTGGGGCAAGACGCCCTCACGTGTACAGATTACAAGGAGACTGATATGCCGGCTATGCGCACGCGACTCGTTATTGGAAGCCTGATCGCCATGGGAGCCACCAGCTCCGTACCGCTGAGTGCCCACGCCAAAGAGCAGACATTCAGCGTCGATGCCGTACACTCCACAGTCATATTCGGAATTCAGCACCTTGGAGCCGGCCGGTTTTACGGCCGGTTTAACGATGTCAGCGGCACGATCAGTCACGACGCCGACGTCGACACGGGCCTGAATCTCGATATCGTGGTGGCGATCGACAGCGTCGATACTGGCAACGACGGCCTCGATCAACACCTCAAGGGGGGTGATTTTTTCAGTGCCGATCAATACGCCACCATGACCTTCAAGAGCACAGCAGTCAAGCGTAAGGATGCGAAGGTGTACGAGGTCACTGGCGACCTGACGTTGCACGGCGTCACCAAACAACAGACCATCGACATGGAGTGGCATGGCACAGCAGACAAGGGTCGCGGACTGAAGTGTGGTTTTGAAACGGCCTTCGTCATAGAGCGCAGCGACTTCGGAATGAGTTGGGGGGTCGACAACGGTGCACTGGGGAACGACGTCCGAATCATCGTATCGCTTGAAGCAAATGCAGCGAGCGAACGGAAAGAAAGCGACAGTGGTGACAAGGACGCGGCCGGCGGCGGTGGGCGGGGGCAACGTATGCTGGCTCGCTTTGATGCCAACAAGGACGGCAAGCTGCAGAAAGAGGAAGCCCCAGAACGCATGCAATCCCAGTTTGACGAACTGGACAAGAATGGCGATGGCGTGCTCGACGCCGATGAGGTCGGCGCCATGAGTGGCCGCAGACGGGGCGGATAGCCTGTGCAGTCCACAGACGACGGCGGAGTCCCAGGAGATAGCACGTGGTGTCGCGCATAACCTTCACCTGCACAATACCATAGCGTCTCCCTCGAGCCGTGATACAACCCTGTGACACCCGTATGATTGGAAGTACCCGCCCCGGGGCACTACCATCCTGGCAATCCGCTTTTGAATTGTCCCGGCCACGCGGCCACGACCGTTCAAACGCCGTGGCTGTCAATGGTTGGTAGCCGGTCAGATGAACAGGCCTGAATGAAGGACAATTTCGATGACAAGGAAGAAGATGATCCTGTCGGCGACCGCTACGCTCGTCGTGCTGTCAGCGGTCAGTGCACAGGACGCCCCCTCATCGCCGCCGGCCGATAGCGCCAGCCCGGCGGTCACCGTAAACGGTAAAACAATCTCCCAGGCCACGCTGAATACGCGGATCGACGAAGTGCTCAAGACGCAGACGGGTGGCCAGCAACTCCCAGAGGCGCTGGCCGCGCAACTCCGCGACCAGGTCCGATCGCAAGTTCTCGAATCGATGATCGAGAACTCTCTACTCGATGCGGAAGTCAGGAAGGAAGGCATCACAGCAACAGAGGATGCACTGATTGCCGACCTCAAATTGCGCATGAAGAACCATTTTATTCGTCAAAACATGACCCAGGTGGAGTTCGAGGAAATCCTCAAACAACAGGACATGACGCTCGATCAATTCCTCAAAGAACGGTCCCAGGACGATCAATTCAAAGAACTCTATCTGCAGACACAGTTGATCGAGAAGCGTTTCCCAAACGATGTCAAGGTGACCGACGAAGAGATCAAGGCGCGCTATGACCGTGATCTGGACACGGTCTATTCAGTTCCTGAACAAGTCCAGGCCAGCCATATCCTGATCAGCGTGGACGAAACAGCGTCGGATGATCAGCGCGGCGAAGCCAAGTCCAGGATCACCGAAATCCTGGCCAGTGCCAAGAAGCCTGACGCGGATTTCGCTGCCCTCGCGGCCGAGCACTCCTCCTGCCCATCCAGCGCCAAGGGAGGCGATCTGGGCTTCTTTCCCGCGCGAGGGCGCGATGGTAGAGCCGTTCGCAGCCGCAGCCTTCGAATTGGACAAGGGCGGCCTCAGTGAAGTGGTCGAAACACGTTTCGGTTACCACATCATCCGGGTCACCGATAAGAAAGCTGCTGTCGTCGTGACCATGGAGCAAGCCAAAGGCCCAATCGCTCAGGAACTCAAGAACGAAAAGCTCTCCGAGACGCGGACGAAGTATCTCAAAGAGCTTCGCGAATCGGCTACGATTACCTACCCTAGCTAGCCCATGTGGAATTACGGGTGGCGGCGGCATTCCTGGCCGCCGCCCGTATTTTCGACACGCCTTCGAGAATCCCCGAACCACTGCAGCGTGTCATCCTCCAGCACATGCTGTGCTGGATCACCGATCCATTATGAAGAGTCTCGACAGCATGACAGCCATGGGCGGTACCAAGCCTGGAGCGCACTCGAGAGCATTTTCAAATTCGTTTCGACGGAGTGGCTCATGGCGACGTTGGTGACCTGCCAGGACATCTCAAAGGCCTACGGTCTTCGCGAGCTGTTTTCGGGCCTGTCCATCAGCTTCGAGGACAACCAGCGCGTCGGGTTCATCGGCCCCAACGGAGCCGGTAAGACAACTTTTCTGAAGATCGTCGCCGGACTCGAGCACGCGGACAACGGGGAAGTCAACTGCCGGCGATCGGCGCGAATCGAATACCTTCCACAGCACGATCATTTCGCGGCCGACGCGCGTGTCAACTCGATCCTGTTTGAAGCCACGCATGATCTTGACCTGCAGGTCCACGAACAGGACCTGCTGGTCAACACGACGTTGACACAATTTGGTTTCGACAGCGACCAACAGGTCAAGCACATGTCTGGTGGATGGCGTAAGCGACTCGCACTGGCCAGAGCGATGATTCGTCAGCCTGATCTATTGTTGATGGATGAGCCGACGAACCACCTGGACCTCGAAGGCATCTTGTGGCTCGAGAACCTTCTGGCTCGAGCCACGTTCGCCTTTGTCGCGGTCAGCCACGATCGCTACTTTCTCGAGAACGTGACCAACAGGATTGTTGAACTGAATGCGGTTTACCCAGATGGCTACTTCAGTGTGAGCGGGCCGTACAGCGCATTCCTGCAAAAACGCGCCGACTTCATTGAAGCACAGCAAGCGCAGCAGGAATCCCTGGCCAATATCGTGCGGCGTGAAGCTGCGTTTCTCGAATCCAACGCAAAAGCCCGGCGTACGAAGTCCAAGTCACGAATCGAGGAAGCGTACCGCCTGAAGGACGAACTGCGTGATATGCAACGCCGCAACAACACTCCAACGACGGCAGGTATCGACTTTGACAGCACTGGCCGAAAGTCACGCAAGCTCCTCGAGGCAAACGGAGTCTCGAAAGCACTGGGTGGTCGTACACTGTTCAAGGATCTGACTCTGCTGCTGTCACCTGGATCGCGTATCGGATTGATGGGACACAATGGCAGCGGGAAAACGACATTGATCAAGGTTCTTTCCGATGATCTCACGCCCGACAGTGGCACGATCAAGCGGGCTGCGGGTTTGAAAATTGTCCTCTTCGACCAGAAACGAGAACACCTGCCGCAGGACATCCCATTGCGGCTGGCCCTGTCTGCCGAGAGCGAGAGCATTGACTTTCGCGGCCAGCGGGTCCACATCACGGCCTGGGCCAAGCGTTTTCTGTTCCGCGTTGATCAACTGGACCTGCCGGTCCGCGAACTCTCGGGCGGTGAACAGGCCCGCATCCTGATCGCCCGATTGATGCTCCAACCCGCCGACATCCTCATCCTGGACGAGCCGACCAACGATCTGGATATCGACTCCTTGGACATACTGGAGAGCAGCCTGGGCGAATTCCCGGGGGCCGTGGTCCTGGTCACACATGACCGTTTCATGCTCGATCGAGTGTGCACGGACATCGTCGGTTTGGATGGTACTGGCGGTCTTGAATACTTCGGCGACAGCGGCCAATGGCTCGCGGCACAGGCCCGCCGGGCCGCTCAGGCGACCACGACCCGCAAACCCGAACGTGCTGGCAAGCGCGACCAGCGGGGGCCCCTGAGTGCCTCCGAAAAGAAGGACCTCCAAACCATCGAGGAGACGATTCTCGATGCGGAAGCCCATGTCGAACGATGTCGCGAGGCCTTCGACGGACTCGAGCAGGCCAGTGACCACGTGGAGGCCCAGCAGAAGTGGGAAGAGCTCGAGGCGGCCCGTAAGCAAGTCGACGCGCTCTACGCACGATGGGAGGAACTCGAGACCAAGGCCAGAAGTGGCTCATGAGATTATGCACATTTAATCTGAACAGGATGCCTGAACGCGGACCGCTGTTATTGTAGGAGCCGGGAGGGACCTGTATCATACAGCACAATACACGCACGAGTACGTGGCGGATTCAATTCCAGTTCTCTTCAGAAAGGGCATCACGATGACACGCACACTTGGACGCGCACTTCTGGCCATCGGGGTCTACGCAGCTTTGTTGAACAGCGGAGTTCTCGCACAGGACAAGCATGATCACGACCATGGGCATGGCGATCACGCGGGCCATGATCACGACCACGCGGGACACGACCATGACCATGGCGGCGACATGGGCATGGACCCTGAAATGATGGAACGGATGATGAAGGCCGGGATGCCCGGTGAACATCACAAACACCTCGATCAATTCGTCGGCCAGTTTGACTACGTCATCAAGCACCGAATGGCAGCCGAAGGGCCGTGGATGGAATCCACGGGCGAATCGAAATCGCGTTGGGTGATGGGCGGTCGTTATGTGATCGACGATACGGTCGGCAAAGACCCGGCCATGCCATTTGCAGGCATGGGCATCACCGGTTACGACAACCAGAAGAAGCAGTACGTCAGTGTGTGGCTCGACAACATGAGCACCGGCCTGACGCTGAGCCACGGCACCTGCGACAGCTCCGGTAAGGAATTCACCTTCAGTGGCAAGATGGACAACCCGATGACCGGCAACAAGAACGAGCCGTACAAGTACGTCATCCGTATGATCAACAATCAGAAGCACGTTATGGAATGGTGGGGCCAGGGTCCGGACGGCAAGATGTTCCAGAGCATGGAAATCACCTACACCCGCAAGGGTTGATGCCCATCGGACAACAGCACACGACGATTCAAACATCACAGGGACGGCCTGCGCAGCAGGCCGTCCCTTCGTTTGTCAGGACCGACCCTTCAAGCCGCGCGACGAAGCCATAGGTCCGAGCCAGGGTGCGCGGAACTCCCAACACGAACCCCACTCCCGTATCACCGTAACCGATTAAGACTCCGGACAGCGCAAGGTGCGATAACGCGTCTCTTGACGCATCACCCGGACACAGGCCGGTTCAACCTCTTTTTCACCCCTGTTCTAACCGATGCGTAAGTACCTCGTCGCCGGGGAAGCTGCGTCCGTGGTACCACCTCAACCCATCGAGTTATTCGTCGCCATGATCATCATCATGGCGGTCAACGCCGTCGTCAGCCGTCTCGTGCGACGCTCGCTCGAGATGCGCATTCCGGAACTGCAGTGGCTGACGACATCCGAGGCACGATCCAACGCGATACAGCGTGCCGCGCCTTTACTTCGCATTGTGTCATCGACGACATGCCTGTGCTTTGCAGCCGTGCTCATCAGTTTGCCCCTGCAGATCGCAGCGCACTACCTGCTCCGTTTGAACAACATCAGCATGGGCTTGTTTCTTGCCGGCTACGTCGTCGTTCTTGTATTGCTCGCTCTCCTGATCAGCAGCCTGGGGGCGGGCAGGATCCGACGGCAGTTGCGCTACCAGCTGGCCAACCGGGGCATGCCTTTGTGCCGCATTTGTGGCTACGACCTCAGCGGCCAGGAAGCCGCGCGCTGCCCAGAGTGCGGACACGAATGCGATGCCGGACAGCTCCCCGGCAACGAGGTAGATTTGAGTGCGCCGGTCTCGATCGCTTTCGACTATTCGGATGATGTACTCAATCGCGGTCTCGCAGTCCTCTGGGCACGCGTGCATGGTCGCAAGTTGCTTTGGGGCACGACGACCTCGGTAGCCCTGCTGCTCTTCCTCATACCTGCTTGTGGTAATCACTGGCTGGTTGGGGCCATCGGTTGCCTCACCGTCTTGTCGTCGTTCCAACTACTGCGCGGCAGGGCCATGTTCACTCGACGCGTGATCGCCGACTGGCAACACCGCCCCAGTCGTCACATCGCCGTCGAGTTCGACAACAGTGGATTCGGTTGCACGACAACCTTCTCAACGATGCGTGTAGCATGGAATCAGTGTCGCCGGCTGTGGCGCGGCAAACATGTGTGGCTGCTGTTCGTAACCGACAGCGAACCCGTCCTGTTGCCAGCCCACCTGCTCGGCGATGACATCATGGCCTTCATTACGACACGCATGCACAAAGCCGGGGTCGAGGTGACCTAAAGTGCCAAGTCAGCCCCGATGTAACGCGGGGGTGGACGAGAATGTCGTGGCCAGCAGCTGCAAGAACCGACAATGGCTTCAATATGCCGGAGGGCGAGGGATACGATGCTCCAACGCCGGTCGGCCATGGGATCCGTAGCCAGCCGGATCAGCGCTGGTTTCGTTGGTCGCCCTTCGTTCTCGGGCCGGCTCATCCTCCTGTTCGTCCACTACGAAACTGTCACGCATGGCAGCCGGGATCCGAACGGGTGCCCGCGTCGACTGGTCAACGAGTGCCCAGGTCGTCTCAGCCATAGCCAGGACCTGTTCATCGATCGGGCGCAGGAAGCGAAAACGCCGGAGCGAACTCGACCGTTTCATGGTACTGACCCACGTCTGGACGACGAGCGCTTCTTTGATGTGCGCAGGGCTGAGGTATTTGATGGAATGAGAACGGACGACCCACCACATCCCCACGTCCCGGTAGCGGGCGGCAGGCCACCCCACCGCCGTGGAGTGAGCGACCGCAGCATCTTGCATCCATGCAACATATCTGAGGTTGTTGACATGTCCTTGCTGATCAATGTCGTCAGCTTGAACGCTCACCACATGCTCATAGATTGCAACCATGCTCCCTGCTCCTATCCATCACCACGTCTCAGCGCATCACATCCAATAGTGCAAGCCGTTGCATGAGCATCGGCAGTGAGATGGCTGTGACTAAATCATCTTGCACGTGCATGCTCGTGCCTGCGTGTTTGTTTAACGCATTGCACGACATAACCGAGTGTCCACGGCTGGCATGACATCTTTAAATCGTCACGCCATACTTCATGCTAGGCCTGCACAATCTTATTGTAATCCTGGCTTGAATCATTCTAATACTGTTGCAGTATTCACTCATATCTGATTCCCGGCTAGCAGCCCGTTGAGAAAGTGGTTTGTGGTCAGCATCGCGACATTTCTGGTCAGATCAAGACGGCAACACAGGTGAATCGGTAGATTCGTCGAGTATTGCCAACGCAAAGCTGACGTGAAAGATCCGCTTCTGGCCCAAGTAACTTCTTCAACTGGCGGCTAGAGAAGAGTTCCGGATCCACGAACGACATCGTGGGTCCCTGAGGCAGGACAATTCACAGGACCCGGATGGTCCGGCAGTTTGAATTCGAAACGGACGACACGGTTTGCGCGAATGATGCGCGCCAGTCGGACTGCGTCTGTTTCATTCCACATCCAATCCACCCCCAACTCAAGGTCAATTGGAGGCAACGATGCGATACTCGAGATTCTCGACAGTCAAAAGACTAGGTTACGTTGCGCTGGCCATAATGGCTTCGCCCACGGTGTTGATGCCAACGATTGCTCAGGCAGATCCGCCCCCCGGGTACTATGACACGGTCGACGACAGCAGCGACACGGCCCTGCGCAATACGCTTCACACCGTTATCGATGATCATACGCGGTTCCCCTACACCTCCAGCGGAACGGACACCTGGGATATTCTCGAACTCGCCGACGAGGACCCCAACAACGTCAACAACATCCTCGACATCTATCGCAATGCGACCTACCCCAAGGCCGGGGGCGGCAATACCGACTACAACCGCGAGCACACCTGGCCGACATCGTACGGTTTCCCCGATGACAACAGCTCGAACTACCCCTACACAGACTGCCACCACTTATTCCTATCCGACGATGGCTACAACTCATCGCGCAGCAACAAGCCGTACCGTTATTGCGACGCCGCATGCTCGGAAAACCCGACGGACGCCAACAACGGTCAAGGGGGAGGCAGCGGAACGTATCCCGGAAACTCGAATTGGACAACCGGTTCCAACACGTCAGGAACATGGGAGACTTGGATCGATCGCCGTGGAGACATCGCCCGGGCACAGTTCTATCTCGACATCCGGTATGAAGGCGGCACGCATGGGGTCACGAGTGTCCCAGAGCCCGACCTCATCCTGACCGACACGGAGGCGCTGATCGCATCGAGCAACACCGGATCCAATGAATCGGTCGCCTACATGGGCATGCTCTCCGAGCTCCTGCAATGGCATATGGAGGATCCCGTTGACGATCATGAACGGTCACGCAACGACGTGGTCTACAGCTTCCAGGGGAATCGCAATCCGTTCGTCGACCATCCCGAGTGGGTCGAATGCCTGTTCGACAACGTCTGCGGAGGCAGCGGCGGATGTACGATAAATGCTGATTGCGATGATGGTGCATTTTGTAACGGTTATGAAACGTGCAGTGCGGGCACATGCCAGAACGGGACCGACCCGTGCCCGGGCGTCAGTTGTGACGAGATTGCCGATCTGTGCGTGGCACCATCGGGTGATCCCTGGATCAATGAGTTCCATTACGACAACAGTGGTGGCGACACGGGTGAATTCGTCGAGATCGCCGGGCCGGCAGGCATGGACCTGACTGGCTGGAGCGTCGTAGGTTACAATGGGAACGGTGGCGGCACCTACAATACCGTGAATCTGTCCGGCACGATCCCTGATCAGGATGGTTGCATGGGCACACTTGATTTCAACTTCACCGGCATGCAAAACGGCGCCCCGGATGGCCTGGCCCTCGTGCACAACGGTAGCACGGTCATCGAATTCGTCAGTTACGAAGGCTCGTTCACGGCGACCAACGGACCGGCCAATGGTCTGACGTCGAGCAATGTCGGGGTCGCGGAATCCAGCACCACGCCGATCGGATATTCCCTGCAATTGACCGGCATGGGCTCGTCAGGCTCGGACTTCGCATGGCTGGCACCGAGTGTGAACACGAGAGGTCTGCCCAACTTGGGCCAGACCTTCGACGGTTGTGGCGGGTGTACCGTCGACGCCGATTGCGACGATGGTATCTTCTGCAATGGGGCCGAGACCTGCGTGGCCGGTGCGTGTCAGCCCGGCGTAGTGGTCGATTGCGATGATGCCGTCGCCTGTACGACCGACAGCTGCAACGAGACGACCGCTCAATGCGACAACCTCAGCAACGACCCAAGTTGCGACGACGGCCTGTACTGCAATGGTGCGGAGTTCTGCGACGTGATCTTCGGATGTCAGGCCGGCTCGACGATCGATTGTGATGACGGCGTGGCCTGCACCGACGACAGCTGCAATGAATCGACCGACAGCTGCGACAGCGCCACCAACAATGCCCATTGCGATGACGGTCTGTTCTGCAATGGCAGCGAAACCTGCGATGGCGGACTCGGCTGTGTGGCCGGCAGTGATCCGTGTGGCGGTCTCCCATGTGACGAGGCCACGGACAGCTGTGAGTCATTGGCCGGAAGTCCGTGGATCAACGAGCTACATTACGACAACAATGGGAGCGACGCCGGGGAGTTCGTCGAGGTTGCTGGCCCCGCCGGTCTCGATCTGGGCGGCTGGAGTGTCGTCGGCTACAACGGCAACGGTGGCTCGTCCTACGCGACGGTAAACCTCGCGGGCATCATACCGAATGATAGCGGCTGCCTGGGAACGCTTGATTTCACCTTCACCGGAATGCAAAACGGGGCACCCGACGGCCTGGCCCTGGTTGATGATGGCGGCGCAGTCGTCGAGTTCATCAGCTACGAAGGCTCCTTCACCGCAGTCGGCGGACCGGCAAACGGGATGACCTCGATGGATATCGGCGTCTCGGAGCCGGGCACCACCCCGATCGGCCAGGCCCTGCAGCTGGCCGGCACTGGCAACAAGGCTTCGGACTTCACGTGGCAGAGCGCCGCCGCGGAAACGCGAGGAACTGTCAACACCGGCCAGACGTTCGACGGCTGTAGCGGATGTACGATCGACGCGGACTGTGACGATGGCGTGTTCTGCAATGGTGTCGAGACCTGCGTGACCGGCGCCTGTCAGTCCGGCTCCGCCGTCAGCTGCGACGATGGCGTAGCATGCACCGACGACAGTTGCAACGAAGCGACCGACAACTGCGACAACGTTGCCGACGACGCAAACTGTGACGATGGGCTGTACTGTAATGGGGCCGAATCGTGCGATCCTGCACTTGACTGCCTGGCAGGATCGGCCATCAACTGCGACGATGGCGTGGCGTGTACCGACGACAGCTGCAACGAAACGACCGACAGCTGCGACAACGTTGCCGATGACGCACACTGTGACGATGGCCTGTACTGCAATGGGGCCGAATCGTGTGATCCTGCACTCGACTGCCTGGCAGGATCGGCCGTCAACTGTGACGACGGCGTTGCGTGCACCGACGACAGCTGCAACGAAACGACCGACAGCTGCGACAACGTCGCCGACGACGCAAACTGTGACGATGGGCTGTACTGTAATGGGGCCGAATCGTGTGATCCCGTACTCGATTGCCAAGCCGGGAGCGACCCCTGTCCGGGCACCTCATGCGACGAAGCGCTCGACGAGTGTATCAGCGGCCCGGCTGCTCAACTCGAAGGCGGCGCAGTCCAGGTGGGCGGCATGGCCGTGACGATTGGACTCACCAATACCTACGTCAGCCCTGTGGTTGTGTGTTCCGTGCACTATGACAACAATGTGACCCCTGTTGTTACCCGGGTTAAGAATGTGTCTTCGACCAGTTTCGACGTCTACCTGCAGAACCCGTCGGGTGGAGGGGTGACGACGGAGTGGGTCAGCTACCTGGTTGTGGAAGAGGGCGTGTGGACCATCGACGGCGTGAATATTGAGGCCCAGACGTACCTTTCCACCGTAACCGCAGAGAACAACAACTGGAGTTCAGAGCCACAATCCTACGGCCAGAGCTACACGAATCCTGTTGTCATCGGACAGGTCATGAGTGATAACGACCCGGAATGGTCGGTGTTCTGGTGTCGCGGCACGAGTCGGAACAATCCACCATCGGCGTCGACGGTGCACACCGGCAAGACGGTTTGCGAGGACCCCCTGGCGACCAGGGCAAACGAGACCATCGGGTTCATCGTCATCGAGTCCGGCTTTGGAACAATCGGAGGAATCGACTATGAGGCAGACCTCGGATCCGATTCGGTGCGAGGGGTGACCAATAGCCCACCATTCGCTTACGCATTCAACGCAGCCTTCAACTCGGCGCCCGTGATCGGACTCGTGACTCAGGCAGGTATGGACGGTGGAAACGGCGGATGGGCCTACACGTATGGCCCGACGATGGCGTCGTCCACGACACTGTTCCTGGCGATCGACGAGGATCAGGTCACAGACAACGAGCGTAACCATACGACGGAACAAGTAGGTTACATCGTCTTTGAAAACGCAGTCCTCTACCCATAGGACGCTGACAGGATCGTGCAATGAACAACGGTGGCCGGTTGTCGAAGGACAGCCGGCCGCCGTTTTCAATACGAATCAGGTCTGCAGCGCACGCTAGCAGCTTGTCGAGAAAGTGCTATGTGGTCATCAGTGCGGCATGTCCCAGATCAAGGCGGCAACACACAGGCGAACCCATAGATTCGTCGAGTATTGCCAACGCAACGCTGGCGTGGAAAACCCGCTTCCGGCCACATGACTTCTTAGCCGGCTGCTAGGGCGTAACCACCGCCTGCGTCGTCGCGCGAGTGACTCGGGGCCATGAAAACCACCTTCGACTGCCGTGATGCGACCTCCACGGTCAATCCAATACACGGTCGGGACGGCTTTGAGGCCATATGTCCGCGCAAACACCTCCCCACCGTTCATGACCATCGTCTGCTTGAGTTCCTTGTGCTTGACGAAACGCCGGACCGTTGAAGCAGGTTCATCCCAAGCGTTCACCGCCAGAACGACCAGACCATCTTCCTCGAAGCGTTCAGCCATCTGACTCAGGTGCGGAGCCTCCGCACGACAAGGCGGTCAGTTGTAGGCCCAGAAGGCCAGGATGAGCGGTCGCCCGCGATAGGCGCTCAGCTTGACCGGTGCTCCATCCAAGTCCTCGAGTTCGAAATCAGGAGCTTGTTGCCCGACCCATCGGCGATCAAGCGCATTTTGCGGCGAACTGCAACCCGCAGTCCATGCCAGACCCAATCCGACCATGCACACGACGCGTTTCATGCTGTCCTCCTAACAGGATAAATGCTGTCATCTCCCAGCTTATCGTGAGTTGAGACCATGTGACAGCGGTGATCAAGCAACCCGTTCAGTCGGTCTTCCCGGGGACTTGGATCACAACGCCCGTTGAATTAGCATGGTTGTAGCGACGAGCCCCTACACGACCCATGTTGGAACATATTGACAAACTTTGCCTCGAACCGCTTGATGGCCCGGACGCCCTCCCGTATTCGATTTCGGGAGAGGATCCCGTCATGATCGGCCGGGCGCGTGATTGTGACCTGCGCTTGCCCAATCCAAGCATCTCACGACATCATGCGAGCGTCAGCTGGCACAAGCCAAGGTGGTATGTTACAGACCTCGGCAGCCGAACAGGCACATTTCTGAACGGCATGCGCCTGACCCCCGAGTCGCCTGCGCAGGCGGCAGGTGGTGACCTGATGCGCGTGGGACCCTACACCTACCGAATCGATGTCGAAGGCAGCCATGAACACACGCTGGCCATCACCGATGTCGGCATCGCTCCGGGCACCATCGTTCAACGTGCGACCTCAAAAGAACTCGACGCCCTGGCCGAACGGCGACTGGCCCTGTTGATGGATGGTGCCCAGACCATGCACATGGCCAGCACGGAAAACGAGCTGGCCAATGCCATCGCCACTCTGGCGCTGGCGGGTACGGGCTTTCATCGTGTGGTGGTCCTGCGTCACGGCCGCGACGACAACCCTGAAGTCATCGCCTTCCGGGACCAGCACAACCCGGACGCCGGCATCTTCGGCTTTAGTCGCTCGATGGTGCAGGAAGCCGGGGCCGGCCACGTTGTCAGGCTTACGAAAGCCGAGAGTATGCCGCTCGATTGCAGCATTGGCGACCTGTCCATACACAGTGCCGTGTGCTGCCCGATCGTGATCGACAACTCGGTAACGGGCTACGTATATCTCGACTCGCGTGGCATGGAAGAGCAACCCTATCCAGATGCAGTGGGGTTCTGCCATGCCGTCGCCCGGCTGGCAAGTCTGTGTATTGCCAACCAGAAACGGGCGGACTTGCAGGTTCGGCAAGCCATGCTCGACAAGGAACTGAAGGCCGCACGTGATGCGCAGGCATTCCTCACACCCGCAGAGGAAGGCGTGGTCGGGGGATTGAGCTACAAGTTTCGCACCTTACCCGGTCGCTTCCTGGCAGGCGATTTATTCGATATTTTTGAACTCGAGAACAACAAAGTCGGGATTTGCTTCGGGGATGTCTGCGGCCACGGCCTGGGTTCTGCAGTGGTCATGACCGCCATCTTGTCGCATCTGCGTTCGGCCATGACACTTCATGGCGAACCTGTCGCGGCAACCACCAATATCAACCGCTACCTCATCGAGCGATCAAACTACGAGACGTTTGCCAGTCTGTTCGTGGGTATCTACGATTCCCGCACGCGCATCCTGCAATTCGTTGACGCCGGACACGGACACTGGTTGATCAGGCGCAAGAACTGCCCGCCTGAACCCGGTCCCATGCCGCAACACCTGATCATCGGCGTCGATCCTGAATGCGCATATGCCGCCCGTGAATTACAGTTCTCAAAGGGGGATCGTTTCCTGATCTACAGCGATGGCGTCACCGAGCGCACAGGGGAGGATAATGAAGAATTCGGGCAGCAGCGCTTGATAGACGCCGTGGCCGGAGCTCGGAATCCCCGCGAAGACATGACATCGGCCCTCGAAGCCATGCAGAGTTTCGTAGGCCGCCGTGGTGTCGAAGACGACACGACGCTGGTCTCGCTGGCGATTGAGGCGTAAGGACACCAGTCGTTCAGCCGGTCTCCTTCTTGCCGCGGTGCCGCCAGCGTTCTTTCAACACGACTCCTGTCGCAAGGCCGACCACCGCCGCAGGAGACGTCTTCAGTGTTGCCCACAGGCCGGCGGTCATCTGCTTGACCGTTGGCCACAATGTGGTGGCTTGCTCTGCCTGCTCCTCATTGACCTCGGTAATGCCCATCTTCGAGAAGATGGCGAAGGCAACAATCGCCAGAACGAGCATGATCGCCCCGGCCTTGAGGAACGACCTCACGAACACACCGATCATCATGCCCACGGAGAGCGGTACGCCCACATGGGTCAGCAGCCACATCAAATCAGCAAAACGTTCTGGTGTTTGAGCTTCGTCCATGAGTTCATGCTACGCGAGCCCATCGAGATTGTCATGTTCGGCCATTCGGTTGTGGACTGACTTACCAATACGGGCACCGTCCACAGGATCGAGCACAACTCCTACCACGCCATGTGCTTCTTGCGCTGCGGCCACGGCCGCCAGCCTCTCTTGGGGCGGGTGAAGGTCTGTTTTGGACGCAGACTTCTCAACCATGCGAACAGACGCCGGCCCAGCGACGGCCGGGACACGACATGGTCCGTCTCGCGTCGTCGGACCCTGGGTTCCTCCATCACGGGCACCTCGTACATCACGACCCGAGGTCGCGGACGGGTCAGTGCCAGGCAACCAGCGCCGCTGATGAGCAGAGACAGGCCGGCCGCACCAACAAGCAACATCGCCGCCTGGTTCGTCGGGAGTCCAGCCGTCGGAAAACCTTGAACCACACCATAGGCCGCCATACCAATCATGGGCAGAACGACGATGCGCGTCAGGAGGCCGAGAACAAGAAGCCCCGAAGTCAGCAACTCACCGATGCCCATGAGCGTGACCCACCCCGCAGAAATGCGAACACCATCGATGGTTGCCGCCGCGGCGTCCGGAATCAACGTCTGCACACTGTCGCGCCCATCAAAAAGGTCCCCTGCGAGGCCCAGGCCGTGCTGTGCGAGCACCGCTGCGAGCCCCAGGCGAAGAACAAGTGGCCCAATAGCATGCATGCGATCAGATAGCGTTCGTTCCATGGCAGAACCCCTGCAACACTCGACCGAGTGCTTCACGTGTGATCAGAATTGTGACGGTTGTGCACACGACCACGAACATCGCGGCCTGGATGGACATTCGCTATGGCCGTGGGAATATTGGCGAAGACAGTGACGGGCCTGATTTGCCTGAAAGCAGGCGGCAGCTCAATGCCGGACAGAAATCTCCAGCGGCAACGTCGGTTCCAGGACGATGCGTCCCTGTGCCGGGGTTGGAAACAAGAACGTCCGGTGAGTGGCCTCACCCTCATCGTGCAACAGTTCAACCGCAAAGGTCCCCGCCGCATCCGCTGTCGCGCGGAAGGCAAAGGTCGCCAGGTACCCTGGCCCGACGGCCTGTCCGGAACCATCAAGTCCGGCAACCATTTGTCGGGTCGACAGGTTGAACGCCTCCCAGTGAATCACTCCCGAGAACACATGTGCGCCTGGGACCACCGGGCGACGTCCAGAGACCACCCGTGGTGCACCGGAATCGATGCTGATGTCGGTC
This sequence comes from uncultured Planctomycetota bacterium, assembly GCA_942492115.1. Classification (GTDB taxonomy): domain Bacteria; phylum Planctomycetota; class Phycisphaerae; order UBA1845; family CAIVHJ01; genus CALODL01. The sequence goes on from CALODL010000015.1 coordinate 404,182, forward strand.
AACTCCAGCGTACCACGTGTGCCCCCCGAGACCCGGACGTGCAACTGGTAACCTCGTAGATCCTCGAGGGGCCTCAGCAGAAAAACATCGACTTCAGTGCGTTCACCGGGAGCGACACTGGGTGTCGTCGTCACCAGGCGAAGGCCGCCGCGTTCAGTCACGCCACGAACCGCCACGCCCGATGGCGCCGGGGCACCATCAAGTGGACACATGCACATCGAGGCACCGGCAAATGCATTGAGGGCATGAAACGCATCGTTCCCGTCGCATACACCATCCGGACTGCAGTCACCGAATTGTCCACCAGCGTCGACGTTCAACGCACTCGGTGCATCAGCCTCGCATGTGTACGCCCGCCCCATGACGCCGCCGGGATCCACGTTGGCGAAACAGTTCAGCGCGTGAAAGCGATCATTGCCGTCTGCCGCTCCATCCGGAGCACACGAACCAAACTGACCACCCATATCGGCAAACACGACATCCGTGCCGTCGCATATATCTGAGCACGCCCACCACACACATCCGTCATCGCGAATCCCGTTGCCATCTACATCGGCACAATCGGAAAAAGAGATACACGCGGGACACGAATCGATGGTCCCATCGTCATCCTGGTCGAGACCCGGGTCGGCGAGGATGTCTTCAAAATCATTCGTCCCATTATTATTGCAATCTGGCAGCGGGCCGTCGTGAGCAGCGAGGAATGCAGCGAGGTCCTCCGCATCGACAGCACTGTCGCCATCAAAGTCCATGATCTCGCAACCAGGCTCGAACACCTGATCGAGACAACCCGCGAGCGTCATAAAATCAGCCGCGTTGACGACGTGGTCACGGTTTGCATCACCCAGATCATCGGGACTATACAGGAGCCACGTACGGTTCGCCGGCAGATTGGTCAAGACTCGGGTCACGGCCCCGCCAGGCCACGAAGCCAGAATCTCATCTGCGACGACGGCATCGTCCAATCCGATGTGCATGACCAGTTCGTTCTGGCCCAGGTAGGTGTTGCCGCCCGAAAAAATCTCCCGCAAGTGCGTATCCGTCCCAACGCTCGTCTCCGTCAGTCCGCCGATCGCAGCAGTGTTCTCATCGCGCCCGACCATCCGCATGCGAATCCAGTTGCGTTTCTCTCCTTCATTGTTGATGAACAACTGCGCCGGACCGCTCAAGTTGTTCATCAATAGGTCCAAATCGCCATCCGCATCGACATCGCCTACCGCCGCACTGAACGACTGGCCAACCCCACCAGCGCAATTGGCGGCACCGGCAATCTCGCTCATTGGAAATGCCGGCAATCCCGTGAACAGCCGATTCGGTGCAAACTGAATATTGACATACAAATCGAGTAGGGAATCGTTGTCGTAATCGAAGAATACCCCACCCCAACCGGTCCCAATGCCCAGTGCATCGACACCCGCGGCAACCGCAGACTCGATGAAACTGCCATCACCCTGATTCAGATATAGCGGAAACACACCGTCGATATCGTCAGTGGACTGGGTGCTGATATTCGTGCAATAGAGATCACCATAGCCGTTGCCGTCAAGATCACCGCAGGCGAGGCCCATCGAGAAGAATCCATCATCCGCTCCCGACTTCGCAGAAACGTTCACCAGAATGCCTGCATCATTCCGCCACAACTGATTGGGAAAGCCCGTGAAGTGACCACGGTCGTTCGACAAGTAGAGATCAACATCGCCATCGCGATCGTAGTCGAACCACAATGGCTGAAACCCGCTTCCGTCATCGTCGACACCCTGAGCTACGGAGACATCGTCGAAGGTCCCATCACCAAGATTGTGGAACAGACGATTGGAACCGGGTCCTTTACCGGTGTATCTGACCACGTAGAGGTCGATGAAACCATCGCCGTCGTAATCTCCGAACGCAGCCCCCTTGCTGTTCGCAGATTCATCGACACCGGCTGATTGGGCGACGTCGACGAAGGTCATGCCCCCCAGGTTGCGCGCGAGCACGCTGGGTGCTTCATACTGCGTCAAGTAGAGGTCGAGAAGCCCATCGCCATCGTAGTCGCCGGCGGCCATGCCCGATGCCTCGCGCAGAATGGGTATCCCACTCGTCATCGAACGATCGACGAACTGGCCATGGCCGAGATTCTCGAAGATTCCAACACGACCGTCGGCCGCCCCAAGAATGACGGCATCGGGATCGTGATCGCCATCGAGATCGATCAGCCCGCAGCCGAACCCCAGGTAACCATCCGATGGTGGAGACTGGATCGTATAATTGAGACCGCGCAGACCGGCTTCCTCGGTAAATGGGCTGAGTCCACCGGCGAGGACTGCGGAAACGTGAGTAATGGTCACTATAATGGCAACTGGAATATGCGGTGCACGACGAACCATCACATCCCTCCTGACACGATGCCCCAAGCGCAACTGTGATTCTACTGCGGCGCGCACGAATCGAGCTCCAAGCACCGCACTCCCATGATACAGGAAGGAGCGCCCCGGCGCCACTGCTGCATGTAACTCTTAGACAGGACTGCACCTAGAGCAGCCGACATACGGCTTGCACCCCTCGTGGATGCGACGTTAGAATCAATCTAACGGCCACTCGCGAGTGGCTCATTTCTCCAGTCGTGTGATGACAACAATCTGCTTCAGGCTCGTCGAGCAGCCGGGACATCGGCAACTCGCCCGGAACGTTGCACGAGAAGCCGGAAGGGAGCATTCATGTCACGCTCCGTAGCCGTTGTAGGCTGGTTCGCGTTTCTGGCCCCGATCACCTGGGCCGCCGATGTCACCTTCGTCGACGTCACGGCTGTCCGTGGCCTGGGCCCCTTCATGAACGAGGAAGGCCATGGTTCCGGCGCCGCCGCGGCTGACTATGATGCAGATGGCGATGTCGATGTGTTCATACCTCAGGCCGCAGGACTGCCTGATCTGCTCTATCAGAACGACGGCACCGGGCATTTCGTTGAGGTCGCCGGCTCCGTGGGGCTGGCGAGAATGACTTCGAGTCGAACCGCCCTGTGGTTCGACTACGACGGTGATCATGTGCTGGATCTCGTGGTCTCGAATGACGACCAGGATGCGGCAACCTCTTTTCACCTCTATCGCCAGATTCCCGGGACAGGATTCGAAGATGTGACCACGGCAGCCGGACTGCACAAGGAACCGATCGTGGAAGTTCCACTGCACACCATGGGTGGCATGTGTGCCGGCGACATCAACAATGATGGATACCTGGATCTGTTCAGCGGCCAATGGCGCGGCCCCGGGCACCTGTTCTTGAACGATGGATCCGGTACGTTTATCGACATCAGTGAGTCGAGTGGAATTGCCGCCGTACATACCTTCCAACATCAGGCCATCATGGCGGATTTCAACGCCGACGGCTGGTTGGACATCTATGTGGCCGTCGATTTCGAGCACAACCTGCTGTGGATCAACCAGCGGGACAACACCTTCATCGACGAAGCCGCCGGTGCAGGAATCGACAACAACATGAACGACATGGGCCTGGCACTCGGAGACTATGACAACGACGGTGATCTTGACATTTATGTCACCAATATTTTCGACGAACGGCTGAGCAAGCACAGCGTTCTGTTTCGCAACGATTCGGTGGGTCCTGACCTGTCGTTCATCGAGGTCTCTGCCAGCATGGGAGTTGATGACGGCCGATATGGCTGGGGGGCGACTTTCTTCGATGCGGACCGTGATGGCGACGTCGACCTCGCGGCGACCAATGGCTGGCGGAGCGGCGAGACCCAGGGCTGGCCAACGGACCCGTCGCGATTCTTCGTCAACGCCGCGGCCGGAATGGCCCCGTTCGTCGAAGAGGCACAGGCGGCTGGCCTCGACGACACCGAATGGGGCAGCGCTCTCATCGCTGCCGACTTCGACCGCGATGGAGACCAGGATGTCCTGCAAGTGTGTCTCGAGAGTATCAGCACGGCATCCAGTTTACGCCTGCTCGACAGCAGCCCCCTCGCACCTGGATCAGCACCCGGCTATCTTGTCGTTCAACCCAGATCATCAGGACCGAACCATCTGGCCATCGGCGCCACCGTCACCGTTGAGGCCGCCGGCATGACCATGACACGGCTGATCTCGGCTGGGACGAGCTACATGGGCCAGGAACCGGCGGAAGCATTCTTCGGTCTGGCCCGCGCACTCAGTGCCGAGACCGTGACCATCACGTGGCCCAACGGAGATGTGACGGTCCTTGAAGATGTCCCGGGAAACCAGGTCATCAAGGTATTCGATACCTGTACCCTTGGCGCCTGCGCCGACAGCAATGCCGACGGAATCCGTGACGACAATTGCACCTGGTGGACCTGTGCCGGTGACCTGTGTACCGCCACGGAAATCGTCTTCGGCGACATGAGTGGGCAATTCGGTTCGTGCGAACCGGATGGCGCTGCCGATGGCAACGATCGCTTTCAAGCGCTCAACTGCTTCGCCGCGCAAGGGCCAGATGGTGGGCCATACACATGCGAGGCGGCCCCCCCACTGGCTTACAACGTCGACGCCGGCGGTCAGTTTGGGACGTGCGCACCAGACGGTGTCTGCGATGGCAACGACGCGTTCCATGCGCTCAACGCATTTGCCGGGGCCACGGATTGCAGTTGTCCCCTGGATGGGGGACCGATGCCCGATCCCGTCGATCCGGTGGTCGTCGATCAGACCTCCATCGCACTGATCCCCTCCACCTCGATCATCCGGCCCAATGAAACCGTGCTCGTGGACATATTCGTGAACGAGGCCCTCGACGATCTTCGCGGCTACCAACTCCATCTCAATGTCAGTGGGGGTTTGTCTGGCGGGCTCGAGACCATCGACATCAGCGTGCAACCTCGGGAGACGCGCGCATTTGTTTCCGATTGGCGGGCGTTCAATCTCACGACGCGACAAATTGTCGCGGGATTGGATGGCGACGGATCCGCAGTGCCGCTCAACGCCTACCTGGCGACGTTTACGCTGAAAGCATCATCCAACGCCAGTGGATCGTTCGCAGTCGAGCTATTGCATGACGACGGCGACCCGTCCCAGCGAACATTCCTGTTTCCGACAGCGCAACGCGGAATGATCAAAGTCATCGAGTCTGATGTCGTGCAGGTTACCGTCCGGTGAGCTCCGTGAACTCAGGTCGCAGGCCCAAAGCGACCGTCATCCGGTGTGATGGACAGACCATCCGACGCCCGCAGATGAATCAGGTATGACTTGCCAGGGCGCACCTTGATTGACGGGGCCTCTCCGTGAGCTGCGCGGATACCGAGCTTTTGCGCCTGGTGGGCATCGTTGGCGATGTTCCAAAACTCATCCCAGATGCGTTGTTCGAATCCTGACATCGCGCCGTCGCCATAGGCCCGTGGCCGTGAACCGACAGGATCCAGGACGAAACCGTCGCGTGGCTCCTGATTCTCGCCAAACAGCCTGCGGAACAGAACCAGCGATGTGGACCTGTGCAGATCATTGCGTTCAATGTACTTGTCTTCAAACTTGACGATCCAGGAATCAATGAAGACCACGTCGCCATCGATGGTGAATTGCCTGGTAGCGTCGAGCGCGACGCCCTGATCATCCAACTCGACGAACTCGACGCGGGTGCGCAATTGCCCGGTCGCCGGCTCGACCGCTTGCTCGATTACAGACATGCGCGCAACGCGATGATCGACACGCAGCAGCCGCAAAGCCGTGTCAAGCTGTTCGATACGCACGTCCTTGACGCGAACGGTCTCGCTGAGCTCGGTGATCTTGGCTTTTTGTTGGCGGGCTTGTTGTTGCAACTGCGCCTGAGCAGCCTTGGATTGGTCCAATTCAGATGTTACCTGCTCGAGCGCTGTCCGCGCCTCGTCGAGTTCGACTTGTGTCTGTCGCACGATCTGCCCCTGCTGGTATGAATCGTATCCAAACCAGGCGCCAACACTCACTCCACCCACGACGACCACGCCGAGGAGTGTGCGCACCGTACTGTTGACCACCGCCAGGCTTTCAATGATTTTTGCCATCGATCACTCTCGTCTGTGTGTATCGAACGGTTGCCGTGCTTCCCTGCACCCGGAGCTGCGAATAACCGCTGCTCACGAGGGCACGCGCCCGTCGTGCAGCTGATGCGCACATCTGATTATTCTAGCGATTCAGCTGCCCAACGTCGTCTGGCATTGCACACGACCCGCAAACGTTGCCTGCCCCAACATGCAGTTCTCGCGGAATACGGCCTTTTGAGATAGGCTCTTAGAGCATGAAGCCCAACAGGAAGCCACAGGTTGCAATCATCGGATCCAGTGAGGCGACCCGGACCATGCTGGAACTCGCGGAAGGAGCCGGCGCGGTCGTCGCACGAGTTGGCGCGGCGTTGGTCACGGGCGGGCGCTGCGGAATCATGGAGACCGCCTCGAAGGGCTGTGCCGCCGCGGGTGGCGTGGTCATCGGCGTGACACCCCACACCGGTATGGACGAAATCAACCCCTATGCCCATTATCACATTCCCACGGGGATGGGCTGGGCGCGCAATGCCATCACGGGCATTGCCGGCGATGTCGTTGTCGCCATCGGTGGTTCCTCCGGAACCCTGAGCGAGATCGCCTTCGCCTGGATGTACGACCGGCCCATCATCGCACTCTCGGCATCGGGTGGCTGGGCCCAACGGGTCGCCGGGCAGACGCTTGACGCTCGGCGGACTGATCACATCATCGACTGTTCTAACATGGACGACTTCGAGACCATTCTCCGAGAGCAATTGAGTCGCGCGGGATTTGGGCGACCATCGTAAGCGGCGGCGTGCGCTGTGACGCCTCGTGTCTGAACGAATCCGGGTAATCACGTGTTGGTCGGCTGGCCCGCGCGCAGTGTGGTCCGAATGCGATCATAGATGACCTGGCTCAGTTCCTCGTCGCCGAAAAAGTTGAGTCGAATCGAAATGTCCGATTGACCTGTCGTGCGCGCCTGATTGACGGTCACGGTCACTTTCTTGTCAGTCGCTGTCCTGGCCACGACGCGACCGTCGATCTCGGAGGCATCCTCCGAAAGGACATGCATGTTCATATCGCGCAGCACCACCACCGTGGCCGCGACCACCTCCCGTGGCGACCCAGGCAGAGTCGAATCAAGATCCCCCTTGACATACATGACCGTTGCACCGGTTCCGGCTGCGGCAAACAACGCGAGACAGCCAGGCAGCGTCAAGCAGGACAGCATGAACAGAGTCCACAACAAGCGTGTTTTCATAGCACGGGTCCCCTTCACTCGATGATCGAAGGGTACGATTCGAGCACATACCGGGACGTCCGATATTCGCTCACAGGTCGACCTGGATGATCGAAAAATCGTCGACGAACAAATCACTGCCCTGTAGAACGCGCCCGTGCTCGAGCAGCCGATCCATCCGCGATGTGCCAGGATCGACGGGTGGGCCCATGACCTCGAGGAACTCTCCATAGGTCCAAATCTCGCCATCTGACTTGGTGATTTCGTAAACCCCATCACTGTAAATGTACAGCTCGGCTCCTGGCTCGATGATACAGGATTCACTGGGGAATTCGGAGTCGAGTTCAACGCCGACCATCATGGATTGTGATTTCAACTCGAGAATGGTGCCACCGCCTGTTGGGATGACCAGCGCCGGTGGATGCCCCGCTCCACCCCACCTGAGCTCACGCGTCTTCGTATTGAGCACGCCGTACCACATCGTGAAGAACATCGAATTGTGTTGTTCCATCTGGAAGGCCGCGTTCAATCCTTCGAGGACTCGGGTCGGGTCTTTGAAATCTGTATCGGGCAACGTTCGTGAACGCAGCACGTTGATCGCAGACACCGACAGCAGCGCGGAACCGACTCCGTGGCCACAGGCGTCGACCAGGCACATCATGAAGTGATCATCATCCAGCCAGTGATAATCAAATGCGTCACCGCCCAACGAGGCCGACGGGATGAACCGCCAGTCGGTCTTCATGGGCGCGGTCATGGGCGGTGGCAGCAGTGAGCGAACATAGTGCGCGGCCTTGTTCAATTCCTTCCGCATGGCCTGTTCATTGGCGGCCAGGGCCTCATGGGCCGCGTTGCGTTCGAGTAGTGCGATGTAGCCGCGCGAGTGATATCGTATTCGCGCGACCATCTCGAGAGGTTCAGGAAATTTGACGAGGTAGTCGTTTGCTCCGTTGGCAAACGCCCTGGCCTTGGTATCAGCCTCTTCCTTCGTGCTCAGGACGATCAACGGTGTATCACGGGTTGCGTCCTGCTGACGATACTCGGAAACGAGATCAAGACCATCGACGCCCGGCATCACCAGATCCTGGAGGATGACGGTGGGCTGAAGTTCGGCAGCCGTCGCCAAAGCCTGCGTCGGATCCTGGCAATAATGAAATTCAATATCCGTACACGACGCCAATACCCGTCGAACGGCCTCGCCCATCATCGCCTGGTCGTCGACCAGCAGCACTGTGATTCTGGGCTGACTGGCTTCCTGTTCGGCCATTGTTGTTCCTCGATTCTAAGTGATTAGCAGGTCCTGGATCTCAGCGCACGACTGACCGCGGCGCCGATGTCATCTACTGGTAATACCTCGGCAGCGGCATTGATGCGCACGGCGGAGCCTGGCATGCCCCACACCACCGAGCTCTGTTCGTCCTGGGCGATGGTGTGCCAGCCGCTCTCGCGCAAAGCGAGCAACCCCCGGGCACCGTCTTGCCCCATGCCCGTCAACAACACCCCCACACCGCACGAGACAGGCAACATGCATAGCGAGTCGAAAAACACATCGACCGAAGGTTTGTGAATGTGATCAATCGGTTCTGCGACATAGCGGTAGCGTGCCCCTTTGTCGAGAATCAAGTGTTCGTCCGTCCCGGCCAGACCCACAACACCGGTGCGATGCACTGTACCCGGCTGCAGGAGTTCGACAGGTAGCTGGGTCTCGGAAGCAAGCCACGTCGCCAGACCTGGCGCAAACTCGCTATCGACATGCTGGATGATGGTCACACCGCAGGGCAGCGGTTTGGGCAGCTCCTTCAAGACCCGCACGAGTGCCTGTGGACCACCAGTCGACGAGCCGATCGCCACGAGTGGAGGAACGGCATCAAACGCCGATCGCGGCGCAGAGACTGGATGAACCGGAGCCGTGGACCGTGGTACCGGCCCGCTGAGTCGCTGAACCATGCGGATCTTGCGAACCAGCTCTTCGGCACCACACAACGAACCCCCGGTACCCAATACCGGTGTATTCACCGCGTCGAGCGCACCGTGGCCCAGGGCTTCGAATACGCGATCTGCGTTGCCCTCGACCGTCGCCGTGACGACGACGATTGGACACGGACAGTTCTTCATGATGCGCCGCGTGGCCTCGACGCCGTCCATGACCGGCATGAGCATGTCCATGAGGATCATGTCGGGTGTGTCGACACCACAGCGCTGCACGGCCTGAGCACCATCCTCGGCCGTCCACGCCACAGTCGCATCGGGTAACGAGGCGACGATTCGTTCCAACGCAACAAGCGCTAATCTGAGGTCATTGACCAGAGCGATCCGCATAATCAGTTCTCTCGCAGTAGCGTCGCGACCGTTTCGATCAGCGAGTCGTCCTGGAAACTGGCTTTTGTCAGGTAGGCATCCGCTCCAGCATCCATGCCCGCAAGCCGATCCTCCTCGCGATCCTTGTAGGACACGATGATAATCGGCAACTCCTGAAAACGCATGTCCGCTCGAACCTGGCGAATGAGCTCGATGCCTGTCATGCGCGGCATGTCCACGTCGGAGATCATCAAGTCATAGTGGCCTGAGCGCAAGGTATTCCAGCCATCCTGACCATCGACGGCCACTTCGACGTCGTAGCCGTGCTTCTTGAGCAATTGCCGTTCGACCTCCCGAACCGTGATCGAGTCATCGACTACGAGGATACGCTGCCGATCCTGAGGAACTTCCGGCCGACCGATCGCGGTGACGCCCCGCATCCGGCCTTCGTGCAGAAGCAGTTGCATTGAGGTCAACATGTCGTCAACATCGATGATGAGAATCGGGGTCCCGTCTTCAAGTAATGCCGCCGAGGAGATGTGCGGAACCTTGCCCAGTCGTTCATCGAGTGGGCGCACCACAAGATCCTGCTCCCCGACGAGTCCGTCGACTGTCAGCCCGCACAACTGGCCCACCTGACCAATGACAACAATGTTAATCCAGTCCCCCGTTGGCCCGGCGTCATTCAGCCCCAGGATGGCCGCGGCGCTGACCAGCCCGACCGATTCGCCATCCAACTGGAACTGTTGGCGCCCTTCGACCGGGGACACCTCCTCCGTCGCAACCCGCACGACACGAACGAGGCGCGACAAAGGAAAGGCAAACAACTCCCCGGCGACGCTCGCCAGGGCAGCCCGGATGACGGACAGTGTGACGGGCAGGCGAAACGTAAACGTCGTCGACAGACCCGGCTCGGACGACAGCTGAATCGTCCCCGAAACCTCCTGGACCATTGACTTGACGACATCCAGACCCACGCCGCGGCCCGACACTTCGGTGACTTCGGAACGTGTTGAAAAACCAGGTAGAAACAAAAAATCCATGAGCTCGGGCGTGCTCAGTTTAGCAGCCATCGACTCGTCGATGAGTTGACGATCGACAATGCGCCGACGGACGCTTTCCGGGTCAATGCCTCGACCATCATCGCGGACCTCGACCGTCAACATTCCAGCATGGTGTCGCGCTGAGAGAACCATGTGCCCCTCGGCGGGCTTACCCGCAGCCAGGCGCACGTCGGGCATCTCAATTCCGTGATCGACCGCGTTGCGGACCATGTGATTGAGGGGTGCTTCGAGCTTGCGCATGATGTCACGGTCGACGCGGACTGCTTCGCCGCGCACCTCGAAACGAATCTTCTTCCCCAGGCTGCGTGCTAAATCGCGGACCAGCCGCGGAAAGGCGGTCACGCCTTCACTGAACGGACGCATACGACTGCTGAGCACCTCATTGTACAACGATGTCGAAAGCTTCTCGGCGCGCCAGGCTGCTTGTTCCAGGTCGACGGCATGGTGCCCAACAGCCTGTTCGACCTCGCGATTCAAACCCCGCAAATCTTCGACATCCACTGACCGCCCATTGCGCCCGCCCAACATCACGCCTAGACGACGCTGCAATTCCCGCAGATGGCTCAACCCCTGAGACAAGGTATCGAACCTCCGCGACGCGATCATGGTCTCAGAAGCCAGTTGCATCATGCGATCGAGATTGTGTGCACTGACGCGCACAACAGCTTCCTCGCGTTGCCCCGGCTCGGATGTGGTCGGCGCCGCCTCGGGTTCCTGTGCCGCAGGCGGCGGCGCGGATGCGGGTGGCGCGGGACGGGCCACGCGTTGCTGCGGTGCCGGCCCCATCAAAGCCGTCGCCAATTCTGTGATCGCCGCACCGTGCTGTGCGGACCATTGTTCCACGCGATCCTCGGTCAACGTGCCGATGCGTTCCAGGAGGTCCACGCCGGCGAGCAATTGATCGACCCGCCCCGCGGTAAGCGTCTCGCTACCCTTTTGAACACCTAGAAAGCGGTCTTCCATGGCATGGGCAAGCTGTACGGCGATGTCGAAACCGATGATCCGCGCTGCCCCTTTGATCGAATGGGCCGCGCGCATGAGGTTGTCGATGTTGGAGACATCGGCGGGATCGCGTTCCATTGCCAGCAAGCCGTCGCTCAGCGCAGCGCAATGGGTCTCGGCTTCTTCTTTGAACAACTCGAACAACGACATGTCCGCCGGAACCCCAGCTGGAGCCTTCGATGGCGGCAGCGGCGTGGTGGTAGCGGGCGCCTCAGCTGTTGCTGAGGCGGGGTCGCCAGGCGGCTCCGTTCGAAGCGCCGCGGACAGCGTCTCAATCGCCGCAGCATGCTGAGACGACCACGCCTCGATGCCATTCTCGGTCAACTCCGCAAGGCGTGCCAGAATATCGACCCCTTGAAGGAGCTGGTCGACGCGACCAGACGACAGTTGCTCCTGGCCCTTTTGAACCGTAACAAAGCAGTCCTCCATCGCGTGAGCCAGTGTGACCGCCGTATCGAATCCAATGATCCGAGCTGCCCCCTTGATCGAGTGAGCTGCGCGCATCAATGGCTCGATACTCGACACGTCCGATGGATCGCGTTCGAGCGCCAACAAACCATCGTTCAGAGCAGCACAGTGGGCCTCAGCCTCCTGCTTGAAGAGCTCGAACAACGAAAAATCACCCAGGGAATCGCTCATTTCAACGCCGCCTCGAATGCATGCATGACGCGCTCGACATCCAGTCGCGTCGCTTGTATCGCGTCAAGATGAATGACTTCAGTACTGAAGTGTCGCTGGTCTTCGCCAACCGTCAGAGGTAGCGCCTGCGCCTGATCCCGGCTGTAGTTGTACATTCCAACAACCTCGTCGACGCCAAACGCCCACCGGGCATGATCAGCACCGATAACGACAAACCGCGCGGCCGTCCCGTCTTCCCTGGGAGCAGCGTGCATGCGCAGAACTGCGGCAAGGCTCATGCACAGAATGATCTCACCGTCGATATTGCACAACCCCCTGGCGATGTCGTTGACTCTGTGCGGAATGGCATGAACCGCCGCGGGCTGGCGCACGCAGCCGACTTCGTCAGCGGCAATGGCAAATTGCTCGCCGGCAAGAGAAAACACCATCACACAAGCAGAAGCGTGTTCGGATTCTCCGAGACTGCGGGCAACCCGCGATGTTCTTTCATCCAGGTCTGCAGAACTCAATGGACGATCGAGCAGGCGATACGTGGCATCATCGTTATGCTTTGGATCATCTGACACAATATGTTCTCCGGGCAGGCAGCGTACGAGCCACCGAGGTCACGCGGTCAGGGGTCGCGCCGCTGACGCTCGTTCAACAGTCCCAATTGCAATCGAGCCTCCTCGTGTCCGGGATCGAGGTATACTGCCTTGCGAAATAATTGTCTGGCTTCGTCCACCGCTCCCAGGGCCATCTCGATACTCCCGAGCAGCGCCAGTGTGTCGGCATCAGGTCCGTGCTCTTCGAGCGTGATGCGCGCGGCGCGCGCGCGGCGTGAAGATCACCGCGATCCGCCAGTCCACGGGCGTCGACAGCCGGCAGCGGCTCCACCGGTGGCGACACTGGCGTTTTCGACCGCTCACTTTGCGGTGCACGCCGCACCGGCCCGGGCGGAATCCGCTTGGGTATGGGCTGCCTGACAGGGTTCCGAGAAGACGTCGCGTCACGATCCGTTGGATCCACTCGGCACCAGGCGAACGCTCCGGGGGCGGGAATTGGTTCACAAGCTCCCCCGAGGTCGACATGCTCCGAGTGCCCCAGCATCAACCAGGTGCCCGGCACACTGGACTCGAGTATCCGGGCCACGAGGCGCGCCCGCCCGACGGTATCGAGATAAATCAGGATGTTTCGACAGAAGATCACCGCCGGGCGCGCGGGCCAGCCCGCAGAGTCCTTGAGAACGTCGGTATGACGATAGTCAATGGTCTCGAGCAACTCCTGGGATACCTGTATGACGTCGTCCACACAATCAATCCAATCATCGACCCACGGCGGCCGCTCACGTATGGCACGGGCCCCGTATGTACCCGCGCGCGCCTGTGCAATCGCGACTCCACTGGCGTCGAAGGCCATGATTTGAATCCGCTTTGCGGGCCAGCCCGCTTGCCGGGCAGTAATGGCCATGCTGACCGGCTCCTCGCCACGCGCACAACCGATACTGATCATCTCGAGCTGATGGTCCACCGGGCTCTCCATGAGCACCTGACGAAGATGGCGCTCGAGCGCCAGGTACGACGCCGGATAGCGAAATAACCACGACTCCGGAACCGCCACGCCGTCTGCGAGAGCTTCGACTTCCGTAGGCGAGGTGCGCAAGACCTCGAGGTACGCCTCGCTATCCCCAATCCCCAGAAGCTGCATGCGCTGGCTGACCATCTGGGCGAACGGCGAGCCTTCAAGCAATTCCGCCTTGAACGCCCGGGCCTGCCGCAGCCAGGCCGCGATGGGGGCATGCGTGGTCACATTTGTTCTCCCGCTCGGCTGAACAGAACCTCGTGGTGCTCAGCCGTCAACAATCGCTCGATCTCGATCAGTTGCACGTCGCCCTGTTCGCATCGCGCCACCGGACCGAGGTATTCCGCCTGCGGTACGGCCAGTCCGGGATGACATGCCTCACCCGCGAATTCGATGGCTTGCAGCCCGACGACGCGGGCCACCACCAGCCCCAGGCAGCGCTGCGCCCCCAACGTCGTCGCTCCTGATGGACACGACGATGATCCGGCTGCCCATCCGACACGGAATGGGCCCTGTGCCCAGCAGTATTCCACCGTCCACACAAGGCAAGAGGTCACCGCGATAGTTGATCAAACCCAGAATCCACTCGGGCGCGTGCGGCACGGAGCGTGTTTCGACCAACGGTAAGATTTCGACGACGTGCTCAGCACGCGTCGCGTAGCGCTGCTCGCCAATCTGCCACACGCAACAGTTCATCGCCCGAGTCAGCCTTTCAATGTAAACGTGGAGATGGATGACTGGAGTCCCGCAATAGCCTCATGCAACTCGCCCGCTGCCCGCGCGAACTCACGGTTGGTCTGGACTGATTGTTCGGCCACTTCAGTCAGTTGGGTCATCGCCTGGCTGATCTGCTCGGTCCCACGGCCCTGACTGTTGACGCTTTCGAGCACGCGGTCGAACTGCTCTGTATTGGTCCACACACGTTCTATGATTTGTTCCATCTGTGTGCTGATCTCGCTGACCGTGTCGACGCTGCGACGGACACGATCAGAGAAACGATCCATTTCCATGACGCCGCTGCTGACTGCCGCTTGCATCTGTTGAACCATCCTCTCGATATCGGTCGTCGCCAGTGCAGTCTGGTCAGCCAGTCGGCGGATTTCGCGGGCCACGACGAGAAACCCGATGCCGAACTCGCCGGCCTTCTCGGCTTCGATCGCCGCGTTGACCGACAGCAGATTCGTTTGATCTGCAACCTTCGTGATGGTCGTGATGACCCCCGAGATATTGGTCGCGCGGTCGTTGATGACCGCGAGTTTCTCGCCGATTGATTCGGTTGCATCGGCCAGGCTCTTCATCGTGGATTCCATATCCTGGAGGCTCTCCTGCCCGGAAGTCGCCAGGTCCGCCGTCCCGCGGGCGACAGTGTTGACATCTCCCATCGTATGCGACAGCTCACTACTCGATGCTGATATCTGTTTCACCGCTGCTGCGATTTGCATGGCGGAGGAGCCGAACGCGCTAACCGAAGCGTCCTGTTCGCGACTGCTCGCCGCCATTTGAGTCGCGGTAGAGTTCAATTGGATGCTCGAACGTTTGACTTGACCGATTAGATCATTGAGATTTGACGTCATGGTTCCTATGGCGCGCAGCAACACACCGGTCTCGTCATGCGCCCCATCGGTATCGAGGGCCTGAGTCAGGTCACCGTGGGCGACGCGGTCCGCGACTTCGACCGCAACATGTACTCGCCGCCCAACGCGAACCGCACTGACGATCAAGAGGACCAGCATGAACAACACGCCGACCACGGCGATAATGATGCCACGCAACAACTGACTCCAGATCGGGGCCAGGATAGCCGCCTCCGAACGACGCAGGATCAACAGCCATTGACCGCGGGGGATCGTTGCCGACGCGTAGTAGTAGTTCGCCCCATCGACCGGGTCTTTGTCGACGACAAACTTGCCGTCCTCCTGATTGTCAAACAGCTCACCAAACAGGCCCCGATAGGCACTGTCGAGCAGGGACTGGGTCTTGAGCACCATCAGCGCCCCGAAAGCCGAGCCCTCTTCGGGGTCGGTCGTCGCCGCAATGAACTTGCCACCAGAGCTGATGAGAAAGGCATCTACGTCCAATTCGAGCGCTAACCGGCGTAGTTCCCGTTCAACATCGGTTAGAGCGCGATCGACGCCTGCGACGCCTTTGAACTGTCCCTCGATGATTATGGGATAGGTCTGCTCGACGATCATTTTGCCCTGATACACATAGGGCTCCGTGACCATCGCTGCAGGAACCTTCGTTCGGTCAAAAGCATCCTTGACGCCTTTGTAGTACTGGCTGGTGTCCATATTCACCAGCGGCTCGAGCACAATACCCTTGTCTTTGTCGGGGGAGACGAACCAGTACGGTATGAAGCGGCCCGCGTCATCGATGGCTTTGGAGTCCAACTGCCCGAGGCTCTCAGCATCCCGGCCATCGGCATTCGGCTCGTACCCAAAATAGGCACCCGTCAGTTGCGGCGATGACTCGAGGACCATCCGGGAAAACTTGAGCGAGGATTCACGATCACCGAACATGCCGCTCATTTGCGCTTCAGCCATACGCTGAGCCGACCACACGGCGTGATCGTTGGCCTCCTGGATCGTCGTGGCGGCCATAAGGGTGTCGTCCACCAGCAAGCGCTCTCCCGTCTCACGCATACGACTGAAGTTACGCGCGTAGTTGAGCACGATGACAACGGACACGATTCCGATCATCGGTAGAGCGACGAACAACATCGCCCGGCCAGCGATGCGCTGATGAAATCGAATAGAGTGATGGTCCAGGTTCGCGTGATGGTGAGTGGCTGACATCATGTCCAGTATACTCGGGACGCCCGCGCCGATCTCGTCTCGAACCCCCGGCGATCCGTGAGCTGCAGGCGGTCTCGTTCAGCCAGGGTGGCAATGCATCGTGACGGGGAGTATCCTGAACGGACGATCCGTGTCCCGAGGAACCCATCATGAATAAGATACGTTGTTTGTCGCTCGTCTTCTTTGCAGCTCTGACCGGCTGCCAGCCTGCACTGACAGAGTCCTGGCCCCAGTGGGGTGGCCCCGACCGCGATTTCACCGTCCATGCTCGACCGCTCGACGTGGACTGGCCCCCCGAGGGCCCCAGACAACTGTGGAAGATCAAGCTGGGACCCGGCTATGGCACCATCGTCAGTGACAGCCAGCGGCTTTACACGATGTACCGGGAAGAGGGCAATGAGATCGTCGTCGCCCTGGATCCACGCAACGGCCGGACCGTGTGGGAACACCGCTATCCCTGTCCCTTGATCGACGAAGGCGAGGGTGAAGGCAAGAAACGTCATGATACCCGTTTCGGAACGCCGCCCCAATCGACTCCAGTCGTCGTTGACGACCGCGTGTACACGCTGGGCTTTGGCGGCATTCTGTTGTGCCTGGATGCCCCGTCCGGCAACGTCCTGTGGTCACATGACCTGTACAACGACATGGGCGCGAATTTCATGCGCTTCGGCTACTCGGCCAGTCCAGTAGCGTACAACGACCTGCTCATTCTGCCGGTCGGCGGCCAGAACGCGGACGGAACGAACAACGGCATCATGGCCTTCGACCGCCGCACGGGCGCGGTACGTTGGCGCAGTACCACGTACGACACGGTGTACTCCTCGCCCACGCTCGCCAGGCTGGATGGCGAGGATCTGCTGATCGCCTATATGAGCGGTCATCTCGTCGCCGTGTGCCCCGCGACCGGCGCCGTGCGCTGGGAGTATCAACCACAGGGCACATTCGACGATAGTATCCTCATGCCCATGTGGTGTCCGGGAAACATCCTGCTCTGCCGAATATCCGGCGATGAGCAGGGTATGGCAGCGATGCGGCTGACCAGAACCGGCAGCGCGATCGAAGCTGAACGACTGTGGTTGACGGACAAGATCAAAGGCACCCTCAATAACCCGGTCAGGATCGGCCAGACCTGTTTTGGCCCGGCCGGTGGCCGCGCCGGTATGTTCCATGCGTTTGATCTCAACACGGGCGAAGTACTCTGGAAAAAGCGTGGCTACCCGCGTTCGAAGTGCATTGCAGCAGGCAGCCAGCTGATCATCCTCGACGAAGAAGGTGTCCTATCCATCGCCACTCCCGGTCGTGAGGACATGGTCGTTCACGCGTCGGCCAAGGTCCTCGAGGAACCGTCGTGGAGTGCTCCGACCCTCAGCGGCTCGACGCTGTTCATTCGTGACAACCAATCGATGATCGCTCTGGATCTCAGCCTGTAACCGAATCCTCGAGCCCGCAACGCGCCGCCCCGTGCCTGCCTGTCAGGCATGGGTGACTCGATTCGATGCGGGAGCGTGATTCGGAAAAGCGGTATCACGCATGCAGTCGCTGCCCATCGACCCCTACCTGCCCGAGATCGTACGGGCTGTCAACACACATGGTCGCGTCGTGATCGTCGCTCCCCCGGGCTCGGGCAAGACCACGCGGGTGCCTCCGGCGCTGCTGCCGGACTGCCCTGACGACCATCAGATCATCATGCTGCAACCCCGTCGTGTTGCCGTACGGGCTGCGGCGCGGCGCATTGCCGAGGAATCCAACACCACCGTAGGCGACCTCGTCGGCTACCACGTTCGTTTCGATCGTGTGGCCTCTGCAGCCACGCGTTTAATGATCGTGACCGAAGGCATTCTGACGCGGCGCCTGCAGAATGATCCTGCGCTGGCGAACATCTCGGCCGTCGTCCTCGACGAATTCCACGAGCGCAGTGTTCACGCGGATATCGCCCTCGCCCTGCTCAGAGAAGTGTGCACGGACCTCCGCCCCGAACTGAAACTCATCGTCATGTCGGCCACACTCGATGCCGAACCGGTGGCGCGCTATCTCGCGGATGCTCCGGTGATTCGTGCCACGGGCCGCGCCCATCCTGTGAGTATTTGCTATCAGCCTTACCCTGGCACGCGGGATCTGGTCGAGCGCGTCAACCATGGCGTCCTCGACGCGCTCGACGGAGAGGGCGACGTGCTCGTGTTCCTACCAGGCGTAGGCGAGATCAAGCGTTGCCATCAGGCGCTGGCCAACCACCCCGCGACGTCAGAATTCGATGTACTGCCGCTGTACGGTGACCTGCCTGGGCCTGAACAGGATCGCGTGCTGCAGCCCGGTCGACGTCGGCGGATCATTCTTTCGACCAATGTAGCGGAGACCTCGTTGACCATCCCGCGTGTTCGTACGGTGGTCGATTCCGGCTACGTACGACACATCCATCAGGATCCCCGTCTCGGCATCGATCGCCTGGAACGTCAACGGGTGTGCAAGGCGTCTGCCGACCAGCGCGCCGGACGCGCCGGACGCACGGCCCCCGGACGGGCGTTCCGTTTGTGGACCGCAGCGGAGCAGCGCGGGCTGGCTGATTTCGACGAACCGGAGATCAAACGCGTCGATCTCGCCCATACCGTGCTCGAACTCCGGGCGTGGGGCGCCGACCCCACGACCTTCCAGTGGTTCGATCCTCCTGACAGCAGCCGCATTGCAACCGCTGACGCGCTGCTGAGTGACCTGGGCGCGATCGACGATTCAACTCGGCGTATTACCCAGATCGGACGCACACTCGTCACACTGCCGCTTCATCCGCGTCTCGGCCGCCTGTTGATCAGTGCCCACGACATGGGATGCACGACGGATGCGGCAGTCATCGCAGCCTTGCTTGCTGAGCGAGACATACTCATGTCGGCGCGCGATCGTGAATCACGTCAAGCACAGCGCACATTGCATGACTCCGACGTCATCTATCGTCTGGAGCTCTACCGCATGGCAGAGCGCGCAGGCTTTCACCACACGACACTATCGAATCTCGGCCTGTCGACGCGCGCGGTCCAGGCCGTTCGACGCAGCGCAGAGCGCCTGATTCGCCTGGCCAGGCAACACTTCGGCCCCCCAGCGCAGCTCGCGGGCTCCGATGCACTGCGGCAGGCGATCCTCACGGCCTTCCCGGACCGCGTGGTCAAGCGTCGTGACCACGCTCACCGTGAAGGTCTGATGGTTGGCGGACGGGGGATCGCACTGGCCGACAACAGTGTTGTAAGTACTGCCGAGTTTTTCGTCGCGATGCGCATCGAAGAAGGCCGGCGCGGCGAACGCAGTACTGCCATCGTGCGCTGGGCCAGCGCGATCGATCCACGGTGGCTCGAGTCACACTTCCCCAATGCCATATCGCAGGAGCATGGCACACAGTTCGACGAACGACGTGAACGTGTCGTTGCAATCGACCACACGCGTTATCGCGATCTCTTGATTCAGGAGCGCGCGGGCCAGGCCGTCGATCCCACAGCGGCGCGCGCCGAGATGACTCGAGCAATCACGCGGCACATCGGCAAACTGACCATTGGAGATGAAGCATTCGATTCATTGGTCACACGCGTAAACTGCTTGCGCAGCTGGCGCCCTGAACTCAACATCCCGCAGCTCGATGATGCATTCCTTGCTGCAATGTTGATCAACATGGCCCCAACATGCCACAGCTTCACCGAACTGCGCAAGATACCCCTTGCGGACGCGCTGCGCCACGCCCTTGGCCATGACACGGTCAAGCGGGTAGAACGCGAAGTACCCATGACGTGGTCCCTGCCGCGTGGACGCCGGGGCCGTATCCGTTACGAATACGGCAAACCACCGGTTCTCTCGGCGACCGTGCAGGATCTTTTCGGAGTCGTTGACACACCGCGCGTCGCCGGCGGCCGCATCGCATGTGTGGTCGAAATCCTCGCACCGAATCGCCGGCCCGCACAGATCACGCAGGATCTGAGCAGTTTCTGGAGCACGACTTATCCGCTGGTCAGGAAGGAATTGCGCGCCCGATACCCCAAACACGACTGGCCCGAGCACCCGAATTGACCTGTGCCGGACTGCCCTTGCGAGGGCGCGGCGAGCGTCCTATCCTGCACGTATGTGTAGGACAAGACGGGTCCTCGTGACGCTATGGGTGGCAGGCTCGATCCCGCTGGCCGGACGCGCACAAACCACTCATGAGCTGGACCTCTTTCAGGCGTGGCGCTGGACCCGTTTCGATCGCGACAACGGTTTGCCTCTGACCGACATCGTTGACTTGCGCTACGACTGCCATGCCACACCCTGGGTCGTAACGACACGCGGCATCGCCTGGTACGATGGATTCGAATGGCACGTCCCACTGCGGCTTCCGGCAGCTCCGGTTTTCTCCGAGCCGCACCCGGACGGGGGCATGATCGTTGGACACGGCCGCAAGATCTGGCGCGTCGACATGCACCGGGTCACACAGTGGCTAAGCATCGATTTCGAAATGGCCGATGCCCTGGTGCTCCGCGACGGGGAGCTCCTGATTCTGGACGCGCACGGTAGATTGTTCACGCACGATGGCACCGAAGCGCGGCGCAGTGCGGCGCCACAATCGTTACCCACACCCGCGCGCCTGCATCAACTCCGTGACGGCAGCGTGTGTATCACATCCAGCCTGGGCATTCACCAGCAAACCGACAACGGCTGGCGCCGCCTGTTCGATCAGGCCGCCGTCGATATCCGCAGTGATCGCACCGGACGCTATCTGGCGGTGGCGCGATACGAAGACCACAACGGGCTGTGGGCTGGGACGACCGCGGAGCTTCCGGTCTACCTCCCCGACCGTGCATCCAACAGCGTCCAGGCACTCGATGTCGCGCCCAACGGAGATGCCATCGCTATTTATGATTCTGGGGAAGTTCGCCTGCGCGTTGATGATCAATGGACCTGGGTCACGCCACCACCGCAACAACTGGTCAACGCAACGGCCATCTGTATGGCCCCCGACGGCGACCTGTGGATCGGATCGGATCGTGCCCTCTTTCTGTGCAGACGCTCCAACACGCGCTGGACGACCCTTCCCGATTCGGGCCCGGACGTCAATGCCCTGTTGCGCACCACAGATGGTGCGTTGTGGATCGCAACGGGCAACGGCCTGGTCGTTCAACACCCCGACGGTCGCTCAGAACGCCTCAGAAACGTCGCTGGGCACACGCTCGATGTTGTCACCGGCCTGGCCCAGGCGCGCAACGGCAGCGTATGGGTCACCAGTGGTGCATCCGCCCAGGGCGCCTGTCGTTATCATCAGGGCCAGTGGACCGTGGTGGGTGCCGACGCGGGCCTGCCATTGCGCAAGATTCACCGCATCGTTCCAGATCGCCGTGGCCGACTGTGGTTCCTGGGGCACACGACCAGCGCGGCCGACTCGTCCGACGCCGGAGCCTACGTCCTCGACGACGGCGTATTCAACCGTTGGAGCACCGTCGAGGGTTTGAATCACGGGCGGGTGTACACATTTACCGAAACCGAGGACGGCGCCTTGTGGTTCGGTACACTCGACGGGCTGAGTCGCTGGCATGCGGGCGCGTGGCGTCACTGGACCCATCGCGCTGAACTCGCCGCCGATCGAGTTTTTGCACTCGCTGCTGATGGCAACGGCGTGTGGTTCG
Source organism: uncultured Planctomycetota bacterium (assembly GCA_942492115.1). Taxonomy (GTDB): domain Bacteria; phylum Planctomycetota; class Phycisphaerae; order UBA1845; family CAIVHJ01; genus CALODL01. The sequence goes on from CALODL010000015.1 coordinate 426,348, forward strand.
GGCACTACATGTCCGGGCATGGTCTCGGCCACGTAGACGAGCATGGAGAGGTAACCTACCTGTCGAAGCACGACGGCCTGGTCGACGATCGTGTATGGGACCTGCAATTTGATAAGCTCGGCGCCCTGTGGATCTCGACGAGCGGCGGGCTGTCGCGGTACGACGGGCGCACCTTTGCTTCTTTCGACGCCAACACGGGACTCCCGGACGTCAACTTGTGGCCGATTCTCATCGAGGACAATGTGATCCTGATCGGAACGCTGACGCGCGGCGTCTGCGTCTTGTCACTGGCAGAGACCGCGCATCCTCCACCACGGATCACTCTGAACCCTCCGATCATCGACGCGCGCCGTGCGAGCTTCGAGTGGACCGTAGCAAGCTATCGCGGCCAGATTCCGGCTTCCAGTGCAGCGACCCGCGCACGACTCGACGACGGACCGTGGTCGAAGTGGACGACCGAACAACACATGGAATACGATACGCCGTCTGCCGGGACACACGCTCAGTGTGCAGTCCCGCGGGCTGTTCGGCCAGCTCTCACAGCCGGCAACACAGTCGTTCGGCGTTCCGCGCCCGTGGTTCCTGCGCCCGCTGTTCATCGCACTCTCCGGCTCGTGGCTGGCCGTGCTCGTAGTCCTGATCGTTTATTTCACGGCCCATCGCAAACACCAGTTTCGCCTCGCGGAACAGCGGCAGCGGAAACTAGAACACCAACTGCGCCACGCACAAAAGATGGAAGCCGTGGGTCAGCTGGCAGCCGGCATCGGACACGACTTCAACAACCTGTTGACCGCAATACTCGGCTACACCGAGTGGGCTAGAGACAGTACAACCAATGCTCTGAATGTCACTGAAGCGCTCGATGGCATCGACCGGGTCGTTCATCAGGCGGCCGGACTCACACGGGCACTGAACAGTTTCGTTCGCAAGCCGACCGGCGAGCTGCGCGTTCTGGATCTGTCCGGCACTGTCACCGCCGCGGTCGCGATGCTCAAACGTATGTTCCCAGCATCGATCGATATCAGCCTGCGAACGACTCCGCCTGGAACGGTCTTCGTCAAAGGGGATGACAGTCAGCTTCAGCAGCTCCTGGTCAACCTGGCGGTCAACGCCCGGGATGCCATGCCGGAGGGTGGGCACCTGGCCATCAGTCTGACGCGTGACAAGAGTGCGACGGGCCATGACTGTGCCCGCTTGACCATCGCGGATAGCGGGACGGGAATCGAACCGGACGTCCGCGAGCGCGTTTTCGAGCCATTCTTCACGACCAAACCGCGCGAACGCGGCACGGGGCTGGGGCTGGCCATTGTCCACGGCATCGTTACGTCTCACGCTGGGGACATTGCGGTCGACTCGCAGGTCGGCCGGGGCACGAGCGTTTGTATCACGTTGCCTTGCTGTGCTGAATCAACCGAGCCGGTCACCGTACTTCCGCCAGCCCACCACGTTGCCGGGACCGGGCACCGCGTGCTCGTTGTCGAGGACAACAACGAAATCCGGACACTGATCGTCGGGGCGTTGTCCACTTACGGATACGACACCTTGTCCGCGGCCGATGGCAACAGCGGCCTGGCGCTGTATACCCGCAACGCCGAGAGACTGGATGCAGTCATCATGGACATTGACCTGCCGGGCCGTTCGGGCGAGGAGTGCATCGAGCACATCCGTGCAACCAGCAGCACGCTCCCCATCGTGGTGATCACAGGTAGCGTCGAGTTCCAACTACCACACGCACAACACGACTTCACCGTGTTGTTGCGAAAGCCGTTTCCGCCTCACGAAGTCGGCCCGCTCATCCAACGCATGATTCAGCAAAGCACCGCGATTCCGAGACCGCGATGATCACACGCCGATGTCTTCGTTCCACAGCTCGGGATGTGCCTGGATAAACTCAGACATGAGCTGAATGCACTCGGCGTTGTCCAGAATATGGAGTTCGACGCCGCGGCTGCGCACATACTCTTCGGGGCCCTGGAACGTGCGGTTCTCCCCGATGATGACCTTCGGTACACCGTACAACAATACCGTTCCGCTGCACATGTCACACGGTGACAATGTGGAATACAACACGCTGCGGCGATAATCGGCCGCTGTCAGGCGCCCGGCATTCTCCAGGCAATCCATCTCGGCATGCAGAATCGCACTACCCTTCTGCACACGGCGGTTGTGTCCACGCCCGACGATTTGATCATCGAGCACCAGCACGGAACCGATAGGAATTCCGCCTTCGTTCAAACCTGCTCTGGCCTCGTCGATCGCGGCCCGCATGAATGCATCCATCTTCACCAACTCCATGGCTGCACCGTACAGCTGGCCTAGAGCATACACAACAACGGATCACGCCGCGAGATGGAGGTATCTTCACGGGTTCACGTCCACTTCGATGTACTGACAACCGTGCTGCGGGTCGGCACCCGGACGGTTGAGCCATTCGATGAACAGCGTCTGGCGTCCTTCGGCCAGACCCTCGACGTTCCACGTCGCCCCCTCGTCGAATGTCGGCCGCCCATTCACTGTTGCCGATATGACGCTGTGATCAAAGTCGATAAACATGTTCTGCCCGTTCGACAGCACAACAACATTTTGCTGACAGTTCATCGAAGGCCGCGCTTCGCATATGAACACAACAGCTCCGATGCATTCATTGATCGTACACGGGTCCTCGTCAGCACAATCCTCATCCGCACGGCAGTCAAAGCCATCCGTCGCACTACCCAGAAACGACGATTGGGCTGCCGATGATGTCACGCCACAGAGTGCTGCGGCCGCGCGACCTTCAGGGCCGCCGTTGTCAAAGCCGCATGGTAGATTGCAGGCCCCCTCGGCCTCGACGTCCAGCTCGAGAGTCAGGTTGAGCAGATTGATCTGAGCGTTAACACCAGGAGCCTCAATTCGAATGCACAAGAGGAACTCATCGAGCACGTCGATTGTCGATTTCTCGAGTGGCACACTTCTCGGTCGTACCTCCGAGGTCATCCCGAACTCGTCAATGAACACCGTGAACGGACCGTAGTCATCGCCCGCCCCGTCCTCACAACTCCCAGAGGCATCCACCGGGACAATCCGCACATGAATCACAATGGAATCTCCAGTCCCATGCGCGGATCTCCCGAGGACGTTGCGAAACACCATGACTGCGCGCGGATCGATTCCAATTCGTCCACCCCTGACCTCCGCGGTGGCAAAGGCCACAGAGGCGACCTCGCTCGTTTCGAATGGCACGCCAGCCTCGACCTCAACAACGCCATTATCGAGAATCACCGGCACAGCGATTTCATTCTGCTCCACATTGGCCGCGTCACCATTCTGTGTGTCGGCGCTACCATCCACGGGGCCGGCGGTGTTGGAACATCCAGCGACACACGCCACTATGGCCATGGTGCCCAGGCGCAGACATCTCTCCGTCGCTGCTCCAATGATAGAACTCATTGTTCACTCCTCTACACGAAGCCTGCAAGGCGGGCCCCAACGATTGGGACGCCTTCAACGGCTACGCCGCACTCCGTTCCATATCGCGCAACTAATTCTCAAAAAAAAGCAGGCAAAGACCGCTACGGTACCCGTGTATGTCGTATTTCTGATGTATGATGGATGGCGCTGGTTGATCGGGGCAAGCGGAGTTTCAGGTAGAACCTGTTCTCATGGGCAATCACCAGACATCCTGCTCTACGCTGACGGAGACTCTCGGAGCCTCCGCCCGGGACCTCTTTCAAGTGGTGTATGAGGATCTTCGCCAACAGGCCTCGGTGTTCCTCAACTACGAACGACCTGATCATACGCTGCAGCCTACCGCCCTGGTTCACGAAGCATACTTTCGCCTGCTTCGTGAGCGCAAGATTCCAGCGAGCAAGAATCATTTCCTGGCCATAGCAGCCATTGCAATGCGTCGCATACTGATCAACCATGCCGCCGCGCGTCGCGCCGACAAGCGCGGCGGACAGTGGCAGCGCATAACCCTGTGCGATGAGGTGCTCGTTGGACCTGACAGGACGATTGATCTGGCTGCGTTGAATGAAGCACTAGACCGACTCGAGCAACTCGAACCACGGCAGTGTGCAATTGTTGAGCTGCGCTTCTTTGGTGGCATGAACGCCGCGGAAGCTGCGGACGTTCTCGGCATTTCCCAACGCACGGTGGAATTGGACTGGAGAATGGCCAAAGCCTGGCTGTTCAATCGACTGGCCCCAGGGCAAACATGAACCCCACGCGGTATCACCACATCAGAGAACTGTTTGCACAAGCGTGCGAACTACCGCACACAGAACAACGCAGTTTCCTGGAACTCGCATGCGGAAGCGATGTTCAACTGCGTGCGGAAGTGGAAGCCTTGCTCAGAACCGATGAACGTGGACTGAATTTCATGGAGCGCCCGGTCATACAATCCGGACAACTGCGCAAACTCGTGGCCGCTGGAGGCACGCCCGCCCGCTTGCCTGAGCGTCTCGGTTGCTATCGGGTTGTTCGACTGCTCGGAGAAGGCGGGATGGGTACCGTTTATGAAGCAGAACAAGACAGGCCTCGAAGACGAGTGGCCCTGAAAGTCATGAAGTGGGGTGTCACGACGCCATCCGCGCTGCAGCGCTTCGAGTACGAAACGCACGTCCTCGGGCAGCTGCACCATCCCGGCATCGCACAAATCTACGAAGCCGGCACCATCGACACCCCCTCAGGCCCACAGCCGTTCTTCGCAATGGAGCGCATCGATGGACTCTCCCTGACTGCATATTCGCAGCACCATGACTTGAGTATCCGGCAGCGTCTCGAGTTGCTGTGTGCCGTGTGCGACGCCATATCCCACGCTCACAGCTGCGGAGTGATTCATCGAGACCTCAAGCCCGGCAATATCCTCGTCGATTCCAGCGCACAACCCAAGATACTCGATTTTGGTGTAGCGCGAGCAATTGACGGCCACGAGGACGGCCCCCTTGCGCATACGACCATCGGCCAGCTCGTTGGCACGTTGCCTTACAGCAGCCCGGAGCAAATCAGTGGCGGGGCGCATTCGATAGACACGCGTTGCGACGTATATGCCCTCGGAGTCATCGGCTATGAGTTGCTCGCTGGCCGGCTGCCGTTCGACCTTCCAGCGTCACCGTTGCAGGCCGCGCAGTGCATCTGTTCGACTGAGCCCGTGCCTTTGGGGCGTGCCGCCCGCGGACTCAGTAGCGACATCGACACGATGATCATGAAAGCGATGGCTCGGGACAAGTCCGCGCGCTACTCAGCTGTCGCCGACCTCGCATCCGATCTGCGATGCTACCTTGCGCACCAGCCGATTGCCGCGCGGCCGCCCAGCACGCTCTATCACATGCGTACCTTTGCACGGCGCAATCGCCTGCTCATGAGCGCCTGTGCCATCATTACGGCCACTCTGCTACTCGGAGTGGGCGGAACCGTGTGGGGATGGATTCAGGCAGAACGCAGAGCCGAGTCCGCGCGGGCCTCTGCGGAGCGTGCGCAGCGCATCCAGAGTTTCCTGGCAGAGATCCTTTCAGCAGCCAATCCCAAATTCCATGGTCGCGACATGTCTGTTCGCCAGGTACTCGATCGCGCGGCGCGGCGGATTGGATCTGAATTGCGTGACGAGCCCCATGTCCGCGCGGAGTTGCACGGGATCATCGGCGATACCTACATCTCAGTTGGGGACCTCAACGAAGCCGAGACTCATTTGCGCAAGGCGTTGGAGCTCGAACGCGGGACGCTCAACGGCCTGAATGACGGCTGTGTATCCCGCACGTGCGCACTCGCTTCACTGCTCAGGTTCAAGGGCCGCCCCGATGCGGGTGAAGCGTTATTGCGCAGCGTTATCGCATCGCGGAAAGACACGCTGCCACCACAACAGCAGGCATCGGTCATGCTCGAAATCGGCCAGATGCAATTGGACCGCGGCGACTTGACCGCAGCCAGGATTTCTCTGGAGGCCGCACGCGACTTGCGCCTGGACCTCTTTGGAGCTCGTCATCTCGAAGTAGCGGCCGTCGACGAAGTTCTCGCCCGTGTGGCGATTCACGGTTGCGATCTGGTCGAAGCCGTACGTCTGCAGCGTGCCGTGCTCGACGTCCGCCGGGATGCGCTCGGCGACGAACACATCGATGTGGCCTGGAGCCGTAATGCTCTTGCCGAGACCCTGACGCGGAGTGCAACGCCGCCTGCTCTCAATGAAGCAGAACAACTTGCCCGGCAGGCACTGGGCGATCTGCAGAAACAGCTTGGAGATCGCAATCTCGATGTCGCAGTGAATCTTGCGGTGCTTGCGGCCATCATACATACACGTGGCGATCGCCAGGAAACCGAGAGACTGTATCGGGAGGTCCTCGACATGAAGCGCAGTCTTCTGGGGAACGACCACTACGAGGTCGCAGCCACGCTACGAACACTGGGCCAACTGCTGTGTTCATGGGGCCGCCCTCGGGAGGCGGAGACCTGTCTGCGCGAAGCCCTCGCCATCAACGAGCAGCATTTCGATCGCGAACACCCTACGGTCACGGGCACGCGCGCAGCACTGGCACTGGCGGTGGGTTCACAGGATCACTAACTAATCTAACGAAGCAGACGTTTCAAAGCTGTCTCGACTTCGTCCACCTTGAAACCCCACGGCCCCTGGTATCCGGCGTAGGCCACGGCCCCTGCGGCATCGATCACGAACATGCGTTCGGGCCATGCGGCGTAGAGATTGTCGACGGTGTTGTGAACATCGTCCACGACAACCGGCATCGACAACTGCAGTTTCTGACAGCACGACTCGGCGATATCACGCCGCTCCCCCCACGTGCGTGGGCGTTCGAACACGACCGACTCTTCGGTGTTGCTGTCCATCTGCCAGCCATCCTCCGGATGGGCCTCGTCAATGTACACGAACAGGAACCCCGCGTGTTCCTTGTACGCGTTGTACAGGGCCTCGAGGGCGCCAGCCTGGCGCCGGAAGGGCGGTCACGTATAGCTACCGAAGATCAGTACCTTGGGCTGTCCGGTGTGAAACGTCGACAAATCAATGGACCGCGAGCTGTCGAGCGTCTGCAGTGCGAACCGTGGAGCCGGGGTCCCGACCTCTGGAGCCGGTCGACTCATGAGGGCCCGCACGCGCGGCCATTCGGGGATCTGCTCGTCCGGCGGCCGGGCGTCCATATAGCGCATCATCGAGCCGGCCGGATCTCCGCAGCCGATGATGGCCCAAGTTGATACGACGATCAATGTGACAACGACCTGCCGTCCAACAGTCATGGTATTCATGGGATCAGCGCCTCGAATGTACCGCCCGCTTCAGACCCCGTCCAACACAGAGGCCATCCGCGATGCTGCCATAGGATCGCCGGTCTGGCGGCTCGAGGCAAGTGATCACGTCCCGTTCTTGCGCACGCAACGCATCTCCATCCCGTTCTGAAACAAGGTGACCGCCGACGCTTGCCCGCCCTGAGCATCGATCTCGAATTGCAGGTCAGCTTCGACCTCGCGATAGAAAAACCGCGTGGCAGTCTCGGGCCAGACGCGCAAAGCCGATTGATTGGTCAACCTCGCGAACAGCGCTGCGCCATCCCGCGTCACATAAATCGTAAACCCGAACTGCGAGGGATACTCGCCTACGAGTTTGTCGAGTTGCTCCGTAGCCACCTGAATGTGGCTGCGGATCTTCGGTGCGACGACCGGCATGCCGGCCAACAGTTGAATGAGGCGCTCGGCGACCGTTCCTACCGTTGAATCAGAACTGTTCGACAACACGACTGCAGCAGTGTTGTTCAGCGGGTTCACGAACATCGCACAGTGATAACCACCCGTTTGACCGTTGTGCCACAGTGTCGATCCGTCGCCCGCAATGTGCCAGCCCAGGGCCATACCGCCACCGCCCTGCGGCAGGGTAAAGTGCCTCCTGGTCGACAATGCAATACTGCCGTATACACCATCCGTACGATCCGAAAGCGTGGCGCGGGCCAGCAGGAGCATGTCATCCACCGTGGACCGAATCCCACCACAGCCGACCAGCGCATCGAAATCCCAATTGGTCCCTTTGATTCCTCCCGCATGGGGAGCAGCCAGTCGCCGACGTTGCTCTGTGGACAGCGCGACCGTCGTATCCGTCATCTTCAAAGGCTCGGTAATTCGCTCTGCCAGCAATTGCTCGTAGGGCTTTCCGGATCTCTCGGCCAGAAGCGTGCCGAGCAACCCTGCCCCGAGATTGGAATAGGCGTAGTGCTGACCGGGGGCGGCATCGGGTTGTCCAGAATTACAGTATGCCCACAAGTCCTTCACCGTGTAGGCCGCGTACGGATTGGCCCCGTCCGCGTTCATGTTAGTCGGCACGCGCGGCAGGCCTGAGGTGTGGGTTGCAAGATGCCACAGCAGGATGTTCTGGTCATCCCGCTGCGGTGCCTTGACCCCCTCAGGCAGATGACGGCTGAGTGGATCCTCGAGCGCCACCTCTCCGCGCCGAACCGCATCGGCAAGCAGAATGCCGGTGAAGACCTTGGAAATCGAACCTATTTCGTACACCGTCCGCCCATCGGGGGCTTGCGCCCCATCAGCCGCAAGATGCCCGAAGGCAAGCACGGTCGCTTTGTCCTGCTCGAGCAATCCGACCACTGCACCCGGCGCCACGCCCGCGGCGATCACCGGATCCATCAACCTTTTCACGTCCGCCTCACGCCCAGCCCCCAACGACTCCACGGCCAGGGAGCCCCAGAGCAACCCGAGACCCACAAAAACACTCATTGTTCGATTGTTCATCCCTGCTCCTCACAAAGGCACACGTCTCAGGTAGACACGACGCCGACCTGCGAACGTCATGATGCCGCACCGGCGGGCAAGGCCCCATTATAAACAGTGGGCTGGGTTGAACCGCAACACATCACTGTTGCGCGACACAGGGTTGCGGATCCGAATGCCTGGTGTATGTGTTGCGGACGTGCGGGAGCGAACAGGTGCTTCGACGGGGGCGCAACGCGTGGTCCAACAACGCGCATGCTGCACCGAGCTCGCCTGATTCGAGACGCAGACAGACCGACGCGCGTACGATTCGTCCGACGAGGCGAACCGCCCGGTCGCCGTAGGCGTTGCGGTTCAGCATGCAACCCAGTAGGCCGACCGCTGCACGGCCTGGTGAGACCACTCCGATATCGGGTGTGCGGCGACCGGTGTACTTCGGGAATACAACCGCGTCGATCGTACTGACATCGGCCAGCGCGCCAGGACCGACATCATGCGGATTGATGTAGCCTACTTCACCCTTCAGTGCTTTGACGAATCGACCGGGTGCCCACAACGGCAACCCATCTCTGCGCACGACATCGAACGCCCCCTGCTTGATGCAAATCGGCTTGGGATATGGGTGTACCCGGAGGGTATCGGGATCGACGAGCGTCAGCTCATCGGTCGCATAATGCCAGCCTCTGGCCAGAAGACCGGCGGCAAGTGTTGACTTCCCCGCACCGCTGTTGCCGGCGATGATCACTGCCCGACGATCCCGAACGAGAGTCGCCGCATGGAACTGGGCGAAGTGCAGGCATGAGCGGATGACCGTCCAGTTGACCCCCCACTCCAGGTAGGGCAGAACCTCGCTGCGACAATGGGGCCGTCCCAGCGCCTGGCCCGCACCCAGGACAGCAAATCGCTGACGTCCCCAGCGCGTCCGCGTCGCGACGACTTCCATCTCGATGGGCCATGCGCCCGGAGACGATGCCTGCCGATAGCCACGATGAAGCCTTTTGAAGTCAGCCGTGAGGTCTGCCGGCGCACCGGTCACTGAAACGTCGGCCACCCCCACGCGATAGTACCCTGTCGACGTCGTGCTCATTCGGCCAGATCCAGCAACCCGATCTTGTTGAAGGTCATCACCAACTGCTCGATATGATCCAGCGCCCTCTCGATATCGATATCGAAGCGCTCGACTTGCAGGCTCGCCAGGTCACGTGTGGTCCGTACGCCATCGCAGTCCTGCAACACCGGCCAGGCCGTCGCATTCAGTTGCGTGGTCGTTCCGGTTCGCGGATCATGGACCAGCGCCTCGTCTCCGAGCCGCTCGACGGTCAGCTCCGGATGACACCGTGGAACGACGACTGTGGGCTCATCGGTCCAACGGCTCATGGACTCACCTCGCATGGCGCGGCCTGCGCGTGATACCGGCGCATTCTCCCAGCTGCAAGCTCCCAGAAACGCGTCGTCCTACACAGTTGCGGCACGTTGCGACCGTTCAGATACACGGCCGGCGTGCTCTGAACTCCGAGTCTCTGCGCCAATGCGATATCGCGTGCGACGAGTGCTCGAACGTGGTCGCTATTTACATCATCAATGAAACGCTCGCGGTCAAGATCCGCACGACCGGCCAATTCGCCCAGGGCCTGTGCATCGAACGGCCCACGATGCCTCAGAAGCAGGTGATGCATACGCTCGAACGGCGCCGTCCCACCCTGCATCCGCGCAGCTTCGGCCGCATAGGCTGCAGTGCATGATCCTGGATGATGATTCGCATCGATTGCATCGTTGCACGTCGTGGACAGCGGGAAGTGCCTGATGCCTACGGAAAGTTCGTCGCCGAACGCATGTTCCGCCTGACGGCGCAACCGGGTCAGTGCACACGCACACCCCGGGCACTGATAGTCGACGAACAGGGTCAGCGCAGGACGCTCGATGACCGCCGACTCATCCTGGGCAAAAGCATGCCATAGCGTGCGTTCATCCGAACGCATTCCGTCGACGATCTTTCGATAGGCCACGCCGTTGTCGATCTGGTGTTGCAGAGCGAGACGCTCGCCGCGGTACATCCACAACGCCGCAATCACGATCAAGGCCACGGAAGCCGCACGCACGACCTCGAACAGCGTAGGGAGGTTCTTGCTCGGGCCAGATGCCGTGGTCGGCACGGCCCGCCGGGCCGCCATGATCAGGATGATGACCAGCGCAGCATTGAGCAGATGAACGGTGATGCAGCGCGGGCACAGCGGTACTCGACCGGCGACCATCACACCCGCACACAGTAGTGACACCGGGATACTGCAGCCGGCCACGACCAAGTGCCAGGAACGGCGTGTCCGCGGAGCATGGATGCCCGCGAACGCGGACCAGCAACCCATGAACACAAAATACGCCAGACCGATGAACGCGACCGGAAGAACTCGCGTCTCCCACCGCAGGCCCTGGACCGAGTCGAGCTCGGGCCATGGTAGCTGTACGACAGACCAGGCGTGATCGAGAGTCGCGGTGCAGTCACCCAGCGCAACGCCCGTGATCGTGCAAGGCTCCGCTGTCGTGGAGCGAGACCACAGACCGGCGTGCTGCTTGAGCAGGTCGCCACTGAGCCAGGCGCCGGTGCCGGCAATCAGCAGAACAATCCCGGTCAGGATATGCCTTGGAGCTGATCGCATCATTAGATCATCCCCATGCAGGTTCTGTTCGATGGCGGCCCGCCGCATTCATTGGTGCAGCAGTCTGCATCGACGGTACACGGTGAACCCGGATCCCCGCAGTTGGAGAAAAAATCACCCGATGCAGCGTGCGATTGCGCCGCGGTCACCGTCAGGACCGCTGGCGTGACGTACAGCGACTTCTTGCCCACACGACGCAAGAATTCCCGGCGTGATGACTCGTGTCGTTGTTCAGACATGGGTTCGCGCTCCCTGTGCGCTTCCCCGCGCGCAGGAGCATGCCTCCAGTCCGTAGTCGATCGTGATCTCTTCTCCGTTTCGAATCGGGTGCAATGCCACGAGGTCACAGCCCTGCAATCGCGCATTCGGGCGACAGGAATGATTGAGGAACTTCAAGTCGCCGGTGATTTCGACGTACGATGTATCATGGTGTTGATCCGAACGGCCGCCGACATAGGGACTGCGGCGTGCCGTCGCTCGACCGGCGAATGAACCAATGAGTTCGCGATCAGCCAGGTCGCGGAGGGCAAACACACCCACGCCGTGACGGACGCTCGTGCGGGTCGTCATCTTCGGGCGCCAGCGGTCGCCCCCCTGGCGACGCCCAAGCCCGGCTGCGGCCCAGCGCAACATGTGAGCGCAGGGCAGCCAGCCGACGTGCCGGCGGCCATACCATTCCGCCATGTGTCCGCGATCGGGTATGGCCAGTGCTGCCACATACCGTCCCACGAACCGCCAACCAGGCGTCGACACGACATCGACCGCCAGTTTCGCCAACGGACGGTCGGCATCGCGAGGCGCATGCCATGTCGCCAACCTTTCGGCCCAGGGAATGCGCCTCGAACTGGACGACAGCGCAGCGGGAATCTCGACGCCTGCACGACGCAGCCCCGCATGCAATGCCGCAACCACGCCCCAGGATCGAGCCAGATCGCACACCCGCGAAAGATCTGGAGCCTGCGTTGCCATCCACGCCCGGATATCCTGACGCCACGCGTCGCGCGCCGCACTGTGGATCGCCAGATGCACGGCCAGGTGGACCAGCATTTCCTCGGCCGCAGGGACTTGAATTGATGTCGCGCCGAGCCGCACACGGCGCGCTGTTGCCCACAACGCATCTTCCGGCACGGTCCTGGCAAAGCGCAATGGCCGAAATGGCCTGACGTGAATATCGAGATGAACGGGCTCGAGATCACCGTCGCGGTAGGTCATCGCGTAATAGAACGTTGGAAAAAAGTCCTCGCGAACGAGTTCGTGATCCCTGAGGCATCCCAGCTCTTCGAGGATCTCACGTGCGCGCTCGGCATCCTGGGGATGGATCAGCAGATCGAGGTCCCCCATGGTCCGAGCCGATGGATCATCGTACACCGTCAGATTGAGTGCCAACCCCTTCAGCGCCATCAGGTCGATTCCCGCACGCTCGAACGCGCCGGCAATGCGGGCAGCGACATTGACCTTGTGAACCGTATCCAGTACCCGGCCCCAGGTGGTACGGTCGTGATGGCATGAGTGAGCAGTAGGGGACATTCCCGAGATATCGGACGGTCCGTCCCGGATCTGAATGACCCCGCTCAAAAAGGCATGAAGCTACTGGAATCGATTCGACCCGGGTCCAATAACCGAAGCGCTGCAGGCCAGGATCTGTCTGAAAACGACGGCTTGGCGTTTTGAGCAGAGCCTAGGAAGGTGCAGCGACCTCCTCCAGATCGTAGCCCAGCAGAATGTCGCCGTCGAAAAGGAAGCGCCCCTCGAAATGCTTGCCTTCGAGCATCATCGGGATCCAGTAGCGATCATCGGCCCACATGCGTTCGAACGGAATAGCATCCAGGGCCGTCCACCGTGGAACAGCCTCATCCGTCTCCTGCGGCTGACCAGCGCAAGAGCTGGCGGTGAAGACATATCCGTGAATCGAATGACCATCGACGAACTGGAACCGCAGCACGCCAACCTGCTCGACCCCTTGCGGGGTCACCACAAGCTCCTCCTGGACTTCCCGCACGGCACACTGGATGGGTGTTTCTCCAGGATCCAGCCGTCCGCCGGGACCATTGATCTTCCCCGCGCCCAGCCCGCGTTTCTTGTGAATCAGTAGAATTCGTCCAGCGCTTATGACGAACAACAGAGTCGCATGCTCCCGGCCCTGCCAGCTCTCCCAGTCGATATCCTCGAAGCGCATGACCACCTCCGGCGACATTGTCGACCGACGACTGGCCGCCTGCAACCCATTCTCACCGCTGAGCACGGGCTTGAGGATTGTGCCCGCGCGAACCAGGCGGTATGTTTCCATGATGTGATGTTCAGTGATTCGTGGCGCCCACAAGACCACAGCATCTACGGAGAACCGGCATGGCGACCAACCGCTCAATCCCTGTTCTGCAACCGCTGTTCGACTACCTCGATAGCCTGACGGCACGGGCAACCGTCGAAGGCCTGAGTGCGGTGATGACCGACCTCGACGTCACACTCGATGATGTCGCTGAGCACGTGCGCTTCAACGAGAACCGCTATCTCAGGAACCTGTTCGGCAAAGGCCGGTGGTATCACGCCCTCGTGTTGTGCTGGCGCAGCGGCCAGCGCAGCCCGATCCACAACCACGCTCAGTCGACCTGCGGCTTGCGTGTGCTGAGCGGTACGGCCACCGAGACACGCTTCGAAGCCACACCGAGTGGCCTGCTCAAGGCCGTCGATTCAGTTGATCTGGCATGCGGTGACCTGGTGGTGTCTCAGGACGCTGATGTCCATCAAATCTCCAATCTGCAGGAAGCCGGACAGGATCTGGTCACACTGCATATTTACTCCCCGCCGATGTTGCGGATGGACACGTATTCTCTGACCGAGCCGACCATCGGGGACTATCGTCCCGAGATCCTGGAGCACATGGGCAGCGGAATCTGATTTGGCCGAGCACTCCACTGGTTCAAGCGGCGGGACACTCAGCCCGGATGCCTTCTTATCCCTGGGTTCGATGGAGGGCATCTATGCGCCGATCGTCACGCCCGTCTTCCCGGCACACGACACGGTCCCAGACTATTGTGAGGACCTGACACCGGAGGCCTCAGAGTCTCTCGGATCAATGGAGGGTGTGGTTGCTCCTGTCGTCCAGCGCGAGATGGAAGCGCAGCGCAGCGCCCGCGTCTGGTCGACACTCTGGCCGGGGTATGCCCTGGCCATCATCGTCGCCGCGGGGGCCTACGGGATCCACTATCTACCCTGGGCACCATTCACCGTTCCGTTAACCGACACCGCCGGAGTCAAGCACCCGATCAGCGCGGCACTGCTGGCGATTTGTGGTGGGCTGATTCTGAGGAATACTCTGCCGCTTCCACAAGCCACCCGCGCAGGCTGCAAGCACGTGGTGCGCAAACTCATTCCCATCGCCATCGTCCTCACGGGCGCCGGTCTCGACCTGGCCCGGCTCAGCGCGGTCGGACCGACAGTCCTGTTCATCACTGCGTGCTGTGTGGCCGCCGCCGTGGCGGGCAGCTACTACATCGGGCGGGCCCTCAACATGAGTCCGCGCGCGTCCATCCTGCTGGGCGCCGGAACGGGCATTTGTGGCAACAGTGCCATCGTTGCGGTGGCCCCACTGGTCGAGGCTGAGGATGACGACGTTGTGTTGGCCGTGGGCGCTGTAAACCTCTTTGGATTACTTGCGATGCTCGCATGGCCCGCGCTGGGGGGCCTGCTCGCCCTGGACCAGGCCGAGTTCGGGGTCTGGGCGGGGACTTCGATCCACGCCGTACCGCAGGTCGTGGCCGCCGGCTACGCCTTTGGCAGCGATTCAGGGACCCTCGCGACCGTCGTCAAGCTCGTCCGCGTCACGCTGCTTGCACCGCTGGTCTTCGTGCTGGCTGTGTGGCATGCCCGTCGTCACGCGAACGAGAAAGGGACAGACCTCGTTATTCACTACACTCGACTGGTGCCGTGGTTCGTGTGGGCCTTTGCCGCCCTCGCGGTGGCCAGCACGCTCGGACTCTTGCCGTCCATGAGTTTCGAGCCAGCGAAGCTCATGGGGGGCGCCGGCGAGTGGACCATCCAACTCAGAGCGGTGTGCACGCTAGCCGGCAAGATCGCATTGACGATTGCCATGTCCGCGATCGGCCTCGAAGTCTCACTGCGGACCCTGGCTTCCGTCGGGCGCGGAGCAGTCGTCGCCGGGGCCGCGAGCACGTTACTCCTTGGCCTGGTCAGCCTGGGATTGATTCAGCTGCTCCTCTAGCAACCAAGAATACTCCAACATGGAGTAAACGATTCCAAAACGGACCATCCGGCTCCAAGAGCCCAACTGACGGCCCCTTCATTCCACTCGCAGGTCGCGATGACAAGTCCTGGGACCCGCTGGGCGCCCATCGTCCGGAGCACCAGCCTGATGGGTGAGTTGCCACCCTGCTCGCGGTCGGTCCCAGCCCGGGCCGCACGGCGCGTCGCGCATGCCACCCGACTCATGCCTGGAGCCCACTTAATCCGATAAGGAGTGTTGACGGTGATTGAACCGCTTCGTGGTTTCTCCTGCGCCTGGCCGTTCGGTCTCCGTCATTGAATCAGGCACAGTACCTGACTCTGGAACCCCACCCAGGTATTGGGTGGGGGGAGGAGGTGGGTACTTCATCAGGCAAATCTGTCATCCTGGCTGGAGAATCGCCGTGAGCCGCTTGACCACGACCTCATACACTTTGCTCGGCCACCTGCATCTTCGACCGTGGTCTGCTTACGAACTGACTCGACGGATGCGCCACACATCCACCGGGTCCTTCTGGTCGCGCACGCCCAGCCGGCTATACGAAGAACCCAAGAATCTCGTGCGCCACGGATTGGCGAACTGCTCGACCGAACAACACGGCGGTCGGCGTCGCACGATCTATACGATCACGACCGCCGGACGCACTGCGCTGGAGACTTGGCTCAGTGAACCCACCGCACCACTCACCACTGAATTCGAAGCCATGCTGAAGGTCATCTTCTCTGACGCCGGCTCACGCATGCAGGTCCGGCGTAACATCCAACGTGTTCGCGAACAGGCCGGCCATCAAGCGGTCGCCATCAAGACCCTCGCACACGAGGTGAGTGATCTCAGCGGCCAGTTTCCCGAACGAGCGCCCATCGCAGCGCTGGCGTGCCGGTTTCTGGCAGGCCTGGTCAGTCTACAAATAGAGTGGGCCGAATGGGCCGAAGAGTTCGTCGCCGGGTGGCCGACGGACGGCACCTCCGACCACCTGGATGCCCGTGCGCGGCAGGTCCTCAAGGACAGTGTGCGGGTCGCCACTCGTGCAACTCCGCCCCCGTCACGCACAACTCCAATCCAACATGATCAAGCACCGCGTTCCTCGCGCCTCAGCGCCGGGGAACTCGCCAGTATGACATCGGACTGGGCGCCGTGGTCGTGATGTGCCGCCCCGGCCAGCAGATGGGTCCGATGGACCACGCCCACGTCTTGATCGCGAAGACATTCAACGTCAAGTGTGCTCGGCGGGAAGCACAGCGGCCTGCAGACCCATACGCCGGATGGCCTGCTCGCGAATCTTGAACTTCTGCACCTTACCCGTCACGGTCATGGGAAACGTTTCAACGACCCACCAGTGACGCGGAATCTTGAAGTGGGCAATTCGCCCTGAGCACATTTCCTTGAGATGCTCGACCGCCGGTGCATCAGAACCGCGAAACTCCGGCCTGAGCACAACACAGGCCAGAAGCTCTTCGCCATACTTCTCGTCCGGTACGCCGACGACATAGGCGTCCTCAATGGCTGGAATCGTATGCAGGAATTCCTCGATCTCCCGTGGGTAGATGTTCTCTCCGCCACGAATGACCATATCCTTGATACGACCCGTGACCCGCACGTAGCCATCTGGCTCCATCACCCCGAGGTCCCCGGAATGGAGCCATCCTGCATGGTCGATGGCCTCGGCCGTCGCTTCCGGCATGCCGTCGTAGCCAGCCATGACCATATAACCGCGAAAACAGATCTCGCCCGCCGTCCCGCGTTGAACTGTCCGGCCCGTTTCCGGAGCAACGATCTTGAGTTCCTGATGTGGCATGACCGTTCCCACTGTCGAGACGCGCTGTTCGAGCGGCGCATCCCGCCGCGTCAGCGTGGTAATTGGAGCTGACTCGGTCTGACCATAAGCAATGATCACTTCACGCATATGCATCCGATCGACGACGTGGCGCATGACCTCGATCGGACACGGCGCCCCGGCCATGATGCCGGAACGCAACGTGGAGAGATCGAACGTTGCAAACTCCGGATGATCCAACTCGGCTATGAACATCGTCGGCACGCCATGAAGAATCGTACATCGCTCTTCTGCTACAGTCCGCAGGACGGCATCCGCATCAAACATTGGCGAAGGAATGACGATCGTTGATCCATGCGTCATAGCGGCCAGATTGCTCACAACCATTCCAAAGCAATGATAGAAGGGAACCGGAACGCACATGCGATCGTCGGGGCCCAACCCCATGAGCTCACCCGCGAAATAGGCGTTATTCAGGATGTTGTTGTGGGTCAACTGCACGCCTTTGGGATACCCGGTCGTACCCGAGGTGTACTGAATATTGATGATGTCATCGATATCCAATTCGGCGCTGCGCTGCTCGAGGTCGGCCTCGGGGACATCGTCACCGAGGGCAGCAAATTCACGCCGAGTGAACATCCCGGGATGCTCTTCACGTCCAATAAAGATGATGTCTTTGAGATCCGGAAAGCGCCACGATTCCAGCTCGCCTGCCGCGCAGTCGCGCGCCTCCGGGCAGACCTCGTAGAACATGTCGAGGTAGTTGGAGCTCTTGAACGACTCAATGAGCAGTAATGCCTTGGCTCGGGAATTCCGTAGTGTGTACTCGAGCTCATGGGTGCGATACGCAGGATTGATATTGACCAGAACAGCGCCAATTCGGGCCGTCGCGAATTGAGCCACGACCCATTCGTAGTTGTTCACACTCCAGATCGCGACTCGATCGCCCGGCTCGATACCGAGATGTATGAAAGCGCGGGCCGCGCGATCGACGATGTGATCAAATTCACGATATGTGAAACGACGCCCCTGTGGCACCGCGACGAGCGCCTCCTGGTGCGGATGCTGGCGGGCTACGCGACGCAGGTTTTCGCCGATGGTCTCACCCAGTAACGGCGTCGCCGACCCACCGTGAACATAACTCAGAGATTTCATGACTTGCCCTCACGATCACGAACGCCCCTGCTCCATCTTCCGACACACAGCAGACAGAGACTGGCGCAACAGCGCATGCTCAGCCATGCCGACTGCGTAACCCCGTTCCTGCGGCGCTCCCTTCGCTTCCAGCAAGAACCGTGCCGCGCGGATTGCACGGGTCGGCCAGGTGTTCATTGTGCTCAGGGCCAAAATGGGTGCCAGGTTCTTGATGCCCAAGCGCGCGGACGGCGCGTAGGTCCCAAGAGCATGGCCTCCGACTGCCCGCAGGATACGCCCGGCAAGTCGTGCCACTGACGTCTTCCGCTGGGCACCACTCTGCCCTGAGAGAATGCCCGTGGCGGCACGACCGCACCAGACCAGCCAATTCTCGGAAAAGCGCTCCGCGCGGCGGGCTCCGGGGGCCTGTAGAACCATGTGCCCATGCGCCAGAGTGCGCAGCACGGCGGCCTGGGTCCGCCGACGAGGCCCTCGTCGCAACCGCTGCCATTCCGCGGCCGCCAGCCGCCGAACACCCGGATCCTCCGGCCGGAATCCCAAACGATAATAGAACCAGAACGCGCCGCTATCGATGGCCTCGCGGTTGGCATTGCCAAACTGATATGGGTCGACCAGGAAATGCCGACAACCAAACAGGGTCGCAAGGACACGCAACGTTTGGACAAACATGAAACTGGCTTCGCTGCGCCGAAATTCCTCGAAGATATTGATACCCGTATTGGCCTGACAGAACAACGTACTGGCCCCGCCATACCCGACAGGAACACCATTGGACAAAATCGCAAAACCGTAATTGCTCTCCAACCCAAGGCGCAGCGCCGGACGCACGCCGACAACCGCGACGGACACCCCTCGGCCAATTTCGGTCCAGTACACTTCCTGTGGATTGGCGTGACGGATGGCGTAGACCTCACGAGCCCTGGACAGCAGCGCAGCGGTGACTACGTCAATGACACGTTGGGCCCGGGCCTCCGGCAATCGGCGAATCGTACTCAGCGGTCGCCACACGGTTGCTCGCGCATTACGCGATGCGCGGCGCATACCTGCCCTGCGGGTTTCACAACGCGCCCGCGCCAGCACGTTGTGTGTCCGCGAACAACGACGATCGGTGAGCCGCCACCGCAACGGAATCTCTGCCGAGTCGTAGGCCGGAGCACACACCTCGGGCGGTAGTACATCCTGCAACTGCCGCAGTATCCAGCGGGCATCGGTCCCCGTTGAACTGCCCCTGGCCTGCTCGATCCATCCCTGCGTGGTCGTCGACTCATCCTCGAAATAGTCCTGTTCCACGGGCAGCACCACATGAGCCAGCAAGTCGTGCAACGCAGCAGGATCGTCGTATGTCTCCCACGCCACATCGATTTCATCCGGCACTCGCTCGGCGAGCCATGCGGCCGATTCGAACTTGAATTCATGCTCGACGGTTGTCCCCTCGATTCCAGAATCCCCCAACAACCATCTCTGATCAGCGGACAATAACGCGACCCGTTCCCCCCAGTTCGAAAGGCACGCCTGAGACTGTCGATAGACCGCAATGGAATCAGGGAAAGCCCGCATGTACGACAAGATGTCATGATAACGGCGTAGCAACGCTGCGGATCGAATCGAACGTTGCTCGAGAGCAGACATACAGGCCAGGCGACGCAGGGCAATGGCTCCACCGAATTGGCCACGCAGTTCATCGAGATGCCTGATCAGCTGGCGCGTAGAATCACGCGAAGTCGGGACAGGTGTACTGGAAGTGAGCGATGACGAGAGCGCAGCAGCCACCAATCATGTCTCCTAACACGTGGCCGATGTCTCGAGCAGGCTGGTGATGTGACACGGCTTATGGCAGAGGGTCAAGCAAGACGCTTGCCAGCATGTAACGCGATTCCCCATCGAACGGTGAAGGAGACGCCACGCCGGTTACGGCAATCGCCGGGCTCTGCAGAAACCGTCGCTTGGCGGAATCGCGCGCGGCACGTGCTGCACAAGCTGCAGGCATGCTGAAGACCTGGTGGACAGCCTGTTGCCCGAGAACGCAGACAGTACCCATCGCAGCCAGCGGAGTCCTCAGACAGGGCCTGGAGTGGCTGGAGAATTCATGAGATTGTTCACACAGGGCGTGCACCCGACGACACGTGACTCGAGTCGTGCGGGCCGAACTGGGGGTTCTCACGCAGCCACTGCGTAAGTTACCTCGCTATTTGACCTGTGGACGCAGTCGAGCAAGGTGACACCTATCCCGATCGACCACACCCTCGGCGTCACTGAAGAACTCGGCCTTTTCAGCAACGCCCCTGGTGGACTCTTGAGCGCTGATATAGCGTAGACCGACGATCTGACCGTCGCGTCGAACGATCTCCGTGATCACCACTGCATGCCCCGATCCGTTGAGCCGCCAGAATTGTGCGAAGTCACCGGATCGCGCCTCGTCGAGTTCGATCCTCCGGCCAAGGCCTGCCGTAGTCAACGCATGAACCAGCCCGCGACGATCACGCTGTTCTTCGATGAACCATTGCCGTTTGAACTCGATCATATCGCCAACCGTCTTCGTGCCCAGCACGGAATGATCACCCAGTGCATCGAGGGCCACATTGAAGGTGAAGCCCACGCAGCTGATTCCAACATTCTCCATGCGAACTGTAGATTGCTGACGCCAGAACTCGATCGACGTGGCCATGATCCGTCCACTGCTCAACGCGCCACATGCTGGCTCAGCACCCAACTCTGATTCCTGCTGCGCAGTGGCCGAAGACGCAACACAGTTGGAGAACGTCAACCCGGGATGGGCTGCGACCTCGTATTGCTGACTGCCATGCACGAGCACAAAGCCTTGGTGTGTAACCATACGATACCCCACGCCATCGAAGCGCCACGGACTCGTGTTGGTCAACTGCGCCCTGGCCAACCGAACAACTGTCGCGTTGAGTTGCTCTTGAGCGGTCGACCACGACGTCGGACGGGTCCCATCGGCTGCACAGGAGACAATGCCCAGAAACAACAGGCTGGCGTGCATGGTGCCGACCTAGCCCTCGTCCGTCTCGCGCAGACGCTTGGACAGCCACGCTCGTGTCATACGCCATTGGCGCGTGGCCTCGGTGCGCGAGATCCCCAGGACCCGCGCCGCTTCAATCTCGGTCAAGCCGGCAAAGAAACGGAGCTCCACGAGGCGCGCTTTGCGTTCACTGAGCGAGGCAAGCTCGTTCAGCACTTCGTTGAGAGACAGGAGATCGATATCCTCGAAACCCGACGGCTCGTGCATGCCACTGAGCGTGATCCGTTGCCAGTCACCCCCGCGCTTGGCGGCTTGCTTGGCCCGCGCATGATCGATGAGCACCTGACGCATGACTTTTGATGCAAGAACGAAGAAGTGGGTCCGATCCTTGACATCCGCCCCGCCCTGGCCAGCCAGCTTGAGGAACGCCTCGTTCACCAGTGCAGTTGGCTGGAGCGTGTGATCGGTGGGTTGATCACGCAGCTGTGAAGCGGCCAGACGCTTCAGCTCGTCATACATCCGCGGTAACAGCGCAGCAGCAGCAGTGGGATCGCTGCTTTCAACAGTGTCCATGAGAGCGCGTAGATTGTCCTCATTTGAGGAATCGGCACCTGGTTGGGGCTGCACCATGGAATCATTCTAGCACTCACGATGGACCGAGGGAATGCGGTATTTTGCCCGGCCAGCGGCCCGCGAAACAGCGACAGGCATCATCCAAAGAGCGCACGGCAACGATCCCGGTCGTCCTCATTGAACAGTCCAGATTCGGCTGTCGAAATTCCTGGGACAGAACGATATGATCCCCGCTTGTCCCCAGTGCGTCTGTTCCGAAACCGAGAGGACTCAATAATGAATCGATCCCATCTGACACTGACATGGTCTGCTGCTGCCTGCGCGGCCGGCGTCGTTTTGTCCGGCCTGGCTGGCTGTCAGGCGCCCAGTGCCGATCAAACTTCGAGAAAACCCCACGGATATATCTGGTATCTCGATGGTGCAGGCGGTGGTGGCCTCAAGAACTACGGCGGTGGCCTGAAGAAAGGTATGCTGGCCGCCGGCTATGCCGGAGGAGGCGAAATCTTCAGCTGGAACACGGGGCTCGGTGTGGTTGCCGACCAAACCGCATCCGATTCCTACAAGCGCAAGAAGGCCGGCGAGCTGGCGGCCGAGATCCAGGCATACAAGCGGACGTACCCCAACGGCCCGGTGAACCTCATCGGCCTGTCGGCGGGAACGGCTCTGACGGTCTTCACACTCGAGGCCCTGCCCACGGGTTGCCCGGTAGACAACGTGGTTCTACTCGGTGCCTCGATCAGCGCCGACTACAACCTGACCAAGGCGTTGGAACGCGTCAAAGGTGAGCTGTACATCTTCACCTCGGAGAATGACGCCGTACTCCGTTTCCTGGTCCCGATTGGAGGAACCGCCGACAGAACATCCTCCAAATCGGCCGGCCTGACCGGATTTCGCGCGCCGAGCAATCCATCGGCCGAGACGCATCGACAATACCAGAAGGTCTCCCAGGTTCCGTGGCGGAAGGAATTCGAGTCAAAAGGCAATTACGGCGGTCACACCGATTCCGTGAATGCCAAATTCGTACAAGCCTACGTCGCCCCCCTGCTCATACGCGGATCTAAAGGCGTGGCCATGGCGTCCTCGAGCAAACACGTCGACAACCCGGACTATATCCGGTGGTCCAAATTCGGTATCGGTTCGTGGGTTCGCATGGATGCCGTGCAAACCGTCGATGGCCAGGATATTCCTATCGAGGTCACCGAAACACTGATTTCACGCACCAGGGACCAGTTGATCGTCGAGCGCGTGTACACGCTGAAAGCTGGAGATCACGCCAGCGAGGAGCGGTCATTCTATCTCTTACCCAAAATCGATCCGAGCAAACACCCGCTGACCAACCCCAACGCTCAAGTGACCAAGCAGCCCATAGAAACGATGACGATCAAGGGCGTGCCGATGAAGTGTGACGTCCTGACCGTGAAAGCCGACGGCGACTATCCGGAGTGGGGCCGCGACGTCAGTGGTACCGTGCACCTCAATATGGACTTGCCGGGTGGCGTGGCCAAGCTGACCATGCAGGCCACATCGAGCCGGGGCATCTTCAAGTTCGAAGGTGTAGTGGCTGACTACTACATTCAAAAGTAACGACTCATGCACCTGGGGACCTCGGACTGACCAAGGCTCGGGGTCCCCTGTTCTTGAGCTTGTGTCATGACAGCTCGTAGGCCATACAACCGGTAGCAGGATCCATCGGATAGCTTCGACACATCTCCGCCAGCACGTTCTCGTGCGTCAACGCAACGTTCATCACCGTGTCGTTACCGCCGTAGTAAATCAGAATCGTCCCATCCGCACGCCGCAGCGCACCGCAGGTGAATACGACGTGTGGAACATGAACGTAATCGTACTCTCCCACGCGGCAATCGCTTCGTGTAGGGAGCATGAGCGGAAGCGCCGACACCTCGACCTTTCGTGGATCATGAGCATCGTGCAGGGCGACGCCCAGGCTGTAGGGATGGCCGTCCATCGTGCCGCGCACGCCATGAAAAATGTTGACCCACCCATGGGGTGTTTCAATGGGCGGGGCCCCCGGCCCGATCTTGTCTGCGAACACGCCAGGGCCGCCCCCGGTCCTGAACACCGGCTCCGGGAAAATGGTCCACTCATGCGCGGTCAACGTCGAACATGAACCGATGAGAACCTCGGAAAACGTACCACCAATGTCTCCTGCTGCCCCCGTTTGATTGGGGCGGAACAGGCCCCAGTAACGACCGGCTATCTGACGGGGAAAAATGACCACGTTACGCATATCACGATCGAGCACCGGACCGTGCCGGACGAATGCACGTAGATCTTGACTTGTCGCCAGAGACACCCGAACGCGGTCCTTGATCGTCCCGTGGTAGGCGCTGTACGTCACGTAGCAGGTCCCATCCAAACTGGTGATCCGAGGATCCTCGACCCCACCTCCTTCGTTCGCACACAGCACATCTCGATCGAGGCCCTCAGCGCATGGGTCGGCTGCGGTACAGGGCAAGAGTGCCGGCTGCGGATCGACGGTCCAATTGGTCAAACCGTCGCGGCTGCGGGCCAGACCGATTACGGATACGCCGCAACGCAGGTGCGCGCGGAACAGCATGGCCACACCGCCATCATGCTGGACGATTCCTGCATTGTGCACGGTCTTGACCTGCAGGCTCGGTGCGGACCATACCGCATTGACGGCGTGGCACGTCAGAATCGGGTTGTGTGCAAAGCGAGCGACAGGCTGCGCCGGCGAAAGTGTCTCCGCCCATGCGCCCTCCAACCGTTCAAATGTCATTCGTGCCGCGTTCATGATGCCTCCTCGGACCACCTGGCCGGAACCGCAATCTGATGACCCATCGTCATCTCTTCAGTGGGTGTCGAGCCGTGCACGGTTTGTGTTGTCCTGACGAGTCCCCTATTCTACATATCGTTCGCTCTCCCACCATGACAACAACCGGATCCAATGGACACCGCAGCCGTTGCTTGACGGCCCGGTGCTGATATTGACGGACATGAAAAAAACATTGGTACAGCAAGCGAAGCTGTTTCTCGAGAGCCGCCTCGAGCAGAATCTCGGACTCCTCGAAGAGATGGTCTCAATCAACAGCTACACCGAGAACGGCGCGGGCGTCGATGCTCTGGGTCGACTGACCGAACAGATCTTTGGGCGGTTCCTGGGGTTCTCGAGCACGCGAGTCCCCGCAGTGCCGGAGGGCCGCGGGCATCATCTCTTCCTCGAGCAATCCGGAATCTCATCCGAGCGCATCGCTTTCGTATCGCACCTCGACACGGTGTTCACGGCTGAAGAAGAGTACGACAACCGGTTTACCTGGCGCGTCGACGGAGATCGGATTTACGGACCCGGTGTCGGCGACATCAAGGGTGGAACGATCATGGCGCTCATGATCCTCGAGACGCTGCAGGCCGTGTGCCCCGAGACCTTCGAACGCATGTCCTGGACAGTTGCCTTGAACGCTGCGGAAGAGCGCCTCGATCTCAGTTTCACGGACTACCTGCAGCGCCAACTCGACGATGACACGCAAGCCGTGCTGGTCATGGAGGGCAGCGCCTCAACGGTAGCCGACGAGTGGCCCCTCGTCGTCGCGCGGAAAGGACGTGTCGACTTCGACATCACCGTCACCGGTCGCGGGGCTCACGCAGGTACGTTCTTTGAACACGGTGTCAACGCCATCGTCGGAGCCGCCCCGCTCATCACCCGCATCGCCGACCTGACTGACCCAGCGCACCATTTGACGGTCAACATCGGTCGCATCAACGGAGGAACGGTTCTCAACCGTGTACCACATCGCGTACTCATCGCCGGCGAGATGCGGGCCTACGACACGGCGGTGCTGCGCAACGCCGCTGAACAGCTCTCTGCCACCGTTGACGCAGCAGCACGCGAAGACTCCGATCCGATCCGAACCTATCAGTGCGGCTTCTCCGACGTACTGCCGGGCTGGCCGAGAAATGATCGTACCGATGGCTTGTTCCATCTCTGGCGTACCGTTGGCGCTGAGCTGGGCTTGAATGTCTGCCCCCAGCAACGCGGCGGTTTGAGCGACGGCAATCTGCTATGGCAGCGTTATTGCACACTCGATGGCCTGGGCCCAACCGGGCGCAACTACCATTGCTCCGAGCAGGATCCGGATCGGGGTAAGGAACAGGAGTACATCGTTCCGTCCTCGTTCGTACCCAAGGCATTGATGAGTGTCATGGCCATCGAGGAACTCGTGACCGGCGGTGGTATCAACACCTGAATACCGCTCAGAATCGAGTGTCCGGTTCGCGCGGGAGCTTGATCAGACCGATCATCTCTTTGAAACTGGTCGTACCGCATTCACCACACATCTCGAACAGCACGCTCTCGACGGTAGTCACGATGACCCCGGCATCGCGCATGCGCTGCAGCGCCATGTGGTAGTCGATCTCCGCGCGCGAGCCGATGGCATCGGCGCAGACAAATACCTGATAGCCATGGGCGTTGAGATCAAGGCATGTTTGCTGCACACACACGTGAGCTTCGATCCCGCAGACGACGACCTGCGAGCGGCCCTGTGTCCTGAGGTTCTCACGAAACCCTCCGTCACCGAAGCAGCTGAACGGCATCTTCTCGCGAATCCTGCCCCCCGCCGCGAGAATGGTCGATGCGACCTCGTCCACCGTAGGACCGATGCCCTGCGGGTACTGCTCGGTTGCGAGAAGCGGGACATCGAACACCCCGCACCCGCGGATCAACAGATTCACCGCATCGGTAACCGCCAGATGAGCGTCGATATACGGCAAGAGCTTGGCCTGCATATCGATCACGGTCAATACGGTCCGTTCGGGTTGAATGCGCTGCGGGTCAGCCAAACGATCCTCCTTGGGTCTCGGAACAGGTTAGCCGATTGGACGTGTTTCGTGCAGTCCCGCATGGCCAGGACATGTGATCTGGATGCCACCCCCCGTCGGCAGCACTTTGTTGCTGAACGACCGACTTGCCACTTGACGGCAGGCCCCATGTCGGTGACCCTGTGTCGAAGCTGTTCCGACGTCGCTCGGACAACTGCTATCCAATTGTATTCGAAAGGGTTAGGAAACATGCAGCGCCCCATGCGAGGTCGACCGCTCGCGGTTTTGATGGTCGCCGGATTGTCCGGCTGCAGCGGCAAGGAGGCTACACTGACACCTCCCCCACCGCCAGAGGTCACGGTCGGGACGCCGATTGAACGCGTCATCACCGACTATGACGTCTTCACCGGACGCGTTGCCGCGGTCGAAGAAGTCGATATCCGCGCTCGCGTGCGTGGCTATATCACGGGCGTGCATTTTGCCGAAGGCCACGAAGTCAAGGCGGGTGATGTGCTGGTCGAGATCGACGAACGCCCGTACGTCGCTACTCTGGACAGCGCCAAAGCAGATCTCAAGAAAGCCGAAGCCCTGTTCAACCTCGCCGAAGCCAAGCTCACGCGCATGGAAAAGGCCTATGAGACCAACGCTATCAGCGAGGTCCAGGTCATCGAGCAACGTGCCGAGAAGGACCGCGCCCAAGCCCAGATCGCCGCAGCGCAGGCCCAGGTGCGCCAGGCGGAACTCGACCTCGATTTTACCAGGGTCGTGTCGCCGATCGATGGCAAGGTCAGCCGCCGCAAGGTGACCAAAGGGAACCTCGTCAGTGGCGACGGGTCGAGCCTCTTGACAACAGTCGTCTCCATCGATCCGATTTACGTCTATTTCGATGTCGACGAGCGGTCACTGCTCAAGTACCAGAGGAAGACCCGTGAGAAACACGGGGCCGATGCGCCCGTGCCGACTCCGGACAAGGCCAAGGTTCCCATATTCCTCAACTTGTCCAGCGAGACAGGCTTCCCGCACGAGGGCCTCCTGGATTTCGCTGACAATGTCGTTGACGCGACGACGGGGACGATCCAGGTGCGCGCCGTATTCGAAAACAGACTCAGGCTGTTCACGCCCGGGCTGTTTGCACGTGTCCGCATGACATCGTCCGACCCATACTCTGCCCTGCTCGTACCCGAAAGAGCTATCGGAACCGATCAGGGGAACAAGTACGTGCTGGTCGTCGACGCCAACAACGTTGTTGAATACCGCAGGGTCGAACTGGGCGGTCGCCAGGATGACGGCCTGATCCCCGTGCTGTCCGGGGTTGAGCCACAGGATCGAATCGTCATCAACGGTTTACAGCGCGCTCGTCCAGGTGCGAAGGTCACACCACATGCGGGTGAGATTCAGGTACTGGACAGTTCACCCGCTGCTGCCCCCAAGCCCGTGTCAGTCAACAAAGACGCCTCCGGCGCCGGATCCTGATCTCTTCGAGGTGCCATGTTTTCACACTTCTTCATCGAGCGCCCGATCTTCGCCACTGTGTTGTCGATCGTCGTCGTCATCATCGGCAGTGTCTCAGTCATCAGTCTGCCCGTTGATCAGTACCCGAACATCACGCCCCCCACTGTCCAGGTGAAGACGAGCTATCCAGGCGCCAGCGCCAAAGTGGTTGCAGATACGGTGGCAGCACCCATCGAGCAGGAAATCAATGGCGTCGAGGACATGTTGTACATGGTGTCCAAGTCGACCAACGACGGCCAACTGAACCTCGACATCACGTTCAAGGTCGGAACAGACCTCAACATGGCCCAGGTGTTGACCCAAAACCGTGTAGCCATCGCCCAACCCAAGTTGCCGGAAGAAGTCAATCGCCAGGGAGTGACGACCAAGAAGAAATCTCCCTCGATCCTGTTGTGCATCAATCTCGTCTCGCCCGATGGGCGCTACGATGAGTTGTATATGTCGAACTACGCGACCATCCAGATCAAGGATGCCATTGCGCGGATCGTGGGCGTGGGTGACGTGCAGTTCATCGGCCAGCGCGATTACAGCATGCGGATCTGGATCGACCCCGAACGCCTGGCTTCGCGCAACATGACCGCCGGCGATGTCAGCAGCGCGCTCCGCGAGCAGAATATCCAGGTGGCCGCCGGGCGCATCGGGCAGCCTCCGGTTCCACCAGGCACGGCTTTCGATTTGACGCTCAACACGCTCGGCCGCCTGCTGGAGCCCGAAGAATTCGCTGAAATCATTGTCAAGACTGGAGAAAATGGCGAGCTCACACGCGTTCGAGACATTGGACGCGTCGAACTGGGAGCGAAGAATTACGAGGTTAACAGTTACCTCGACGGAGCGCCGTCCACGACCCTGACCATCTTTCAATTGCCGGGATCGAACGCACTGGATACTGCCGCTGCAGTCAAGGCCAAGATGGAAGAGCTGAAGAAAGGCTTTCCCGCGGGGCTCGATTATCGCATCGTCTATGACACGACTATCTTCGTCGAAGAGTCGATCACAGAAGTATGGAAAACGCTATTCGAAGCCTTCGCCCTGGTGTTCCTGGTTCTGCTGGTCTTCCTGCAGAACTGGCGGTCAACGATCATCCCGCTGTTCGCTGTGCCCGTAGCGCTCATTGGAACATTCTTCATCATGCAGGCCCTCGGTTTCACCCTCAACAACCTGTCGCTGTTCGGCCTGGTGCTGGCGATCGGCGTTGTCGTGGACGACGCCATCGTCGTGGTCGAGAGCGTCGAGCGCAACATGTCCAAGGGCATGGAGCCCAAAGAGGCAGCGCGCAAGACCATGACCGAGATCTTCGGCGCGCTCATCGCCACCACGCTGGTGCTGTGCGCCGTGTTCGTCCCAACCGGATTCATTACCGGAATAAGCGGTCAGTTCTACAAGCAGTTCGCGTTGACCATCGCGGCCGCAACCCTGATCTCGAGCTTCAATGCCATCACCTTGAGCCCGGCACTGTGTGGCGTGATGCTGAAACCACGCCAACCCGGTGAGCGCATCACGGAAGTCTTGCCATGGATCGCCTATGCCTTGCTCGCGGCGGGCCTTGGATTCCTCCTGCTGCCCAAATGGGGCATCCCGCTGCTGGGCATCGAGGACGACGACAAGACCCGCAAGGTGCTTGTAACTCTCGGTCTGGTGCTGGCACCCGGGATTGGCGGTGCGCTGCTCAGCCCGATCCTCAACCGCCTGTTCAGCGGTTTCTTCGGAGTGTTCAACTGGGTCTTCGACAAGCTGAATGCCGCCTATGGTGCGGTGGTCAGCCGCCTGCTGCGGGTCAGTCCCCTGATGATGATCGTCTACGGTGGGTTCCTTTTCCTGGCGTACCTCGGGTTTACCTCCGTACCGGTCGGCTTCATCCCGGATCAGGACAAAGGCTACATGGTGGTCAATGCCCAACTGCCGGATGGTGCCAGCCTCGAACGCTCGCAGAAAGTCTCTGAACGGATCACTGAGATCGCTCTCAGCACGCATGGTGTCGCCCACACCATCTCCATGCCGGGCTATTCACCGCTCCTGTCCACGAACCTGCCCAACGTCGCGGGCATGTTCGTCGTCCTCGAGGACTTCGTCTCGCGCAAAGGAGATGACTCCAAGAATGCATTCGTCGTCGCTGCAGAGCTCCGCAAGAAATTCTCCGACATTCAGGAAGCGGTCGTCACCGTGTTCAACGCACCGGCGGTCGAAGGCATGGGCAGCACCGGCGGTTTCAAACTGTACGTTCAGGATCGTGGTGACCTTGGTCTGGCAGCTCTGCAGGCCCAAACGGACAAAGTCGTCGACACGGGCAATCAACAACCGGGCCTTGTCGGGTTATTTACGAGTTTCCGGGCCAGCCAACCCCAGCTCTACATCGAACTTGACCGGACCCAGGCCAAGGGGCAGGGCGTGACGCTCGACGATGTGTTTGAAACCCTGCAAACATACCTCGGTTCGGCGTATGTCAATGACTTCACACGCTTCGGGCGCAATTGGCAGGTGACGATCCAGGCGGAGCCGCAGTTCCGACTCGATGTGTCCGACGTCGGCAAGCTCAAAGTCCGCAACCGCAATGGTGACATGGTGCCATTGGGCGCCGTGCTGTCGATCCGCGACATGAGCGGACCAGCCGTGGTCACGCGCTACAACCTCTATCCCGCGGCCGACATCAGCGGTGCTACTGCCCCGGGCACGAGCTCAGGACAGGGTATCAGCCTGATGGAACAGGCCTGCGATCGTGAGTTGCCCACGAGCATGAGCAAGGAATGGACCGAAATCACACTGCAGCAAATCCTCGCCGGCAATACCGCTGTTTTCACGTTCATTCTAGGGACGGTTTTCGTGTTCCTTGTGCTGGCCGCGCAGTATGAGAGCTGGTCGATGCCGATGTCGATCATCCTGATCGTCCCGATGTGCCTGACCGCGGCCATCGCCGGTGTATGGCTGTGCAAGATGGATAACAACATCTTCACGCAGATTGGCCTCGTCGTGCTGGTCGGTCTTTCAGCCAAGAACGCGATCCTCATCGTCGAGTTTGCCAAACAGCTCGAAGACGAGGGCAAGGAACGTCGAGAAGCGATCGTCGAGGCGTGTCGCATGCGCCTGCGGCCCATCCTCATGACGGCTCTGACCTTCGGCCTGGGTGTACTGCCCCTCGTTACGGCCCAGGGTGCCGGTGCTGAAATGCGCGTGGCCCTGGGCGTCGCAGTGTTTGCCGGAATGAACGGTGTGACCGTGTTCGGATTATTCTTTACACCGATTTTCTACGATGTCGTTCGCGGCCTCGCGAACGTGTTCGGTCAGCGCGACAAGACGGAGTAACGCACAAACAGACTGCCTGGGCTCCTGATCGACTGTCCGATCATCATCCCGGCCCCCGCCCGCGCGGCCTCACCCAGACATCCGAGGTCCGGCTTCCAAAAAACATGCCCGGCAGTATACTACCGGGCATGTTCTCAGCCATATTCAATCTGATCGCTGGCATTGCAGCGCTGCTCAGCTGTTTCGCATCGGGCGACACGGCGGACGCTTTGAACCTTTGCACTTTGAGCGGTGCCGCCTGGAGCGTCAGTGGCGTGCTGGCACTGTTGTAAGCCAATTCGCTCGGCGTCTATTCATCACGCACGTACTGAATCTCCATTGCCTTTTTTTCCTGGCCGTCAGCACCGGTGAAATACATCTCCATGCTGTTGGCGTCCGGCCCTTTGAAGGAGATCACCGATCGTTTCTTCATCGGCTGGCCCGTTTGCGGGCAAGTCATCTGCCCTGCCATCGTGTAGACATCGCGACCGGCGTCGTGCTCACCATGCTCGATGTGGAAGAAAGTCGCCATCGAATCGATCCAGAACCCCTCGTAACGCCCATCGGTCGTGTTGTATCCCCAGAAGCCACGCCCCGAAAACATCCCCGCGTCGTCCTCGTAGACTTGTTCGAGGAATTTTCCGCCCAGGACCATGGTGTTCTTCATCGTCCCGGTCGAGGCCATCGGATCAGCAGCGGGATCCATCCAGATCTTGACCACCGAGCGCCACGTGCCCTCGAAACGGGCCAGAGATGCGTGCTCGGGACCGGGCTGGCCAATTGCTGCGTGATCAGCGGTCATTTTGTCACTCATGCGTGGTCTCCTTGTGTCGTGCTGTGTCTACCACCCGACGCGGGTCACCTGCAACGCGCACCCGTGCCGGCGTGAGCCGTTGTATCTCGATAACAGAAAGTGGATCCGCCGGGAACAGGAATGTCCGGTGCGTGTCGTCGTATGCAGGGTCGGCTCGAAATCGGCACAGGCGGCGCCCGGAGGCACGGTGGGCCCTGCGCGGTACGCATCGAAAAACGCCTGGATGTCCTGGCCATCGACGCACGCATCAGCGTTGAGGTCGCCGGCGCAGGTCGCGCACGGTTGGCCTGCCAAAACGCTCGACCACGGCAAACACAGTACGAAGCCCATCCGCTGTCGCATGATGCAAGTATAACCGACGCTGAATCTTAGATTCGATGGCGGCGCGTACCCGGAATCCCCAATTGTGGGTGACATTGCCCAAGTACCCGGCCAGCGGTGGCCATCAGAACCGTAACCCGTTGCTGGACAATATTCGTTCGTTTCTGGCACGAGGCGTGCTTCAACTCCCATGACCCGCGAAGCACGATTCGAGAGCACTCTTGAAAGGAGACGTGAACAATGCGCGCATGTCGATTGAGCATCTTCAACATCACGATCGTTTGTTTGATGGCCAGCCTGGCGTACGTTCGGCCCACCCTGGGGACCGATGATCTGGACGACTGGAATCCACTCCCGGATGAAGGCCCCGCATCTTTCGTGATCATCCCGATCCTATTTCCTCAGGATGAAGGGCTCAGCCAGGTCACGATCTGGGAACAACTGCCGGGCTACATCCCTGGCGGCCCACTCGACGGCAGTTCCGACGAGAATGGCGATGCAATCGAAGTGAATCCGCACCGTACTCCGATGACGCAGGCTGAGTTTGAACTCATGTGCGAATCCAGGCCTGGCAGCAGCTTCGAGGTCGCCGTAGACGGTCGCTGGGTGTGCTGCAAGGTCGACTGGGGCTGCTTCATCTGCAACGAGTCCATGGACTGCGAAATCGATTGCGCATCCGTCGAGTGCGAACTGGAATTCGGCAGTGACTATGAAGGGCCACACTTCGATAATCCGGCAGCCGCGGATGCCTGCCAGAAGGACGGCGATGGTGACGGGTATCCGGACGGGATTTACTCGGAGTTCGACGACGGTGGTTGGGGCTGTTGTGACCCCGACTATGGCTGCCTCGAATGCCATCCGGGATCGGGCTGTGAAATGATGTGCTTCACGCCGGAGTGCCAGGCCACGATGAATGGGACGGCGCTGGATGACACCGCGAACGCGGAATCGAGCAGCGGCCCTGGCAAGCGCTATCGCCGCGCGACGCACTCACGAAGTCGCCAATAACCTGCACACCGGCGTACGACGTTGGCTGGCACTGGGCAGCACGCCCGATTTATCATGATCGGGCGAGCTGTTCGTCGCCTGGCTCCCTGCACCGCTCGCGGAGGTCGCATTGTGGTGCTTCGCGCTGCGACAACAATGACCTAGTATGGGAACCGTGCCGCACGCGGTTCGGCTCTGCGTCCATTACGACTGACTCTTGAACAACAGCATTCGAGTACCCCATGGTCAACACCCGATTCACTTCGCTGACGCGGTCGAGCGCGCTGTACGTGCTGACGATGGCGTCGATCGCCCTCGCCCAGTCACCCAGCGACCACTGGCCCCAGTTTCGCGGCAGCGGTGCCCGCGGGATCGGCAGCGGCATGCCTCCTACGCACTGGAATATCGAAACGGGAGAGAACATCAAATGGACCACTGAGATCCCCGGCCTGGCGCACTCCTCACCCATTGTATGGGGCGACCGGGTTTACCTGACAACCGCAACCAGCAGCGATGAAGGCTCAACAGACACCGGCTGGATGGGGGGCTCCGGTGAATCGGCCCGCGACACGGAGCCGTGGTCCTGGAGAGTCCTGTGCATCGATCGGACCAGTGGACGCATTCTGTGGGACCGTACCGCACACACCGGCATGCCGCGGGTCAAGCGTCACCTCAAGGCCACGCATGCCAACAGCACGCCGGCCACCGACGGCCGCCATGTCGTGGCTTTCTTCGGCTCGGAAGGATTGTTCTGTTTCGACGTGGATGGCGTTCTCGTATGGAAGAAAGACCTGGGGATCATCAACTGCGGTCCATACAATGCTCCCGAGCTCGAATGGGGTTTTGCAAGCTCGCCGATCATCTACAAGAACATGGTCATCGTGCAGTGCGATGGTTTGAACACCGGGTTCTGGGCCGCGTTCGATATCAAGGACGGTCGCGAACGACTCAGGGTCCAACGTGCGGATGTCGCGACATGGAGCACACCAACGGTCATCGAACATGAGGGCACGGCGCAGGTCATCGTCAATGGCTTCAAGCACATGGGCGGATACGATCTGAAGACGGGCCGGGAATTGTGGAAGCTGAGTGGCGGGGGCGATGTGCCGGTGCCCACTCCGTTCCTGGCCGACGATGCCTTGATCGTGACCAACGGCCATGGAGGCAATCATCTGTTCATCGTGGAGGCGGGTGCTCGCGGGGACATCACGCCGGAAGACAAAGAAGACAAGAACAACAGACCACCCGGATTGCGCTGGTGGCTGACCAAGGTTGGCTCGTACATGCCCACCCCGGTTGCGTCAGACGGCCGCCTCTATCTCGGAAACGACAACGGCATTCTTGCAGTCGGAGATTTGAAGACCGGCGACCTCGTCTACCGCGAACGCCTCGATGACTCCGGAGGAACCTATTCGGCTTCTGCAGTCATGGCCGGCCCGCATGTGTACTTCACCAGCGAAGATGGTGACATTCACGTCGTCAAGGCTGGTCAGAATTTCAACAAGATCGCGACCAACTCGATGAACGCAGCATGCATGGCCACGCCGGCAATCTCACGCGGCGAGCTGTTCATCCGGACCCGGAAACACCTGGTTTGCGTCGCCCATCACCGGGTCCCCGAAGCCA
>CALODL010000016.1:0-21619 GCA_942492115.1 uncultured Planctomycetota bacterium
GCAGGTTGATGGACGTTGCACGGTCCAGGAGCCGGGTCCAGAAGGTGATCACGCGGTCGCGGTAGTCGTCGTACTGCGCCCGCCCGCAGTCGCGTCAGACGCTGTGTGTGATGCCGGGCCAATGGAACGTAGGGCACCTTGAAGTCGAAGGCGCGTGA
Organism: uncultured Planctomycetota bacterium; assembly: GCA_942492115.1. Lineage (GTDB taxonomy): Bacteria > Planctomycetota > Phycisphaerae > UBA1845 > CAIVHJ01 > CALODL01. Next base: position 159 of record CALODL010000016.1, read on the forward strand.
AGTGCCCGGCTTGAGCTGAAGCGCCCAGTGCAGTTGCGGCCCACCATCAGCGGGTGTGCGACGCTGCGCGAAGCGTCCGGGGCGGAAAAAGTGTAAATCAAGTGGTTGCTGCGCTCATGCGCCCGTCATGCTGAAAACTGACCGGGCCAGTCGCCAGACGCTCGCGATCCATGAACTGAGCCCGGTACCACGGCTGGCAGGTCAACGGGTGGCGACCTTGACCATGTAGTGGATGAAACCCGACTCCCAGTCCACCGAAGCGGGAGGATGAGCCGGCGTTGGTTACGGTGGTCCGAATGAAATTCATCAGAAGGTCGAAGGGGCTGAGTTGTAACTGCGACGGTGTAGCCCTCGACGTTCCCCCGCAGTACGGATAAAATGTTCATAAAGAACCCTGCGGAATCGGCAAATGGCCACGGAGCAGCGTCTTGATCCGCTGGTTCATTGGCGTCAACGTCTTGCCGATGAATACGTCGAACTCACCAAGATCCCGTGTTGGGCTGCATGGCGTCGTGCACGTATTCGTGCCACTCTGGCGAATCCTTGGGCTTCAACACATCGCTCGGTATCAGGAAGTAGCTGAACGGTTCAATCAATTCACGACGCATCGAACCGGGCGCGTCGGGCACCTGCCCCTTGAAGTCAACGGGTGCAGGGTGACGGCGGTAATGTCGTAGTCGTCGCCATGGTCTGAAGCGCAGGGCATGGAGTGCTCCAGGGCGGTCATGTGAGAAAGGCAGCTTCACGAAGCAGTTTCTTCGCCCCATGCGGATCAGAGTCTTTGTGAGTGAAGCGTCTTGGGAATGAACGGTTCAGGTGTTCACGGGTGGTGGCCTGGGCAGCGGTCTGAGGTACGGGTGGTTGCTTTGAGGGGCGTGTTGATTGTCTCTTGTGTCAAGGCTGGTAGGTGGGTGGGGACACTCAGCCCCACCCAAACGGCTAGTCGCGATCGGGCGGCGGGGGGATCGATGTCGCGATCAGTTGATGTTCTCGCCGGTCCTGTTCGAGCCACCGTCGATTTCCAGGTGGTGGGGCAGCAGTGTCATCAGGGGGAGCCCACTCACGCACGGGGCTAACGGCCGCCAGCACCCCGATTCGCCACGAACATGAATCCACAAGACGTTGTGTTCCGCAGTGCCCGATGGCTCGTACCACACCTCCGGCTGCTGGGTTGATCGTCGATCTGGAATTCGAACGACCGCATGGTTGCTCTGGTCCCGACAGGGGCGTTCCGCTGATCAGCAATTCGACATCAGCACAGTTCGAGAAGACACGAACAGGCGCGCGCGCCGGCCTCGGATTGAATCGCCGCCCCGCAATGTGTACCACAGGCCGTGTACTCCACTGCGAACGATACCAATACGCCGCATCCTTGGCTGTCGTGTGATCAAACGTGACCAGCCCCTTGTCGTTGACACCTGCAGCGTCGCCTTCGGATCGGCTGTCGCTGGCGAAATCGAACATGCTCCACACCAGCTTGCACCACACGAACGGACGGGTCCGGAGGGCGCGCCAGTGCTGCTCGTGAAACAACGACTGGTATTCCTCCGGATGAACAGGTCCGTCGTGTCGCGGCATGTGGGGTGGCCAGGCGTGCTGTCGGACGCTGGCACCGGCGCCGTATTCACTGATACCGATGGCCACGTCCCGTTTGGCATGCAATGCGTCGAGCCACGGGCCAATGTCAGCGGCCTGTCCGCCATACCAGCCGTAGTAGCGGTTGAATGCGGTCAGATCAGTGTGCCAGTTGGCCGGGTGGTCCACGGGATCGGTCGCGGCACACACCGTCAGGCGCGAGGGGTCTTCTTCCTTGGCATGGTCATGCAACAGTTTGACCAGGGCGCTGGGATCGGGCCCACGCTCGTCGAGCCACGGGGCGGTGATCTCGTTGTGAATGCCCCAGAAGCAGATGGATGGATGGTTGTAGTTCTGCCGAATGAGTTCGGTCAGTTGCTGTCGGCAGTTGGTTGCGAGCTCGGGGTCTTTCGTGATGCGGTTGATCAGCGGGATCTCTGCCCACACCACCAGACCCGCACGATCGCACCATGCATAAACGCTATCATCATGCTGATAGTGGGCCAGCCGAACCATCGTGCAGCCGAGGTCGGCGATAGTGGCCATGTCGCTGTCGTGGTGGCCGCGGTTCAAGGCCCACCCGTGGTCCTTGCGATCCTGGTGGCGGTTGACGCCAAAGAGGTCATACGCCCTGCCGTTCAGAACGAAACCGGATTTGGGATCGACGCGGAACGATCGCAAGCCGAGAGGTTGATCCACGCGGTCGATGACCCGGCCGAGGGTCTCGAGTTCCACGCGGACACGATACAGATATGGGTCGTGTCGCCCATGCCAGACCCGTGGACGTGGGATGGCCAGTTCCTGAAGCGTATCGAGCTGCTCTTCGTTGCGTGGGACAGCGACTGCCTTTCGAGAGTGGGAGACTGCACGCCCGTCAGCGTCATGCACTGTAATGCGGACATTCTGCAGCAGATCGACGTTGGTCGCGTTGGATAGGACCACCCTGGCCTGAACTACCGCCCGCTCCGGATCTATGTCGACTGGGAGCAGGTACACACCCGACGAAGCGTGGTCAGCTGGCGAGATGCACACCTGCGACGTGTACAGCAGTTCGACGTCACGGTAGATCCCGCCGAAGAACGTGTAGTCGGCAGAGTATGGCGGGACGTCATCGAAATGGCTGTTGTCGACCTTCACCGCCAGGACGTTGGGACCGTCCCAGCGCACGAAGGACGTCAGCTCCAGGCAGAATGCCGCGTAGCCACCGCGGTGCTGGCCGACGTGTGCACCGTTGCAGTACACATCGGCAACAGTATTGGCTGCCCCACAGCGAACGAATACGCGGTTTTGTTTCTGGGATCGGATGAGTTCGAAGGTCCGACGATACCAGCCCACGCCGCGGTAGTAGTCATCACCACCGTCTTGGCCGTCCTGGGCATTCCAGGTGTGGGGCAGATCGACACGGAGCCAGCCGCCATCATCAAAACTCGGTTTTGGGGCGTCGTCAACGTGGCCAGTGTGGAAGCGCCAGCCGGCGTTGATTCGAGTCCGATGCCTGGGTGATTCGGTGTCCGCAATCGCCTGCGCCCCACCCGGGGCGCTGGTGAGCATGGCAAGAAGAACCGCTTTGCACGCGGCACGCGACATCAGAATCTCGAACATAGCCAATATATATCCAGTAGCGCGCGCGTCTGCGAGCAATGGCCTCTAGAAAAAGGTTCTTCACGCATTTCCGGGGGAAAGCGGTCGGTGGCGGTGGGGGCTGCGAAGAAGAGCGGACTCAGGCGAAGCTGTCCGCAACGGTTCAGGGCTCGGACCGGCAGTCCGGGAGAACACCCGGCCCGGCAAGTCCCTAAAGAACGGGGCGCCCCACAGGGCGCCCCGCGTTGGATGTCATGGTTCGAACGTCATTGGCCGACGGGCGGATGGATCTGCAGGTTGCCGTTGAAGTAGTTGTAAACCTCGTAGATCACATCCGTGGTGTTCAGCGGATTGCCCGGCATCACACCGGCATAGATCCTGATGTGGTAGAAGTCCGGGCAATCGCAATCCGCCAGTTCGCCGGCGTGGCCCATCGGCGGGCAGCCTTCCGCAGCATCCTGGCCGCCCAGCTCATGGCGCTCGAAGTTGCCGCCAATCCGGCCGCGCGACAGCAGGGCGTTTCCGTGGCGACCCGCAGCGGTCCCGGGTTCACCGAGATCCTCGATATGCACCTCGATCCAGTGCAGTGTCTCACCGGATACGACGCTCGACAACGCCGCTGAGGCGTTGTGCAGGTTCTTGAACGTGCCGACGCCCTCGAAGTCGATCTGCTTGGCCGGAGCGGGGCGGGCCGGGTGACAGGCCCCCGGATCGCTGCACACGATCAGATCGATCTCGGTGGCGTCCGGAGCACTGGCGGTTCCAGCGTGGAACACGAACTTCTGCCCGCCGGGGCCCTTCCGCTCATGGTGCGTCCATTCGCCGTACGGCTGCGGCTGACTCGCGGTCGGGGCACCGGCCTGGCCGCCAAAGGTGTATTCGTGGCCCTCGAAGTCGCTGTTGCCGCCGCCGGTGACACGGCACTCGAGTCCGCATTCGCCGTTGTCCGGGTTGAAGCACTCACCGTCCTCACAGTGGTCATCCGTGCACGGGTCCTCATCGTCGCAGTCGATCGGCGTGTTCATGCACATCCCATCAACGCACTCGTCCGTCGTGCAGGCACTCTCGTCGTCACAGTTGATCGCCTCGTGGGAGCAGACGCCGTCATCGCAGCTGTCCTCGGTACATGGGTCCATGTCGCTGCAGTCGATGTGGTCGTGGACACAACCACCGTCGAGGCAGTAATCCGCGGTGCATTCGTCGTTGTCCGCGCAGTCGAGCGGATCGTTCACGCACTCGCCGGTTTCGGAATCGCAACTGTCCACCGTGCACAGGTCATCGTCACTGCAGTCGATCGGCGTACTGACACACTCGCCGTCTACGCACATGTCCGTCGTGCACGGATCGTCGTCATCGCACACACAGATGACGATATTGTCGATGGCACCCGAGCCCTTGAGCCGAACGCTCATACGCCGAACACTTCGGAACTGGAAGATCTCGGGAGCGAACTCGAAGATCGCTACGCCGTTGTCGCCGACGTCGGTGAGTTCGACCGGACTGGCCAGCAGTTCCATGGTGCCATCGGGGTCGGCGAACAGGCGGACATCAGCCTCTTCGTTTTCGTCGGCCTGGATGTCCAGCAGGGTGATGGATTCGAACGTGATCGGAATAGGGAAGATGAAAATCAGCCGGCCGTCGGAGTCCTCGTCGTCGGGGTCGTCGACGAGGCCGTCGCCATCGCCATCGATGAGATTCTCGGCCACGATGAGCACGTTGTTCAGCGGCGCGGCCAGCGGTCCGTCAGGCACCAGGCAGTTGGGATGCGCGCCGCCCACCTCACCGGCGCCGTCAGTGGATATGCCCGGTCCACCGCACGTTTCGTTGGGCGAACCCAGGTCGACGTCTCCGCCGGTCGGAGCGTTGGTGTTGAAGATCACGGCATGGTTGATGCCCGGAAAATCGGGGTTGGCACCGAAGACTTCGACCAGTCCAATGCCGGGTACGTTGATCGTCGATACGATCGTGCCCGGCGTGATCCCCTCGAAGTTGATGGTTTCCGCTGCATTGACCGCCAGTGTGCTGACACCCACACTGACCACGAAGAACAGTTGGCGAAACATAACTCTCTCCTGCAGACACGCCTCCGCGGGGGCCACGGCCGTTGCAACCAGTTTGCGACGGCGTCCGAGGGATTCTCGCGTGGTTGATGTCCGGACGGCGATGTCCGATTGGTCAACTATAGGCCCGGGTCGTGAGCGCCGGATGAAATGGCGGTTAATTTAATATTACCTCGCCGGCTGGCCGGTGGGCGGAGCGCAGTGTGCTGCATGGTCTGGAGTTACGCGCATCAGGGAGGTTTGGCAGTTGGGGACGAGCGCGGTTCCTGATACCTTAGGACGATTAGGCACACACGACACATATGGGGAGGGCAGCACATGTTCGGCGCCCGCATTGTTCATCGCGCGATCGGAATCTTTCTACTGAGTTGCAGTCTTGGCCTGGCACAAAGCGGGGGCAACACCTGTGAGGACGTGGATGATCTCAAGACCATCACGCCCGGTGGGGGCACGACCGCCCTCGCCTTGAGCGGCACGACCAACGATTTCGGGATTCCGAATCTGGCCCAGTGCCCACTGGCCTGCAATGACTGGGGAACCGGTAACGATGTGATCTACACATTTCAAGTCAGCGTCGCAGGCATTTGGGAATTCGAATTCTGCGAGCCCAACGGGGTGTTCTTCGAAGGCAGTATGCAGCTGCGCTCCGGCGGGGCGTGTCCGGGCGATACGTGCCTCGGAGCCGATGATGGTGGCTGCACGGGTTGTTCTGCGAACCCGGTCGGCCCCGGCGTCAGCTTGACTGCCAACATGACCACCGGAACCCAGTACTACCTGATCGTTGATGCCAAGAATCTGTTTGTCAAAGGGTTGCCCGGCGAAGGCGGGATTTTCAACATCGCATGGGATGTCGTCGGCGGGTGCGGTGACGGCCAGCTCGATCCAGGGGAACAGTGTGAGCCACCCAATGTCGATGGTTGTGACGCCAACTGTATGTTCATCGCCGGTGATGACTGCTCGAACGGTATTTCGATCGACCTCCAGAAGAATCTGCCGTTCAGCGAGACCGGCCAGACCACGTGTCTGCGCGGCAATACCTATGAGGGGGGGACGTGTATCAGTGCGATCCCCTGCGGTCTCGAGACGTGTGATTACACCGATGGTGAGGACATCATCTACGAGCTGACGACGAGTGAGGACATCTGCGTCAACATTGCCATGACCGCCGACGACGAAGGCAAGGACGAAATGGACGCGTGGATTGGCATGGCTCTGGATGACAGCTGCCCACCGGCGCTGAACTGCACGGCAGGTTCTGTCAGTGGTGGTACTCCGACGCCTTTGCCGCTCGAGAATATCGAGTTGAGTGCCGGCACCCACTATCTCATGATCGATACCAACGCACCGCCGGTGTGCATCAGCAGCTTCGAGTTGAGTATCACGGCCTGTCCGACCAGTGGCGCCTGCTGTGTGGGTGAAGTGTGCACCGACGATATCGAACAGACCTCATGTGATGGTCGGTCGTTCCCGGGCAGCACATGTGAGGACGTCGAGTTCTGTCCACCGGCGAACGACTTGTGCGCTGACGCCATTCAGGTCACGGAAGAAGTCGTACCGTTCGATACCACGGGCGCCACTCCGGATGATGTGGCGCCAGAGGCGTGTACGTTTCCTTTGCTGAACGAGGTGTGGTACCAGTACACGGCAGCGGAGAGCGGGTTGGTTGTGATCGATACGTGCGGCACTGACAATGAAGGGCCGGATACCGTGCTCGAGGTGTACACCGGGTGCAACTGCGAGCAGCTTGAAGGTAATTCACTGGCATGCAATGACGACACCGAGGGCTGTGGCCTCGGTGGTCAGGGCTCACTGGCGGCGATCAGCGTTCAAGCAGGAAGTTGTTACACCATTCGAATGAGCGGTTGGTTCGACCTGTATGAAGCCGGAGAACTCAGCATACAGTCTGGCGACTGTACAGTGCTCGCCGATTGCGCGGACACTGATAGCGATGGCATTCGGGATGACGGTTGTGTGTGGTATGAGTGTGCCAACTTCCTGTGCAACGGCGTCGATGTCGTGTTTGCAGACATGGGTGGGCAGTTTGGTGCGTGCGCCCCGGACGGTACGGCCGACGGCAACGATCGCTTTCAGGCTTTGAACTGTTTTGCAAACATCAACCCCGAGGACGGCGGGCCCTATGCTTGCGAGGAGTCTCCACCGAGTGCGCTGAACGTGGATGCCGGCGGTCAGTTCGGCAGTTGTAGTCCCGATGGTGTGTGTGACGGCAACGATGCGTTTGCCGCACTCAATGCGTTTGGCGACGTGACGACCTGCAGTTGCCCGTTGGGTGGACCTGCGCCCGTTGTGGGGGCGGATCCGGTCACCGTAGCGGTGGCGCGTGTCAGCCTGCAGGCTACGCAACGGGTCGTCAGTCCGGGCGATGTGATCGACGTCGACGTCTATCTCGATAACGCGTTGCCTGACCTCCGTGGCTACCAGTTACACATGGGTGCGAATGGGGGCCGCAGTGGCACTGTGGATCTGATTGACATTGCGATTCGTCAGGATACGGTCCTGTCCGATGTTGCAGAGGGTTACTGGACGGCGTTCAATCGCACGACCCGACAAATGCTCGTAGGGATCGACCAGCTTGGACAGCCGGTCAACGGTGGCTATCTGGCGACGTTCAGCTACCGCGTGAGCGCTGACGCATCGGGGAGATTCGTCATCGATGTTCTGCACGATCATGACGATCCTGCACAACGGACCTACTTCTTCCCGACACCTCAAGGTGAACGTGTTGCCGTGAAGTCTGCTCCCCTGGGGGTCAGCGTGAAGACGCGTCGATAAGTATTGCAGGAGCAATCATGAAGTGGATATTCCCGGGGCTGACGGCGCTAGTGAGTCTGGCGAGTGGATCGGCGGCGTGGGCCGGCGGCGACTGCTGTGCACCCAACGACGATGCCGGTTGCGCGGACAAGGTGTGCACGGAGGTCGTGTGCGCGATCGATCCTGCGTGCTGCATCATTCCGTGGGATGCCCAGTGTGCTTCGATCGCCAACGAGAACTGCGTCGTGTGTGGAGCGACGAGTAATTGCTGCGAAATCCGTCCCGAACCCGGGTGTGACGTGCCCAGTTGTGAGGCGCAGGTCTGTGCCGAATTCCCGGCATGTTGCGACGTGGGCTGGGGGATCGATATTTTCTCGACCAGTGGAATTTGCGTCGACCTGGCCATTCAATTCTGTGATGGGCTGTGCGATGGGATCGCCGACGGGTGTGGCCACAAGGGTGCCGACACCTGTTGCGAGGCAGATGATATTCCGTGGTGTGATGACGAAGAGTGTTGTCGCGACGTGTGTCTGGGCCGCGAGGACGATCCGTTGTTCACGCCAGACTCCTGGTGTTGCCTGATGGAGTGGGATTCATTGTGTGCTCAGAAGGCAACCAACAATCCTTTTTGTGATTGTGATGGCGCGCCAGGCGATTGTTGCGAGACGAACTTCGATTATGCCGGTTGTCTCGAGCCTGCGTGTGAGGAATGCGTCTGCGCGAAGATGCCGGACTGCTGTCAGTTTTCGTGGACACCGTTTTGTGTCGATGTTGCCAAGTTTGATTGCCCGGAAGTATGTGGCTGTGATGTATTCATCCCACCGTGCCCAGAAGATACCGAGAACAACTGTTGCTACCCCAGTTTCGACGAAGGAGGATGCGCGGACAAGGACTGCTGCGATGCAGTCTGCGCGAGCAATCCAGGTTGTTGCGAGGGATCATGGGGCTTCGGATGCGCTGAGGATGCCGTCGAAGTGTGCGACGCCTGCGGCAGTTGCACCGCACGTCTCGTGGGGGCCGATCCGCCCGATGGCATAATCGATGCGCGCCAGCCCTTCCCGCCGGGCGGCGGTCCGATCACGGGAATCGGTGACCTTGACCACCCGATTGAGATCATGGTCTCAGAACCGATGGCAGACAACGGGTGCTTCACGTTGTGCGAGAGCGCTACGGGCGGCATGGAACCCAATGCTGTCGGTTGGGTGCAGGACTATCTCAATGGCAAGTATGAGCTCATTCTCTTGAGAGCCATTACCCCGGGGGCCCAGACCGTTATCTACTACGGTGATGTTCCGGCGGCCGTGTTCTACTGGCACCCGGGCAACGTCAATGGCGACAACATTACCAATCCGCTCGATATCCTGGCTTTGGTCGATATCCTCAATGGCATTGCCGAGCCGGAGTGGGGCGATCACAGTACCGATATCGATCGCAGTGGCAGTCTGACGCCGCTCGACATTCTGGCTCTGATCGATGTACTCAACGGTGCTGGACAGCTCGATGCGTGGAACAACACATCGTTGCCGGCCGGATGTGAATAGATGTGAGTGTGAGCCAGCGCTAAGTGCTCCCTTTCATAATTGGGTGTAGGGTTCTCCGCGGCGCTTGTCGTGTTGGGCAAGGCGCGAGGAGGAGGCGATGCCTGACATCGTTGACGACGAGCAACAGTCCAGGGCGGCAGGCGTCCGGAAAACCCTACAAAGAATTGTGAAATGGGGCACTAAGGGAGCGTGCGTCCGTTCCATACATCGAACGCACCGGCGCCATTGAGCAGGTCGATGAGACGCAAGATATCGAGGGGCTCGGTTGCCATGCTGCGATCAATGTCGGTCGCATGATCGGGCAATGTGGTGATCCCATTGAGGACGTCGATCAGGTCCAGGATGTCCAGCGAATTGGACACGGCATCTCCGTTGACGTCTCCGGGTAAGTAGCCCAATCGAATGGTCACTTCATTGCACGTGTGCGTGAGCGTGGTCCACGTCCCCGGTTCGAGCGCTACGTCCCATTCGATGAACAGGCCGTTGGGTGTCGTCGTGATATCCGAGATCGTGGGGGGCCTACCGTCCCCGCCGGTTTCGGTCAGCGCGAAATCATCGGCACTGATTTCACCAAAGACATTGATCAGGTCGAGCGTCAACCCGGTCCACCCCTGTCGCACTGCAGCATCATCGAGCGCGTGCGGTTGCCTGGCATCGATGGCTCCGCTGACAGGTGTGCTTCCAGCGATTCGCGGGCAGCCGTCCTCGCAGTCATCGGGGACGCCGTTGGCATCGTCGTCGCTCGACGTTCCGGAAGTGATATCGCAACTGTCGGGGATGCCATTGAGGTTACAGTCAGGCGCAGCCATCGGCATGGTCAGCGACCACCGCTCGAGGCTGCCGCAGCCCACCTCGTCAATAGCACTGATGACCAATGACCAGTCACCATGCGCCAGGGTTCCGCTGAAAGTCGATAGCGGTTGAACCGGTCGAAAGCTACCCGTATAGGGCGGTGTGGCGCTGCATATGTGTTGGGCAGCGTCGTCTCGAAAGACTGTATTGCGGAGATCCTGACCGGGCGCAACACAGGCGTCGAACAACGTGACGACATCGGTACCGTTGGACAACCGCAGGCGCAGGCTCGGGGTGTTGCTGTGTGTGATGTCGACACCCACGACGAGGGTCTCGATGATACCGAAGTGGTCGATCTCGATCGTATCGAACACTGCACCGCCCGGTTCGATCATGGCCGGTGGATCGAAGTCGATTGTGCGCTGAGGGCCGGTGAAGAGCACATCGCATTCATCCGGGATGTCGTTCGCGTTGCAATCGGCGCTGCCGCCAGATGTGAGATCGCAAACATCCGGAATGCCGTTGGCGTTGCAGTCGAGCTGGCACGTGTCCGGGATACCATCGCGCTGGCAATCAGGCGCGCCGTCGGCGACGTCGCACGAATCAGGGATACGGTTATCATTGCAGTCTGGTACGGCGCCTGTCGCAACCTCGGAGAAATCGCCCTGCCCATTGTTGTTGCAATCGGGTTCTGCCAGTAAACGGCAAGCGGTATCGCTCGTATTGCCCGCAAGGTCGCGGGCAACGGTCACGAACGAGAAACGTGGGTCGACGCCAGCCAATTGGAGGACGTGGTGCGTCGCGGCCGCAGTACTCGAGGTGCTGTGAATGAGCTCTTTGCATCCGGGGCCGTAGAGGACCGTAACGACTGCAGGTTCGGTGACATCGACTTCAACGGTCGCTTGCGGGAAGGCTGTCGCAGTGACGTCGGAGCGCGTGATGACCGGGCTCAAGCAATCGATCAACGCGCTGTCCGACACAACGACGTCCTGTCCTCCGTGGCCGTCATCGGCATCCAGGTAGGTGGTGTTCAAGGTATCGTTGGGGCTGACCACGATGAAGTCGGTGCCGCCCGTGCCGCCCAGATCAAACGTGACGAGGCCTCTGAAGGTAGCACTGGTGTTGTCGACTTCCGTGAGTTCGACCTCGATGCCCGCCGGTTCCGTGTTTGACGTGACCCGTACGGTCGTCGTGTCGGAGGCGTCGTCGTCGAGATTGAGGTCACAATCGACGACCTCGATGACAGCGACGCCCTCACAGCCGTATCGCGTACTGTCCAGGCGCAGAGTGGCGGCGGAGTCACAGGTGAGCAAGGTGGGTGACGCACACAGCGCGAAGGGCTGTGGTCCCTGCGGTACTGCGTGACCGCGGACCTCGATCTGCCAGGCACCGATCTGCGGTTCGTCTATGACGATTTGCTCGACATTGTTGCGGTGGTCGGCGGCGGTGCGCGTCGCCGGCTTGGCCGGTTGTGCCGGGTCGAGCGTCCATGGCTGATGTTCGCTGCCATCGGGAGCGCGGGCAACGAGGTCGAGGTCATTGACCAATGCGGTGGTGACGTGTGGTGCGCCCGGGGCGTCATCCCACACGATGGTGATCTTGAGGGTCGTGTCGTCCGGACCTACCTCGACGCCGAATCCAATCGTGTCATTCTGAGCGACGGCAGCCGTAGTGAAGTGTCCTGTGCTGAGGAATTCGATGGTTTTTTCGAAGTCGATGAGGCCATAGCCGTATTGGAAGTCGGGTCCATCAACCCCCAGATCCGTGGCATTGTGGATGGCCAGCGCCTTGAACGTCGCACCGTCCGGGTCGGGCGCTTCGGGAAACAGCCGACGGTGCTCTTCGATCACGATGGCACCGAGTCCAGTGACGACCGGCGCTGCCATGGATGTTCCGCAGGCCGTGATATATCCGCCTTCGAGCGACGTCGATGTGATCCCGAAATCGCCGCTTGACTCACACCCCGGCGCGACGACATCGGGCCGCAAACGGCCATCATCACAGGGTCCCCAACTGCTGAACGGCGCGACCCATGCATCGTCGGAGTTGACCGCGCCAACAACGATGGGGTTCTTGGCGCAAGAAGGTGGTGCGGTCGAGTGATAACCTTGGGCATCGGCGCCTCCAGCATCCGTGCAACGATCGCACAGCCGCTCGTTACCAGCGGCCCATACGATGGGCATGCGGTGGCCAATGCTGCCTGTGGCGATGGCATCGATCGTGGCCGACATCAGGCCATAGTCACCCGTGTATGTGCAATCCCACAGCTCGGGGTCGTTGATTCCGTTCTGACAGATGTTCGTGCCGATCGAATTGTTGGAGACGGCAGCACCGAGCGACTGGGCTTCGGCGTAGTCTTCTTCGACATCTCCGATATTCGTGTACAACGGCACGTCAGCTCCGTCGCTGCGGAATCCGTAGGACAACAGATCGACCTCGGGGGCCATGCCGCTGAAGAGACCACAAAACGCGCGTCCATCGCCGCCGGCCGTACCGGCAACGTGCGTCGAGTGAATCGATATGAAGTTGGTGTCAGCAGGTCCGATGGTGACTCGGCCGGTGAAATCAGGATGAGCCAGGTCGATGACCCCGACGTCATAAATCATGGCGCTGACGCCCGCTCCGCGTAAGTGCGGAGCAGTTGTTCTAAGAGCCTGGGCGCCGCTGAGTAACCGGCCCCCGTCATTGGTCTCCCCAAGCGGTGGAAGTGGTGGCTCGATCCATGATATGACGTCTTCATCGGCCAGGGTCGTGATGTTCTCCGGATCAAGCGTAACGACCATGCCTTTGAGGCTCATGAGCCTGGCGACAACCGCGCCACCCTGGCTCACGACTGCGGCCGTGGCCGCATCATCGGACACGTCATCGTGCACCAGGACATTCAATACGACACGCGTGGGCGCAGCAGTCGATCCCTCGAGAACTGTCCAGTGCGGCAAGTGCTGTCCGGCGAGCAGAGGATGGAGTTTCCAGGCAGTCGAAATGGGGCCCGTTGCCTCAACGAGGGGGGTGGTCTGTTCAATGGCGATGTCGTGTCGTACCTTCGCGAACCACGTGCGTTCCCCAAGATATGTCTGCAACTCGAGGCCATTATCGGCCAACGTGCGGCGCTGCGCCGCTGTGAGCCTTCGCGTCAGGCGGATCAACACATGGCGACCGCGCTGCTGGGTCAGCAACCGGTCGTGGTCGCTGGCCGACGCTGTCGTGAATGCGATCGTTCCTCCGCGGAACACCGTCCCGATGCTCGCCGGAGCGGGCCTGCCCGTGGGCGGGACCGCGAGTGCGCACAGGATAACGATTACGTGGTTCATGGGTGGGGCAATTACTCCTGAGGGGCTCGTGGCTGTATTGTAGCAGGCGAGCTCTGGCGGCGCGAGGAAAACCGCAGTGTTCCGGTCAGCCTGGAGGTCGACCCTCAGTTGCCCGCGCACCATTCGGGCGTAACTGCCGTGATGCCCGTGGCGGGGACACGTGCTGGACAACAAAAAACCCGGGCAGGAATACCACCTGCCCGGGTCGAGGTTCTGGCTGGAGAACGAGCACCTCAGCGGCTCTTGCGCCGAATACGGGCAACACCGATGCCCAGGGCACCGATCAACACTGCCATACCCAGGGGACTCATGGCCGGGACGGTTGTCGGCGGTTCGACCGCCGGTCCTGAGATGGTGATTTGATCGATATCGAAGGTGTAGTCCTGGTCACTACCGGCAAGTGGCGCGGGGACAGACACGCCGACCTGGACGTTGCCGATATTGCCGAACACGGTGCCGAAGTCCGCAGTCTCGAACGTGATGAATTGCGGGTTGCCTTCTTCGAGGGCAATTGAAATGGGTGTCCACTCCCCAGGTAGCGCTGGAATAAAGATGACTCCGACAGCTCCGGGGAAGTTAAACGGGCTCGAAAAGCGCACGAAGAAGTTCAGCGGCATCGGCGCATCGTGGCGAACCATGGCGTTGAACTGCGTGACGTTCTCGCTGATGTAATCACCGACGAAGGCATTGCCGCTCGAGAACCATTCTGCCTGGCCGCGGAGGATAGCGGGTGTGTCATCGGGAAACGAATTCGCGAAGTTGAACGTGCCGCTGGCATAGCTGCTGCCGTCCGGCCCACCGGCTGCCAGCCAGTCGAGCTCGGTTGCTCCATCCGAACCGCGCCATGCTGCCGAGCTGCCAACGAAATTCTCGGTAAACGGAACGGTGGCAGCCAGTGCGAGCGTCGCTCCGCTCGCAATGGCACATATCAACAGGGTGTGCTTCTTCATGGTCTTCCTTTGGTGATGGTATGTGGTTCGTACTTCTCTCGTCCCTTTGCGGAGAATCAAATAGAGTGACTGTTCTCTTGCCTTAGTGCCCCATTTCACAATTCTTTGTAGGGTTTTCCGGACGCTTGCCGCCCTGGACTGTGTTGCTCGTCGTCAACGATGTCAGGCATCGCCTCCTCCTCGCGCCTTGCCCAACACGACAATCGTCGCGGAGAACCCTACACCCAATTATGAAAGGGAGCACTTAGTGGCCCGTCATGTGGGGTGTCGGATCCCGGGTCATCATGATGTCGGTTTGATCACCGTCGGCGAACAATGCGTGATAGCCGGTATTGGCTGAGCTGTAGCGCGTATTGATCATGAACTGGTTCTCGGCGTGGCCCATATCCGGTCGCGGAACGAGGTCGCCCTTGTGTGGATACCGGGGGCGGCCGGAGACCGGCTGTCCACCCATGGTGTCCCAGATCAGCGGCCAGCGCGTTCCCCAATACAGGCCGTAGCGCGGCTCGAAATTGTAGTTGTCAATGTGCTGCCCGGTTCCGCCGAAGTTGACATAGCGCCGTCCATTGAGCAGGCGCAGGGGGCGGCCGTCGAACTGGCGATAGTTGGTGATCGCCGGATCCAACGCTCCGAACGTTTCCGCTGCAGGGTCGGCGCTGTAAGGCATCGAGCCGCCGCGCGGGCCCGCAGTGCGAAATGAATAGGTGATCGTCCAGCTGCCGCGCGCTCCGTTAGTGGGAAATCCCGCAACGGCTGCTGGGCATTGCCAACTGCCGGGTTCGACATACTCACCCAACGCCGTTCCAACGGCGGTCCGTAGCTCGGGATCGAAGGGATCGTCGTCGATGCTCAGTTCTTCGAGATAAGGCACGTGGTCGTGGTGATCCTGGGAGTACATCAGCACGCCGGTGAACAGTGCTCGGAGGTTGTTGCGACACACGAGTTGTCGGGCCTGGCGGCGCGCACCGGACAGCGACGGCAGCAGCATGGCCATCAAGATTCCGATGATGGCCAGAACAACCAGGAGCTCGACCAGCGTAAAGGCCGGACGTGCCCGACCCATGGCCCGTTTCCGTCTTGTCTGTTGCTCATACATGTTTCATCGTCCTGTTACGTTGACGATTAGTGGCTTTGCAGGATGGAGTTCGATACGACCGTGGGCCTCTGTCGGAAACAGGAATGTCCGGTGATCGCCATCCTTCGGGTCCTGCATCAGTTCGATAGCAAAGACTCCTCTGGCATTGTCCGAGACGCGGTAGGTAAACGTAGCCAGGTGGCTGGAAGCAATCGGAATGCCAGCCTCGTCGCGACCGGCGATCATTTGTGCCGTATCGAGGTTAAACGCCGACCACGGGAAAGCGTATTGGGCGCCACGTCGTCCCGACGGGCCTGACCACTGTGCACGCCCGATCGCGATATCGATCAAATCGAGGGTGCCCGCCGAACCACCACTGACTCCGAGATGCAGCTGGTAACCGCGGAGATCGTCGAGAGCAGTCGCCAGGTAGACCTCGACCTCGAGCCGCTCTCCGCGGCGCACCGCGCGAGCGGTGGATGCCAATGTCAGGCTGGCTGCCGAGACTGTGGCAGGTGTAATGTCGGGCGATGGACCACCATCGAGCGGACAGCTGCACGACGTCGAGCCACCAAACGCGTTCAACGCTGCGAAGGCGTCGTTTCCATCGCAGACCCCGTCCGGACTGCAACTGCCGAACTGGCCTCCGGCATCGACGTTGAATGCTGCCGGGGCATCAGGCTCACACGCGAACGGGCTGCCATCAGGGGCGGCGTTGGCGAAGCAGTTCAGTGCTTGAAAGCGATCGTTTCCGTCTGCAGTACCATCCGGAGGGCACACGCCGAACTGGCCGCCCATGTCGGCAAAGACGATGTGGGTGTCCACGCAGGCACCCGCCTGGCATGCCCACCACACGCATTTGTCATCACGTATACCGTTGCCGTCGAGGTCGGCACAGTCGGCGAAGTGCGTGCACACGCATTCGTCGGGGATGCCGTTGTCATCAAGATCGTCACTGTGTCCGGACAGGATGTCACAATCATCAGGTGCGCCGTTCTCGTTGCAATCGGCTACCGCCAGATCGCAGGCGTCCGGTATGCCATTGGCATTGCAGTCGATCTCGGGAGCGCCCAGTTCGATGATCAGCTGTGGGGCCTTCGCTCCCGGGAGGGCGGCACCCTCCTTGGTGAAGAAGTTTGGGAAGCCGTTCGATTCCTGCATCTGAAATGCTTCGTTCAAGGAGGTGATCGCGACGATGATCCGGCCATCATTCAGTTGCTCCTGGAAGTACTTCCGGAGATGTCCGTCTGCGGCGCAGATCTCGATGTCGAATTCCACATCGAATGGGATCGTCTGGGTACCCGGCGTGTAGTCTTGTGGAATCCCGATGGCCCAGGGCTCAGCGGTGAACGAGCCGACCGGTGGGGCGAGTCCATCGTTGTGCAGCCCCTTGATGCTGTCTTCGACATGGAGTCTGTCGACAGTGTCGTCGTCATTGACGCGGTAGACGAAGGCGAACGGGTCGCGCGCCTTCACGGTCATGCTGTCACCGCCAATGAACGGCGAGTTTTCGGCCCAGGAGTCGGAGTCGAAGAAATCGCCGAATGACACGCCAAACAGCTCGATGGGGCGTCCCGGATCGACATCATCGCTTTCGCCGTCGAGGTCACCCACCTGTCCGCGGCCCACTCCGTCCCCATTGATCCGGGAGTCGCCGTTGAGATCGTAGGTGAACCACTCGTCGACTGATGGGTCTGCCTCCCAGATCGGAATGGAATCCGGACCGGCCTGGTTCGTGACCACCACACGGACTGCACGAACCGCGTAATTGTCGGGTCCCTGGCCGGCGGGAATCAGCGTCGTCGTATCCCAGGCAATGAGCAGCACGCCATCCCGGTCGTTGAACTCGAACTCGGTGACGCCGACCGTCCCGAAGCAACTGGCCAGTGGGCGGGCGCCCGGAGCACCGTTGAACGGGTAGTGCCAGCGGTCATCGCTGGGCGTATCGAACGTGTGGGTTTGGGCCCGGGCCTGGAGTGGTACGGCGACCAAACAGGTCGCACACATCAGGATCATGCACCGCATCGGTGGATCTCCGCTGTTGAAAGACGCATTCATGGCCCTGGCGCGCGGGCACCCGGGTCAACACAATGGGCGTGCCGCACCGTTCGATCAGCAGGTCGCAGAGTCGAACGGAGCTGTTTTCAACAGAGGTGCGGTGGGCCGCGGGGGGGGATCGGTCGGACATGCCCGGACGGAGGCCGCAGAATATCGGCCAGGTCGATCCGGTCATTGAGTATGGTTCGACTCAGGGCGGTTGCACTGTGATCGACCTCGAACCTGAGGCGCCTCAAGACGGTCGCTGCTGCAGTCACGACCGCCGCACCCAGTCCGCCGATGATGGCCAGATGGTGGGGCGCCGCGGCAGTGATCTCGTATTGGGTCAGAACGTCGGCATGAAGCAGAGCAACCAGGACGGTGGATGCCACGAGCGCTCGCCGATCCATCTTGAACCGCAGCCAACGGACGTCGACGATCTTCAGCACAAACAGCACACAGGCGAATGCGAGGAAGACCAGCGTCCCGGGAGATGCATCGGGTGCGCTGGCGAGGACTTCGGCCAGGCGCCTGATGACTGCCGGGACGTGCCCGGCGAGCATGAGCAGCCACAGGCCCCGGCGTATCAAATCAGATGGATCGAACTTCCGGAACATCAGGCTGGAATCAACTCCTCGAGATCATCGCTGATGCGCATGATCCCCGTGAACATGGCAGTGGCACCGGTTTCGATGGCATCCTGGTCGGCTGGTTCAACCTCGGCAGCGTTCATGTCATCTTTGAACTGCTGCCAGTAGGGCCGCTGATCGGAACCGTACGGATCAAGGTAGCGGTCGCCCTGGCCCGTGTCCAGATTGTAGGCGTGTCGGATGCTCCGCGCCAGATGTCTGGAGCCATTGTTGCTACCTTCGAGAACATAGTGCATGCCGAGCAAAGCGTAGGGCTGCTCGGCGGCGTACCGATCGATTTCGGCGACCAGCCGGGCTGTTTCGGGGGTGGGTGAGACCGTTGCCAAATCCACGGCAAAGTGGTCGAGGTCACTGGAGAGGTAAGGCTCCTGGTACTGATACTCGCGCACCACAGCCTTGATCGCAGCGAACGTGTTGGACAGTATTCTGAGATGACCCTCGAGGCTGCGGTGAATCAGCCACATCTGGCCGAGGTAGTTGACATAGCCGTCCTTTGAGAGCAGGCCCTTGATGAATTTCTGCTGGAACGCGTGGTTTTCCGCAGCAGTGTGGGCTTCGGCGGTGCGGGTCCTGAGGCGGTCCATCAGGGTCGGCAGATCACTGTTCATTTGATGTAAGTTCCTGAAGAAAAGTTACTTAGAGTACAAGTACAGGACGGCTGGGATGATCAACCACATCATGCCCTTGATGAAGAAAAACAGGAATCCGGCAATGCCGAGACGCTTGCACCATCGTCCTGTGCTCATGGTGTCTGCCGGATTCGACATGGTGATGAGAATTACCCTCTGCGACCGACGCCCCACTTGAGAACGAGTCTCAAAAGATAAAGATGAGATCGGGGGCTGTCAAGGGCCCAGGCGCCCTCTTGCAGCTGTTGATGGTCCATACAGTTGTCACACGTGGGGATTTCTTCTATTCTCGATATTCCAGGGGAGATCGGTCGCGGCGGTCCGTAACTATCAAACGGTTCGTCGTCTTCCCACCATTCCAGGGTAGAGCGAAAAAACAACTTAACGGATAGTTATTCAAGGAGTTGCGTCAATGTCTATATCCCGAACCCGCCGCGCGTTCACGCTGATCGAGCTACTGGTCGTGGTCGCGATCATCGCGCTTCTGATCTCGATTCTGCTGCCGAGTCTTGGCAAGGCCCGTGAGGCCGCCAAGCGTGGGGTCTGTGCTCAGAACCTCAAGGGTGTAGTCAACTCGTGCAAGACCTACTCTTTCGATAACAGGGATTGGTGGCCGGTGTCGACGACCTATCGCAGCCTGTCACCCACGAATGTCGATCCGTACGCCGCCATGGGGGGGGTGTCCGATTTGCCGCGCGATATCGAGAGCGACAACACCGAGGAGCTCGGGCGGGACGTGTCGCCGACCCGCTCACTGTGGCTGCTGGTGCGCAATGGTCAGCTGACGCCGAAGAACTACACATGTCCGAGCAGCGACGACATTGTCGATCAGACTTCGGACACCAACAACTTCTATGACTTCAAGGGCTATGGCTATCTGAGCTATGGTTACCAGGTCCCGTACTACAGCCGACACAACAGTGCGCGGCCGCGCGAGAATATGGACCCGCGCATGGTTCTGCTCGCCGACAAGAACCCACTGGTCAATCGCAGCGACATCGAGACCGACGAAGGCGATTCGGCTCCGGACAACGCGGTCATAGCGTTCACATCAGTCATCGACACCAGTCTTGTATTGAGCTTCATCGGCAACTGTCCACAGACCATCGGGCCGGACTACCCTGCCGAGGAGCTCAAGCAGATGAACTCGCCAAACCATGGTGGTCGTGATGAGGGCGAAGGCCAGAACGTTGCCCGAACCGACGGCAGCGTCGCGTTCGTTCGTTCGCCGCTTGCCGGCATCGATGGCGATAACATCTACAACACCCATCGCCCTCCAGGCAACGCCAACTACTTCTTCAACATCATGTGCGGTGCGCCGTTCGGCCTACCGGGCTTCGGTGTTCCCGGATACCGCGGTCTGGGTGCAACCAAGAATTCCTCGACCGATACTGCGGTTTTCCCGTAGGCGCCGGCCAGGAACATCAGATCAGTGAGCCGCCCCGCGAACGCGGGGCGGCTTTTTTTGTGCGCCCGCGTACGCACGGGATGAGGCGACCCTGTGCTTCTCAGCAGACCTGGCGTGAAAGAGCCGTTTCCGGTCCAGATGGTTCGTTCGCCTGTCTGGTCGGGACCGGCGTGGTGGTTTTGTGGTTCGACTGCAACCTCAGCGCGGTGGTGTCGTACAACCGGGTAGCTTCTTTCCTCTTCCTCCAGAAAGGGGGCTGGGCCGCTTCGGCGCCCGGCCCCCTTTTGGGTTTGGCCGAAGCTTGGCCTGTCGCGGTGCGCCAGGATCGCAACCGCGCGGCCGCAGCGACGTACCAGCGGTTGCTTCTTCCCTCCCTCGGCATCGGGGGCTGCACACGTGCGGTCCCCGTGTCCACTTATGGATCGGGATACTGTCGACGCCAGGCGTGTAGCATGACCGCCGTCGCTTGCGAGACATTGAGCGAATCGATGTGGCCGTGCATCGGGATATGCACGAGGGTGTCGACGGCCTTGGCCGTCAACGGCCGAATCCCCTCACCCTCAGAGCCCATGACGATCATGCAGCGTCGGGGATATTCATAGGTGTCAAGGCTGATCGACTGTGGCCCGACGTCCGCACCCAGGACCCAGAATCCCGCCTCCTGAAATCGGCGCATGGTCTCGACGAGATTGGACACGACAAAGACCTCGACCAACTCCGAGGCTCCAGCGCTGGCCTTGGCCGCAGAAGCCGTCAAGCCCGTTCCCCGGTTCTGCGACCAGATAACCGCCGCGACCCCAAACACTCGGCTGCGCGAAGCATGGCCCCGAGATTGTGCGGGTCGTGAATCGTATCGAGCATGAGGATCGCGCAATTCGTGCGCTCCTGCATGCGTTCGATGAAACCGCGGATGTTACCGAAATCACGTTCGCGCATGATCCCGACGAACGATTGGTGAGAATCGGAACCCACCAGGTGCGTGAGATCATCGGGTTCGCGAAATTCGATCTTGATGCCGGCACTACGGATCTCGTCGATCAGCTCCTGCCGATCCGCCGGTGCATCTCCACGGGCTTCAGCGAC
>CALODL010000017.1:0-128898 GCA_942492115.1 uncultured Planctomycetota bacterium
GTTTGTTTGTTGAGCCGCGAGAGGGCCATTTTGGGGATGACTCATAACTGTCTCCCCTCCATGCAGTTACGATCGAGAGCAGCTTGCGGGTGGTATTTTGGGATGCGAAACGCACGTAAATAGTTTGCCACGCAAAGATTTAGCTTGACTTTGGTCCGATAATATGCTAAGATTGGGATAGATAGGAGCTATGGGCTGAATGGGAAACAATGCGATCAAGTACGGCGAATCGATCCATGTGAGGCTGCCCCTCGAACTTGAAGAGGTGGCCCGCAAGGCATGCAAGCTGACCGGCAAGAAAATGAGTGCCCTGGTGCGAGCGGGGCTTGAGAAGTGTCTGGCTGAGATGCTCGCTCAGTGTGCGGAGCTGGCCCAAGATCCGTCGGTTCCGGGCCGTCGTCGCATGCAGTTGGCGTTGTTCGTGAAGGATGTCGTGGAGACCGGCTGGGCAACGCATGGCCTTTCTACTGAAGAGCTATTGGCAAAGAGATCGGTGCCGCGAAAGGCGTGGCCCGAGGAACTGAAGATCAGGAGGCCGGATCCGAGTCTCCGCGAAAGATGGAAAGAAGCACAGTGAAACAGATCTGGAATCAACCCGTTGTATGGATGAGTCGTCGCAAGAATGACGTTGAGATTGAGTGGAGCCTGTACCCTGCCCGGTTAAGCGATGAAGCGGATGTTCTGCTTATCAGAGAGTTTATTGACGACTACTACTGGCAGACTCAGTTGGGGTCCAAGAAGTCCCTCGCGAGCTGGGGGCCAAGTGCTGGTTCCATGCGTGTTCGAGAAAAGCACGCCGATGAGATCCTGGCCAGGTTGATGCACTTCCTCAGCGATCACCGGTTCCATCATGTCTGGGATGAGCCGTGGTTGGATGTCCCCGAGTTCATGAAGCCCGACATAGAAGCTGTGTGGGCGGAACGCCTGGCCAAGGTGAAGGACGAGTTCCCGGGTGACTTCGGCGACAATCCGCTAGTGGGCTTCAACGCCGCCTCCAACTGAACGGCTGACCGCAACTTACTACTGGCCTGATTGCAACGTGGACTTTTCCTCGTGCGGAAGCGGTCCGCGAACACTCTTTCTGTTGCACCGAGAGTATCGGTCCGCCAGAACCCCCTCCCCCAAGCACCCCAAGCGACCTTGCACAGATAGAGCAATGGTGTTTGTTTGTTGAGCCGCGAGAGGGCCATTTTGGGGATGACTCATAACTGTCTCCCCTCCATGCAGTTACGATCGAGAGCAGCTTGCGGGTGGTATTTTGGGATGCGAAACGCACGTAAATAGTTTGCCACGCAAAGATTTAGCTTGACTTTGGTCCGATAATATGCTAAGATTGGGATAGATAGGAGCTATGGGCTGAATGGGAAACAATGCGATCAAGTACGGCGAATCGATCCATGTGAGGCTGCCCCTCGAACTTGAAGAGGTGGCCCGCAAGGCATGCAAGCTGACCGGCAAGAAAATGAGTGCC
Organism: uncultured Planctomycetota bacterium; assembly: GCA_942492115.1. Taxonomy (GTDB): domain Bacteria; phylum Planctomycetota; class Phycisphaerae; order UBA1845; family CAIVHJ01; genus CALODL01. The sequence continues at coordinate 1,472 of CALODL010000017.1, forward strand.
CTGGTGCGAGCGGGGCTTGAGAAGTGTCTGGCTGAGATGCTCGCTCAGTGTGCGGAGCTGGCCCAAGATCCGTCGGTTCCGGGCCGTCGTCGCATGCAGTTGGCGTTGTTCGTGAAGGATGTCGTGGAGACCGGCTGGGCAACGCATGGCCTTTCTACTGAAGAGCTATTGGCAAAGAGATCGGTGCCGCGAAAGGCGTGGCCCGAGGAACTGAAGATCAGGAGGCCGGATCCGAGTCTCCGCGAAAGATGGAAAGAAGCACAGTGAAACAGATCTGGAATCAACCCGTTGTATGGATGAGTCGTCGCAAGAATGACGTTGAGATTGAGTGGAGCCTGTACCCTGCCCGGTTAAGCGATGAAGCGGATGTTCTGCTTATCAGAGAGTTTATTGACGACTACTACTGGCAGACTCAGTTGGGGTCCAAGAAGTCCCTCGCGAGCTGGGGGCCAAGTGCTGGTTCCATGCGTGTTCGAGAAAAGCACGCCGATGAGATCCTGGCCAGGTTGATGCACTTCCTCAGCGATCACCGGTTCCATCATGTCTGGGATGAGCCGTGGTTGGATGTCCCCGAGTTCATGAAGCCCGACATAGAAGCTGTGTGGGCGGAACGCCTGGCCAAGGTGAAGGACGAGTTCCCGGGTGACTTCGGCGACAATCCGCTAGTGGGCTTCAACGCCGCCTCCAACTGAACGGCTGACCGCAACTTACTACTGGCCTGATTGCAACGTGGACTTTTCCTCGTGCGGAAGCGGTCCGCGAACACTCTTTCTGTTGCACCGAGAGTATCGGTCCGCCAGAACCCCCTCCCCCAAGCACCCCAAGCGACCTTGCACAGATAGAGCAATGGGCTGATATTTTCTGGGCCACTTTTCAAATTTCGGCCGCAAGCTTGCAGATTCTCTTGGCTCGATCCAGGCCGCGAGCTTAAGCTTGGAGAATGGAAGAGCAAGTCCCGCCCACCCCCTATGAGGCTGCAAGCAAAGGAGTAAATGCACAGTCTCGCGATTGGTCGCTCCTTCGCATAGCCGACTTGCTCTTGAAGTACACAACAGCCAACGACGTTTCGGTTAAGGAGAGGCGACTGCTCTGTGCCAACTTCATAGAGCATGTCGACAGAACCCGCCAACAATTCGCCGCATTAACCCAAGCCGAGAATTTCCACGAACCAGACACTCGACTAGAGTTCATCCTCGACGCCAATAATTGGTGCTCTGCGGTGGCTAAGTGGACTCGGATCGCATTGCTCGACGAACCCGACGATGAGAAGCGTATCAGCCTGAAAGAAGGCGAAGCTAGATTGGCACGGCACTTCTGACCTTTCCCCCTCAAACTGATCCACCTTTTGAGTTAGGATTCAGGGTGGATCATGGAGGACAAGGTCATGAGCAGGAAGCGTTTCAAAGCGGAAGAGATCGTCAACAAGCTGCGTGAGGCGGATGTCCTGATCTCACAGGGGCAGTCGATCTCTCAAGTCTGCAAGCAGATCGGTATCACGGATCAGACTTACTACAGATGGCGCAAGGAGTACGGCGGCCTGAAGACTGACCAGGCCAAGCGTCTCAAGGAACTCGAGCGGGAGAACTCTCGGCTCAAGCGCTTGCTCGCCGAGGCAGAGATCGACAAGGCCATCTTGCGTGAAGCGGCAGCCCCAAACTTCTAAGCCCGCAACGGAGGAAGCTTGCCGTTGCGGGAGCTGTTAAGGAGTTGGGTGTGTCGGAGCGTCGAGCATGCAGTGTGCTACGCCAGCCGCGGGCAACGCAACGCTATCTGCCGAAGGTCCGGGAGGACGAAGAGGCGCTGACGCAGGAGATCATCGAGTTGGCTTGCGTGTATGGCCGCTACGGAACGCCGCGGATCACGGCGATGGTTAGCACTGAGGACAGGGTTGTGAATCACAAGCGTGTCGAGCGGATCTGGAAGGCTGAGGGACTCCAAGTGCCGGCAAAGCAGCCCAAACGCGGGCGTTTGTGGCTGAATGACGGCTCGTGCATCCGGCTGCGTCCCGAACGGCGGGACCATGTGTGGGCCTACGACTTCGTGCAGGGCGCTACGCATGACGGCCGGCCATTTCGAATGCTGACTTTGGTCGATGAATACACGCGTGAGTGCCTGGCCATTGACGTGGCCAGGAGATTGCGCTCCGATGATGTGCTCGAGCGGTTATCATGGTTGTTCGCAACGCGCGGCGTGCCTGGGCACATCCGAAGCGATAATGGTCCCGAGTTCACTGCGAAGGTCGTTCGCGGCTGGCTGGGGCGTGTAGGGGTTAAGACGTTGTTCATCGAACCCGGCAGTCCGTGGGAGAATGGATACGTCGAGAGCTTCAATGGAAAGCTGAGGGACGAATTGCTCAACGGCGAGATCTTCTACACGCTGAAGGAAGCCAAGGTGCTCATCGAGCGGCGGCGCGTGCACTACAACACGGTTCGTCCGCACAGTGCGGCTCGGATATCGACCGCCGGCACCGGAGACGATTGTGCCGGCATATCTCGGGAGCGCTGCCCCCGAACCCCCGGCTTCTTCCCCTCCTGGGGGAACGAGTCGTGATCGTCAGATGATTGGAAATACTAACTGAGGAAATGGACTAAACCGTGGGGGAAGGTCAATTACTTGATCATCGATACCCTGGCTTCAGTCTCTCCGATTGATGATGAGAACGACGCGACCAAGGTCATCTCCAGCTTGCTACCAGTTCAGGCCGCCCAGGAAGCCGGAGCGGCGGTGATCATTGTCCATCACTCAAAGAAGAAAGACTCGGGCGAGGGACGTGCCAGTCGCGGATCCGGAGCACTGACGGGGCATGTTGATATCATTCTCGAACTGAGGCGAGTTGAAGCATCAGCCCATGAGAATCGAAAGAGATCGATTGTCGGGTACTCTCGATTCGAAAGAACGCCCCCAGAGGTTGTCATCGAGCTAACGGACTCCGGCTACCAGGCGTGTGGAACCATAGCTCAGGTTAAGCAAGATGACCGCACGGATGCGATACTGAGGCAACTGCCCGACAGCCCGCCGGGAAAGACACCCGAGGAAATCCATGACGATTGGAGCGATACGGCCGTTCATAAGCCGAGCAAAAAGTCGATCGAGAGGGACCTCAAGGCTGAGGATGCAATTGAACGGACGGGTGAAGGGGTCAAAGGTGACCCATTCAGATATCACCGAAAACAAGTCTCGAAGGATGAGAATGCTATTCCGGACAGCCCGCCCTCTAAGGGGGAAGAACGAAATCCCGCATCGCGAGAAGCGTCTTGCCAGAAGGATGACAGATCGAAAGATGAAAACACTCGTCATCGCCTTGACACGGAGAATGGCTCAGCGACAGGGGGTGGAGAGTGACTAAGCCTCAATTAGTTTTACAACTGCCACTGTTAACTGCCAAGCAGATCGTTAAACAGCTCATCCCGATGTCACTCCGGACCTGGCGTCGTTATGACAGCTCGGGCAGGTGCCCCAGGGGGGTCACTATCGGCGGGAGAAAGTTCTGGCGGCAGTCAGACATCGAGCAATGGGTGGCCTGGGGATGCCCCGACCGCAAGGAGTTCGAGGCACGGATGGAAATGGAGGCCAAACGTTTGGCCGGTTAGTCAATGAGGCTGACTCTTTTGATTCGTAAGAACGATGTCGCAATGCGGCTGCCAGGGATGCTCGGTTGAGTCTATGAGCGGATAAGATGTGCTCTCTGGCGTGCCGGGCTCCCTGGTGGCTGCTTGCGGCTCTTATAAGGTATGAGTGAGTTATGGCAAGAATATTCAAACCAACCTATCCGCAAAGACGAACTGTTCGCGATGCCAATGGCCAGGTCGTGATGGAAAGGAAGATCGCGACGAAGGGCAAGAACAAGGGTAAAGAGATCGAGACCAAGAAGCAGGAGCCCGTGCGGGATAAGGACGGCAAGCCCGTACTGAAGCAATCCAAGAACTGGTATGTCGAATATCGCGATGCGAATGATGTTGTTCAGAAAGTACCCGGCTATGCAGACAAGCGAGCCACTGAACAGCTGGCAGCAAAACTGGAACGAGAGACGGCCCAGCGTAAGACGGGGATCATCGACCGCTTCGATCTCCACCGCAAGAGACCTCTTCAAGACCACATCAACGACTGGCGGGAGGACTTGCTGGCTAAGGGGACGACCCCAAAACAAGCTGATCAAGTCGTCACCAGGGCTCGCCGTATCATCGAGGGCTGTGGGTTCGTGTGCTGGGGTGATATCTCGGCGTCAATTGTGCAAGGTTACATTCACAAGCTGAAGCACAGTAACCAAAAGGAGATGGGAGTCAGTGCCCAGACCCGCAATTTCTACTTACAAGCGATCAAGCAGTTCTGCAGATGGATGATCAGTGACCAGCGAGCAGCCGAGTCTCCTGTAGCCCATCTCAAGGGATCAAACGTGCAAGTGGACCGCAGGCATGATCGTCGGGCTCTGGAGGAAGATGAATTGCGTTGTCTGATCACTGTGACGGCCGAGCAGCCTACGCGATTCGGCTTGGCGGGCTCAGATCGTGCCATGCTTTATCGCGTAGCGGTGGAAACTGGACTGCGAGTCTCTGAACTGAGGAGCCTGACCTCCGAGTCATTCGAACTGGATGCAGTCCCCCCCACTGTGACCGTGTTGGCCAGCTACTCGAAGAGGCGGAGAACAGACGTACAGCCGATCCCGCAAGCTCTGGCCGAAGAACTCAAGTTACGACTGAAAGGTCACCCGCAGGACTGTCCGGTCTTTAAGTTCCCTGAGAAAAGAGCTGCCAAGATGCTCAGGGCTGACCTGGATGCAGCAGGGATCCCGTACGTGGACGACGCTGGACGCTTCGTAGATTTTCATGCCCTGCGGCACACTTTCATTACCAACCTGGCAAAAGGAGGTCTTCCACCCAAGCTGACCATGGATCTCGCCCGTCACAGCAGCTTCAGCCTGACCATGGGCCGCTATAGTCATACAGTCGTTGCTGATCGTGCTTCGGGACTGGATGTGTTGCCGGATCTCAGTCGCGAGGACCATCCTAAACGTCTGAGGGCTACGGGCACCTGCGACGACGATGGTTCCGCGGACATGTCGCTGTGCATGTCGGAACAAAACACACCGCATGGGTCACGGATGACATCGACTGACACTGACGGTGGTGAAGGTGGTGAACACAAGAACCGGACGGGTCAGTGTAAACATGAAGAGGTGTCACCACTTACGCATCAGTTGGCACGTGATGACACCTCAATCGGAGAGGGCGGGATTCGAACCCGCGGTACAGGTTTGACCCCGTACGACGGTTTAGCAAACCGTTACCTTCAGCCGCTCGGTCACCTCTCCAGTCTTCGGGCCCCTGGTGGGTCCCGGACGGGGCATTCTCGCCGGTATCGGGTGGCATTTCAATGGGTGGGCTGCGGGGTCGTGCCAGCGGTGATTGATCACTTAGAATGGTGTGTCGTGCCCGTTGAACCCTATGAGTTTGAAGATCGTGACCGTGGCCCGGCGGTCATCGAGGACGAGACGTTCTGCGGTGCCTGCGGCTACGCGCTCCGCGGCCTGACGTTCATTGGCCGGTGTCCGGAGTGCGGCGGTGCGTACCGGGCCCGTGGACGCGACGCCGCCGGCATCTACACCCCCCACGACCTGGTCTTTCCACTCTGGGATCTGCTCGCCTGCGCGGGAGCCTTGCTGGCAACGTCGTGGCTCATCTGGGGGCTGATTCATGGCCTCGAGTTCTGGCTGGCCCTGACGACCCTCGTCTTCCTGGTCGTCACGCCCCTGTACCTTCGCCACACAGGGCGGAGGCTGAACACCTGGCGCCGTGGCCGCAGCATCGTCCGACGGGTGCTGAGTGAATGATGGGCTCCACCCGGCCGACACCCTGGCAGTGCGCGCAAAAAAGCAGCCTGAAACGGTTGAATTTCGCGTGTCGCCGCTGAACTGGTCGCAACAGTTCGCCTTGCCTCACCCATTAAACAAAATTAACGAAGGCGGCACACGAAAGCCAAGCCGGACAGGCTGCTAGGCTATGGGCTAAGTTGTTGTGCAAAAACGGTTTTTCGCTTCTGCGTGACGGGCTCGAGACCCGTTGGAAGACCGCCACATGGGGCCGATCCGTTCCTGACACCCTAGACTTGGCAGCGCGCATGGGTTTCTTATCCGAAAATCATAAGAATTCTGTTCTCCCGTTCATATAATCGAGGCTTGCGGCCCGTCGCAGGCCGTGTGATGCCTCAACTCCGCTTCCAGGCCCGATTTGCGTGGCCGCCCGGATGCCCGGGCCGTGCATAATATATGTAGGAGGTTTGCCCAACCGTGCCCGAGACGTCTTCCAGCCTGGTCAAGGGAATCGCCGACTTCCGCGATCACAACAGCTGGGTCGAATTCGACGCCAGCTACCGGGCGATGATCAAGAAGGTCCTGGTCACCAAAGGGACCCCCACCGCCGACCTCGACGATGCGGTGCAGGAGGTCTACGTCTCGCTCCTGTCGACCATCCAGAAATTCCAGTACGATCGGTCGAAGGGCAAGTTTCGCAGCTGGATCAGCAAGATCACACAACGCACCGCCAGCAACCAGCGCCGCAAGACCAAGTATCTCGACACGCTCGAGATCGACCCGGACTCGGAAGCCGCCGATGTCAATCTGGATGTCCCGGAGATCCGGCTGTGCGTCCAGATGGCCCGCAGCCGTTTCGATGAGCGCACCTGGCTGCCGTTTTATTTGCGCGTGATCGAGGATACGCCCATCGAGGAGGTCGAACGGATCACCGGCATGAATCGAAATGCGATCTACCAGGCAGTCCATCGGGTCAAGACGTGTCTGCGCGATATGCTGGAGCAGTTGGACTGACCATGGCCGACTCCGCCACGACACCCCAGACGCAGCTCGAACCGCGGACCACGCCCCCGACGGGGCAAGCTGCGCCCCCGCTGCCGGTCGTACCCAACTTCGATGTCATCAAGATGATCGGACAGGGGACGTTCGGAACGGTGTGGCTGGCCAAGGAACTGGTGACCGGTGTGTACCGCGCGATCAAGACATTTCCCAAGACCGCGCGGGATACCGAGATCACCGGCTTGTGTGAATATCAGCGGCGCGTGCTCAACCACCCGCACCTCCTGCCAATCCACCTCGTCGGTCAAACCGACACGAACTACTACGTGGTCATGGAACTGGCCGACGACATCAAAGGGCACATGGCCCTCGATCCACAATACTATGAACCGGCCAGCCTCGATCGCGTGTTGCGCGACCGGGGTCCGATGGTGCCGGCGGAGGCCGTGACCCGTTTGCGTGGTATCGTCGCCGGTGTCGATTTCCTGCACCGGCAGGGCCTGGTTCATCGCGACATCAAACCATCCAACGTGTTACTCGTCGGTGGCGCAGTCAAACTGTGCGACTTCGGCCTGGTGGCCCCCGGGCACCGCGCGGTCGAACGGGCCGGCACGCATGGCTACTGGCGACCGGATGGACCGACCGATCGCGACTCGGATCTCTACGCCACGGCCAAAGTCGCCTTCCAATTGTTCACCGGCAACGACGTCAGTCAGTTCCCTGAGCTCCCGGCGGAACTGGCGCGCATCAGTTCGCCCGAGCTGTTCGGCAGTGTGCGCGAGCTCCTGGATCGCGGCTGCGCCGCCCAGCCGGCGCGGCGTTTCAGCTCATCGCAGGCCATGCTCGAGCACGTCGAACGGATGGTCGACAAACTGCCTGGGCGCGGTGACCAGCGACAAATCCGCGGAGCGACAGTCATTCTCATCAGCATGCTGATGGCTGCCATTGGCTGGGCTGGCTGGTTGTCGCTCAGTCGCCCCGGCACGCCCTTCGCGCCATTGCCACGATTCAAGGTCGACCTCTTCCCCGATGGACTGGGGAACCCCAACCCACTGGTCGAGAATGACCCCAGCGGTCTACTGGCAGATAACCTGACCACGATCTCGACCGCCTTCGCCAACCCCATGGTCCCGCGCGAACCGGCGCGCTACGCCCGGCTGCAGCTGACGGCGCAGGAAACGAGCTACATGCTGGCGTTCTGGATCGCACCCGATGGCAATGTCTCGACGGCGTCGCCCAACCAGGCGGTTCGCCGGTACGCTTATCCCGAGCTGAATGCGTTCCTCAAACTCGACGGCCAGGGTGGCAACTATGTCATCTGCGCATTCTTCGATGATCGCCCGTTCCGTGACCCCGCGGGCCTGCGCGAGGCCATCCAGGAACTGGCCTGGTCGATCAGTGTTCAAAAGCTGCCTCCCGGCACGATGCGCATTCTTCGGGAAGAGGACGCGCTGCCGCTGCTGATCGGCGACGAGAACATCCTGGCGTCCATCGAAGAAGACGACCTCGGGCTCCTGCACGCGATTCGCGTGCAGTACGGTGGCACCTATCCGATGCTCGGGATCGAACTCCCCCTCTCACCACCGCGGTTCAACGGACCGATCATGCCTGCTGTTCCACCGATCGAGTGATTGCACGTTGCGCCCTGCACACGGCGCGTACGCCGGCCTGTTAATAAACAATGCCTGCGTGCACCAGGTCACTCCTTTACAGAATTAACGGCTGCTCCCGAGCACCACTCACAACGCACTGCCACCCTGCAGACGCCATCGCATGGCCGGCCCCTCTCGCCGTGGCGTGGTCGGCGAACTATCATGCACGACGGCAACGAACGACGGAACGATACCCCACTATGTCAGTACGCTTCATCATCGGCCGGGCAGGATCCGGCAAGACGCGGCATTGCCTCGAGGCAGTGGCCGCGGCCGCGCGCGCCGCCGAACCCGCTGGCCCCCGGGCCATCATGCTCGTACCCGAACAGGCCGGTCTGCAAACCGAGCGAGCGCTGCTGGCCCTGCCCGATTGTCCGGGTACGACGACGGCACTGGTCACCAGCTTCCGGCGGCTGACGCAGCAGATCCTGCGCGATCAGCCTCGCGCCCGGCGGCGGGTCATCTCGCCCGCAGGCCGCATCATGGTTCTCCAGCAACTGCTGCGCGACCTGGCGGGTGACATGCAGTACCTCCGGCCCAGCCGCGCGATGCCCGGGTTGTTCAAACGGCTGTCGGCCCAGATCGAGGAGTTCGTCGCCGGCAGGTTACGCCCGGGCGATCTCGATATCGCAACCGCTGACCCGGCCCTTGATGCCAAGCTGCACGACCTGCGACTGCTGCATGCAGCCTACATCGCGTGGCTGGGCGACGACTACGTCGACCCGGTGTTCCTGCTCGATGAAGCAAGCGCCGCTCTCGCACAATCACACTGGTTGAAGGACGCTCGCGTGTGGGTCGATGGCTTCGCCAGCTTTTCCCAGCAGGAAAGCAACCTGCTGGTCGAACTGGCACGTCGCAGCGCACACATGGACATCGCGCTGTTGCTCGATCCTCACGATAGCTCGCTCGAACACTACGATGACTGTTCACTGTTCGCGCCCATTGCCCGGACCCGTGCGATCCTGACGCGCCAACTGCGGCAAGCCGGTCTCGCTGTCGAACCACAATTGATCCTCGACCACACACGGCGCTGGCCCGCGCGGCCGGAACTGGCCCATGTCGAACAACACCTCTTCGAGGGTGCGGGCGTCTGGGGTGCGGCCCCCGAGCACATCGAGATTCACCGTTCGGCGGATCCCCGCGCCGAAATCGCCTGGGTCGTCGAGCGCATCGGTGAACTGGTCCGCCGCCCCCGAAAGCCGCTGCGCTACCACGAAATCGCCGTGGTCACGCGGCGGTTGGACGACGATCCGGCGCTGCTGCGCGCCGCGCTCACAGCCCACGACATCCCGCACTTCGTCGATCGGCGGGCGACCCTCGTCGAGCACCCACTGCACGAATTCGTTGCCACGCTGCTGCGCATCATCACCGAACGCATGTCCACCGACAGCATGCGACGCCTGCTCAAGTCGCCGTTGATCGACATCCCGCACGATCACGTCGAGCAGGCCGAGAACTACGTGCTGTGTCACGACATCGACGGCGTCGAAGCGTGGGAACAACCCTGGCATCGTGATCCGTTGGGCGCTGCACCATTCGATCGCCACTCGGGCGATGACAGCCTCCGACACCGCATGAGCGATCAGATCAACACCACCCGCGCGACGCTCCTCGGCCGGGTGGCGCCGTGGATCGAAGCGATCCGCAACGATGCGCAGTCGGGGCTGGAGTGGGCCACCCGCCTGTTTGCCGTGATCGAGAACCACGATGTCGGATCCCAACTGCAGTCGTGGGCCGAGGCGGCCGAAGCCGATGGCCAACCCTCCGATGCCTTGCGCCACCGTCAGGCCTGGACGGGACTGGTTGCCCTGTTCGACGATTTTGTTCAGGCCATGGACAACACGCACTTGTCGTTCGCTGATTTTGCGGCGACGTTCGAAGCCGGACTCGAGCATATCGATATCGGTGGCGCCCCCCCCGCAATCGATCAGTTGTCCATCGGCTCGGTCGAGCGCAGTCGACACGCATCGATTCGAGCGTTGTTCATCATCGGAATGAACGAAGGATTGTTCCCTGCAGGACGTGCGGAACAGCAATTGCTTGGTGACAACGACCGAGCCCGTTTGATCGAACTCGGCGTCGCGCTCGATGCGCCGCGCTCGGCATGCCTCGGCGACGAGCGGCTTCTGGCATACATCGCCATGACGCGGCCCTCCGAAGAGTTGTTCATCAGCTACCGCAGCCAGGACAGCCAGGGCATGCCACTCGAACGTTCGCCTTACATCGTCGCGCTCACCCGCCTGTTCCCCAACATGCCCGACGCCGCAGCAGTCGTCCAAGACGCGCTGGCCCCCTTGGCGGCGATCTCTTCCGCAGATGACCTCGCCGAGGCGCTGGCCGGTCAGCTGGCGGGTGTCCCGAGCCCGGTGCGGGCCGTGTGGAATGGCCTGTACGACGAGGCGCGACAGCAGCCCGAACTGGCCGAGGTCCTGCGCCGGTGTCTCGGTGGTGCTGCCCCGCGCGAACGGGTCGTGCTCATCCCGTCCACCGGCGCGACGACGCTGCGCACCAGCGTCAGCGAACTGCAGCGTTATGCCGAATGCGCGTTCAAGCATTTCAGCTCGTATCGCCTGCGCCTCCAACCGCGCAAAAAACTGCCCATGTCGCCGCTCGGGCTGGGGGCGCTGTATCACGATGTGTTGGACCGATTCCTGGCCGCACTCATCGACGACGACATTCCGCTCGGAAGCCTCGACAACGACGCGATCAGCGCGCGCCTGGCTGAAGCCATCACCGAGCCCCTCAACCGCACCCGCGCCATGCTGCGGCCGGGCGAAGTCAATTTCCTGCGGGCCCGGTTGGAGCACGATCTCATTGCGGCACTGCGGGCCCATCGCGATTTTGCCCGCATCGGTCAGTGTCGCGTTGCCGCCAGCGAACAACGGTTCGGCTATGATGCCGACGCCCCCCCGATCGTGCTCGAGACCCCGGCGGGCCATACACTCGAAATCCGCGGACGCATCGACCGCGTCGATCTCGTGCCCACCGACGACGGCGCCGTCGGGTTCATTTTCGATTACAAGCGTTCGCGCGACGTTCGGCCGCACTACGACCGCATCTATTATGGTCTGGAGCTGCAACTGCTGGTTTATCTCGCCGGACTCGATCACCTGGCGACGGCACTCGGGGTCGACCGTATCCGCCCCGGCGGCGGGTTCTACCTGCCGGTGGCCCTTGATGTTCAACGTGTCGATCATCCCAGCGAGGGCAAGTCACCGAACCTGAAGTTTCGACCGCGTGGAATCTTCCATACCGCGGCGCTCAGTCTGCTCGACAGCGGATTGACCAGCGGCAAATCGGACGTCTACAGCACGAACATTCTCAAGAATGGGCGCATCAGCTGTACGGGGTCGAACGACACCGTGCCGCACGCAGACTTCAAGCGGTTGCTGACCCACGCCGAGAACCGTGCTGCCGAATGGGCCGACGGGATCCTGGGCGGGGCAGTCGAAGTTGCGCCACGGCGGCTGGGTTCGAACGACCCGTGCACTTTTTGCGACTTTCGCGCGGTGTGCCGGATCGATGATCTGCCCGACGCCCCGCAGTACATGAAGAACGTCAACAAGGATGCTACCCTGGAGGCGCTTGCTGCACGATGCCGACGGTTCAACCGACACCTGACCAGCACACCGCAATCACCACCACGGGCTGCAGTGTGACCGTGTCCGCCGCCGCCGGATCCGGCAAGACGTCGGTGCTGGCCGAGCGCTGCGCGTACCTGGTATGCGACGCACCGCCCGAAACCCGCTGCAGTGTCGACCAGCTCGTCGTTCTGACGTTCACTGAAGCCGCCGCGGCAGAGATGCGTGCGCGGGTTCGCGCGGCCATCGCGGAACGGGCTGCGGCCCAGCCACAGGACGCGCGCCTGCGACGAGAACTGCTGCTGCTCGACGATGCCCATGTCACGACGATCCACGCGTTTTGTCGGTGGTTCATCGGCCAGCACTTTCTGACCGCCGATGTCGACCCGGCCTGCGCCATCCTCGAACCCGAGGAGGGCAGTACCATCCTGCAGGATGTCGCACACAACACCGTCCGAGCCCGCCTCGAACTCAATGACCGTGCGACCCGTGAACTGCTGCTCTATTACATGCATGGCAACACGGACACGCTGGCTGAAGAGCTGGTCAGGCTGCACGACTTCGTCGGCAGCCTCGATGACGGTCCGGAATGGTGTCGGCGGTGTCGTGCGGCCTGCTCACAAACCCCCGAAGAACTGATCACAAACGAAGCGCGGACCTTCGAAGAGGAGCTGACCCGCCAGCTGCTGGGCCTGGATGCCTGCATAGCACGTCTGCTCGATGGGGTGGAGGGGGGACAGGCCATTGCCACGCGCTTGACCGGTTATCGCGCGCTGCTTGCCGAGTGCCGCAGCGCGCTGCAGCACGACGTGACGCAGTACGAAGCACTTGTCCTGCGCGTCGCCAGCTTCACCTTCAGCCGGTTCACCTTCAAGGCGGACAGCGGCTCCGCTGACGACAAGATGGGCCGGGACATGGTCGCCCAGGTCAAGAAGTGGCACGACAAACGGATGCGGCGTTTTACGCGGTTTGCCCTGGGCGAACGCAGCAGCGGGCTGGGCACCATCGCTCCGCATGTCAACACCGTGTTCGATCTGCTCGATGAAGTCACCGCGAACTATGGCGACATCAAACGGCGGCGTGCGGTGGTGGACTTCGATGATCTCGAACACCTCGCGCTGGGATTGCTGCGCAACACCGATGGTACGACTTCGGACATCGCCCGGACCATGCACGCGCGGTTCAAGCATGTTCTGGTCGACGAGTATCAAGACGTCAGCCCGCTGCAGGAGGCCATCCTGCGGTTGCTCAGTCGCGAAAGCAACCCCGACGCGGTCAACAACCTGTTCTGTGTCGGCGACGTCAAGCAAAGCATCTACCGCTTCAGGCATGCCGACCCGACGGTCTTCGCGGCACGCGGTGCACGTGAAGACTCCGCCGAACATCGTCTGGTCAACCTGTCGGCCAACTTCCGCAGCCGCCCCATGATCCTCGATGCGGTCAATGCGCTGTTCGAACGGATCCTGATTCGGGCGCTCGGCGATGTCGACTACGACGACGCAGCCCGTCTGGTGCCGGGCAAGTCCCACGACCACGACGGCCACCCGATCGAACTGCACATCGTCGCGCCGGTCGAGGACGACCACACCGACGAAAACATCGAACGACAGGCCCGGGTCATCGGCCAGCGCATCGAGGCACTGGTCGCCAATGGCACGTACGACTACGGCGACATGGTCATTCTGCTGCGCGCCGCAACCGGCCGGGCCGAGCAAATGGCGGCCGTGCTGCAACGCATGGGTATACCCACGGCGGCCGACACCGCATCGGGTTTCTTCAGTGCGGTCGAAGTCTCTGACGTCCTCAGTCTGCTCAAGGTCATCGACAACCGCCGTCAGGACATCGCCCTGGCCGCAACGATGCGGTCCGGTGTTGCCGGGATCATGTTCGACGATGCCCAATTGGCCGCCATCAAGGACACCGCGCCCACGCGGTCGTTCCACGATGCCGTGCTGCACTACGGCAACCTCGATTCGGTCCCGGACGCCGAGCTCGCGCATCGGGTTCGTGATTTTCTCGAACGGATTGCCTCATTCAGCCGCTGGATCGAACGCAGTCCCTTCCCCACGGCGCTGTGGCGCATCTACACGTCGAGTGGCTGCCTGGCGGCTGCGTCGACGCGACCGGGCGGCGCTCAGCGCCGGGCCAACCTGCTGGCCCTGCACCGCCGCGCGGTGTCGTTCGGCAGTGGGGACGGCCGCAGCGGACTGCACGCCTTCCTGCAGTTCGTCGAGCACATGCACAGCCGTAAGCAGGATCTTGGACTGGCCAACCCGGCGGCGCCGGCGCCACGCATCGTGCGTATCATGACCGTGCACAACAGCAAGGGCCTCGAGTTTCCGGTCGTTTTCGTGGCCAATCTCGAAAAGACATTCAACCTGTCAGACAGCCGCCAGACAGTGGTGTACGATCGCATCGAGGGCCTGGGCCTGCCGATCTTCGACCCCCACAAACTTCTGCGCTACCCATCGCTACTGTTCACCCGAGCGACCGAGGCGCTGCGCCGCGGCGAAACGGCCGAGGAGATGCGTATTCTGTATGTGGCCTTGACCCGCGCACGCGACCGCTTGATCCTGGTGGGTTCGGCAGACGAAGACCGCCTGCTGCAGACGCGCCGCGTGTGGTCCGGCCACGAGGGTCCGCTCCCCGAGATGGCCCTGCTCAACGCCCAGAGTCACCTGGACTGGCTATTGCCCGCCATCGCTGCTCTGCCGCACCAGGATGTCAGCTGGCACGATGCCGAGGCCGGCGCCGGGGACGATGACGTGCTGTTCAATGTCTTCAGCGCGGCTCCGCTGCGCGTGTCGCCGGCTGATGATCCGACCGATCGTGACGCGTGCCGCCGCGCTGCGTGGGCCGCCCTCGACAACCTGCCGCAAGGCGAGGACTCGGAGGCCATGGCCCCGGCCATCTCGGACGTGTTCAAGCGTCTGGCGTTCGTCTATCCGTGGTCCGACGCCGGCGCGGTGCCGGCGGTGACCAGTGTCACGGCGCTGGCCAAAACCCGGGCCCAGCCAGACGAACCCCCCCATCACCTCGCAGTCAACCCCTTCGAGCCACCAGCCCCTTCAACGCCGGTCGAAGGACCCGAGTTCGTGACCCCGGACCGTCGGCCCTCGGCCGCGGCAGTGGGCACGGCCACGCACCTGTTCTTCGAACAACTCGACTACAACCGCCCCGACGAGCTGGCCGGGCAACTCGCAACACTCGTGGATGATGGCCATCTGGAGCAGCGCGCTGCGGACGCAATCGATCTTGACGCAGTCGCGTGGTTCCTGCAAACGCCATTGGGGCAGCGCATGACCGCGGCCCGTGGCCGGCTGCGCCGTGAGGTCGCCGTGTTGTACCGGCGTCCGGCGGAGGATCTGATGCCCGGTGGCTGGGTCGGCACCGACGACTTCACCATCATCCGGGGCATGGTCGACGCGATTCTGCCCGTGGACGGGGCCTATGAGGTCATCGACTTCAAGACCGACCGCCTGACAGCTGAACAACTTCCGGACCGTATCGCCGTTTACCGTCCCCAGCTTCAGTATTATGCTATGGCGCTCGAGGACATCTGGAGGACCCGGGTTCCACGTGCCGCGCTCGTCTTCCTGGACACGCGGCATGTCGAGTGGATCGACTTCCAGCAGACCTGCGAACAGATGAATCTTTGGGACTGACACACGCTGCGCGGTTGCACGCGTCCCCTCCCTGCAGCGCGCTGCCGTATGCGGATATCAAGTTTGAAACCTGTCGACGAACAACGCATCTTCGACGTCGGCTCGGAAATCCTGGAACGGGCCCGCGCTGCCGAAGCGCGGTTCTATGAACCGGACTTCTGGGCGCAGTTGGCCATGGACTGGGCGGTCAGTGATCCGTGGCTCAAGACCCAGCTCTTCCGCTTCGTGCAGGTCCTGCCGAGCCTGAAGACCAACCGCGATATCGCGCACTATCTCAAGCTGTACCTGTGCCGTAACGGGCATCCGTTGCCCGAACCTCTGGACTGGGTGCTGACGTATGAGCAGCCCGACGCGCTCATTGCCCGACTCGTGGCTTTCGCGGTACGCACCGGCTCGGCCTTGATGGCTGGCAAGTTCGTCGCCGGCGAAAATGCCCAACAGGCCATCGCCACCATCCGCCGCATGCGCCGCCGAGGCCAGGCGTTCACCCTCGACCTGCTCGGCGAAGCAATCATCAGCGAAAGCCAGGCCGAGGATGTCACCCGCACCTATGTCGAACTCATCCGCGACCTCGGTCTCTCGGCACGCACCTGGTCGCGCCGCAACCCCATCGATTTCTCGAGCACCGGGCCCTATCCCAGTGTCAACATGTCGGTCAAGCTGACGGCGTTGTATGCGCACTTCTCGCCGATGTCGCGCGAACGGACGATCGCCGTGGTCAGTGACCGGCTGGCATCCATTCTGCGCGCTGCCCGCAAGTACGACGCGTTCGTCAATGTCGACGTCGAACAATACTGCTACAAAGACCTGACGCTCGAAATCTTCAAGCGTGTGCTCGAGCAGCCGGAGTTTCGCGACTTCCCCGATGCGGGTGTCGTCGTGCAAGCCTATCTGCGCGACGCCGAACACGATCTGTCCGAGCTCATGGCGTGGAACTGCCAACGCCAGGCCCCACTCGCCGTACGTCTGGTCAAGGGCGCGTACTGGGACACCGAATCGGCCGTTGCCAGTCACCGTGAACCGCCGGTCTACATGAAAAAATGGGAATCCGACGCCTGCTTCGAACGCTGCACTCGAATGCTGTTCGACAACGCCGACCACGTCCGCCCGGCGTTCGGCACGCACAACGTCCGCAGCATCGCCCACATCATCGCCTGCGCCGAGCAGGCCGGCGTCGATATCCGCGATTACGAGCTGCAAATGCTCTATGGCATGGGCGAACCCCTGAAGCGGGCGGTCACGCGCATGGGCTATTTCCTGCGGGTCTATACGCCCTACGGCACGATGGTGCCCGGCATGGCCTATCTCATTCGACGCCTGCTGGAAAATACCTCCAACGAGTCGTTTCTGCGGCAGAGCTTTACAGAGAATCAACCGGCTGAAATACTACTGGCTGATCCCAGACGCCAGGCAGCACATTCGATATCACGGACCGCCCCGCCGGGGTCCCAGGAGACGACCATGACGACCTTTACCAACGAAGCCTATCACGATTTCGGCAACAACGAGATCCGCGAAAAAATGCTCGGCGCGATCCGCGACTGGCGCGAATCCTTCGGCAAAAGCTACCCCCTGGTGATCAACGGCGAGAAAGTCACGACCGGCGAGTGGATCGCATCGGTCAATCCGGCCAACACCTCGGAGGTGATCGGGAAGGTCGCCAAAGCCACGACGGCCGAAGCAGACAAGGCCGTGGCCGCAGCGCGCAACGCATACCATGCGTGGCGCAAAACACCTCATGTAGAACGCGCGGCCGTCTTGCGCAAAGCGGCCGACATCATGCGCCGGCGCCGGTTCGAACTCGACGCCCTGCTGACACTCGAAGCAGGTAAAACGTGGCTCGAGTCCGACGCCGACGTCGCCGAGGCCATCGACTTCTGCGATTTCTACGCCAACGAAATTCACCGCATGTGTGATCAACCGCAGACACGCAAGGTGGGCGGTGAAGTCGACGTGTACTTTTATGAACCGCGTGGCGTCGTGCTGGTCGTCGCGCCATGGAACTTCCCCCTGGCCATCCTGTGCGGCATGACCGTGGCAGCACTGGTCACCGGCAATACCGTGATCATGAAACCGGCCAGCGTTACGCCGGTCATCGGTGCCACGATGATGGAGATTCTCGAGGAAGCCGGTCTGCCCGCAGGTGTCTGCAACCTGGTCCCCGGTCCGGGCGGCAGTGTCGGCGATCATCTGGTGCGCCACACTGACGTCAACATGATCGTCTTCACCGGCTCGCGTGAGGTGGGCCTCGGCATGATTCGCTCTGCTGCCGAAATGCCCAAGGGTCAGAAGTTCATCAAGAAGGTCGTTGCCGAACTCGGCGGCAAGAACGGCTTGATCGTCGATTCCGACGCGGACATCGACGCTGCCGTACAGGGCGCCATCACCTCGGCCTTCGGCTACACCGGTCAGAAGTGCTCGGCCTGTTCGCGAGCCATCGTCCACGCCGAGGTGTACGACAAGTTCGTCGAAAAACTGGTCGCGGCCGCGAAGTCGATCGTCGTCGGTTCACCGGAGGACCCCGCCACATTCGTCGGACCGGTCATCGACGAAAGCGCGCGCAAGACGATCCTTGGCTACGTCGATATCGGGCGCAAAGAAGGCACTGTCGTTGTCGACACCCAGGTCGGTGACCTGGCCAAGAAGGGCTACTTCGTCGGGCCGATGATCGTCACGGATGTCGACCGCAACGCGACGATCGCCCAGGAGGAAATCTTCGGTCCGGTCCTCGCGGTCATCAAAGCCAAGGACTTCGACGATGCCCTTGATATCGCCAACGACACATCGTATGCCCTGACCGGTGGCATGTACTCGCGCAACCCCGAACACCTCGAACGGATCAAGCGTGACCTCGAAGTCGGCAACATGTACCTCAACCGCAAGATCACCGGCGCGCTCGTGGATCGCCAGCCGTTCGGCGGTTTCAAGATGAGTGGTATCGGCAGCAAGGCGGGCGGACCGGACTACCTCATCCAGTTCGTCGAACCGCGCAGCATCACGGAGAATACGCTCAGGACGGGCGTGTAGTGCGTTGTTCCACGTACTCGACCTGATCGATCGGCCCAGCAGTTTCTCGCAAGATTGGTTGCGCCGACGTAGCCCTTTGCAGTCCAATAGAGACGACGAACTCACGAACGGACAACGGATGGTGATCGCTTTCGAGACTGCAGGACCGCCGGATCACATCGATCCCGCGCACATCGCTGTCGAAGTGCACGCGGAACGTGAGCAGGGTGATTCATGACCCTCGTGCTCGTATCCCTGTTGAGTATGGCCCACCCGCCGCCGGTCCAGGTGGGTTGCGCCTGCGCTGTCATCACACCGACGCCGGGCGGCTGGTGCCAGCAGTGTGCGGTCGGCTTCGTTGCGGGACGCAAGATCACGTGTCCGCAACTGGTCGAGGCCATCGATACGCATGGTCACCCGGTGAGCCGCGCGGGCCTCGACTGCCCCCAGTGCCGCGTGGCGTTCGATGCCCGGGCGTTGTGCACGACCTGCAACTGGGGCTTCGTCGGTGACCGACTCTTCTTTACGCCGTTGACCTGGGCCCTGGCCCGCGGGACCTATTCCGATCCGACGAAGGTGACCTGCGCCGAGTGCCGGTCCATGTTATCGTCCGGCGGATGGTGTGCGCCATGTGCTCGCGGCCGCGTCGGGGACTTTACCTGGCGTGAGCGGAGCATCTACGACATCGCGCGCCGTGATTACGCTCGCTTGCTGGACGCAGCCAACACATGCAAGCGCTGCCCCCAGTGTGCAACGGCCCAGTTCTTCGGCTCGAGCTGTCCACGTTGTAAGAAGAGTTTCAAGCGCGCACAACCGCCATCCGACGGCCCTGCCGATCGGCGTACCGGATCAAGCGGCGATCAAGCGGCGCCGCGCCACGATGAGGGCACCGACCGTAACCAGTAGTCCTGCCATGATCAGCAGGCCCCACTCGGAAACGGTTGGAACCACACCGCTGGCGTCGACCGCTCCAACATCACCGGCGAAGTTGGTTGGCGAATTGGGCAGGGTCGCGCCGCTGCGATCCAGAGAATTGAGCCCATCGAGGGGCAGCTCCCCCGAAGCGAACTCCATCTCGGCGCCGGCGTACTGCCAGTACTGGATCTCGTCTGCATCGAGAGCAAAGAAGTTGGGATCCATGATGTAGTCGGGGGTCGGCGCACCCGGCAACGCGGCAAATGCCTTGGTGCCCAGGAGCAGATACTTCTGAGCCGTGCTGCCGGCCGGAAGATTGGCCGGGAAGAGTAGGAAGGTCTCGTTGACCACGCTCTTCACCCATTTGCCCGACAGAATGACCTCATTGGCCGCATCCGTCGGATTGTGCAGCTCGATGAATTGAACAGTTCCATCCGCATTACTGAACAACTCGTTGACCCGCCACAGATGCGAGCCGGCCCATGCAGGCGCGCTCACGCCCAGAACCACCGCAACCATAACAACATGCTTCTTCAATGAACTGCCCCCACGCAAGAAACCTGTGTGCCTTTGAAGAATGTCATTCTACGGCACCGGCGCATATGCCACAATATACTTGCACGCATGAGGTTACGGGCACACTCACATCGGCCCAAAGGCCAACGCAGACCTGGGCCGATAATACTTGAAGGATCGTTTCTCTCGAGGTGACGGCATGACCCACATCCCCCCACACTCAGTCAGTTCGATTCTCCAGGCCGGCGCTCAACAGAAGCAGGCAGCTCGGGCCATCGACGGCGCACGCAGTCAGCAGGACAACGCCACCGACAAAGTGGCCCGCAACAGCGCCCACGCAGCCGAAGCCATCGACGAAACGGGCGGCGACATCGAGGTCAGCACCGATTCCGAAGGCGCCGGCAGTCAGGGCCGCGACTTTGCCAGCACGGCCGGTGACGAAAAGCAGGCACCGCCCGAGCCCGAGAATGGCATTACCCGCGACGATGACGGCCACCTGCACGTGGATATGGAAGCGTAGCCGACGTCGACAGGCGATCGGCGACAGACGAGGGGCGACCGCCGCGCTGCGCGCGCCGTTCTTGTCCGTGAACTCTATGACGACAGAAAAGTATGACCCGTCGCTACGCGCCATGCGTCTCGCGGCGGTCGCCGGTCGTCCATCGCCGGTCGTGGCACACCGTACTCGAACTCAGCGCCAACCTGAGCGTCGCGCAGCGACGCGAAGCGCATGGGGTGGGCACATGAAAGAGGTCGTTTGACGCCAGCAGCTACTGGGTGGGGAGTTCCTCTCTATAATAATTGGGGCCCTACCCTGGTATTCATCCTGTCATCCCTACACGCGGTCCCCGTGCAACCATTCTCGAGGCGCAGCCGAGTAGGCACGGTCCAGGCGAAGCGCGCTCGGACGCTGAATGCCACGCACGGACAGAGGAAGTCGGTAGCTCTCTTGCGCAGATGACGACAGATAGTAAACGTGCGTAAGCACCCGCAACGGAGGAACGGAGCAAGAGAACTACCGCGCCCCGCCGAGGAGCCTGTCAACTCGCGCATTCTCGTGATAGGTGATGTCACACCATTGGGCGCCGATCGCCGCGCGCCGGTCGCCCCGCGCCAAGCGTCCCGCGCCGGTCGTCAGTGGCCGGTCGCCGGTCGACATAATCGTATTGTGATCTGAATAGCCGTTGCATCCAACGCGGACCACCGACGACCAATCTCGAGGCGTGATTCGACAAGCTCAGGATTACACCGCCGAGTAGACACCGGGTAGACGAACGACCTAAGGAAGTGACAGGCACGCACGAACAGAGGCGAGTCGGTGTTCCTCGTGACGGAGCGAGCGACCCGCATCACACGGCCGCCAGGCCCACCGCAACGGAGCGAGCGCATGTCATGAGGAATACCGTGAGCCGCCGAGGAGCCTTTGGGCTTCACGATTACCGCAGGTTGGAGAAACGAACGAGAGGCTGTTAGCCGCGCCAGACGCCTTCGAAGACCGTTTCGGCGGGCCCGGTCATGAACACGTGGCCCCCTGCGGGCCAGTCGATGTTCAACGCACCGCCCGGGAGGTTGATGACACTGCTGCGTTCGAGGCGATTGGTCTTGACGCCGGCGACTGCTACGGCACATGCGCCGGTCCCGCAGGCCAGAGTCGGACCGCTGCCTCGTTCCCAGGTGATCATCCGCGCCTCGTCGCGCGCGAGGATATTGACGAAATGTACGTTGATGCGGTTGGGAAATTTGCTGTGGCATTCGATGGCCGGCCCTTCGACCGCCAGGGCCACGCGCTCGACGTTGTCGACGAAGATCACGGCATGGGGGTTGCCCATGGATACACCGGTGAACAGGTAGGTGCGGCCATCGACGTCCAGGTCTGCTTCGACGAGTTCGCCAGCGGGGAAGTCGGCTGGAAGATCAGCTGGGGCCAGGCTCGGTGGCCCCATGTCGACACGGACGGCGGTCACGACGCCCGATTCCACGGCAATGTCGAGGGTCAACACGCCGGAATCGGTCTCGACCCGCATTGGAGAGCGCCCTGCGAGGCCATGCTCATAAGCATACTTGGCCACGCAGCGAATCCCGTTGCCGCACATTTCGGCCCGTGAGCCATCGGCGTTGTACATCTCCATACGCACGTCGGCGTGATCCGATGGGCAGATCAAAATGAGGCCATCGCTGCCGACGCCCCGGTGACGGTCACTGATGGCCCGCGACAACCGTGAGGCATCCTCGATGGGATGTTCGAAACAGTTCACATACACGTAATCGTTGCCGATGCCGTGCATCTTGGTGAAGGGAATGGAGTGCGTATCGCTCAAGGTTACCGGTTCCATGCTGCGTCAATCCGCTCCAGGCATTTTACCGCAAAGCACCGACCCCGGGAAGCTACACCCGTTCTACGCCATTACAGCTGGAATTCAGGGAACATGCACAACTCTTCTTCAGGCTTGGGTGGTTGCACGAGGCCCTTCAAGCGGCTGATGATTGTTGAGTGCATCTGGCTGACGCGCGACTCTGAGAGATCCAATGTCCGACCGATCTCTTTCATGGTCATCTCTTCGTAGTAGTACAGGACCAGAATGAGCTGCTCGATGCGACTGAGATTATTGTGGATGACCTCGCGAATATCTTTGCGATCAGAATCTTCCTCGGGGTCCGAACTCTTGTTGTCGTGCAGAACATCGATCTCGCAGATGTCGCGGTTGGAGTCGGTCTCGTAGTACTTGCGCGATAATGATACCAGGCTGACCGCGCGGGCATCGCGGATGAGTTTTTCGAATTCGGGTTTGCTCAGCTGAAGGCGCGAGGCCAGTTCGGAGTTGCTCGGCGCGCGGCCGAGTTCGACTTCCAGGGAACGTGTTGCCGATTCCAGCCGGTTGGCGCGGCTGCGGACCAGGCGCGGGACCCAGTCCATGGCGCGCAGTTCGTCGAGAATTGCACCACGGATACGTGGCGCACAGTAGGTCTCGAATTTGACGCCGCGCTCGGGGTCGAACGAATCGATGGCATCCATCAATCCGAAGATGCCGGCCGACATGAGATCGTCTTTGTCGACCTCGTCCGGTAGCTTGGCCCCGATGCGGTCGGCATTGAACTTGACCAGGGCCAGGTACAGAACCATGAGTCTGTTTCGCAAATCTGGATCGGGGTTGTTGACGTACCTGTTCCAGAGTTGATGGATATCATTCGGCAGAGCCAGACCCATGGACACGCTCCTCCGTGAGTGTGTTTGGTGAACATTTGGGAGACCGCGGCGCTGCACCGCGATCGAATTGAAAATCGGCAAGGAATGCGTCCGGCATTAGCTATCGCGGCCCAGGACGGGACGCGGGTTTATCGGATGTGCCGCTCCTAGGAGCGGATGGCCCCGGGCGGTGCGTCCGGCGTGTGTGGCTGGGCCTCTATGATCCCGTCCTCGTCCGCGGCCTCCGCGACTTCGACAGCGGCGTTCTCGGGCTCCCCGAAGACCTCAGCATACTGGGCGGTGCGGTATTCTCGGACGACACGGGTGGCGGCCCAGCCGACGATGAGCCCTACGCCACAGAACACCACCATGGCCTTGAGTGCCCGCCAGATGATGTACTCCAGGCTGCCGCCGGAGAGCATTCCGCCAAGCAGCGTGGTTATGAACGCACTCAGAATCAGCGTGGACGTGACGTACTTTGTGATCATGCTATGAACGTCTCATCGGCCTCGTTGCGCTCTCAGGCGAACAATTCGGCCACCCGCCTGAAGAACCCGGGCCGAGCCTCGGGTGTGGCCACGGTCCGTGCGTAACGCTTGGCTGTGGCCCGAACGCATGCGGTCGCGGCGGATCGTGGAGATTGTAGAACGAAAGGCTGACGTGTGCGCACCGCGCGCGTCACCGTCTCATCACGAAGCACGTAGCCGGCCAGCGTCACCGGCAAGCCCAGGAACTTCGAAGCCACCCCGGCAATGCGCTCGTACGCCACCTGGGCCTCTTTGCGACTCTCGACCTGATTGACCAGCAACTCGACATCCGCGACGCGCTCCCCCGCCGCCAGGAACTTGACCGTCGCGTAGGCATCGGCCACTGATGTCGGTTCGGGGGTCGTCACCACGAGAGCGATATCGGCGGCCCGCGCGAAGGTGATGACGTTACGGGCGATTCCGGCACCGAGGTCGAGGATCAGGAAATCGCACGACCGTTCGAGGATGTGTAACTGGTTGAGTACCTGATGGCGTTCAAACTCCGACAGATTGGCCAGACTCTCGAGCCCAGAAGCGCCGGGAACCAACTGTAAGCCGGCGGGGCCCTCGTGCATGATCTCTTCGATCTGGCATGCTCCGGACAGCACATGGGCCAGGTTGCGGCGGCAGCGCATGCCCAGGAGCAGGTCGGCGTTGGCCAGGCCCAGATCGAGATCCATGAGCACGACCCGCAGCCCACGGCGGGCGAGGTCGATTGACATGTTCACCGCCATGTTCGTCTTGCCCACACCTCCTTTGCCGCTGGTGATGGCTATCGAGGTGGCCCGCCGTTGTGGTTGACTGAGGCACCGCAGTGCAGCCGCCTGGTCACTCGCATGTTGTGTGGTCATGGGTTGTCCCCTGCTCGCGCGTGGCGATCCCGGCATCCGTACCCGGAGCTACGTTGCTGTCGCTGAAGTATCTGCCGCAAAACTGCCCTCGATGATCATGCGGGCCAGCCGCCGACCATCGCCAACCTCGATATCGTCCGGTACGTTCTGACCGGTGGTGACGTAGCTCAAGCGCGCCTCGACCTTGTCCATGACGCCGAGCAACGCACCCATCCCGACGGTCTCGTCGAGCTTGGTGAACACGATCCGATCGACGTGCATGCGCGCAAACTGTTCGACCGCTTTGTTCAGAACCGGCTGACTGCAATTGCCCGCGAGTACGAGATGGGTCTCGCACGGGGCGGCCGCAGCCAGAAACGCCTGTAGATCGTTGAGCTTGTCCTCGTCGAACTGACTTCGCCCAGCCGTATCGACGAGCACCACATCACAATCGGACAACCGCCCGAGGGCCTCGGACAATTCCTCCGGCGTCAGCACCACCTCGAGTGGAATGTCGATGATGCGTGCGTAGGTCCTCAACTGGTCGACAGCCGCGATGCGAAAGGTGTCGATGGTCACCAGTCCGACCCGTTTGTTCTCGCGGAGCTTGAAGTGCGCGGCCAGCTTGGCTACCGTCGTCGTCTTGCCAACACCTGTCGGCCCGACCATCGCCACAACCTTGCGGGTCCCCTGGGAAATGTCGATGGCACTGGATGGCTTCAGTGATGCGGCGATGTGACGCACGAGTTGCTCGCGGACGAACTCCGGATCGATATCACCTTCACCGACGTACGCATCGCGGATCTTGCGCAACAGATCGGCGGCCAACTCTTCGGTGACCTGGTTCTGGATCAGATGTCCATAGGCCCGCTGCAGGGCAACCGGCATGGCCGTCGTACCCTCGCGCCGATCACGGGCCACCAGCGCATGCACCATCGACTTGAGATCCTGTAGCTCACGCCGCAGTTCATCGTCGAGTGCCGGCGCAGCGGACGGAGGCGGCGCCTTGGGTTGCAGCACCGCCTGACGCGCCGCGACCTGCTGAAGAAGCTCGGCATGCGTCTGTGGCGCACCGCGCCGTGGCGACTCCGCAGGGGTCGGCGACATCGGCGCCGGTGGCATATTGGCTCCGACCGCGCGGCGTTGCGGCACGACCTGAGCATCAGCGGTCGCGCTGATCTCGATCCACGGACGACTGGCCAGCCCCATCAAGCCGCTCTTCTTGATGGTCCGCGTGCTGAGAATGACTGCTTCACGACCGAGGTCACGTTTGACTTGCGCCAGGGCTTCGGCCATCGTCGGAGCTCTATACGTCTTGAGATTCATTGTCCACTACCACCAATCCCTTTGATTCGATTTCTACACCTCGAACCACTTCATTGAATGCAAGAACAGCAATCTGCGGCATGACGGTCTCGATGAGTCGCCGTACCTGATTGCGGATCTGCGGTGAACACAAAATAACGGGCGAATGCCCGGCCGAGGTCCGGACGACCTTCTCGACCTCCTGGCGTATCGCGTCGATCAAGCTGTTCTGCACCGCCGGCGGCAAGGCCAGTGCAGATCCATGCTCGGAACGTTGGACACTCTGGGCGATGAGTTGCTCGACGCGCGGATCGAGCGTCACGCAGACCATCTTGCCATCCGCGGTGCAATTCTGATGACAAATCGTCCGCGCCAGGGCGTTGCGCGCGTACTCGGTGAGGATCTCGGTATCCTTGGTTTTCTCGCCCCAGTCGCCAAGCGTCTCGAGGATGGTCTCGAGGTCGCGAACTGGGACCCGTTCACGCAGCAGCGCCTGCAGGACCTTCTGGACCTCCCCGACCTTCATGACCGCGGGGATGACCTCTTCGACGACCTTCGGTGATGATTCCTTGAGGTGATCGAGCAGGCGATTGACCGCTTCCCGTGTGAGCAACTCGTCGGCGTGCTGCTTGATGGCCTCGGTGATGTGGGTGGCCAACACGCTCGACGCTTCCACCACGGTGTAGTTGCGGTGCTCGGCGAGCTGTTTCTGATCGGGCGTGATCCACAGTGCCGGCAGGTTGAACGCCGGCTCACGGGTGTCGATACCACCGATCGGTTCGCTGACCATGCCCGAATCGATCGCCAGCAACTGTCCCGGCAGCGTTTCTCCGCGGGCGATCTGCACGCCGCGCAGTTTGATGACATACTGATTGGGCTCGAGCTGAATATTGTCACGAATGCGGATCGGCGGCACGAGAATGCCCAGCTCACTGGCCTGTTGACGCCGAATATTGGAGATACGGTCGAGCAGGTCCCCGCTCTGCTTGCGATCGACCAGCTTGATCAACCCGTAGCCGACCTCGAGTTCCATCGGATCGACGCTGAGCAGTTTCTCGACCCTTTCGGGTTGGCGGCTGGCCTTGGCTTCCTTGGCCTCCTTGACGTCGGCCTCGGTCGCGCGGTTCTTCCGCACGATATGGGCCAGGCCGGCACTGCCCGTGATCATGGCAATCAGCGGGATCTTTGGAAACGGTGTGGCCAACAGGGCCAGTAGAAAGAGACTCGTCAGAAACAGCGCCACCGGACGCGAGGTCATCTGGGTGATCAGCTCTTCGCCGAAGTTCGTCTGGGCCACGCTGCGACTGACGACCATGGCTGCAGCCAGTGACACGATGAATGCTGGAATCTGCGACACCAGGCCGTCGCCGATGGTCAGCGTGGTGAAAATGTGCAACGTCTCGGAGAAGGTATACGGAGGATCATTCTCGACCATCCCGACGTAAAACCCGCCCAGGATGTTGATCATGGTAATGATGATGCCGGCGATGGCATCGCCGCGCACGAATTTGCTGGCACCGTCCATGGCCCCGTAGAAGTCGGCTTCGCGCGTGATGTCTGAACGGCGCTGCTTGGCTTCGGCCTCACTGATGATCCCGGCATTCAGGTCGGCATCCACGGCCATCTGCTTGCCAGGCATGCCGTCGAGGGTAAACCGGGCGGCCACCTCGGCGATACGGGTCGCACCCTTGGTGATGACCACGAACTGAATGATGACAATGATGATGAAGATGATCACGCCGATGGCCAGCGAACCCGAGGATACGAATTGGCCGAACGTCGCGATGACTCGCCCGGCGGCTTCGGTCCCCTCCTCGGCATTGGTCAGAATCAGTCGCGTGGTGGCCGTGTTGAGCACGAGGCGGAACAACGCGGTTCCGAGCAACAGCGACGGAAACACCGACAGCTCCAGTGGACTGGACACGTACATCACCGTGATGAGCAGCAGGCTCGATACGGCAATGTTCGCGATCAACAAGAAGTCCATGGCCATCGTCGGCATCGGGACGAGCACGACGAAAATCATGCTCAATGCGGCGAGGGGCATGAGCAGGTTGCGATTCTTCCTGATGAAGTCGATCGCAGGTGCCGGAATGGGTAGTGCGCTGGCCATGGTCAGTCGGGTCTATGAACCTTTGTCATCATGAATCGCATGGTACGTCTTGCATATCACGCCACACTCTTGCCTGAAAGCTGGTACACGTACGCCAGGATCTCGGCGACGGCCTTGTAGAACTGTGGTGGTATTTCCTCGCCGACCTCGGCCAGCTCGTACAACGACCGGGCGAGGGGTTTGCGTTCGACCAGGGGAATGCGGTGCGCCATGGCAACCTCACGAATCCGTCGGGCAACATGGTCGGCACCCTTGGCCACAACCTTTGGAGCCGTCATCGTAGCGGTGTCGTAGCGCAGGGCGATTGCAAAGTGCGTCGGATTGGTTACGACGACATCGGCCTGCGGTACGTCACGGCGAATGTTCTGCATGGCCAGCTTGAGCTGAGCCTCGCGCCGCCGACGCTTCATGACCGGATCACCGTCCATGCGCTTCATCTCGTCCTTGACTTCCTGTTTGCTCATGCGCATGCCGCGTTCCTGACGGTAGCGCTGATACATCCAGTCGATGAGGCCCAGAATGATCAGGGCGATGGCCACTCGGATGCCCAGGGTCAGGAATATCTCGACGCCCAGTCCGATCATCTCGGTGAAGCTCAGCGCTGAACACAACAGGATCTTCTCGAGATCACCGAGTATGGTCATGTAGACGACCACGCCCACAATACTGAGCTTGGCCATGTTGATACCGGATGTCGCGATGGCATGCATGCTGAAAATACGCTTGAGACCCGAAAGCGGGTTGATCTTGTTGAGGTCCGGTCGCACGGGCTCCATGGTGAACAGAAACCCAATCTGCAGCAGCAGCACGCCACCGGCCACGAGGAACAAACAGAGCATGAAGGGCAGCACCACCGCGACCAGCTCGCCCGACAGCAGATGGGTCAGTGACACCATATCCGAACCCTTGAGCATCGGATCGCCATTGCCACTGAGGCATAACTGGGTCACGCCCATCAAGCGGGTGAACACGTCACGTCCGAGCACATCGAGCGTGACCAGCGCACTCAACAGCAGTACGGCAGCCCCGAGGTCCTGGCTGCGCGAGACCTGTCCTTTCCGCCGCGCTTCCATGCGGCGGTGTGGAGTAGGTTGTTCTGTTTTGTCGCCATCATCCGGCATGATGCGTCCTCGTTATGTCCACACACTGGATCCGGCGGTCTTCGCCGCTAACCGTCGATTCCTACCGCGTAGCGCAACATCACCAGAGCATCCGAAAAGGAGTCGGCAATGAGCCCGTGAAAGTTGCCCATCATCAAGGCCGATAGCAGCATGCCCACCGAAACGAAGATGGCAAACCCTACCGACAGAATATGAAGCTGTGGCATGGTCTTGGACAGGAACCCGAGGGCCGCCTTGGCCAACAACAGTGCCAAAATGACCGGCCCCGCGATCCGAAAGGCCAGCACGACGGAGTTCATCGTGAGGTCGGTGAGCACCGCGACCACCGGACGCTCGACCGTAAAGGTCAGCAGTGGAACAGTGCTGAAACTGTCGAGTAGTGCACGAATCATTTCGACGTGCCCACCGATCAGCAGGAAGATGATCATGGTGGTGTAGAAGTACACCTCGCCGATGACCGTCGTTTGCATCTCGGTCGTGGGGTTGAACACCGCAGCTGCGGCGAGGCCCGCCTGCTGGCCGGCTATCATGCCCGCCATCTGCGCAGCGACGAGAATGAGGTTGAGCCCCAGACCAATCGTCACACCAATGAGCAGCTCGCCGATGAGCCCCACGATGGCCATCTGAAACGTCACGGCCGCGGGCAGGCTGTCCGAGATGATGGGAAAGACCATCACGGCGATGGTGAACACCAGGCCAACCTTGATCCGATTGGGGATGACACGACTGCCAAACAACGGCCCGGCCAGCATGATCCCCGTGAAGCGCCCAAGCACGAGGACGAACGCAGGTAATAGCCCATACAGATTGGTCAAACTCAGTGGCAACAATCCAACGATCCTTCACGTGTCTGCCCTGCCCCGCCCCGCAGTCGGGCATGCCGCTTACCACGGCGACTCCCCGAACATCGATACCGAGTACTCGATCATGCGCGTCGCGATCCACGGAATGAAGAACGCAGCAGCGCCGACCATGGCGACGATCTTCGGGACGAAACTGAGCGTCTGTTCCTGCAGTTGGGTCACCGCCTGGGCGAAGGAGATCACCAGGCCCACCAGCAACCCGACTGCCAGAATCGGGGCCGAAAGGGTCAAGGCCATGAGAAATGCTTCGCGACTCATATCCAGCGCTGCTTCGAGCGGCATCGTGGTTCAATCTCCAATCGCCAATGCGCACATCGGGCTCAAGTGACCTCGAAACTGTCCAACAGTGTGCCGATGACCAGGTGCCAGCCGTTGGCCAGCACGAACAACAGCAGTTTGAAGGGCAGTGAAATGAGCACCGGCGGCAGCATCATCATGCCCATTGAAATCAGAATCGACGCGATGACCATGTCGATGACCAGGAAGGGCAAATAGATCCTGAAACCCATGATGAACGCCGTCTTCAATTCACTGAGGATGAACGCCGGAATGAGTACGGTGGTCGGTACGTCAGCAAAATCGACGTTGGTGTCCGCCGTCGGCTCCCCGCGATAGTAATCAAGAAATAGAAAAACCTCGGCCTCGTTGCCGGTCTTGGTGATCTGCGCAAACATGAAATCCCGTAGATGGCCGACCGACGCTTCGAGCGCCTGCTGCTGAGTCGTCTGATTGTCGAGATACGGATCGACAGCGTCGGCTTTGATCCGCATCCATGTCGGGGCCATGATCAGCATCGTGACGAACAGGCTAAGGCCCATGAGCACCTGCCCCGGTGGCAACTGGGGCACGCCAATCGCCTGACGCATCAGCGCCAGCACGATGATGATCCGGGTGAAACAGGTCATCATGATCAGAATGGACGGTACGAGCGTCAGGACGGTCATGATGACCATGATCTGCAGGGTCGAGCTGACTCCCTCGGAATCAGTCGCAACCGGCAGCAGCGCGCGGACATCGGGAACGCCAATGGGATTGTCAACGGTGGTGGGAGCGGGCGCGACGGTGGAGGCACCCTCGAGGGCCGTGACCTGTCCGCATGCGACCGTGGGCGCATAGCACACCATCAGACCGACGAGGGTCCAATGCGCCCATGTTCTCGAGCCTCCATGCTCGTTCATCGACTGCGCCACTCCTTAGCGCATACTTGGGCCGCGTCCTGCGACCACTCTATTTTTGAGCCGCGGCCATGCCGCGGATACGCGAAATCAACTTGCTGACGTTCTGGCGACTGGTCTCGAGGTCCGATCCCTCGGGGACCTGCTCAAAGCGCCGCGTCTCGTGACCGAGCAGCGCATCGAAGCCACGGGCCGTACCGGTCGCGGCCGTCATGAGTCCGGCCATCTCCTCCGGATCATCGAAGCTTGCGAGCGTCGTGATGTTCTCGGGGGTCACGCCGAGCATGACCAACCGGTTGCCGGCGCGCACCAGCGCCAGGCTCTGCTTGCTCGACAGGTGCGTCCGGCTGATGACCTGCAGCGCCGCCCCACCTCCGAGTCGCGTCAGGGGCAGGTACCGCCTGGCGGCCCAAGCCACCAGGACAATGACGAACAACACCGCCCCCAGCGCCCACATCGCTTGCCATCCCCCACGCGTCAGGGTCGCGCTCGTTTGAGCGCGCGGCTCGACCGCCTCCGCACGGTTCAGTTGACGGACGGCCGTGGTGTCGTTCAGCGCACCATCGTCTGCCGCGACCTGCCCCGTCGTGGACAGCGTCAGGCCCAGTGACATCATCCAGATCACGATCATGTGCTACTCGAACTCGCGGGTATTCTCGGCAAGAATCTCGTTCACGCGGACGCAGAAGTTGTCGTTGAGGACCAATACTTCACCGCGTGCGACGAGACGATCGTTCGCGTAAATGTCCACTGGATCACCAGCCAACTTGTCCAGCTCGACGATGGACCCCTCGCTCAACCTCAACACGTCATCGAGAAGCATGCGGCAACGCCCCAGCTCGATCTTGACATGCAGTCCAACGTCGCGAAGTAGATCGATGGGCTGAACCGGTTCGTCACTGGTCGGTGTTGGACCGAAGTCGGGCAGCGCCATGGAAGCACTCGGAGGGCGCTGCGTGGTGGACACACCGGGAACGTCGGAAGGTGGTGAAGTGGTCGCGGGTTCAGGCTCCGTCGCGGCCGGTGGGGTCACGACAGGATCGGCCTGCTCCGGGCCGCGGGGGGCGCTGTCCGGCATGAGATTCGTTCGCCTCTCCAAGGCATAGCAACAATACACGTCGACGCGCCGTGCCACGAACCGCGCATCACGTGAGGCGACGCCATCCATGGCGTCACGTCCGATACATACTAATCGGCTCTTTGCTTGCTGAACTGAGGCAGGAGTATCTCGTTGATCATGAGTTCCGACCCGACAATGTCGTCCATGACCCGTTTGAACTGACGCCTGATCGTCTCTAAGCCAGGCTCTTCCAAATACTTAGGGTCGCAGCCACGCACGACCTGGCTGAGCCGATCCTCGATGGTGTTTTCTCGAAATTCGAGGACATCGCGCAGTGACTCCATGTGCTTCGTCTCGACGTCCGCGTACACGCTGATCTGGTACACATAGGCCCGGCCGGTCTTGGTGTTGAACGCAACCAAATCGGCCACTTTGACTTCCATCTGATGAGGCAACAGTTTGCGGATGCCATCCTCATCCGTGATGTACACGCCGTCACTGGCCTCGGCCTGCTCCGGCTCCGATCCGAGGAACTTGATCCCCATGAAGATACCGAGCCCCTCGAACAGCATCAGCCCACCCACGACCACGATGGTCAGCAGGTTGCGCTTGCGGTCCGCGAACGGTGGCTGCTCTGGGGTGGACGGAGCAGCGGTCTCTTTGTTGTCATTGGCCATGGCTTACCCGATCTTCGACGGTCTGTTCCCGCCCTTCGTATTGGTTGATCAGCGATTCGCGAACGACGATCTCCACCCGTCGGTTTCGCGCCAGTCGGTGTTCCTCGTACGCCTGCTGGAACAGCGGCTCGTGGTCGGCCACGCTCACCAGTCTCAGACGCTTGGGATTGATCCCCAGCTTGACGAGGTGGTCACGTACCACCCGCGCCCGCGCCAGGGCCAGGCCATCCTTGTCCTTGAATATTGAATCGGTCGGTAACGGCTCGACCGTAGTATGGCCGATGATCTCGACCACATTGTTGCGCCCGATAATCTGTGTGGAGAAGTTCTCGAGTATTTCGAGACGTCCGGATAACAGTTCGTCACTGAACCGCTCGAATTGCAGAGCACCACCAAACGACAGTTTCCAGCCATCCTCGATCTCGGCAACGGTGAAGAAACGATCCTCGAGCCCCGGATCCGGAGATGAACCGATGTGCTTGATCTCTTTGGGAATCTGGATCTCCATCAGCTTCTTGATGATCGAGACCACCGGAGGTTCTTTGGTCGGTGTTCGGCCGATGCCACCCTCGTGACCGAACGCGATGCGAATGGATTCCATGACCTTCTGGAACCGTGTGTCTCGTTTCAGCTCGCTCATCGAGACCAGCAATACGAAGAACGTCAGCAACAGGCTCATGAGGTCACCGTAGGTCACCATCCACGCCGGCGCGCCTTCGTCTTCTTTCTTCTTCCTGATCATCGGGCCACGTCACTCCCCGGCATCGCCCTGCTCCCGTGCCGACGGAGGCAGGAAGATCTTGAGCTTCTGCTCGACAATACGCGGATTGTCGCCCGATTGGATGGCCATGACGCCTTTGATAGCGATCATTTTCATCATGATTTCGTCACCGCTACGCAGGGCCAGCTTCTCGCCGAGCGGCAGCATGATCATGTTGGCCAGCATCGAGCCATACAACGTGGTCAACAACGCGACGGCCATACCCGGGCCGATGCTGTTGGGATCGTCCATGTTCTTGAGCATGAGCACCAGGCCGACCAGGGTACCGATCATCCCGAACGCCGGAGCGAACTTGGCCATGTTGTCGAACAGCGCTTTGCCCTGGGCATGACGGTCGGCAACGGTCTCGACCTCGCTCATGAGAATCTGTTCGATGAGGTCGGGATCCGTGCCGTCGACAGCCATCTGAATCCCGGAAACCAGGAACTGGTTGTCACTCTCACGCGTCATGTTCTCGAGCGACAGGATACCGTCGCGGCGGGCGACCTCGGCATACTTGACCAGATCCTTGATCAGCGAGAACGGGTCGACCGGCTTGTTGAAGAAGGCGTGCCGCGCCACCTTTGCCATGCCGAGGACCTGCTTGAGCGGAAAGCTCATCAGCGCCGAGGCCACGGTGCCACCGATAACGATGGCAACCGAGCCGCTGTCGAAGAAGACCTCGAGAGTCCCCTTGCTGAGCATGGCCCACAGCACCAGGCCCACGCCCATGACCAAACCTATGACAGTTGAGATATCCATCTTATTGGCAGCTCATCCTGTTGCTCGCTCATATCCTCGTTGGCCACAGTCAGCCCGATAACCACGCGATGCGGGATCCTGACTTAGCTCGTATCGATCCATCCCCACCGCAGGTTTCACTGCGCCGCAAAAGGCCGTAGTTGCCGACCGTACTCCACGGCTTTTCGGACGATGTCTTCCAGTGTGTCCTTGACCATGATCCGATCACCGTTGATCAGTGTGATCAGCGTATCGGGAGTCTCCTCGACCGTCTTGATCAGTTCAGCGTTGATCACCATCGGCTTGTCATTGAGGCGTATGACCTTGATCATGCCCGTGCCCATCCCGTGGCTCACGCGCTAGCGCGCGATCAACAACAGCTCCTGCAACATCTCGTCCGCGGTGCTGACCACGCGCCCATTGGCCGAGAAACCCGTCGCCGCCTGAATCAGCCCCACCAGCTCCCTGACCAATTCGACATTGCTCGATTCGAGTGATTTCTCGAGAATTCGCCCGACCCCGTCCTCATTGGCCACCACGATTTCGGCCAGACCGGACATGCGCGTGCCCTCGTAGTTGTTGTTCGACGCGAGCTTCAACCCGGTCGGATTGGTAAACCGCGCCAGGGCCACCTGACCGATGTCACGCGTCGTCCCGTTCGAATACGTGCCGATGATGACGCCTTCCACATCGATGCGGAAATCTTCGAGCACGCCGAGCGGCGCACCGTCGGATTCCTTCAAACGCACAACACTGGCCCGACCGTTGCTATCTTCGAGCATGGTCATCTGCGAGAAATCGACAGCCATCTCGAGATCCGAAGCGCCACGATCCGCCAGGTTGACCATCAATGCATCCGTGGTCTGTCCGGCGAAACGACCGTCTGAATCGAAGGACACCGTGCCGGTCTGGAGACTCTTGGCGACATCGCTGTCATTGAGTGACTCGGCATACCATCTCCACGTCGTGCTCAACTCGTCAGCCGATTCGACGACCATGCGCAATCGGACATCGACGTCTTCGCCGAGTGAGTCGTATACCTTGAACTCGGTGGTCACGCCTTCGCCCGTAGCGCGCTGCACCGGCGCTTCGAAGACCGTAAGGGCCGCCCCGGATGTCGCGTTGAGCAGATCACCGGAGTTCAGCGTCACCGCGTTGACGGCCCCGACGTTACTGGCGATGACGATCTGGCCGGCCGCGTCGATACTGACGCCAGGCGCGATGCCGCCAGCCGCAGCGGGAAGTGCCGCAGCGGTATGGATACCCAGTGCACCCTCGAGAGTATCGAGCATTTCGCCAACCGTCGTACCGTCTGTGCCCACCGTAAAGGTCTGCGGCTCGACCAGGATGTCGAGCGGCCCTTTGGAGATGTTGCCAATGCGCAACGTGTCACCGGTCGCGATCAGCGGTGCGCCGTCGGCGTCACGCAAGTCGGTCAACTGCGTCGAGCGGGTCGCCGGCGTGCCGGAGGCGTCGATCAACGCCTGGGACATCTGGATCTGTCCCTCCGTCGCCACGGCCTCCCCGGCATTGAGGTTGCCGTCGATGGACAGCGCTGTCGTCGCGGCAACCAGTGTCTGGCTGCCCAATGGGATGGTCAGCGCCGTGGTCGTTTGGCTGGTGTCGATATCACCGTTGGCGTACGCCTGCCATCCCTGAACCAGCAGACCGTCGCGACTGACCAGTTGCTGATTGGCGTCGATACGGAAGGACCCGTCACGCGTGTAGACTTCGGTCAGGCTCCCGAGGTTCTCGTTCTGCAAGATGAAGAAACCGTTGCCATCGATAGCCATGTCAGTCGGCACGCCACTCGGCGTGATCTCACCCTGCCTGAAGTTCCGCGAGATGCCCCCGACTTTGACGCCGGTGCCGACCTGCGCCGGGTTCGAACCGCGTGAAAACGGCAGAATGATTCGCGAAGGGACCGCTTCGCGAAGCAGAAGCGCGAAATTGCTTTCGAGCTCCGCGCGGGTCGACTTGAAACCGGTCGTGTTGACGTTTGCGATATTGTCACCAATGACATCGAGCATCGTGCTGTGCGCGCCGAGCCCCGTGCCACCGGTGTTGAGTGCCATGTACAATCCCATCGTTCTCCCCCTTCTACTCGAACTTGAGGACTGCACTACGCGGAACCGAGACGCCGCTGTCGAGGGTCAACATCAGTTCGTTCAGGCCGACGGCAATGTCCGTCACCGTGCCGCGAACTTCTTCGACACCATTCGCTCCCGGCTTGTTGGCGGTCACGACGGTACCGATCATCGAGGCGCGCATCTGATCGAGCGACGTCACGCGGTGCACGTCGGTCAACGGCAACTCGATATCGGGTCCGAGTTGAAGAATCGGTTGGCCCTTGTCGCCAAAACGAATACCCGTCACGACGCCACTGACGCTATTCAATGGATCGCTCGAGGATTCGACGAACTGACCGAGCAAACTGGTGGCCGAGCCGAGGCGCTGTTGATCGATGAGGCCGCTCAACGAATTGCTCAGATTGTTGTTCAGCTCCATCTCACGAATCGTAGACAGCTGAGCCAGCAGCTTGTCATTGTCCATGGGCTCGAGCGGATCCTGGTTCAACAGATCGGTCATGATCAACTGAAAGAATTCCTGGGATCCGATCTCGTCGAAGCCATTGGTTGCCGTAGCGGTTCCGCCTGCTGTTGGCAGCGCACCGGCCAGAGCATTGATATCCATCTCACGTCTCCTGCGTCTCGTTGGCTCCGCCAGCTCGTTGGGTGATGGATCCTCCACCACCGTTGTGATCATCCGTCGAGGCACTCCGCCCCACGGTCGGGCTCAAGCCCGGATATCGACGCGTCCCGCTGCCATCACACCCTGTTCTGCAGCTTCGATCAATGCAGTCTCGGGATCATCCGCGTCCGTGGATTCGCCTCGCGCATCGGCGTCCTGCCCATGCGACATCGACGAATCGGTATGTTGTGAGCGCCCGTCGCCCGCCGCCGATCCGGTGTGCTCGTCCGGCTCCCGGGTGATCTCGACTTCAAAACCATCCATGCGCAGACCCTGTTCGCGCAGCGCTTCGGTCAATTCCGCTGCGTGATCATGCAGCAGGTCGCGCACCGCCGCGCTGTGGGTCTCGAACCGCAGACTCATGGCATCGCCCTGCAACTTGATGTCGACGGTCAGCGTGCCCAACTCGGGCGGGGTCAGTCGCAGTTTCACCGTCGAGCGCCCGGGCGTGTGCCGGGACTGCAGGATCTTCATCACGTGGTCGATGGTTTTGCGCTGTGCGGCCTGCGGTAGGGTGCCCCGCTCGATACTGAATGCCGGGCGCCCGCGACGGGCCCGGGTTGTGTGCGCAGACTCTCCGCCGGCGATCTGACCGTGCTGGTGTCCACCCGCCGTACCACGGCCTTGCCCCTGCATCATGCCGCCCGGCCCTGTGCCCACGGCTTGTGGTGTCACGGCTGTCAACCCGGCCGGCAACGCCATGCGACCACCTGCGGTCGTTGGTTGCGGCGGCGGCGTCAGCCCGGTCGCGGAGTCCCGCGCCACCGTCCCATTGCTGGCCGCCGGTGGCTCGGCCGGGTGCGGTCGTTCACTTCGGGGGCCGGACGTCCGCAGTTGCCCCTCGGCGCGGGGCTCGTGGCGCACAGCGGATTCGCTGGCCTCGTCGTTGACGACATGGGCAGGTGCGGCCTGATCGGCCAGCTGTGCAGCATGCGGTGCGGCCGTCTTGAACAGCCCGGCCGCTGGACCGAGACCCAGTTCGGCGAGTGATACGTCGACCGCACGGAGGTCCTCACGGGAACGGATCTCGGCATCGAGAACACGGAGGTCCGCATCGAGCAACTGGCGATCGAGCCCCGCGTGACGATTGGCCGTCGCAATATCACGTGCCGTCTGCTGGCGCGTGTGCACGTCAACAGCGATCGACACCAGCGGATCGAACGCGGCAGGACGGTCACTGTGCTGCGCAGGATCATCCACGCGGATCGGCTCGTGGGAAGGTGCATCGATGGGCGTGATCATCCCGTGCCCTCCCCCGTCGCGACACGGTTGTGGCGTGACAGCTTGTCGAATATGCGATCGCGCCATTGCCGTTGATCGATATCCTTGCACGAGTCCATAATGATGTTCCGGTTGCGTTGCGGCAGCTCATGAAGAATACGCACCGCCTCGCCATCCGAGCGGTTCATCAGTGATTGCAGTGCGTTCTTCGGCTTCATCCCCCCGATCGTACGAACCATCACGGTGAAACTCTGGCTCAATTCCTGTGCACGCGCGGCAGCTAGCTTCGACTCGTAGCCCGCGACGAGATTCTGGTGATCCTGCCGTTCGCGTTCCAGGCGCATCATGGCCCGGTCCAGCAAGATCCGCTGTTGTTCGAGATCCACGCGGGCTTTGTCGTTCTTGAGGCGGTCGACTTCCTGCCGTTCCATCAGCTCCTTGATGCGCGATTCAGACGACGCCAGAGCGCGCGGCGTGTCGACCAGCGCATCCTCGGTCGCCACAGGGACCTCGGCGGGCAACTGTGTTCCGCGCAGCACTTCGACCACATCGCGAATCGTCTCGAGATCGAGCCGACCGGTGCCGAATGCGGTCCCCAGCAGGCCGACGCCGCCGAGAACGTGAATAACGCACAGCAGTGCGACGATTGAATACAGGCGTTTCAGCATGGCTCCTTCCTTCGTCGCAGGTGTTGCTGGAGTGCGACCTCATCCAGAAAGCGCGCCTCGTCTTTGTCGTGTTTGAGTTGGTAACGTGCCTTGGCCTTGTCCTTCAGGGTCTCAACGACGCGGACCGCCCGGGCCGCCTCAGCCAGCTCTGCCCGCTTCTGTGAGACACGTTCCTCGAGCGTTGCGATCTGACGCGCATTGCCCAGCAGTCCCCCCTGCAAATGGGCGATCCAGTAGCGTTGCGCAGCCAGAAAGCGCACATCGACCGTTGGCCCGCCAGCGGCTGTCCGCGCGACATCGAGGGCCGCGGCCATTTGGCTGGTCAGGTGCTCGTGGCCGACGCGGACCTCGTTCAGTTGGCGCACCTCATCGGCCAGCGCCTGTTTGTGCTGATCCTCTACACGGCGCCGTACCTTGAGGAGCGTCTCGAGCGGAAATGTGAATTTCTTGGCCATGAACTATCTATCCACGGACGGCAGTCCGCCACGGCGGATCATGCCGCCTTGAGTTTTCCTGCTGCTGCATCGATCCGCCGGGCCACGTCGACCAGGGCCGTGCGGGCGTCGACCAGACTGACGCGCTCTTCGACCGCTTGTTGCAGGAACGCGTCAATGATCGGCTTGGACTCGATCGCCAGATCGAACTCCGGATTGGACCCGCGGGCATACGCACCGATGTTGACGAGGTCCTCGATTTCGAACCATGTGCCGAGAACCTGCCGCACGCGTCGAGCCGCCTCGAGGTGCTCCGTGTCGACGACGTCGACCATCAGCCGACTGATGCTGTTGAGCACGTCGATCGCCGGGTAGTGGCCCTTGCCGGCCAGTGCGCGGTTCAACCACACATGGCCATCGAGGATCCCACGCACCGCGTCGGCAATCGGTTCGTTGATGTCGTCGGCTTCGACCAGCACCGAGTAGAACCCGGTGATACTGCCCTGGTCTGTACGACCGGACCGTTCGAGCAACTTGGGCAACAACGCAAAGACGCTCGGCGTATAGCCCTTGGTCGAAGGCGGCTCGCCGCCGACCAGACCGATCTCACGCTGAGCCATCGCCAGGCGCGTCAGCGAGTCCATCAACAACAGAACGTTCTGGCCACTGTCGCGGAAGTACTCGGCCACGGCGGTCGCCAAAAAGCACGCCCGCACGCGCATGACCGGTGACTCGTCCGAGGTGCTGACCACCATGATGGCGCGCTGCAGCCCTTCCTCACCCAGGTCCTTGCGAATGAAATCCTGCACTTCACGACCGCGCTCACCCACCAGGGCCACGACGATGACGTCGGCCGCGGTGTACCGTGAGACCATTCCCATGAGCACGCTCTTGCCAACGCCGGTACCGGCGAAGATGCCAATGCGCTGACCGAGACCGATGGTCAATGTCGAATCGAGCGCTCGAATGCCCGTGCCGAGTGGCTCGTCGATGGGGTGGCGACTGAGCGGTGCGGGCGCTGGCCGGTCGAGCTCGTAAAAATCATGTGCATGGATCGGGGCTCCACCGTCGATCGGCCGTCCAAGCCCGTCGATGACGCGACCGAGCAGTGCCGGTCCGACGCCCACCCGCTGCATGCTCGCCGACGTGACCACCGCATCGCCCACGGCGACGGCCCCGGCCGTGCCCAATGGCATGAGGACGGTTCGGCGTCCTTCGAAGCCAACGACCTGGGCAAGGACGTTGTTCGCGCGGCGCGGGCGGATCGCACACAGGGTCCCGATCTCCGCCGGCAAACCCTCGGCCTGCAATGTCAGTCCGGTCACCGCAGTCAGGCGACCCTCGAAGCCGATGAGGTTGGTCTCTTCGATCACACGGGCATAGCGCTCAAACATCTGCACCCTCCGTTGGCGGCGGAGTCGTCTCGCCCAGAAGCATGTGAGCGATCTGGTCCAGTTGATGTTCGATGGTGGCATCGATCACGCCGTCGGGCGTTTCGACGACCGCGCCTCCCGGATGGATGCCATCGTCGGTCAGGACTTGGACATGTTGCCGATGGTCCACGTCTTCCAGAAGGTCGTGGCACACACGTTCCATGCTCTTGAACTCGTCCGGGTGGACCCGGATCACCAGATCGGAACGGTCCATGACCATGGCCAGGGCAGCTTCGAGGTTGTGTTGTACAGCGTCATGATCGGCCCGTACGGCGATCTTGATCACGCGGCGGACCAGGCCCAGGGCGAAGTGCAGGATGTCGCGCTCGGCAGCGTGCAGGCGCTGTGCCCGCTCGGTATTCACCTGCTCGATGAGGGATTGCAGGGAGGTGACCACTGCTGTGTGGTCGTTATTGAACTGCTCACGGGCCTCGGATAACGCGGTGTCATGCCCGGTGCGTTGCCCGTGTGCGCGACCGGCCTCGAGACCTTCGGCGTGTCCGGCCGTGCGGGCCACTTCGCGCAGGGCCACCGCCT
Organism: uncultured Planctomycetota bacterium; assembly: GCA_942492115.1. Taxonomy (GTDB): domain Bacteria; phylum Planctomycetota; class Phycisphaerae; order UBA1845; family CAIVHJ01; genus CALODL01. The sequence goes on from CALODL010000017.1 coordinate 43,012, forward strand.
CCTGTTCAGCACTGGCGAGGATGGCGGCGGCCTGTGCTCGCGCTGCATCGAGGATACTCTCGCCTTCGGCGACCAGATCGCGCAGGTGGAAAGCCGACGGCTCCGCCGTCGGCCGCAGCCCGGTTCCTGCTTTTAGAATCATGGACATCCTTGTCCTTCATGCGCTAGAGTACAAAGCTTAACGAGTGCCCGAAGTCGCCCGTGATCACACCACGACCTCCTTCTCGCCGCCGCGACCGGCGATGATGATTTCACCAGCGTCTTCGAGGCGGCGCACGATATCGACGATCCTTTGCTGAGCACCTTCGACATCGCTGATGCGCACCGGCCCCATGTATTCCATATCTTCCTGGATGAGCTGTGCGGCACGATCGGACATATTGCGGAATATCTTGTCCTTGAGCTCGTCGCTTGCGGTCTTGAGCCCCAGGGCGAGTTCTTCGTTCTCGGTCTCCTTGAGCACCGATTGAATGCCCTTGTCGTTGACCAGAATGATGTCCTCGAACACGAACATCAGCCGACGAATCTGCTCGACGAGCTCGGGCTCTTCGGTCTCGAGGGCTTCGAGGATATTCTTCTCGGTCGCGCGATCGGACAGGTTGAGCATTTCAGCCACGGACTCGACCCCGCCGACCTCCTGTAGAGTCTGGGACACGACACCGCTGAGTCGATCCTCGAGACCCCGTTCGACTTCCTTGATGACCTCAGGGTTGGTTTGCTGCATGTTCGAAATGCGCGTCACGACTTCGATTTGCTTGTCCGCCGGCAGGCCCACCAGAATCTCGCTTGCTTTGGCGCTCGGCATATGGGCCAGCACCAGGGCGATGGTCTGAGGATGCTCGTCCTGAATGAACGTCAACAGGTTGTGGCTGTCGGTCTTCTGCAGGAACGAAAACGGCTGCTGGAAGACCTGGTGTTCGATCTGCTGGATAATGCGATTGGCATCATCCGGATTCATCGACTTCTTGAGCAGACGCGAGGCATACAACACACCGCCCTGCTCGACGTAGCGCCGGGCAAGCGCCTGATTGTAGAATTCCTGGATGATCTCATTGGACAAGTCCGGTTCAACCGTATCGATCGACGCGATCTCGCGCGTAATCTCCTCGACCACGCCATTGGGCAAATGCTGAAGCACCTTCGAAGAGGTGTCCGCATCCATGCTGAGCATGAGAATGGCCGTCTTGCGCAGGCCATCCATGTCGTTGCGTTCTGTGCTGTCGTCGTTCGCCGCCACCGTCACTCCGTTATGCGCCCCGCTCGATCCACCGCCTGACGAGTTGTGCGGCGTTTTCCGGATCATCGTTGATCATCTCACTCACCTGCTCGGCCATCTGCCGCGCACGGATGCTGCCCTCATCGGTCTCCCGTGCGATCAAGAACGCATCAGGCGTTCCCGCATCACCGATGGCCCCTTCACCGAATGCCAACTCGCCGCCAACAGGACCGCCGGACTTCATGCCGGGACCGAGGTCCGGCGTCCCGGCGTGTTCACCGGTCCGTTTGACCACGCGGGCCGTCAGCCCCAATGCCGCCAGAGCCAGTCCGATGAGACCAATCTGGCGGCTGTGGTCGTTGACGAAAGTCATCACGGTGCTCTGCTGCACGGTCGCCGGATCACCGAGCGGATTGGCCACCAGGGCCTGGGCCTGGTCGAAATACACGTCGACTTCGATCTTGGGCTCGGCCACGGCGACGAGGATCGGCTCGATGAGATCACGGATCTTTCGCGTCTCCTGATCGCGGAAGTCTTCGACGTCCTGCTGGCTCGGTTCCGCATCACCCTGACCGTTCATCGACTTGATGGCCGCGATCAGGTAGCTGCGCGGAATGAGGATCGATGCTGCAGCCTCCACGATCTCGCCGGGATTCTTGCGCGTATTGGTCACCGTGCGGTCGCGCTCGGATTGGAACTCGGTCTCGGATTTCTCAGTGGTGTTACGCGTGCCGCTCGACCCACCCAACAGAGCCGCGCTGACGTTAGCCCCGACACCGGGTTCCGCTCCAGCCTGGCGGTTGGAGCTCTCGGTCTCCTCGCGCATCTCGCGAGCAATCGCCGGCTCACCAAGCTTTTCTTCCAAGGTCGTGCTGACCTGCTCATCGAGCTTGAGTGAGACCGTGGCCATGACGCCCGGAATGTGAGCCAGGATGTTTTCGATCTTGCTGAGCAGCTGTTGCTCCTTGTGCCGCTGCAAGTCGTACAGGGCGCCACCAAACGCATTGTCGGGATCATCAACTTTGTAGAACCGCCCTTTGAGGTCGACGACCCGCACGTTCTGGGGTTCGAGCCGCGTGACCGCACCGGACACCAGCCGGACGAGCGTCTCGACGACCGACGGGTTCAGTCGTTCCGATCCGATGGGATCGACCGTGACGGTCGCCGTAGGCTTGTTGCGGGCATAGCCCAACCGCAGTTCTTTGGACTCCTGGGCGATGTACACCGTGGCCGTACGAATGTCCTGCATGGTCGAAATGGTTTTGGCCAGTTCGTTTTGCAGGGCAATCATGTACTGCCTTTGACGGGTGGCCTCCGGTGCGAAAACATTGGCCCCCTGCAGCATTTCGTCGAATGAATACGTGAATGTCTTGGGGCCGGCATTGTTGGCCACGAGCTTCATCAAGACACGCCTGCGATCTTCGGGGCTCACCCAGATCCCTTCGCCCGTGCGCTCCTCGAAGGATTCACCGCTCAGCGTCAGGTAGCGCGCAATGTCGGTGATCTCATCCTCGCGCAGGACCTGCGTATACAGTGGCACCAATTCTTTCTCGAGTGACCACTGCGTCAGCCACAGCATCGAGCCTGCAACCACGACAGCGCACAATGCCAGAGCCACACGTTGTGATGCGTCCAGCCCCGTCAGCTGCCGTTTGATGATCTCGATTTGTTTATCTAAAAACACTGTGTGCTCTGTGTCCTATCCTGGTACCGCCACCGCCGAAGCGGGGACGGACTCCGTCAGAACCGCCGCGTACGGCAATCGGCTGCGAATCCATTGCCTGCGTTGTTCAGCAGTCGCTAGATCCGCATTTGTTGTATTTCCTGGTACGCATCGACCAGCTTGTTACGCATCTCCATCAACAGGCTGAACGCTACGTCGGCCTTGCGCACGGCACTGAGCACTTCGGAAACGTTGTTGGACTCGCCCGTTGCCAGCTGTTCGACGCCCTTGCCCGCCTCCATTTGCAGACGGTTGACTTCGTCGAGGGTGTTGAGCAGGGCATCCTTGAAGTCCGCGCCGTCACCTGCCGCAGGTTTCTGGGTCATGCCGGCACCCAGACCGTGGCCCAGGCCTTGAAGGTGCTGTGGTCCGATGGGCGTTGTCATGTCTTACCTCGCACTCACTGAAGTTACACTCACGCGATCATCCGCAAAGCAGCGTTCATCATGCCGCGGGTCGCACCCATGACCGTAATGTTGGCTTCATAGGCGCGTGCAGCGAGCATACCGTTGACCATCTCTTCAAGGGGATCGACATTGGGCAGCCTGACCATCCCGGCATTCGCACCGTCCTGGATGGCGTGTGGGTGGCCTGGCATGTGCACCAGACGCCCGGGGCGTGAGTCGATCGCAATCTCCGATACGTGCACGCCTGGGGCTGCCGTATTGTCCGGTGACTGGCCGAGCGTGAACATCGGAACCCGCCGCTCGTAAGCCCGGTCGGGGCCAAGTGTGGTGTAGACGTTGGCCAGGTTGCCTGCAATGGTATCCATGCGCACACGATTGGCCACGAGTGCGCTCGCACTGACGTCTAGTGCTCCGAACATGGACACCTCCTCTCTGTGTGCTCACCGGCAATGATCTGTCTGGACCACCTCATGTTGCTCAGACCTCACCGCGGATGGCGGTCTTCAACGCATCGTACTTGGCATTCAGAAACTGACTGGCCATGTTGTAGGCCATGACGTTATCTGCGACGTCGGTCATCAACCGCTCGATTCGCGCATTGGTCCGATCGTGGAACAGGATGTTCTGTGGTGGCCGCGTCGCGGGATGAGCGACCAGACGTCCACTGTCGTCATAACGCACCTGCTCGGTCGCGCGCATCTCCAGAGGTGCCGAGCGGTGGCCACCCCGACGTTCGACCGCATCGCGCAGCGTGTGCTGGAATTCGATCGGATCGAGATACTGAGCCTTGTAACCAGGCGTCTCGATGTTGGCCATGTTCTCGGCGAGCACACCCTGCCGGGCCTCGGAGAAGGCCATGACTTTCTCGAGGATCGGGATGTTCCCGTGGTTCGTAATTTGACTGATCAGCATGCAACAATCCTGTGTTGGAGTCCAAGTCTGCCCAAGTTCACAGGCAACACCCGTTCCACTCGCTTCTCTGAGCCATCAATGGGTCGTGCGTGGACAAACATGCGCAATTCCTGCGCGGTCAACCGGCACGCCTTGCCTCTTCCTGCCATTTCTTGAGCTTCATGCCCAAGGTACGTAGCCCGATGCCCAGGGCTTTGGCAGTTTTCTCGCGATGCCCGTTGAAATGCAGCAACGTTCGTTCGATGAGCTGCCGCTCCATGTCACTCATCATGGAGCCCGGACGCAGGTGGCCGAAGTTGTCTCCCTCCGGAATGGCGGCCTGCAACCATGGTTCGAGGACCCGCACCCGCAGAACATCGCCCCCAGCCATGACCACGGCGCGCTCGCAAACGTTTTCCAGTTCGCGAACGTTCCCCGGCCAGTGATAGTCGCGCAAGAGCCTGGCCGCAGCGGGCTCGAGCTTGAGGACCTGTCGCCCGTCGCGCCGGGCCACGCGTTGCAGGAAGTAATCCACGAGCAGTGGGATGTCTTCACGGCGCTCGCGCAACGCCGGCAGCCGAATCGGCAGGACGTTGAGGCGGTAATAGAGGTCTTCGCGGAATCGACCTTCGGCCACCCACTTGACGAGATCGCGATTGGTCGTCGCGATGATGCGGACATCGGCAGACTGCGTCACACTGCTGCCGACGCGTTCGAACTGCTTCTCCTGCAAGACCCGCAGTAATTTGGCCTGCAACGGCAGGGCCATCTCGCTGATCTCGTCGAGCAGCAAGGTCCCGCAGTCGGCCAATTCGAAGCGTCCCTTACGCAGGCGATCCGCGCCGGTGAACGCACCGCGCTCATGGCCGAACAATTCACTCTCGAGGAGGTTCTCCGACAGCGCTGCGCAATTGAGTGCCAGCAGGGGTTTCTCGCTGCGCGGTGAGTGACGATGGATCTCGCGTGCGGCCAGTTCTTTGCCCACACCGGACTCGCCGTAAATCAGCACAGTGGCCGAGCTGCCGCCGACCTGCGCGCAGCGGTCCTTGATCTCACGCATGCATGGGGCGGTGCCGACCATCTCACGTTCGGCCAGCCCGTTGCTCAGCGACGCACGCAAAGCCTCGTTGTCGGCCTTCAGACAACGATGCTGATACGCGCGTTCAACGAGTAATGCGATCGCATCGCCTTCAAATGGCTTCTGGATATAGTCGAACGCACCGAGCTTCATGGCCTCAACAGCCGATGCGACCGACGCAAACGCGGTCATGAGCACGATCGGCATATCACAATCGATGGTCAACACCTCTTTCAGCAAGGTGATCCCATCCATACCTGGCATTTTGAGATCCGAGACGACGACGTCGAAACGTTGCGCGCGCAGCGCAGCCAACGCCGAGCGCGGTTCGGGAAATGACTGAACTTCGTGATCCTCGCGCACGAGCGTCTCGACGAGTGAGTCACGAAGCAGTTGGTTGTCGTCCACGACACAAATCCGAGCCATTAGTACTCCTCGCGGTTCTTGGTCGATCGGCCGGCCGGAACGTGGATGCTGAAGCGCGCACCACACCCAGGCCGATTGGTTGCCCGGATCCATCCATCGTGACTCTCGACGATGCGATGACAGATGGCCAGACCCAATCCAGTCCCTGTATCCTTGGTCGTAAAGAACGGATTGAAGATACGGTCGATCGCGTCCTGGGCAATCCCGGGTCCCGTGTCGTCGATGTGAACAACGACGTCCCCATCAGTGCCCGCCTCCGCCCATACCCGGACAACGTCCCCCGTCGGCGAGACGTCGACAGCGTTGTGCAGAATGTTCAATAGAACACGTTCCATCTGTCCGCGATCAGCGTAGACATCATATTGGTCGATCGTCGCGTCACGCTCGAATACCACGGCTGACTCGTGCCCCCGCGCGGCGGCCAGGTCGAGCGCGGCATCGACGATCTGAGCCAGGGAAGTCTGGTAGCGATCGGGCTCGTGCTGGCCGGCGAAGTCGAGGATGTCCCCAACGATGTGGTTGAGTGAGTCCACGCCGGTAGAAATCTTGCGTGCCAGCGTCTGGGCCCGCGGCAGTTCGGCCAGATCTTTGTGCAGCAACGATGCGAACAGCTGGATCCCACCCAGCGGATTGCGTATTTCGTGGGCGACCCCCGTCGCCATCTCACCCAATGCCGCCAGGCGTTCACGCCGTGCCAACTCGCGATTCTTGTTCTCGAGCTCCTGGCTCATTTTGCGGACTTCATTGTTGAGTTGTTCGTGCGACTGACGCAGTTGCTCCGTCACTTCGGAATAGGCGGTGATGATCGCGGCCAGTTCGCGTTCACGCTGACTGAGCATCGTGGGGTGACTGTTCATAGAGCCTCATCGGTAATATTGACCCGCGCGGGTACGGGCGCGGCGGTCGCACGATAGGCGTCGAACGCCTGGCGACCGGTGTTCAACTGATTCATTTCACGTGCGGTATTGGCCTTGCGGGCGACTAACCGTTGGGCATCTTCGGCATCGGCCTCGAGCACGTGCTTGAGCGTCGTCGAGGCTTGCTGCAGAAGTGTTTCGACCACGCGGCGCTCGGCATCGGGCATTTCATCACGATGGGCCCGCCAATAGACCTGCAGTGGCGCCAACTCGGCATCAAGAGCGGTCAAGCTGGACACGACCTGCCGACGTTGCCCAAGCAATGCCAACAGATCCTGTGGATCATCGGTCGTGATCAGATCGCGCTGTCGCCGCGACATGCCGGCGAGTTGCTCATAGTACGCCACTTGACGCTGCAGGAGTTCAATGAGCCGCGGGCCATGTTGTGTCTCACAATTCATGTTGTCACACGTCATCCTGTTCAATTCGCCACACGCGTATAACCGCCAGCCTCACCAATCCACGCGAACATTCGCTGCCAGTCCTCGGGTCCACGCGAATACAAGTCACGGTCGTAGCGCTGTGCATCTATGCGGCTGACGAGGTACTGGGCGCGCCGCAGCGCCGGGCCGATGTCATCGACGCGGCCAAGGCTTTCGAGACAGCTGATGACCTGCGTGTAGGCGCTGAGGGCGATCGGTTCGTCGGGATAGGCCCGAATGACTTCCTGGTAGCGATTGAGTGCGACTTCGAAATTGCGCCGATCGAACGCACAATCCGCGCGATAGCTGTAGCTCAGCATCAACTGTAAAGCCTGTATTTCACTGAGCTGAGCGCCTCCACCGTCCGGTCGGAGATGAATGACGCGGTCGAACAGCTCCTCGGCCTGCTCCAATCTCTTGTTCTTGAGGCGCATCATCTCCTGTCGCCTGATGACGCTGTCGGCGTCGGTTGCCGCGGAGGCCAGCACGAGACCACTTTGGCGATGGGCATCGGCCAGCTGAAACGTGGCCAACGAACGACGGCCGTCCTCCGGGTAGCGCTGCAGGGCTTCATCGAGGCGTTCAATGGCCTCTTCGTAGCGTCCCTGGCGCGAGTACAACTCGCCCAGAGTAAACAGCGCATGCCGATAGATCAGCGATTGGGGCGTGAACATCGCCTGCTCGCCCACATCATCGACGACGTGGAGCAGAGTCTGCTCGGCCTCGTCGAGATACTCGGGGCCGAGCATCATGAAACACGACGCCAGTGGGATGATTGCGTCCTGCGCTGGGGCGGTTCGCGTATGGTCGCGAATCACCTGCTGGTAGCGCTCGATTGCAGTCAGCAGGTGGCCATCGGCCTGATAGGCCTGTCCGAGGCGAAACAGAACCAACGGGATCAGAGAACTGTTGGAGCGATTGACCAGAAAGTCTTCGAGCAACTCCGCAGTCTTCCTGCGGTCGCCGCCGTCATCGAACATGACTGCCGCCTGCCACAGCGCTTCGGAGACGCTGTCCGCGTCCTCCGTATCGAGCCGTGAGAGAGTCATGAAGTCTTCGGCAGCGTCGAGAAAGAGCTCACGGCTACGGGCCGCCAGAGCGGCTGCGATTGCGGGATCTGTCGCCGCGTGTGACTCGCTGCGCCGCTTCCGAGCAAGGCTGCGTTTCATTGTCGCGAGGTCGCCCAGGAATAACATCCGTGCTGGCAAATCCCGACGATCGATGAGATCGCTGGCCAGTTGCAGGAAGGCGAGTGCGCTGTCGTCGTGTCCGTCCTCGTACTGCAGCCGGCTGCGCACGGTCAACGAACTGATCACGGCGGGTAGATCGATCAACCCATTGGTCGTCGAGCTGTCGATCCTGTCCAGCACATCACGGTAGTGGACCAGCGCCTCATCAAAGCGTTGCAACTGCGACAACGCCTCGGCGATACCCAGTTGGCTGGCCGTGGCATAAGCACCGTTTGGATGCGAGGTCAGAACATCTTCGAAGAATGACAACGCCTCGAGCGGACGCTGGGGCCCCTCGTCATTCAGGACGACGATCCCGAGCAACCAGCCCGAGCGGGCATCGAGCTCGTTGCGATTGGGCAGGCGGCTGCGCAAATTGCGCAGCACGATTTCAGCTTCATCGAATTCCCCGCTGCGCTGGTGGACCAGAGCGGTGAGGTATTCACCCGACAACGCCTCCGAGGTACCCTCGAGATGGACACGCTCTTCCTCGAGAATGGCACGGGCGTCGGCGTACTGCTGGCGCCCGAGCAGCAATTCGAGACGCTGTTCGAGAGCCCACACCAGGAGCTCCGGACGTGCGCGGGTGTCGGCGATGAGCTCTGCGAGGTCCGCTTCCAGGCGCTCGGGATCGGTCGCGACGCTGTCGATGCGCAGGCGCAGGATACGCCGGCGGACATCGAGGGCATCAGCCGGATCGCGTTCCAAGGCCGCTTCGTACTGTGTCAGCGCCGAAGCCGGACGCCTGGACCATTCGTAGGCCTGTCCGCAACTGAGCAGCTGGTCGCCGGTCAACCTGTGGCCGTCGACCTGCGCCTGATCATAAAGGGCCAGCATCCTGACAAGATTGAATTCGGAGTGTTCGTTGCGCTGCGACTCAGTGAGGAACAGCACGTCGGCCAGAGCCGCGTGCATCGGCGCCAGTTGGTTCGGGGTGTAGCGTTCATCCTGCAGAACGGTGTGGGCCAGCGCAGCCGCCTCGTCGTACATGAAACCATCGACCAGGGTGTCGATCCGCGCAAGATGGGTTTCGATGGGATACAGCCGGGGCTCGGGCGCCAGCCGCAGGACGGTCGGTATGAATACAGTCACACCACAAACCAGCAAGGGAATCTGCCACTTGCCGGCGGCGCGGTGCTTGAAAGTTGATTGCGGGTCTACGCTCATCCTGAGCTGCACCTGTGCAACCACCCGATCATCCTGATCGGGCTCGGTTAGTTGTGCAGGCCCCCGTAGGAGGCCTGTGGGATCGCCCTCGTAATGTCGGCAAAGTATCGGACGATCTTGATCGCAAGGTCCACGCGCCCACTGGCGTGACGTGCTGACGATCCACACGTCATACCCCGGCGGATGGGGCGTCTGCTCTTTTCAATACTGGAACACCGGTTGTCGAGGCCGCCGGAATGGTTTGTCAGGTGCGCGGGGTTGGGCTATATTTGGCCTCTCAATAATAATGATAAGTTCTTTGGGGATTCACGACCAATGTCACAATTTGCTGCCCAGTGTCGAGCGGAACTCGATGTCGCCAATGGCCCCCTGGCCTATTACAGCCTGCCCAAGCTCGCCGAAGCGGGCTGTGGACCACTTGACCGCCTGCCGATGAGTATCCGCGTGCTTCTCGAAAGCGCCGCGCGCAATGTCGACGAATTCCTGGTGACGACCGACCACGTGAGAATACTGAGCCAGTGGAGCCGGGAGACGGCTGGGACCATCGAAATCCCCTTCCTCCCGGCCCGCGTGCTGCTTCAGGATTTCACCGGCGTACCTGCCGTCGTCGACCTCGCGGCGATGCGCTCCAGCATGGTCCGTCTCGGCGGCGAACCCAACAGGATCAACCCCCAGGTGCCGGTCGATCTCGTCATTGACCACTCCGTGCAGGTTGACCACTTCGCCTCGGACCAGGCGCTGTCGCTCAACGTCGACCTCGAGTACCACCGCAACCGCGAACGCTACGAGTTCCTCCATTGGGGCCAGAAGGCCTTCGACAATTTCCGGGTCGTTCCGCCGAACACGGGCATCGTCCATCAGGTCAATCTCGAATACCTCGGCCAGGTGGCCATGACCCGCGAAATCGACGGGACCCGTGTCGCCCTCCCCGACAGTCTGGTCGGAACTGATTCGCACACGCCGATGATCAACGGTCTCGGCGTCTTGGGATGGGGCGTCGGAGGCATCGAAGCCGAAGCTGTCATGCTTGGACAGCCGATCTACATGCTCATGCCGGAAGTTGTCGGCTTCAAACTTACGGGTCGGTTACCGGAAGGGGCGACAGCCACAGACATGGTGTTGACCGGTCACGGAGACAGTTGCGTTAGCACGGTGTCGTCGGCAAATTCGTCGAGTTCTTCGGCGATGGTCTCGGCGCCATGACGCTGGCCGATCGGGCAACGATCGCCAACATGGCTCCCGAGTACGGCGCGACCATGGGCTTCTTCCCCGTTGACGACGAGACCATCCGCTATCTGCGGCGCACGGGTCGTGACGCAGCCCACGTCGACATGGTCGAGAAATACTACAAGGCTCAGAACATGTTCTACGGGCCGCAGACTCCCGATCCCGAATACACCGAGGTCGTCGAGCTGGACCTGGGTACCGTGGCGCCCAGCCTCGCCGGCCCCAAACGCCCACAGGATCTCGTGCCCCTGCCGCAGATGCAGAGCGCATTCAAAAAGGCCCTGACCGCACCGGTGTCCGAGCGCGGTTTCGCACTGGGAACAGGTGATCTCGACCGGCAGGCCACGGTACGGAACAACGGCGACAGCACGACGATCACCCACGGTGCCGTGGTCATCGCCGCCATCACCAGTTGCACCAACACATCGAACCCGTCGGTGATGGTTGCAGCAGGACTGGTTGCGCGCAATGCGGTGGCCAGGGGCCTGCGGGTCCCCGAGCACGTCAAGACTTCACTGGCTCCGGGCTCGCGTGTCGTGACGGGCTACCTCGATAAGGCCGGCCTCACACCAGCCCTCAACGAACTGGGCTTCAATACAGTGGGCTACGGCTGCACGACGTGCATCGGCAACAGTGGACCGTTGCCCGAGGCGGTCCGGGACGCCATTGTTGAAGGTGACCTCGTGGCCTGCTCGGTTCTCAGCGGCAACCGCAATTTCGAGGGCCGGGTCAATCCCCACACCCGCGCCAACTACCTGGCCTCACCACCGCTGGTCGTGGCCTACGCACTTGCGGGCACGACTGACATCGACCTGACGACCGACGCCATTGGCACCGACGCCAGCGGCGCACAAGTCTTTCTGAAGGACATCTGGCCCACGCATGAAGAGATCGCGCAGGTCGTCGAGGCCGCCGTCAGTGCTGATCTGTTCCGCTCGCAGTATGCCGACGTGTTCACCGGCAACGAGCGCTGGAACCAAATCGCCTCCAGCGGTGGCGCAGAGTACGCGTGGTCCGAAGACAGCACATACATTCACGAGCCCCCGTTCTTCAAGGATCTCTCGGCCGAGCCCGGCAAGATCGAACCGATCCGCGGTGCCCGTGTGCTGGTCAAGGTGGGCGATTCGGTCACCACCGACCACATCTCCCCGGCCGGCGCCATTCCAATCGACAGTCCGGCGGGACTGTACCTGATCGAACGGGGTGTCGAAGCGCGTGATTTCAACAGCTTTGGCTCACGCCGTGGGAATGATCTGGTCATGACACGCGGAACGTTCGGCAATATCCGGCTCAAGAACCAGTTGGTCGCCTGGCACCACTGAGGGTCTCACCACTCATTTTCTCTCCGGTGACAGCACTGATTTTCTACGAAGCCGTCTGAACGATACCAGGCAGATGGCATCCTGCTGATCGTACTGGCCGGACAGGATTACGTCACGGGTCTCGTCACGTGACTGGGCGGCCAAGGGCACGCTGCTGTTGGGCGTTCGCGCGGTCATCGCCTGCAGTTACGAACGCATTCACCGGAGTAATCTCGTAGGCATGGGCGTTTTGCCACTGGAATTCAAGAACGGGGCCAGTGCCGACAGTCTCGGCCTGACCGGCACGGAAGAATTTACCGTGGCCGGACTCGATGACCACATGACGCCCGGACAGGATCTCGAAGTCACGGCCACGAACGATGCTGGCCAGACCACGACATTCACCACCACGCTGCGGATCGATACGCCGGTGGAACTCGAGTACTACCGCCACGGCGGTATTCTGCACATGGTGCTGCGAAACATGAGCGCCCGGTAGCGCGAAACATCGGCATTGGGTAACCTGTGTCATCTCCCGTTGCTGTCCATTCGCAAAGCGAAATGAGCCGACCGATGCGTGTAGCATTTCTCATGTGTGTTTTTCTGGCGTGCGAAGTCAACGCTCAGGATATCACCGATCGTCAAGCACTGCGCCGCACCCCGGTCGTCGAGGTCTTCGAAGCGGCGCACAAAGCCGTGGTCAACATCTCATCAACGCAGACCGTCAAATCCCGTTCCAGTCCGTTCGACCTGATCTTCGAGGACATCATCCCCGAGTTCCGTCGCTCGCGCGACCGCCAGCTGACCAGTGTCGGCAGCGGATTCGTAATTCATGAATCGGGCTACATCGTCACCAACGCCCATGTGGTCGATCGTACGGCCAACACGACGGCAATCCTCGCCGATCAGTCGACGTTCGATGCCCAGATCGTCGCCAGTGATCCGGAGCACGACATTGCGCTTCTGCGAATCCAGCCGCCCCACCCGCTGCCTACTTTGGCGCTCGGCCGCAGTCACGATCTCATGATCGGTGAAACCGTGATCGCCATCGGCAATCCGCTGGGGTTCGAACACACACTGACACGTGGGGTCATCAGTGCCACCCATCGTGAACTCGAACTGTACAGCGACCGCGCCAAGCGCAAAATGACCTATCATGACCTCATCCAAACCGATGCCAGCATCAACCCTGGTAGCTCCGGGGGGCCGCTGCTCAACATTCTGGGTGAACTGATCGGTATCAACACGGCGATCCGCAGCGATGCCCAGAACATCGGCTTCGCCATTCCCGTCGAAACGCTGTACCGCATCCTGCCGAACATGATGGAGCGTGAGAGCAACGGCCGGTTCATGCTCGGCCTGTCCATGGACGCGCGTGCCACCGTCACGCGCGTGCTGCCCGACAGCCCGGCGGATCGCAGTGGCGTCGTCGTGGGCGATGTCATCACTTCCATCGATCGCAAAGACACGCGAACGCGTATGGACGTGCTGTTCGAACTGATCGATCACCATCCGGGCGACCGCCTGCTGTTCGGCCTGAGGCGCAACGGCCGCACGATCAACTCCCGTATCAGCCTTGACGCCCCACCGCGACCCGATGGTGTCAGACTGGCCGCCGAACGCCTGGGCCTCGAACTGCAACCCCTGCCACCCCAATCATCGCGCGATCTGCGTGGATTGATCGTCACACAGGTCGAGCGTCGTGGCCCCGCCGGCAAGGCTGGAATTCATGTCGGCGACATCCTCACCGTTTTGGACCAGTACTTCGTACGCAGCATCGATGACGTCGGCTTGATCCTCGAGGATATCGAGGAGGGCACGCAGGTCTACATGCGCATCCTGCGTGCGGAAACGGGCGTGTACTGGCGCGATTGGACGTACGTCAAAGTACGCTAGCTTCTCTCTTCACCAACGACGACCGTAACCGTGCGCCAACCCTTGCAGGTGCAGGCGCGCGAGCTAATCCGCCTTGCAGTGGTTGATCTTTGCGTTAGGAAGTCGCACAGGAAAGGGGAAGTGAAGCGGGGCCATGTTCGATCCCGCGAATCAGGAGAATGACAGAACCCGCTCGACTTCTTCCGTGCTGCCAATGATCAGCGGGGTGCGCTGGTGCAGGTCTTCGGGCTGGATATCGAGGATGCGCCGCGTGCCGTCGGAGGCGGCGCCGCCAGCCTGCTCCGCCAGGAATGCCATGGGATTGGCCTCGTAGAGCAGGCGCAGTTTTCCTCCGGGGGCCTGGGCGGTCGGCGGATAGAGGAACACGCCGCCCTTGAGCAGGGTCCGATGGAAGTCGGCAACCAGCGAGCCGATGTACCTTAACGAGTAGTCCTGCTTCTTGGCCCACTCGAGATAGTGTTGGACACCGTCGGGGAAGGAGTCACGGTACGCTTCGTTGACGCTATAGAGCTTTCCTGTCGTCGGCATGCGCACATTCTCGCTGTGCAGAACATAGGCACCGATGTTCGGATCGAGCGTGAACATGTGCACACCCTGCCCGGTGGTGTAAGCCAGCACGGTGCTGCTGCCATAAACGACGTAGCCGGCGGCGATCTGCTCGTAGCCGGGCTGCAGGAGATGAGTCAGGGCATCCGAGGAGCCCCAGGCCGCTGTCCGTCGGCGCAGGATAGAGAATATCGTCCCGACTGAAACATTGACGTCGATGTTGCTCGAACCGTCGAGGGGGTCGAACAGAACCATGTACTTGCCATCGTCCCCAACGTCCTGCACGACATGCGGCTCGTCGTCTTCCTCGGAGGCCATGATCCCGACGTTCCCACGATAGCCCAGAGTTTGCAGCAGCGTCTCGTTGGCAATCCGGTCCAGTTTCTGAACCACTTCGCCCTGGACGTTGGTCTCGCCGATCTCCCCCAGAACGTCGACCAGGCCCGCGCGGCGGACCTTCGACTCTATGATGCGTGTCGCCAGGGTAATACCGGACAGCAACCAGCTGAACTGGCCCGTCGCCGACGGGTGCATCTGCTGCTGTTCGATGATGTGGCTTTGAACGGTGATGATGCTGCGGCGCCCAGTGCCGCTTCCGCTAGAAGTCGTACTCGTCATGGGATGTCGATCTTTCCTTTCCGGCTTTCCGTCCACAGTATCCGTGACGCCCACGACGACGTCAACGCGCCGACTCCAGGCGTCGCCGGAAGCTCGGTTCGTGTGTCCGGAGCGACCGGGAACGCGCCTCCGCATCAGGCACCGCTGGCCGCCTTGACCTGATCCGTCCGCCACCGACGGGCCCCCGTGTCCAGGTGTCACCAACCCGGACGAGGCGTAAGTCCTGCGTTGGCGGCGTTCAAGAGGGAGTCGGGATGGCTTCGAGCGTTACGACGATGACGTTGTAAAAAGCATGGCAGCCGGCAGTCACGCCGTAGCCGCGCAGGAGGAACAGACCACCAAGGTAGATTCCGGCCAGTGTCCGGAACAGGAACGGGACAAAAGCATACGCTTCCGTGCCCAACGGCACATGATGGTGGGCCGCAAACAGCACCGCGGCGATGATCACCGCTGCGACCAGCGAGTGTATTTTCTTGAAGTGCAACACATCCTCGAGAATGATGACCAGAACGGTCACCAGCACGAGGCGAAAAACGAGTTCCTCATAAACACCGGCCCCCGTACCGATGACCAGGCTCTCGCGCCAATCAATGAATGTTCCGGTCGTCCCGGCGTACCGAATCGTGCGGTTGAGCACGAACAGAGGCATGGTCCAGACGAGGGACTCGCCGAGCATGCCCAGCAGCGTGCTTGCACGTACGCGCCATGGCTCGCGGGACACGACGTGAGTAGCCAGGAGAATGACAATGATGAGCAGCCCGGGAAGTAGAACGCCGGTCGCACCGAACAGGCTGAAGAACATCTCCATGAGGTGATAGGCGATCACGCGATCCGCCTCACCCTGGACCGGCGGAGCCAGAACGATCAGGCCCACTTCATAAGCAATGATCAAAGGCAACAGGAACACCAGGCTCGACAATGGACGGCGAGCATCTTCGGCGTACGGCAGTGGATCGGGGCTGGTGCTCAATGTATATTCCGCAAGATCGACCGTGACGATTATACTGGTCGGCGTGCCGCCAGCACCACATGATGCGCGAACAGCTTGAAACGATCTACCGCACCCTGCACGAGGCCTACGGGCCACAGGGCTGGTGGCCGGCCGAGCATGCAACCGAGGTAATCATCGGCGCTGTCCTGGTCCAACACACGACGTGGCGCGCCGCCGAGCGGGCCATCGCACAGTTGCGGGCGGCCCATGCCCTGGACTTCGCCCAACTCGCCCGGATATCCGAAGCCGTCGTCGTCGAGCTCGTACGCCCCGCTGGAATGCCGCGGGTGAAAGCGCGACGGCTGCGCTCGGTGGCTCGATGGTTCAATGCACAGTCCGACGACGGGGTCATGCCCCTCGGCGAACGGCCCCTCGCGGATTTGCGTGAACAACTCCTGAACGTCGACGGAATCGGGCCCGAGACTGCAGACTGCATCCTGCTCTATGCTCTGGGACGTCCCTCTTTCGTAGTCGATACCTACGCGCGACGCGTTCTCGTGCGCCACGGCGTGATCTCGGCAACCGTGTCATCCGGGGACATCAAAGCGCTGATCGAAAGGTCGTTGCCCCCTGACGTCGAACAGTTCAATGAGTACCACGCACTGCTGGTCGCCGTGGGCCAGGACCATTGCCGACGCCAAGCGCGGTGTGCCGGCTGTCCTCTGGAACATCTGCCGCACCACGACGGGCCTGTTTGACAACCGCATGACGCCCAAATAACATCCCTCGTTCCGAGCCCATTGCGGCTCATGCCCAGGTGGCGGAATTGGCAGACGCGCAAGGTTGAGGGCCTTGTGCCCCTTTGGGGCGTGCTGGTTCGACTCCAGTCCTGGGCATTTTTTTTGCAGAGAATCTGCCACGGAGCTCGGCCATCTCATCTTTATCCAAGCCGGGCAACGACCTGCGTTTGGGGACGCGCTTGACAACGACGCGCACCAGCCGTACAATATCCGACTAACTTCGCACATAAAGCCTTTACCCACACGGGCTTACCGCCAAGCAAGACAGACGCATGGCCAAGAAATCGACAACCCGGAAGAAGGTCGCCAAAGCCAGCAAGAAAAAGTCCGTTGCGCGCTCCAGAGCGGCCTCGAGCAAGAAAACCGCCCGAAAAAAGACTGCCGCAGTAGCCCGGAAAAAGGCGGCCAAGAAAACCGCGAAAAAACGCGCAAAGAAGGTCACTCGGGCAGCGCGGACGAAGCGTCCAGCGCCGTCGACGCCGAAGAAAGCCACGAAGATAGCCGTGGTCGATGAACCGCCCGTCGAACCGGAGTTCCCGAAGACCAAGCTCTCTGACGACGATCTCAAGGAATTCACCACCCTCCTGCTGCACAAACGGGCGGAGCTGGTCGGAGACGTCAACCACCTGCGCTCCGAGGCGCTGCATGAAGGCGAGGAAGGCGCACAGTCCTCGTCCGTCCCGATTCACATGGCTGACATCAGTTCCGACCGCTGGGAGCAGGAATTCAACCTCGTGCTCATGGAAAGCGAGCAGAAACTCTTGCGCGAAATCGATTTTGCTCTCGAGCGCATCAGCACGCGCGACTACGGGGTCTGCGAAGGGACCGGCAAACCGATTACCAAGCGGCGCTTGCGTGCGAAGCCCTGGGCCCGGTATTGCATCGAGTATGCCCGCCAAAAGGAACTGGGTCTGGTGCGATGACTGCATCCGTTGACATTGACCACTCCCATCCGACGAACAGCGCGTTGTACAGCTGGACAGCTCACGTCCGTGTGTGGACGCTGACCGTCCTCGGCCTGGCCGCAGACCTGTGGTCCAAGCACTGGGCGTTTCACGTCATGACCGACAAACGCCACATTCTCATCGAGGACTGTCTCAGCTTCCAGCGGTCGCTTAATCCGGGAGCCCTGTTCGGCATGGGCCAGAACTGGTCCCCGTTGTTCATCGGCGCTTCATTGTTCGCCATGGTGTTCGTCGTCTATGTCTTCTCGCGCAGCACGCGTCACCAGCGCAGCTTTCATGTCGGGTTGGGTTGCGTGCTGGCCGGTGCTCTGGGCAACCTGTACGACAGGCTGTTCAACGACGGCAAGGTCCGCGACTTCATCAAGATCGATTTGCGCATCGCCGGACACGACATCTGGCCATGGATCTTCAACATCGCGGACGTGCTGTTGGTCATCGGCGTCGGTTTGCTGATGATCAATATCTGGTTCGAAAAGCCCAGCGTTCAGCCCGCTGAGCCCGGACCCGCCACTGCCGAATCACCGTAGCCCCAGCACCTCGCGCAGCGTTACAACCCCATGCCAGCGCTCACCGACCACACACTCATGAAACGCGCCATGCAACTGGCCCGCAGGGGACAGGGGTATGTTGAGCCGAACCCGATGGTCGGTTGCGTGCTGGTCAAGGGTGGACGGATCGTCGGCGAAGGTTGGCACAAGCGGTTTGGTGGACCACACGCAGAGGTCGAGGCCTTGAGCGACGCCGGACACCAGGCGCGCGGCGCGACCGCGTACGTAACACTCGAACCCTGCAACTTTCATGGCAAGACCCCGGCGTGTACCCACGCCCTGCGCTCCGCCGGCATTCGCCGGGTGGTCGCAGCCACCAGGGATCCGAACCCGCCGGTCAACGGACGCGGCATCCGCGCCCTGCGACGTTGGGGCATCGAAGTGACCCTCGGATTGCTCGAAGATGAAGCGCTCCGGTTGATCGCACCGTTTACCCGAACGGTCCGTTCCGGTCGCCCGTTCCTCATCGCGAAATGGGCCCAAAGCCTCGACGGATGCAGCGCAACGCACTCGGGCGACTCGCAGTGGATCTCCAGCGCGGAGGCCCGACGACTGGTTCATCGGCTGCGCGGACGCGTGGATGGCATCATCGTCGGGTCGGGAACCGTACTGCAGGATGATCCGCAGCTGACCTGTCGGGACATGCGGCCACGACGCGTGGCCGCCCGGATCGTACTCGACACCCGTCTGCGAACGCCGGCTCGGGCACAGCTCGTCACCTCGGCCAACACCGTGCCGACCCACGTGTTCACCAGTCACGCCTCAACGCGAAGGCCCAAGGCCCGGGCTTTGACCCGCGCGGGCGTCGAGATCCACGGTGTGCGACTGCACAGTGGCCACGTCGACCTCCTGGCAGTCCTCGAACAACTGAGCAGCAGGATGGGTATGAGCAACATCCTCCTCGAGGGCGGTTCGGCCGTGTTGGGCTCGGCGTTCGACCGCAACCTGATCGACGAGGCCTACACGTTCATCTCGCCGCGTGTCATCGGCGGGCACGGTGCCACGCCTGCGATCGGCGGACGCGGCCACCGCACCGTGGCCCTCAGCCCGATCCACCCGCATACGGTCCGCCGCATCGGGGCGGATGTCCTCATTCATGTGGACCTCTCAACGGTGGCATCCCCAGGAAACATCTCCTAAGATGCCCGCACCCTGTTCAAAATGCCAGCGCCGTCTGGTATCAGACCGCCTCGAGAACGGGGCTTGTGGCAAGGAAATCGTCGCGCTGCGCAACCTCGAAAATGCCTCGAGATCACCCGCGCCCGGCACACGCTGATCAACACGCAAGAAATACAGATATGGCAGACCCACAGCAGACAATCTCGATCGTCATCCCGGTGTACAACGAGGAAACCACACTCGAGGAAATCATTCGCCGAGTGATCGACGTGGACATTCCCTTCGACAAGGAGATCGTCCTGATCGACGACTACAGCACGGATGGCACGCGCCTGCTGTACGAGAAGATCGAAAAGGAACACCGCGACGTCAGATTCCAGGTACTCATGCACGACGTCAATCAGGGTAAGGGAGCTGCACTGCGGACTGGTTTCGCGGCATGTACCGGCGACATCGCGTTGATCCAGGACGCTGATCTCGAATATGATCCCCGCGACTACCCGCGCCTGCTCGCACCGATCATCGAGGGTCGCGCCGATGTGGTGTACGGATCGCGCTTCGTCGGTAGCTCGGCCCACCGCGTCCATTTCTTCTGGCACATGATCGGAAACCGGGTGTTGACTCTGCTCTCCAACATGATGACCAACCTCAACCTCACTGACATGGAAACGTGTTACAAGGTCTTTCGTAAGGAAGTACTCGAGGGACTGGTGATCAAGAGTGATCGGTTCGCCTTCGAGCCCGAGATAACAGCCAAGGTGGCCCGCGGACGTTGGCGCGTTTATGAGGTCGGTATCAGTTACGCCGGGCGTTCATATGACGAAGGCAAAAAGATTACCTGGTGGGATGGGGTCAAGGCCATCCTGGCAATCATCAGGTTCCGACTGGCCGACTGAGGCAGGCTCACCGGCAGTAGCGCTGGGCAATGATGGCGGCGATTCGTTCGGCCGCTTTGCCATCCCACAAGGGTGGCTTCTTCGTGGCCCGCGCCCGCATCTCTTCGATCGAAGCGAATCCATCTAGAATACCCTGAGCGGTTGTCCCAACCAGCTTGTTCGTACCGCATTCGAGGGTGATCGGGCGTTCGGTATTATCACGTGCCGTCAAACACGGAACGCCAAGAATCGTAGCCTCTTCCTGCATGCCACCGGAATCGGTGATGATGACGGCGGCCCCATTCATCAGCGCCAGGAATTCAAGGTATCCCTGCGGCGGTGTGATGATCAGCCGGGGCAATCCTTCGAGCCGCTCGAGGAGGCCGTTGGACGAAGCAGTCGCCCGCGTACGTGGATGCATGCAGAACACCAGCGGTACATCCCCTTGAATCGATTCGAGCGCATCGATGATACCCGAGAAAGTTGCAACGTCGTCGACGTTACTCGGGCGGTGCATGGTCACCAGGCCGTAGCGGCCCGGCGTCACGCCGATATCGGCATGGACCGTCGAAGCCTCTGCGCGTTGACGATGTCGTTCGAGCGTATCGATCATGACGTTTCCGACCAGCTCGACGCGGTCGTCCGGAATCCCTTCGTGCCGCAGATTCTCGACACCACTGGGCTCACTGACCAACAACAGATCGCTGATGCAATCGGTCATGACTCGATTGACTTCCTCCGGCATGGCCCGATCGAAGCTGCGTAACCCGGCTTCGACATGGATGACCGGAATCTCGAGCTTCGTGGCGACCAGACTGCATGCGATCGTCGAATTGACGTCACCGACGACGAGCACGGCATCGGGTTGCTGTTCGAGGACGATCGGCTCGAATCGTGTCATGATTTCGGCAGTTTGGCGGGCATGGGATCCGCTGCCCACTTCAAGATTGATGTCCGGCTTGGGAATGCCCAGATCATCAAAGAACAGCGCGCTCATGTTGGCGTCATAGTGTTGACCCGTGTGGACGATCAGCGGCACGATCTGCGGGTAGCTCTTGAACGCATCCATGAGAGGTGCGATTTTCATGAAGTTGGGCCGTGCACCGCAGATGTTGAGAATCTTCATGTTCGAGTCGTCCTTTGGCACGGTTGGTCCCAGATGGCCCCATGACACCAGAGTCGCAGTCGTGTACGGCTGCCCCCGGGTCCAATAACGGCACTCCGCCCTGTCCTGCATTACTATTCTGCCATTCAGCGGCAGCGCTTGAGCTTCCAGAATCAGTCGGCTGCCGCCGCTCTGGGAAACGGGTTGTCCGGCCCCGACATGTTACTGGGGAAGTCCGAAATCGTCCCCCCTTCAATTCAATGCCCTCGGGGGCCCAGGGCCCCCAAGGGCGTGTCAACACCCACTGCCGCTTACGGCCAGATCAATGAATCGGTGGATGCGTGAGCGCCGGCTCCGAGTGAGTCGACTCCCGGGTAAGTCAGATGACCTGGAGGTTCACCCCACCACAGCGCGCGACCAAAATCGCCGCCGCTGGCCTGGGTGTAATCCATCCGCATATACAGATTGTCGCCATCGACGCCGGCCGTCGGCCTGGTCAGGAACGTCCCATGGCCATCGGGATACAGCACACTCTGCCCAACGCCCTGATTGGCCCCACCGTGATTGGGCGAGTTGAACGGCCGCCACCACTGCGGCGCGACATCCTCGGTACAATGCCCCAGCGCTCCGGCGCAATTGGCCGCGACCAGCCGGGCCAACAACCGGGTCCTGTCGGGGTTGAGGCCGTCGACGAAGTACTGCACGCCCCCCGCGGTCCTCGGCTGGGCGCGCTCGGCGCCGATTCCACTCCATGGCCCCCGGTCAGCCAGAATCGCCATCCGCGGATCAACGCCCGCGCCAGGCAGAGAGGGGTTCTGTCGATCGTATGGAATCTGGTAGCCATAACTCACCGTCCCCCACCCGATGAAATCGTGATACGTCGTCACGTCGACCGTCGGATCGGGTGTATCCTCCGACGCGGGACACAAGAAATTCTTGGGCACCGTGGCGCCTGAAGACACCAGCAGCCATAACGACCGCGTCGTCGACAACGCGGTCGTCCCGCCCGCGCCGACGGGTCGATCCGATGAACGGACATCCCGCGGCAGCATGGCTGTCCCACCCAGTTGACCGACGTACACGGTCTGGGGCGCCGCTGCGACGTTGGGCGCGTGTGCTGCCGTGGGCAACTGGCCGCGGTTGTCACCGGCATAAACGAACATGGCCGTCCCAATACTCTTGACATGAGCCGTGCACTTGAGGGTACGAGCACGTCCGCGCGCCGTCTGCAGGCTGGGCAACAGAATCGAGACCAGCAAACCGATGATGGCGACGACGACCAGCAATTCGATAAGGGTGAATGCTTTCTTCGTAATCATGGTTACAACTCCATTCAATGTGTAATCGAGGCAGAAACAAGGGATATGCCTGGCGGGCGTGTGGCCCGGATGAATGGCTCCGCGCGGGCAGTGCGCACAGCGGTGGCCGGCGACCTGTCCGGCCACTGTCAATCGTCCACGCGGCACACGCACCAGCGGCGTGCGTGCCTCACGAAAAACGGCGCTTGCGCGGCGCGGCGGGACAGTGACCCGTTGAACGGAGCGAGTTGTCGGGTGATGGGTTACGCGGAAGCGGTTCGATTGAACCGCTGAATGATGACTACTGCGTATCGAATATGAATCTCAGCGTATGACCGAACGGCACGAATGAAAGGATGAGAGTGTGTCGGAGTCCGCCAGCCGCATCACACGCAATAGTACGCCTGCCACTCAACCGTGGTCAAAGTGATTCGGACAGAACCCGTCGACCGTTGGGCACGCCGCGGCGCTTGTCGAGGCGGGCCAATGACATTCGTCTCATCCCGGCCGCGCACAAAAAAGGCGGAGGCCATTCGGCCCCCGCCACACATGCATCAATCACTGCCCGGGTTACGGCCAGATGAGGCTGTCGGTGAACGCATTGGCGTTGGCCGAGAGCGACTGGAATCCGGGGTAGATCAGTCCGTTGTCATTGGGCGCCTGGCCCCACCACATGGCCTTACCGAAGTCGCCGCTGTCGGCGAGCGTCGGGTCCATGCGTGTGTAGATGTTGTCCGTGTCAACACCACGCGTCGGCTTGGTCTCGAACTTGGCATGGCCGTCCGGATACAGAATACTCTGACCGGCACCCTGATTCTGGCCGCCGTGGTTCGGCGAATTGAACGGCTTCCACTTATCTGGCGGGACGTCTTCGCGGCATTCGCCAATGTTCGGGCCCGCACAATTGGCATCGGTCAACTTGGCAAACAGCGCGTTGACGTTCGGACTGGCGCCGTCGGTAAAGTACTCCGGACCATTCGTGTTCGACGGAACCGCGGGATTGACCCCGATGTCGCTCCACGGACCGCGGTCAGCCAGGATGGCCATACGCGGATCGTTGTCGGCACTGGGCTTTGACGTGTTCTGATCATCGTAGGGGATCTGGTAGCCGTAGCTGGTCGTGCCCCACCCGATGAAATCGTAGTACGTCGTCACATCAGCGGTCGGGTCGGACGTGTCTTCCGAACTCGGGCAGATGAAGTTTTTTGGAATGACGTTACCGCTGCGGACCATCAGCCACAGCGACCGCGTCACCGACATCCGCGTCGATCCATCCGTCGCATCAGACGAGCGCTCGTCACGTCGGAGCGTATTGCCACCCATTTCGCCCACGTAGACTGTCTGAGGAGCGTTGGTCAGGTTGGGTGCATGAGCAGCAACCGGAAATACGCCGCGGTTGTTATCCTGGTAAATGTACATCGCTGTTCCGACGTCCTTCACGTTGGCGCTGCACGCCGTACGCTTGGCCATCTCGCGAGCACGTGACAAACTCGGCAACAGAATCGAAATGAGCAGCGCGATGATGGCGACCACCACCAGCAGCTCAATGAGGGTAAAGCCCTTTTTCCGCATCATGGTTCAAACTCCAATCAGTCCATTCATAGTTAAGAATATTACGTATGGTCTCGGAATCGCGGGCGATCCCGGTATACGGTTTGGTCTCGGACGGCGGACAGACCGCAGCCTGCGCACGTTCGTTACGGCCTCCAACGCAGCGTGGGGTCGGACCCGTGCAGATCGGACCACACGACACACCGGAGCGGGAACGCACTTTCTCAAGACCAACCTGATTGTCGGGTGACGGGAACTCGGGCAATCTGGAATGATGGCAGTTTTGAATCTATATGGATGTTCAAAATTAACTAAGTCGCTTGCACGGTTATGATTGAGAATGTTGTCAGCCCGTGCCCGTCACATGTTTCATCGTAGATCGGCGGCAAAAACCTGTCAACGAACCGAAAAATAGTGTGCCCCTTTACCTGCGTCCGTCGCGCCGTTCAGGGCACGTGTTTCAACCGGCGTTCGATCTTGCGAAAATCCATATAACCCAAACCCTTACGCTCTGCTGCGACCAGCGCGGGCGCATCGTCGCCCGGTGTCAGGGATGACAATCCGTGGTCCTGGCGAATCTGGCTCAACGCGTGCAGCCCGACCGCGTCGGTCGCGACGGGATCTGTGCCCATGATGATCAGTCCGCTGTTCTCCAAGGCATCGTCAGCCACCAGGGGCCCCTTATCGTAGGCCACACGCAGACCATTGAGGATGCACAGCCGGACTTTGTCACGGACCCCGGGGACGGCCAGCACGTCGGCCATGAACGGTAGTCCCGGGGTATCGTGAAACCGGGCGGGATGCTTCATCATGTGGTACGTCAGACTCTTGATACAGCCGCTGAGACCCGCGAGGTTGTCATTCTTCAAAAAGGGCACGGTGATGACTGCAGTCACCTGATCATAGAAGCTACTGAGCCAGTCCCGGCCACTGCCGAAGTCGACAGCCTCAGCGGTCCATCCGAAGCGGTACGGACGGGTCGCATATGCATTGGCCAGCGGCTCGGGAGCCTCCAGCAGGACGATCTGCTCTGCCGGCCACCCGGCGGCCTGCAGTCCATCCAGCAACCAGTGCCCGACGACTTCGGAAGTCCCCAGTTGCGAGGCGCCCGCCCGTTCGAAGCGAATGCCGACGACGTCTTCGGGGTCGAGGATGCGCGCCCAGGCGCCGGCCGGATTGGCCGCCCCCGTCAGCGCCAGAAGCGCGCGATCCATCATGTCGTTCAAGACCTGGACGCTGACATGTCGTTCGACGATCACGTTGTCGGAGCGCATCTGGACCACAACCGAACCCGCCGGAGCATCGCCGGCGCCGTGGAGCACGCGGCCGGGCCACAGGACTGCCGCCAAAGCGCCCGTGGACGCCTCGAGAAATCGCCTTCTGTTCAGTCTGTCGTTCATCGCTACGTATCTCCTGCATTCTGCCGATACCCCCTTTATCGACCGCCGGCAGCCCGGAATCGACTCTGCACTGCAGCTGGCGGCACTTTCGAGAACGCCGTAGAATCGGGAGGATATTGAGGAATGCCTATGACTTGCCAGGACTTACAGCCGCGGGTGTCCGCCGCGCGCCAACGCCTCGACGACGAGAATCAGACGCACGTCCTCAACTTCGCCGATCGACTCGGCCCGGACGAACTGACCGCCCTGCTCGATGACATCGACCACATCGACTGGGCCGAACTTCGCCCTCTGCTCGGGCGGCTGGCTGATTCCGACACTCCGCCTCCGCAGGACCTGCAACCGGTCACTGCATTGTCAGCGACCCGGATTCAAGATCAGCCTCAACTGGCGGCAGCGCGGGCCCGCGGCGCGGAACTGATTGCCGACGGACGTGTCGCAGCCCTGACCGTCGCGGGCGGCCAGGGTACACGTCTCGGCCATGCGGGCCCCAAGGGCACGTTTGCCATCACACCGGTGAGCAACAAGTGCCTCTTCGAACACTTTGCCGAGCACCTGCTGGCCGCTCGGGCGCGGTACGACAGCAACATTCCATGGTTCATCATGACCAGCCCTGAGAACCATCACGCAACTGCATCCTTCTTCCGCGCCAGGCAGTTCTTCGGCCTGCCCGGCGACAGCATCATGCTGTTCATGCAGGGCACCATGCCGGCCGTCGACAGCTCTGGACGATTGCTGCTGAGCGACCGCCATCGTCTGGCGCAGGCGCCAGACGGTCACGGGGGCACGCTTGCCGCGCTGCAGCGCAGCGGCGGCCTGGACGTGCTCACCGCCGACAACATTGCATACGTCAGTTACTTTCAAGTCGACAACCCGCTGGTCCATCCGCTGGATCCGACTTTCATCGGCCTGATCGATCTCGCTGGATCAGACGTGGGTAGCAAGGCGGTCCGCAAGACCAGTCCCGGCGAGAAGGTCGGCGTGTTCGCCCGCATAGACCACGCCATGCACGTCGTCGAGTATTCCGATCTGCCGGACGATCTGGCCGCCGCCACCGTGGAAGACGGCAGCCTGGCCTACGCTCTCGGCAACATGGCCGTGCACGTCTTCCGCACCGCGTTTCTGCGGCGGATCGTCGGCGCGCCCAACGCCGGGGGGCTCCCGTGGCACGTGGCGCGCAAGACCGTGCCGTTCTTTGACCCGGCGACAGGATCGACCACGACGCCCACGGCGCCCAATGGCATCAAATTCGAACGGTTCATCTTCGATACGCTGCCACTGGCGCAAGACCCACTGGTGTACGAGGTCGAGCGTGCCGAGCAATTCAGCCCCGTCAAGAATGCAGACGGGGTCGACAGCCCTGCGACCGCACGAGCGCACCTGATCGCCCGCGCTCATCGCTGGCTGAGCGCGGCAGGCATCGAAATCGCCCCGGACCGCGTCGTCGAGATCAGCCCGCTCTTCGCCAGCGATGAGCAGGAACTGATCTGCAGAGCCAGCGACATCCGGATTCCCCCCACGGGCGACGTCCTCCTGGGTTAGGGTTCCTTCCATCCAGTTGCGTGATGGGGCATCCAGTTGCGAAATGGGGCGGCGGGCCCGGGTTAGGCGTGTGCCCGCAGTTGTGTTAGATTGGTGCAGGAGGACGATCCACAGATGCCGCTAGTTGCCCCGCAAGTGTTGTCTCTGCTGGTCTGCGACCAGATCATCGTCGATCGCATGACTGGCAAAACGTCGTTGATCGGTATGTTCGCCAACATCGCAGCACGCAAGTTTCCCATGCGCCATCCACAACTGTGCGTCTTCGCATCGTTGACCGACGGTCGTGGGAAAACGCCACTCGAATTGTGCATCATGGACTCTGAAGATTCTCGCCCTCCCGTCGTCAGCGGCAAAGCCACTGTCGAGTTCAAGGACCCGCGGGCGGTGGCATGCCTCAATCTGCACTTCAATGGTCTGGTTTTTCCTGAAGCCGGCGACTACCGCGTCCAGTTGTGGTGTGATGGCGCGCTGCTCAACGAGGCGCGCCTGATGCTGGTGCAGGCCAAACCGCGTCCCAAGCACACACCCGAATCCGGCGCCTGAGCGCTCGTCTACTGGCCCTTGCGGCCCTGGTTCGCATCCTTCTTCTCGAGCTCCTCCGGCTCGACCGTGCCCTTCTTGCCCTGCTCCTCTTCGTACTCAGCCAGCCCCTCGGGAGCCGGGAATACCTTGTCGAAGTCGAGAGGCGGCTCGATGGACGCCGCAACGTCCCTGAACGCTTCGATGGCGCGGTAGCACCGCAGTTGAGTGCGGTTGTCCACCGCCCGCCACACCCGCGCTTTCATGACCAGGGCGTAGCGCCGGGGCATGGGGTAGTGCAACATGAAGCGCTGCAGCGAGTCGGCGTACATCTCCGGGAATGGCGGAATCAGTCGACGCTCCGTGCGCTCCACTTTCTTGTCAGCCATGTATTTCTTGTGCGCATCGCGGGCCAGTTTGAACTGCACCTCGGCCACCTCGGGACGCATGAACGCGATGTTCAAGAAGCCCTGCTCGACCAGCGTATTGATGATCACCGGCCCGGTCTTGAAGCTCTGCACATCGTCCACGAAAAACGAGTAGACATAGTCCTCGAGCGGCTGGAGATATTGCTCCTGCATCGCACCGTTGGGTTCCCGATAGTTCTCACGGAGGTAGTCATAATAAAACTGTGCCCGCTCGCGCCGCCCCTCGAGGAACAACGTCCGCACCGAGACCATCAGGAAATTGACATGCCCCGATTTGAACAGCCGACCGGCCGGTCCCTCACGGTAGTAGCTCAAGGGGTCCTCGCCATCTCGCAGGGCTTCGGCCTGTTCGAGAAACAAGTCATGGGTCACGTCGATGAAGCGCGAATCGGGCATCAAGTGAATGTACGAATTGAATGGTTCCTTGAAATCAGGCTCGAGAACCAACCGTCCGCGTTCAGCGCTGTCCTTGAGCGCAAACTGCACGAACCGGTTTGCATTCATTTCGATGTTCTCGTCGATCCCGATGGCATCCTTGCACACCTGCGTGCCATACCATGCCCAATACAGGCCGTGCGAGTAAACGCTACGCCAATCCAATGGACCAAAGCGCTCCATCAACTCGAGCATGACCTGGGGATCGAGCTTGTGCACCGCGAGCAGGACATGCGCGCGCGTCACCGTCAACAGACGGTCGACCGCGGAGGACAACGTGGTGTCGTTGATGACGGCCAGCGCATCGAGAACGACTGGGTCGATGGCCTGTTGATCCACGAGATCGAACACCTGCAGACCCTCGCGGTCGAAGCGGGCAACGAATTCGAGGAGTCCCTCGTCGGGCTCGATGCCGTGCTGGGCCAGTTGATCGACGACAGTCTGCATCGAAGGCTCGGACGTGTCCTGACGGATGTACAAATCGAGTATGTCGCGACTGGTGCGCGGCCCGAGCGCTGCAAGTGCCGTGGCGGCTTCGGCGATCTTGCGAATCTCTCCGATGATTGCCGCGGTCCCTTCTTCCAGGGGTGGTTGCCCCAGGACGCGCTCCAGCTGCACACCGACATTGCGCTTGTAAGCCCAATGGTGGTCGTCCATGAAGTCGCCCATCTTGTGCAGGTAGTTCCACGCCAGCTCATAGTACAGATTGATCGACTTGGGATTGTACGGGATACCCTTGTCACGCAGCAGTGTCGCGCCGGCCCACACCCAATGCCAACGCTCGCGTGACGTGTACGTGCCCACCGAGATGTTGTACGCCATGTTCCAGGCCGCATGCTGCCACACCTTGGGGTAACGCGGCTGCAGCGTGCAAATCCATTCGCTCAGTTGCTGTAATTCGTAGTACTTGCCTTCTTCCTTGAGCTTCTCTCCGCGTGGCCACAGAAAATGAATGATCAATCCGCGAAAAGTTGAGAGCATTGCGGCTGGCAAGGTGACCCCGGGCGGCGCTTCGGCGAAGTTGGCCTCGGCGATCACGAGTTCCAGCTCGACGCGCTGACGCTGCAGGCTCGGCATGATGACCAGACCCGCGATGCTGACGCAGACGATAGCGGTTGCGAGACACGCCACGCTGACGAGGCGATTGGCCCGCCGCAGGCGTTCTTTCTCTTCGACATGTTCGACGAGGCTGACTGTTGCCTGGCTCACTGGATCCATTCCGTCATAGGGTAGACCTGCGCCTGGGAGGCGCTCAAATACTCAACTCGGCGACCTGTCTGCGGCGGAAACACACACACGCGGCCAACAGAAACGCAGTACACAACGCAGCCACAAGATACCCCAATGCCCGCAGGTCCCACATCAAGCTGACGTTGCGCCCGGCAACGAATACCTCAACGCCGTCATACTGCGAAAAGGTCGGAATCAACCCGAATAACATGGTCAGGATCGGCTCGATCACGAACTGCGCCGGCCCCAGGGCACCCTGGCCCGGCGTGCCGAATCCCAGGGCACTCTTGACATACTCTCCACCAATCGCCAGGACGTAGAACCAGAAGGTCACGAGCGAAGCTACGGGGAACGACAACAGTGTCGCAGCAAAGACTCCAACCGCGGCGATCAGAACGACCCGGCACCATATGAGAAACATCGTGCGCATGAGATTGCCACCGAAACTGCCGATGACGTACAGAACTTCCATGCTGCCGGTCTCGAACGAGATGGTCGCACCGTGATGATTGCTGCGGGTACTCTCGAGGTTGCTGACTGCGACGTAAACCCGCCCGTTCTCGGATACCGCTGAGGCGGGAAAGCCGATGATGTGGTAGCGATCCATGATGTCCTTGCGCTGGATCGGAGGGGTCTGGATCGCGAGCTCCGGCGACGGGCCAAACTGCCAAGCGGACAGGATGGATTCGTCCGGCGCATAGCCCATGGCTTTGGCCTTGTAGCGCAGCTGCAACAGGTAAGTACTCTGCAGCGCGGCGACGCCCCCCGCACGGGTGATGCGTTCACCCAGGTCGCGGGCATCGTCGACATCCATGTCACGACGGATGGTCAACGGCGCCTCACGCAGCGCATCCGCGGCTTCATCCTCGTCGATGCCGCGCAGCTCGGAAATCAAGGCGATGAGCGGCGCGCGGTCGAACCCTGGCGGAATCCCGTTGATGACCAGGTTGTAGCGCGATTTCCAGTGTTCCGGAAGTACGATGTCGCGAAACTCGTAAATCTGACGTCGCTCAGGCGGGACAATGCGATAGCGCCCCCCCAGTTCGGCATGCAACTCACGTTTGACCTGCTCGGCCTTCATCTTGGTCGTGTCGCCATACCGGCCGTCTTCGACCATGCGCTGGAACAGACGCTCGACCTCTGCGGTCAGGTCAGGCACGTACAGTTTCGAGTTGGCCCGCGCGGTCATGACCTCGTGTTCGAGCGTATAGGGATCGAGATCATCCGAGTTGGGCTGCAGTGCGAGCACGCGGCCCATTCCGTAAATCCCCACACCCGCGAAGACCATCAAACCGGTCAGAACCCACACGACGCCGAGCCACTTCCCGACCACGTACTTCCAGCGTGGAACCGGCTTGGACAGCATGAGAAAAATCTGCCGGTTGGTCATTTCATCGGAAATCGACAGGCAACTGAGGAAGATGGCCAGAAAGCTGAGAATCATGCCCAGCGGGGTGAGAGACCAGGCCAGGAACGTCTGGACCGTCGACGAGACCAGTGCATCGTCGCGATACACGGCAATGGGCAAGCCCACGATGATGGCCAGGATCAGTCCGCCGAACGCCAGGACGACTTTCATACGGACAGCTTCGCGCATCGTGTGATGAGCGATTGTCGTCACCCTAGCCACCGGTGTGGTCCTCCGGCTTGGACGTCAGCGAATCGAGAAAGCTGCGATCCCCTTCAGGCTCCCCTGCAGGCGCCGGGTCCGGGTCTGCTGACTGTGGTTCCGGTTCTTCCACTGGATCGGATTTGATCAATTCCTGGATGACCTCGGCCTTGGGCTCCGGCGCTGCGTCCACCGCAGGTGCTGCGACCGGCTGGGGCGCTGCGGCCGGCGCCGCAACAAGTTGGTCGATAATTGCCTCACCGTCATGCTCACTGAGAAAATCTGCGACCCCGCTACCGGCGCCGACTCCGCTGGTCGTCACCTCGGAAGCACGTGCGTTCTCGACGATCCGAATGAAGTAATTCTCGAGACGTTCGGTTGGATGAGTGACCTCGATATCCGCTGCCGCATCCTGCCCGGCGATAGCCTTTCGTACGCGATCCAGAGTTTGCTCGGTCAACCGTGGAGCCTTGATCTGGGTCATCTCCTGTTGACTGAGCAACTCACCCACCCGGCCTGCGGCCTGGACTTGCCCACCATATAGAATGCACACACGATCACACACATCCTGCACGTCGGACAACAGGTGGCTCGACAAGAGTATGGTCTTGCCACGGCCCGCCAGTTCGCGGATCAACTGCTTGATCTGCCGTGTGCCCAGCGGGTCCATACCCGTAGTCGGTTCATCGAGGATCAGGAAATCGGGATCGTTGATCAGTGCCTGGGCCAGGCCGATGCGCCGGGCCATGCCCTTGGAATATTCTCCGATACGACGGCGTGCCTGGTGCTGCAGGCCGACCATCTCGAGCAGCTTGTCAACGCGCTTGCGCCGCATGTCGCCGCCCTGATCGAATAGTTTGCCATACAGATCAAGCGTTTCGCGGGCGTTCAGGAAGCGGTACAGATAGGACTCTTCGGGAAGATAGCCAATGCGTTCCTTGGTGGCGACATCGGTAGGTGGACGACCGAAAATACTGATACGCCCCTTCGTTGGATGAAGCAGGCCAAGTAACATCTTGATCGTCGTGCTCTTGCCCGAGCCATTGGGGCCGAGCAGGCCAAAGACCTCACCCGGTTCGATATCGAGGTCGAGATCCTGGACGGCCACGACCTTGTCGCGGCGCCAGAAGTCCTTGAAGACTTTGGTCAGACCGATGGTATGAACGACCGATTGCATGATGACATTCCGCACGGGCACGACCCGCGCGGTACTCCTTACTTCAGCTGCGGTTTGCCGCGAATGCGATCCACCTTGACATTCGAGAAGTCGCCTTCGGTCTTCTCCTCCGCTTCATACTTCCTGCGCTCCTGCTCGCGCAGCTCCTCCGGATCGGGGCCAATGCCCAAACGTATTTCCTTCTGGCCTTTGGGCAGGTAACGTTTGGTAATCCGCTCATTGGTCAAAATGTCCTCTTGCGCCTTGATCCAGATACGGCTGACCAGCAATTGCGGGTTGTGCTCGAACTCAGGCAGATAGGATTCGAACTCGAGGTAATCGGCCTTGATATCTTCGAGGGCCTGCTCACGGTAGCTGTAGGCGTTGCTCAAGATCTTACCGGCCAGGCCGGTGACCAGAGGCCTGCGTGCATTACGATCGAGAATGGCATCCTCGATCGCGCGCATGGTCGTAGCCGCCGCGGCGCTGTCCGCTGCCCGGTCCTCCGTAACATAATCGTTGAACATACTCTCGATTTTCGCATAGCCCATACCTGCAGTGGCGTTGAGGATCTCGAGACGCGTGCGCTTCGCCTCTTCGATATCTTCGTCCTTCTTGTTTTGAGCTTTGGTGACCTGTTCGAAAGCGAAGCGTGTCTGCACCGGCGGAATGGTCTCGACATCGATGCTGGCAATCGAAATCCCGCTGTCCAATTCGGCAAGTTTCTCCCGCGCGCGACTGAGGACGCCTGCGCGAACGTCATCGATACGCGCCCGGATGACGTCGACTGCGTTCATCTGACCGATTGTTTCGACGGCCGCATGAACGACTGCGTTCTCGATGAAGTCCACCGCCGCTGAATGCTCCGCGTCGTATATGTTTCGCACGAACTTGACCAGATCCTGGATTTCGTAAGTCACGATCCACCGTGCGTGAATCAATCCGCGATCGCCGGTCATGATCGAGCCGTCGAGCTGTGGGTCCAGCGGACCCGAACGGCGGACCTCGCGGGCGCTCTCCTGGCCCTCTTTGAGCTCAACGTACTGGGCCAACACTGTAGTGGTTCGCTTCTCGGCCACCGGAACACGGATGATCTCATCGAATGGGCGCGGCAGATTGAAATAAAACCCGCCCGGTCCCTGCTCATCCGGTTGCAGTTTGCCGAACCGCATGACGACGGCCTTCTCGTTCTGGTCGAGGATGACCGCGCCGCTGCACAGGTACAGAATGCCAACGATGATGATGATGAGCTTCAGAATCTTGAAGCTCGAGCGCAACGCCTCGTTCAGCGCCTCGCCTGCAGTGTCCGGCGCGCGTTCGAACGGATCGTGCGGCGCCGGGTCATCGTGATGATGGTGGTGCATGTGCATCGTGTTACTCCGCTCCTGCTGTGGCACTGGCCGTAGAGGTCGCGCTCTCCGCTTGGAGTGCCGTCTGGCCGTCGATGATATTCAGCAACCAGCTTGGCCGCATGTCGAGATCATCGAGGATGATCGTGGAGCGATCCTTCAGTATCCTGCGGGCGGCTTCGACACGGTCGAGGAACAGACGCAACTCGGGGTTCTTGTCGAATTTCGTGTAGTACTCGCCGACTTTCTTCTGGGCGTCGGCTTTGATCTCGTCAGCCAGCCGGTTCGACACCGCAAGGATGTTCTCGCTGATGGCGCTGGCCCGTGCGACAATGGCCTGCGCATCGGCCTGACCTTCAGCCTGGAACTTGGCCGCTTTGCTCTCTTCGCGCTTCTTCATGCGATTGAAAATCTCTTCGGTCACGTTCTTGGGGAAGCTCAAACGCCGAATGCCCAGATCGACGACTTCGATTCCGGATTGCTCCTGGGCAATCGCGTTGACCCGATCGCGCAGGGTCCGCTCGATCTCTTCGAAGCGAAAGGCCTCTTTGTCGGTATTGACCAGATCCGACAAGGTGTACTGCGCCAGCACGCTCTTCTTTTCTGACTGAATCATGGTCTTGAGTTTCGTGGAGGCATCACGTTCGCTGGCCGAGGTGATGTGGAACTTGTAGGCGTCGCCGACCTTCCAACAGGTATACGTCGTCACCAGAATGTTCTGGCTGTCCTTGGTCTGCGTTTCCTCGTACGTATCCTCGAGTACGCGGACGCGCTTGTCGGTGATGACGACACTCTGGAACGGCCACGGGGCCTTCCATTTCAAACCGGGTTCGGTAATGACGTTGTCCTGGGTAAACTTCCCGCGCGTCTTGAGTACCGCAACCTCGGTCGAACGCACTTGAAACGTGCACATGTAGGTCACGAAGATAAGCAGCAAGAACGCCGCGCCGATGATGGTAATGAGTTTGTTCATGGATTTGCCTTGTATTCTTACCGCCGGCCCCGGCCGGCACAGCGTTTTGTTACTGGCCCTGTTCGAGAATCTCGATGCCTGCAGACTCTTCTTCGTTCATTTCGAAGATGATTCGCGTTTCTTCCGTATCGACAAGCAGGACGTACTTGCGAACTTTGTCGAGCTCCGAGGACAACGTGTGCAGAAGTTTCCTGGTCTTGTACAGCTCGGGGGAAGCGTCGTAGGCGACAAGTTCGAGCTCGAAAGTCCCGGCCTTCGAGGCTGCAGCGCTGACGCTCTTCAACGATTCCGCCCGGGCCCTGGACAGGACCTCGCCGGCGTGGCCCTGGACAGCAAGGAACGCGCCATCACCGAGGAACATGGTCCGCAGATCATCGTCGTCCGCGTCCGCACTCGCTCCGCCAAGTCGCTCGATCTGGTTGTTGATACGCTCGGCCAACTCGACATCGCCGGCGACCTTGATGAGCTCACGGTCATACTGAATGCGGGCGGCCTGAATGAGGGTTTCGCGCTGCTGTTCGGCCGTGGCCACTTGCTGGAAGGTCGCGGCGACACCCGACTCGGTCGGCGGATGGATCTCCTGCAGACCGACATACATCACTTCCAACCCCAACCCGAGTTCGTCGACCTTGGATTGAATTGCACTCTTCAGATGGCTCGCGACTGCGCCCCGTTGTTCCGCCATGATCCGCGAGTAGTCAAAGTGCACCGCCTCCCGCGCCAGTTCACGAGCCGCGACATCGCGGAGCATTTTGTCCGGGTCGGAGTAGTTGTACAGGTAATCGGCCACCTCGGTCCGACGGACGCGATACTGCACCGGCATCGAGATGCGCAGGATGCTGACCGGCACGCCACTGTCGTTGGCACTCTGGTCTTCGGTGGCGACGAGAACATCGACGGCGGGTACGAATGTGTGCTCTTCGGTCCACGTAATGACGACGTCCCCGTCCTCGTCGTGGTCATCGTCGGTCCCCGACGCCTCCCCGATAATGGTTTCCCGAATTTGCTCGACGTTGGCCTTGCGGACAACCTCACAGGGCCACGGCCACTTGAAGTACAACCCCGGTCCCAGCTGGCTGTGCTGGCGCCCCCAGCGTTCGAGCACGCCGATTTCATTGGCGTCGACCATGATGATGCTGGTCATGCCGATCAGGACGACCACGGAAACGGCCGCCAGACGGACGACGTTTTCCTGCAGCGTCTTGTAGAACCAGGTGGTGCTGACTTCAAAGCCGAACTGGTAATTGACTGCGTCCGCAATGGACTTGGCGATGCCGCCAGGCTCGGAAATGAGGCCGAGCAGTCGACTCTCGAACGCCGGCCGCAGGGCTTCACCGGCCAATCGTGGGCGATAGAAATCGAGAATGAAGTTCACCGCGAACTCGAGCGCCAGCAACCCGACGAGCACGCCCACCACCTTGGCCACCACGCGTTCGACGTATGGCACGTTGTCGGACAGGGCCAGGGCAACGACAAGAACCAGGCAGATCATCGCGTTGCCGAAAAGGTAGACGGCCCCAGCCTTGAGCATTCGCCAGTGGGGCTCGCGACTCATGCCGCCGACGTAACGCGAAAACAAGAACGCAACGAAGGCTACGCCGCCGATGACGAACATCGTCAGTTTGGCGTGCTGCACAGGGCGCCAATCCACGGCGTCCAGATCGAGCGCCAGGAGGACCCACGTCTGCAAGTTGAGGAACCCGAGGGCCACGATAGTGGTCAACACGAAGAAACCCAGCACCCAGCGATACATCCAACGCAACCGCCGTTGCTGCGCCAGGAACTCCTCGCCCTCCAGCTCGAACAGTCCCGTCGAGTGGATGCCCTCCCGCTGCTCACGCAGGGCTTCGGTTTCGAGCAGCTCTCGGGCTACGCGGGTTCGCTGATAGTAGATGAGCAGCAGGGCGAACCAGATGCCGCTTCCGGCCGCCACGTACTTGGCCGTCACGAAGACCGCGATTGAATCGCTCGTGCTCGCGACCACCAGCAGTATGGTGCCGATGAGGGCCTGCAGGACCCAGCCAGCGAAGGCCACGTTGCGGGCTCGCCGTTCAGATGTGATTTCGCTTACCATGCTAGACAATCATCCTCGTAGTACTGCTGATTGCGAAGTTCCTGATCCTGTTTCGATAGTGGCGAACCGCAGCGCCTCGACCGCCGTAATCGCTATGAGAAAGTCACCATGATTCCGAAAATCATCGCCATTGCAGGGAACACCTACCTCGAGACCATCCGGCAGCCGGTGTACGGCATCGTCGTTGGACTCACATATGCCATGATGATGCTCAATATGGCCCTCGCGGCGTTCACGCTTTCGAACGACAACCTCTTTCTGCGCGATCTAGGGCTATCTACGCTGCTGGTCTCCGGTTTGTTCTTGGCAGCTTTCAGTGCCGCCGGAGTACTCAACCGCGAAATCGAAAACAAGACGGTCCTGACCCTCATCAGCAAGCCGATCAGCCGCCCGGCACTCATCGTCGGGAAATTCATTGGGCTCATAAGTGCTTTAACCACAGCATTTTATCTCTCTACTCTCGCTTTTCTGCTCGTTGTCCGGCATGGCGTACTGCAGAACACCACGGACCCCTGGAACATGCCGGTCATCATCTTCGGGGGCGGCGCCGTCCTCCTCTCGCTGGTCATCGCCGGCATTGGCAACTACTGGAATGGCTGGCAGTTTTCTTCGACACTCATTTTCCTCAACCTCGGCTTACTGACCGTCGGCGCCTTGATTGCGGGTTTTGTCGATGTCGATTGGGAAGTGCACCCGATTGTCATTGAAGCCCAACTACTTGGATCCATCACCCTGGTCCTGCTGATGGTCTGGATCATCACCGCGATTGCGCTCGCAGCGTCATGCCGCATCGGGCAGATCCCGACGCTGATGGTCTGCCTGGTGGTGCTCGCCGTTGGGCTGACCTCTGACTATGTCTTCGGGCGCCACCAGTTCGAGGACCTCGGCCTGTGGAACCAACCTTCCGTGGTGTCGATGGCGGCCTGGGTGCTGTACCGCATCATCCCCAACCTCGGGGTCTTCTGGGTCGCGGACGCAGTCACCGCCGGCAAGGACCTGTCGCTCGCTTACGTGACGTCCGCCGGCGTGTACGCCGGGATGTTCATCTGCGCCTTCCTCGCCATCGGCGTGGGTATCTTCCAGAAGCGCGAAGTGGGGTGATGGGCGCAGGCCGCGCCCGGCGATGGCCTCCCGCGACACTGGCGAAGTCCACGGACAGGGCATAGTCTGTGTCCTCTCGAGGAGGATTCCGGATAGCGTGGCTCGTGCATGGACAGCCTGGGCTCTCGCCGCGGTGATCATGGGCGGGTGTACGCGTACGACACCACCCGACCCCCTCCGACCGCTTCCGATGTACCCGCGGCGTTATGACTGTCCGCAGCGCACGGCTCCGATCACGGTCGACGGCCGACTGGATGATCCCGCATGGCTGGCTGCTCCGTGGAGCAGCAAATTCATGGATATCCAGGGCCCCGAACACCCCGCTCCGGCCCATGAGACGCGCTGCAAGATGACGTGGGACGCGCAGTACCTCTATATCGGCGCCTGCCTCGAGGAGCCCCACGTCTGGGCGACCCTGGACACCCATGACCAGATTGTCTTTCACGACAACGATTTCGAGATCTTCATCGATCCCGACGGTGATGGGGCCGACTATTACGAAATTGAATTCAACGCCCTGGGCACGATCTTCGATCTGCGACTGACGCGCGCTTACAATCAGGGCGGCCAGGCCCGCCACGGGTGGACTGCCCATGGTATGGTGTCGGCCATCGACATCGACGGAACACTCAACGATCCCGCGGACATCGACCGCGGCTGGAGTGTCGAGTGTGCCATCCCCTGGACGTTGCTCGCCGAATTCTCGACCGCACCCTGTCCCCCGATTCCCGGCGACACCTGGCGCATCAACTTCTCCCGGGTCCAATGGCCGCTGACCAGCGCGAATGGATCCTACGCGAAGGTCCCGGACGCCCGCGAAGATAACTGGGTGTGGTCACCCCAATGGCAGATCAACATGCATATTCCAGACGAATGGGGATACTTGACCTTCGAGTGAGGCCAACAATGCCGATAGCGACCCCCACGGCACTCATCATCCGAGCAGCCGGCGTAAACTGTGAACGGGAAACTGCCCACGCATGGGAGTGTGTCGGCGCCCGCGCGACCATCGTGCACGTCAATGAACTGATCGCGCGTCCTCAGATGCTCGACGAAATCCAGATCCTGACGATCCCGGGCGGGTTCAGCTATGGCGACGACATCGCTGCAGGACGGATCCTGGCCAATCAACTCATGCAGCGT
This sequence comes from uncultured Planctomycetota bacterium, assembly GCA_942492115.1. GTDB lineage: Bacteria > Planctomycetota > Phycisphaerae > UBA1845 > CAIVHJ01 > CALODL01. Next base: position 82,227 of record CALODL010000017.1, read on the forward strand.
CTGGGTGATGCTCTGCGACACTATTGCGCGCGAGGTGGGCTGATCCTGGGCATCTGCAATGGTTTTCAGGTGCTGTGCAAGTCCGGGCTGCTGCCATCCCCGGGAAACGGACTGCCGGGAGTCACCATCACCGCCAACCGCTCACGCCGCTACGAAGACCGCTGGGTGCATGTGGCGCGCGGAGTGAGGCATTGCGCCTTCCTGCAGCATGACGGCCCTTACGTCCTCCCTGTAGCCCATGGCGAGGGCCGGATCGCGGTGGACACGCCCGCGGCAGTCGCAAAACTGGCGGAGGCCGGATGCACCGCCCTGCGCTACCGCCGGTCCGATGGAACCACCCCGGACTACCCGGACAACCCCAACGGCAGCTGCGACGATCTGGCGGGCCTGTGCGATCCCACGGGGCGCATCTTCGGCCTCATGCCGCACCCCGAACGGTTCATCGACCCCACCCAACATCCCGAATGGACCAGCCGGCCGATCGAATCGCCTCATGGCAGGCTGGTGTTCGAGTCGGCGATCACATATCTTCATTGAAGCCCGACTCCCAATTTGGTCGCTAACATGTTTGCGGGCAACGGCATCACGCCGCCCGCAAAACACGCAACCACCCGTTCTCGAAACGATACACAAGGATGATGAATCGCGAGCTCCTGACAGCCCTGCTCCTGACCGGTTGCTGCATCACCGGTTGCCAGAATCCGGAGACTGACGCGACCGACGACCGCGCGGGGCCTGCCGTGGCGGTCAGTTTCCACCTGGCCGCGGAGGAACAGGTCGAGGGTTATCTGGTGATGAGCGACCCCGACGACCTGACGATCTACGTCGATCCCGTTCCGATCGTCACGGAGCGCGATATCGCCCGCGCCGAGGTTCATACCGATTCGGCCACCAATCAGGATGGTGTGCTGGTCACGTTCGACGCCGCTGCGGCACAGCGCTTACGCGAGGTCACGACCAGACACTTGAACAAGCCCCTGGCGATTCGAGTCAACAACCGCATCATCTCAGTGCCGTGGGTGCGCAGTGCCTTTGGCGACCGCGCGGTCGTGATGGGCGATCTGCATCCAATGACTCCGACCGAGCTTGCGAACGCATTGACGCCGCCACCGATGCCCGCGCGGCCGGCGCCGAGTCCGGCATCCAAGGCCACTCCCTGACGCGCATCGGGTCGCGTTCAGGACCACGGTGGATACGGCGCTGATGCCACACACACCGCACAGCCGGATCATCACACTACCAGCCTGCAAACGTACCACGCCACGCACTGCGCAGCGTCCCGGCGGTCCACGAGATCGATGCCTGCGCGCCGTGGGACAGGGTCAGATGCGCTTCAGGGATGACCCTCCCGAGAGAGGTCACCACGAGGTCCGCCGCATCCTCGATCACCGCAACCTGGTCCGGTTGTACTTCAATGAGGTAGTGACCGGCCGGCTCCTCGAACAGCGCGTCGAGCGTGGCGGACCATTCGAGAGCCAGACCGTAGCGACTGCCAATGACCATTTCGGCCGCAGCCACCAGCGGCCCACCTTCGCTGACATCGTGCGCGGACACGATCCCCGGACAGGTCGCCATCAACTGACACACACGCTGCGCTCCGGCGGCCAGGGCTGCAAGGCGGTCATCGATCGGCCCGATCATGAGCACTCGATTGCCCGGCGTTTTCAGGTCGCTGCTCCGCGCTCGCTGCACGTCGGGCATGACCGACAGGGCACTGATGAGCAGCGTGCCTGGAATCTCGAGCGTCGGCGGCCAGCCGGTTCGTTCGGAGTCTGCGGCACTCATGTGGAACAGATTGTTGAGCGAATCCTTGCCGGAGATGAACGGTATGCCGTAGGCCAGCGCCGCGTCGTGGCAGCCCTGGGCCGCGCGAACGACCTCACCGAGTTTCTCCGGACTCTTGACGCCCCCCCAGCAGAAGTTATCCAGAATGGCCATGTGCTGAAGATCGCCGCCGATGCAGATGTTGTTGCGCACGGCCTCGTCGACGGCTGCGATGGCCATGATGTACGGATCGACATCGGACCACTCGGGACACAAACCACAGCTGAGGGCGATGCCGGCGGCCGAGTCCAACTTGGGCCGCACGACCGCGCCGTCCGAAGGCCCGGCCCCCGGCCCCATCAGCGGTTTGATGACGCTTCCGCCCTGCACCTCGTGGTCATACTGCCGAATGATCCACTCCTTGGACGCGATGTTCGGCGCGGCCAGGCGCTCACACAGGGTTGCCTGAACGTCCACCACCGCTGCCGGACGGCCGGCCCGACCTGGCCCGGACCACGTCGCGGTCCGCACGCGGCGCGGCAGCCCGTCGTGAACGAATGCAAGATCCAGGTCACCGACTGTCTGACCGGTCCAGCGTAATACGAGCCGACCACTGTCGGCGAAAACCCCGATATCCGTCGCCTCGACGTTCTCGGAGCGGCACAACGCCAGCAGGGTCTCGAGACGATCGGGTGGCACGGCAAGAACCATGCGTTCCTGGGCCTCGGAAATCCATACCTCGTCATAGCGCAAGCCATCGTACTTGAGGGGCACATGGTCGAGTTCGACCTCGGCGCCAAGCCCTTCGGCCATCTCGCCGACGGCGCTGCTCAGCCCACCGGCTCCACAGTCGGTCACTGCGCGATAGAGCGGACCATCCGGATCATCCCGCGCTGCCAGCAGAACATCGAGGACCTGCTTCTCGGTAATGGCATTACCGATCTGCACGGCATGCGCGAATTCGTCGGCGTGCGTGTCGGTCATCGCCCCTGAGCTGAAGGTCGCCCCATGAATGCCATCGCGTCCAGTGCGTCCCCCGACGACGACGATGCGGTCGCCGGGCTGGCAACTCTTGGTAATGCGGTCACGCGGAATCATGCCCACGCAGCCACAGTACACCAGCGGGTTGCCCAGGTAGCGTTCGTCGAACACCACAGCGCCGCCGACCGTGGGAATGCCCATGCGATTGCCGTAGTCGCGTACGCCGCGGACGACCTCGCGCAATGTGCGTCGCGGATGAAACAATCCCGCAGGCACGCGCTCGTCCTCGAGCACAGGCCCGGCCACGCAGAACACGTCGGTGTTGGCCACCGGTCGTGCCCCGAGACCGCAGCCCAGGATGTCGCGAATGCAACCGCCAATGCCCGTCGCAGCACCACCGTAGGGCTCGAGGGCCGAGGGATGGTTGTGGGTCTCGACCTTGAAGGCCACACCGTCGACATCATCGAAGGCAATGATGCCCGCGTTGTCCTCGAATACCGACAGGCACCACGGTTTGTTCAGTGTCTTCGTTGCCGCCGCGATCGTCTCAACCAGCAGATTGCCGTATGACCGCTCGATCGTCTCCGGGGTCGGCTGATCCGCGCGGGTCACGCGCTCCGGGAAACCGGAACCGCTGTAGTGGATGGCACTCTTGAGCGTCTTGTGAACGCAATGTTCGCTCCAGGTCTGGGCCAGCGTTTCGAGTTCGATGTCAGTCGGATCGCGCTCGAGGTCGATGTAATGCGCCCTGATGGTCTGCATCTCCGCCAGGTCGAGGAACAGGTGACCGTCACGGGACAGCCGCGCCAGTTCCGCATCGTCCGCCTTCCGCAGATCGACGGTGTGCACGACGAACGGCTGGGCACCGGCCGTGATGAACGGATCATAGTCTGCTGAGTGGTGAAACGACTCGATGAGCGAATTGCCCAAACGGGCAACGCATGGCGTGCCGTCAGCAGCCCGGTAGCGCCGACCGGTCCGGACGGCAATTGCGGGGTAGCCGAGCTCGGCGATCGCCGTTTCCGTGGACAGCGCCACGGGATCCATGACACCCGGTTTGGGCAGCACATCGACGAACGCCGGACCGCTCCGTCGCGCACCACCGACGTGCCCGACGTCGAATACCTCGACCACTGCATCACACAACAGCCGGCGGGCGATGTCCGCCGCCGCGTTCTCGTCGATGGCACCCCGCAGGTAGAACAGCCTGGACAACTGAACCAGGCCAGCGATACCCTCGATCTGCACGCCCGCATCATCGCGCAGCGCCACCTCGATGCACCACACCGAGTGATCTGTTCGCCTGCCGTGCACCGCGCTCTCTGTAGTGACTCCGTCCACGATTCGTCGAGCCTCACTCGCAACACACACGACCATCCGGATCGAACCGCGATGGACCCCGTGCAGGTCTCTCAATATGACGCAAAGCCTACCGCGCCCCCGTGGCCAAGTCATCCGGGAACTGTGCAGAACTCCAGACCAGAGCGTCCGGCGCATCCACTGGTGCGCCGCACTGCATTGTTTCAGAACGGAACCCAAGAAAAAGCCCGGCGGACCATGGCGGCCCGCCGGGCAGTGATATTCGCATTGACCGTCGCTCCCGCTCAACGTGTAATCGGGACGGACTCGGCAGCGCCGGAAAATGCGTGATTCACACGATCAATTCGTCCGCGCGATGTCAGTCGTGTTCTGAATCACGAAGTTCGTATCGTCGAGCGTCGCGCCGGTCAGATTGATGACCAGGTACGACTGCCCGGCACCCGTATCCAGGTCAACGATGACGCACGTGTCGCCACCGTTGGTTGCGATGTAGGTCATATTGTCGACACCGGTACCGGCGCCACAGTTCCCGCCCGCTCCGGTCAACGCCGGCGGCGCGGCACTGAAACGCAGCACGTCACCTGTGGCGAAACCGGAAATCGAGTCGACACCATCGACATTCGCCGGGGCCCCTCCGATGCTCGAACTGTAGATGATCACATCGTTCCCGGCCCCCGGCGTCAGGATGTCGTCGCCGCCGAGCGGGGTCAGGATATCGGCCCCGGCACCGCTGCTGATGACATCCTGGCTGTCGACGTCCTGGCTTTCGAACGTGTCGTCTCCAGCACCCGTGTTGACCACCGAGCTGGTCATCGCCGCACTGTTGGCCACGACGATATTGTCGTTGCCGGCTGAACTCGTGAGCGACATGCCATTTGCACAATCGGTGAACGTGCCGGCGAGGTTGCCCACGACACCGGAGAAATTGATCGATGTCAGGGTGCCACCCACGCCGCCGGTGCCGATGGTCCCGAGCGTGAGGTCACTCACGGCAGTTCCAGAAACAGTCGTCAGGGTGCTTGCCGTAACGCCATTGAAGGTCGCCGGCCCGTCCTGAATATCGAATGTCAGAGTTTCGATGTTCGGCAATGTAATCGCACCCGGAGCGTGAACGTTGGCCACCCCGTTCTGATTCAGCGCCTGACTGCGGTTGTCGACCGTCAGCATCACGGAATCGTTGGCCCCGCCCACGCCGGTCGCCGAGTAGTTCAACGGATCGTAGCCCTGACCTGCCTGGGCCCCATCGCCGCGGTATCGAATCGTCGGCAAAGGCGCGCCGCCGATGTTCAACAGCGTGATCTGGTCCGCCTGGACCCCGCCGGCCGCACCATCGATGATGACATCGACGATGCCACTGACGCCCGTCAGATTGAGGCTGCGGTTGCCGCCGGTGGCATTCAGGTACAACTGTTCGATGCTCAGGAATGGCGCGACGGCCGCGATATTGGCCGCCATGGTCGCCTGGACGGCGTCGAAACCGGGGCCACCATCGATGAACTCGTCGAGGCCCGCTGCGTCGGCATCGGTCAACTGCGTCGCGAAAATGAACCAATCGTTGCCGTTACCGCCAGTCAATGCCGCCAGCTTCTGGTTGTTGGCATGGAAGGCCGCATAGGGGTCGATCGCAGTACCGCTGCCCGACCCCAGGGTCCAGTCATTGGCCATACCCGAACCGTCGAGCGTGACCACGCTGTCGGGCACGACTTGGGTATTCAACGGTGAAGTCCCCGCGAAACTCATGGACGTCAACGACGTGGCCAGCGGATTGTCCAGGTAAGTGTTCGGCGTACCGTCCTGCTGGACGTGCCGGAGGGTCGTGATGGTGTTGAGTTCCCCGGCGCCGGCGCTCTCGACGTGCAACCGCTCGAGACCATTGACCACGCCCGCTGGAATGACCACCACACCGTCGCCGACCGTCGACCCCACCGAGAAACTGATTTCATCGTCGGAACCACTGGTCACCGACGCCACGGCAAACTCGACCGCCATGTCCACAGCCGCGTTCTGCACGTTACGCATCCCGAAATCGACGAGGTTGTTGAGCCCGGTCACGACGATGTCCGAGGTGCTGTTGACCGACAGGAACGTGTCGGCGCCGGAAATGTTCGCCGCGTTCATCGTCAGCCGCGCCGCAGGATTACTCGTGCCCGATGCCGAGGCGTTGGCGTTGAAGTTGCCGAGCTGGAATTCCTCGATACCCTGGAGGTTGGGGAGCGGGGCCTCGCCACCGGTGAACGATGCGCTACACATATCATGACCTGCCAGGCCGTTGGCGAAGTCCGCAGTCTGCAGCGTGGCCAGCTGGACACCGGTGGCGGCGTTGAACTGCAGCGGAGCGAAGTACACATCATCGTTCGTCGAACCAGTCAGATTGTCCTGGCCGAGTGTAAACTCGAACGGTTCCTCCACCGGTGGACAGGCGCAAATGGCCGCGTCGTCACCCTCGAGGCACTCCGGATCACCCTCGCTACACATGGCATCGGCACACGGATCGGTCCCCGCGACACAGATGCCGTCCAGGCAGCTTTCCAGGCCGTTGCAAAACTCGCCATCGTCGCAATCGGTATCCTCGATGCACGATGCCTCTTCGCATTCACCGCTGTCCGGGCTGCAGGCGAAGCCATCGTCACACACGACCGGCTCGTTCACGCAGCCATTGTCCGCATCACACGAATCCTCGGTACACGCGTCGTCATCGTCGCACAGCGCCGGATCAATCGGACTGTTGCTGCACAGGCCATCGACACAGGCGTCATCCGTGCACGCATCGAGGTCGTCGCAGTCGTCCGCCGTGATGCATTCGGCCACGCAATCGCCGTCCAGGCACGCCTCGCCATCCGGGCACATGATTTCCTCGCCGGCGCATTCACCGTCGGCACAACTGTCGTTTTCGGTACATGCATCACCGTCGTCACACGAATCGGTGTTCGGTTCATTGATGCACATGCCGTCCACCGGATCGCAGCTATCGTCAGTACACGCGTTGCCGTCGTCACAATCGATCGGCGTACCGACACACTCGAAATCGGCACTGCACATATCATCTGCCGTGCAGGGGTCCTGGTCGTCACACGCAGCGCCCTCGGCGCCACAGGGGTTGGCCTCGAGGCGCACAGCACACGATTCGGTCCCACTGGTGTCATCCACGAGGCTGGCCGTGATGTTGATCGTCACCGTCTGGGCCACCGCGTCGGCCGGAATGGTGATCTCGATCAAGTTCTGCTGGGTCACGACGCCCAGCTGGAAGGTGGCGCCACTGGCAGTCACGGTATAAGTTGCGGTATTGCTGACGTCGTTGCCGTCGGCATCGAGTACCATGGCTGTCAGCGAGAACGAATTTCCCGCGATGATCGCATCGCCCGGACAGCCGCTGAGTGCCAACTCCAGACTACCACCACCGTTTCCTCCGCACCCGGGCGCCATGCCCACCATCGTCGCCGCCATACCGGCCGCAATCCACCGCAACACTCTGCGCGTACAATCTCCGTTGTGCATCTTCATGATGCCACCTCCAGGTTGAGTAACTGAGAACCCCAATGCGGCTCGGCGATGCCGGGTCGTTCCCCGCCGCGTCACGACGCGAATGACCGTGTCGCCTGCCACCACTCCCCTTCCACAACGGCAATTGCGCCACCGGGATAATTCTTACGCCACGCAACCCGAAAAACCCAATAAGACTCTTCTGATAACTCGCTCCACGGTGGCGTGTCGTTTCGCTGACCTGCTGCAGGTTACGGAATACACGGCAGTTCCAGCCACGCGCGGCGCCCTGTGACGGAACCGCGGACGGGTCATCGCCCCTATGGCACGGGCATCAATGGAGGGCCTGCCAGCGCAGGTGCACAAAAAAGCCCGGCGGACCACATGGGTCCGCCGGGCATCAAACTCTACTTACGATCGAGTCGTCAGGACCTTAGCTGGTCCGGGCGATGTCGGTCGTGTTCTGGATCGTGAAGTTGGCCGAGGTCAACGTCACGCCCGTCAGGGTGATGGTCAGGAAGCTGGTACCACCACCGGTGTCCAGATCGACGATGACCGTCGTGTCGGTACCGTTGTTACCGATCACGGTCATGTTGTCTGCACCTGCGACACCATTCGCCAGAGCCGGCGGGGCCGCACCGAAGCGCAGGATGTCGCCGATCGAGAAGCCGGAGATCTGGTCCGCACCATCGCTGTTTGCCGGAGCACCACCGATGGTCGAGGTGAAGATGACGACGTCGTTGCCATCACCTGGCGTCACGACATCGTTGCCGCCGGCCGGGGTGATCATGTCGGCACCAGCACCACTGCTGATGACATCCTGGCTGTCGAGGTCCTGGCTGATGAGGGTGTCATCGCCATTGCCGGTGTTGATGACCGAGCTGGTCATCGCGGCACTGTTGGCCACGGTGATGCTGTCATTGCCAGCCGCACCCGTGATCGACACGCCGTTCGCACAATCGTTGAAGGTACCCGTCAGGTTACCCACGACGCCTGCGAAGTTGAGCGACGTCAGGGTGCTGCCGACACCACCGGTGCCCACGGTACCCAGAACAACGTTGCTCACGGCAGTGGCCGTGCAGGTCGACATCGTGCTGCCGGTGATGTTGTTGAACGTCGCCGGACCATCCTGGACGTCGAGGGTGAAGATCTCGAGGTTGTTGCCAGTGATGGCGCCAACCGCGTGAACATTGGCCGTACCGGTCTGATTGAGCGCGGTGCCACGGTTGTTCACCGAGATCGCCAGCGTGTCGCCGGTTCCACCCACACCCGTTGCGGTGTAGTTGAGCGGATCATAGCCCTGGCCAGCCTGGGTCCCGTCACCACGGAAGGTGACACCCGGCAACGGTGAGCCAGAGATATTGAGCAGCGTGATCGCATCCGCCTGGACACCACCTGCAGCACCGTCGACCGTCACGCCCATGATGCCACTGACGCCCGTCAGGTTGATGCTGCGGGCACCACCGGTCGCATTGAGGTTGAGGTTCTCGATGCTCAGGAACGGAGCGACAGCAGCAATGTTTGCTGCCAGCGTCGCCTGCAGGGTGTCGGTACCGGCACCACCGTCGATGAACTCGCCACCATCGGCCGCATCCGCGTCGGTCAGCTGGTTGCCGAAGATCAGCATGTCATCACCGTTACCACCGGTGATCGTGTTGATGCTCTGGTTGGCAGCGTGGAACGCGACGTACGGATTCGCAGCGGACCCGTCGCCTGAACCCAGCGTCCAGTTGCCGGCCATGCCCGAACCATCGAAGGTCAGGACGCTGTTCGGCAGAATGCGGCTTTCGAGTGCCGCGGGACCACTGAAGTTACAGGTCGTGAGGCTCGTCGCGACCGGGTTGTCGAGGAACGTGTTCGGCGTACCGTCGTTCTGTACGTGACGGATGGCGGTGATGGTGTTGAGCGCCCCACCGCTGCTGATCACGTCGAGGACTTCGATACCATTGTTGACGCCAGCCGGAACGACGATGATGCCGTCGCCGACGGTCGAGCCAACGGTGAAGCTGATCTGATCAGCCGAACCGGAGGTGACAGACGCCTGAGCGAACGAGATCGCCATGTCGACGGCTGCATTCTGAACGTTCGTCATACCGAAGTTCACCAGGGCCTGAAGGCCGCTGACGGTGATGTCGTCGGTACTGTTGACCGAAGTGATCGAGCTCGCACCGGTGACGTTGGTCCCGTTGAGGGTGACCAGCGAGGCAGCCGTGTTGGTACCTGCAGCAGCAGGCGTAGGCCCGAAGTTGCTCAGGCGGATGTCCTCGATACCCTGGAGACCCGGCGTCGGGGCTTCACCACCCGTGAACGAAGCGTTGAGCAGATCGGTGCCGGCAAGGCCGTTGGCCATGTCGCCGGTCTGCAGCGTCGCGACCTGGGTACCGGTCGCGGCATTGAACTGCAGCGGTGCCGAGAAGATGTCGTCACCGGTCGACCCTGCCAGGTTATCCTGGCCGAGCGTGAACAGAATCTCGGGACATTCCGGACAACTGCACACGGCCGAGTCGTCGCCCTCTTCGCAGATGGCTTCCTGATCTTCGCCTTCACAGGTGCACATGGTGTCGCCACAGGGATCGGCACCCGCCTGGCACACCTCGTCGACACAGACCTCGGCACCGTTGCAGAACACGCCATCATCACACTGGGCGTCTTCGGTACACGGCGGAGCGTCGGTGCATTCGCCATCGACGCAGGTCTGGTCGCCAGGACACTCGACCGGCGGATTCTGGCAGCCGTCCGTCGGATCGCAGGTGTTCTGCGTGCAGGCATCGCCGTCGTCGCATTCCATGTCCGGATCGATCGGGGCGTTGACGCAGACACCAACGCCTTCGTTGATCTCGCAGGCGTCATCGGTGCACTCGTTGTCATCATCGCAATCGTCGGCCGTCTCGCACACGGAGACACAGTCGCCCGAGTTCGGATCGCAGACTTCGCCATCTTCGCACATGACATCTTCACCGGCACATGCGCCATCGGCACAGGTGTCGTTTTCGGTGCAGGCGTCGCCATCGTCACACGGGTTCGTGTTGTTCGCGTTGACGCACTCGCCGGTCGCACTGTCGCAGCTGTCGTCAGTGCATTCGTTCATGTCGTCGCAATCGATCGGGGTACCCTCGCAGACGAAGTCGGCCGTGCAGGCATCGTCTTCGGTGCAGGGATCCTGATCGTCGCACGGATCGCCTTCGGCGCCACACGGGTTGGCTTCGATGGTCACCGAGCACATCTCGGTGTTGCTCGTCTGCTCTTCACCGGCAGCACCGAAACTGGCCTGCACGCTGATGTTAAGCGTCTGGGCGGCAGCTTCGGCCGGGATGGTGATCTCGATCTGATTCTCCTGGGTGACGACACCCAGCATGAAACTCGCACCCGCGGCCGTCGCGGTGTACGTCGAGGTGGCGCTGACATCGTTCCCATCGGAGTCGAGCACGGTCGCAGTCAGCGTGAAAGAATTGCCTGCGATCACGTTGCCTTCCGGGCAGCCACTGAGAGTCAGGGTCAGCGCGTTGGGCGTGCCGGGACATCCGGCAATCAGGCCCAGCGACAAGGCTGTCATGACGCCGAACGCGCCAATCCTTGTCATGTTCTTGAGAGTTCGGTTTTGCATTTGTTTCCTCCAGTGGATGAGAATGTCGTGTGAACTTCAGTTCAAAAAATTTTGAAATCTCTAAACGGCTATACATTCGTCACGATTGTTGTGACGTGACACACAGCGACGGGATGGACACGTTGTCTGTGATTGTTCTCGTGTCGATTCTGTGTTTTGTGCAGCCGAATGAGTTATGCACGCGCCATGCAAGACTCACGCTGCTCGAACTAAGGTACGGCCTCCAGAAGAATGGGAGACAGCTTAGTATCGCGGCGGATTGTACGAACTGCGGTTGACCTGTCAACCGCAATCCACTTCGAATTCCACCGCATCCGCGCACGGCACCATGCCGCAAACGGAAGATCGCTACACCTTTGTTCTGCCTCCTGCATATCGACTCGACTTTACAGGGCTCTTGAGTCCCATTTACCTCTCGCAAGCCTGTGCCGGACATCATCCATCCATGATGGTCCGACAATGAAAGCGACAGGCCTTGTGAGTTTCCAGTAGTGATAGCGGCTAAAGCCAACGGCTCGAATGCCTTGTCTCGGGTGCGGGGCCTGCGCCATTCGACGGCCCCATCCCCCAAGGCTGCTTCCGCCAGACAGTTCGGTATGAACCGGGTGCCTGCGGCTGAACTCACGTGACAATCGTCACGGTCCACTGACTCTATTGCGCGCCTGGCGAGATTCTTACAGCCCAAATTGCCCAATTCCGCGAACATGCGGAGTGAATATATAATAGATTGCAGGGCAACATTTTGAGTTCCCGTGCCGCTGTTCGGCACCCGCGAGACGCGGTCAGAGCGGGCGGCGTCAGTCCATGAGGCCGAGAACGAGATTCGAGATCGCAGTAATAGATGTATCCAAGGTCCGATCCGCAACCGGGGCAAAACGGCTGGTGTGCAGCCCCGGAAGCCGCACACCGGTGACCAGACTGGTTTCGCAGGCAGCCTTACTGACTGCCCCCACACGAAACATGAACCCGGGCACCCCCAGATGGCGGGCGTAGCACCCGAAGTCCTCACCGATCATTTCAGCACTGATCCGCACGACGTGTTCTGCACCATACACCCGTTCGAACATGGCCGCCGCGACGGCGCCCAGCTCGGGATCGTTGTAGGACGATGGGGTGTGCTCATCTCGCACAATGACATGGGGTTCGCGCGGGCACTGGAACGTGCGGGCCGTGTCGATGGCCAACTGGCGAATGCCAGCGAGCAACTGGGTCCGCACGGCATCGCTGTAAGACCGCACGGTCAGCTGAAGTGTCACTTCGGACGCGATGATATTGTGCTTGGTCCCGCCGTGAATCGAGCCCACCGTCACCACCGCCTGCTCCGTAGGATCGATGCGGCGGCTGACCAGCGTTTGCAGTGCACTCACCAGATGTGCCGCCGCCACGACCGGATCGGCTGCTTCATGCGGGCGCGCACCATGCCCACCCGGGCCGAACAGGGTCACGTCGACCGAATCGACATTGGCGAAAGCCCATCCGGACGCCCACCCGATAGTCCCCGCCGGCATGTCATGTTTGACATGCAGACTCACGCAATAGTCCGGGCGTGGAAAACGCTCGAACAGGCCGTCGGCAATCATGCGCTGGGCGCCCTGACCAATCTCCTCGGCGGGCTGGGCCACGAGGACGAGCGTTCCGGACCATGCGGACTTGTGCGTGGCCAGAAACTGACCGGTCCCGATGAGTGCCGTCGTGTGGATGTCATGGCCACATGCGTGCATGACCCCGACCTGTTGCCCACCGTGGTCCACGACGACGGTGCTGGCGTAAGGCAGACCGGTCTGCTCGACGATCGGCAGCGCATCCATATCCCCTCGAACCAGCACGGTCGGACCCTGACCGTTGGCCAGCACGCCGACCACACCATGTCCGCCCACGCCCGCCGTCACCGCATAGCCCGCCTGCCGCAATCGAGCGGCAACGAGACCCGCGGTTCGGGCCTCCTGCCCCGACAGCTCGGGATGGGCATGGATGTCCTGATAGGTCGCAACGAGTTCGGGCAGATGCATATCGACCCAGTTCTGTGCGGCCAGAGCGTCGGCCTCGTCGTGCGTGAGGGTGAGCGGTCCGTCGGCCACCGCCAGGGCCACAGTGCATAAGAGCTCGATGAGCATGTCAGTCCTCCAGGCGCTGCTGTTGATCAATTGCCATCAAGCGGGATATACTACTCGATTCGTATTCCCCATTTGCCCCTGTTGACCTGGAGCCCCGACTGATGATTACTGATCTCAAAGACGACGAGCTGATCAACCGTTTCGGTGGCCGCTTCAAGCTGACAGCCGTCATCCAGACCCGGTGGCGTCAGATCCTGCTCGGCGCCCGCCCCATGGTCGATCCCGAAGGCCTCAGCGATCTCGAAGTCGTGATTCGCGAGGTCAAAGAAGGCAAGGTCATCATCGACGACACCCACGCCGAAATGACCCCCGAAGAGGAATGACCCGTGGCCGATGACCTGGCCCGCTATGAGGTGCTCCTCGGCGTGTGCGGGGGGATCGCCGCCTACAAAGTCTGCACCGTGGTATCCGACCTCGTCCAGCGCGGCGCCGGCATACAAGTGTCCATGACGCGATCCGCGCGGCGCTTCGTCGGACCACAGACCTTTCAGGCCCTGACCGGACGACGCGTTTTCACTTCGATGTGGCGCACCCCGGGCTACTCTGGCCAGCAGCATATCCAGCTCTCGGAAACTGCCGACCTCGTGGTTCTCGCACCGGCCACGGCCAACATCCTGGCCAAAGCTGCGTGCGGCATCGCCGACGACCTCGTCAGCACGATGATTCTCAGCGCCGACTGTCCCGTGATGTTTGCGCCGGCGATGAACACGCGCATGTGGGCACATCCCGCAGTTTCGCACAACGTCGAAATCCTGCGCAGCCGCGGGGTCATGATCATTGAACCCGAGACAGGCTGGTTGGCCTGTCGCACTGAAGGCGCCGGACGCCTGCCCGAGCCCGACGCGCTCACAGCAGCCATTGCCACCCAGCTGCGCAGCGCTCCGCCCCGGGCAGAGAACGGCCCATGAGCACCTACGTGGTCATCTTCAGCGGCGGGATGGATTCCGCCACGCTGTTGCACGACCTGCTCGAGGGTGGCGCGACCTGCCATGCCTTGACTATCGACTATGGGCAACGCCACCGGCGCGAAATCGACGCGGCAGCGTCATTCGTAGCACACATGCGGACGCTCTTTGGCGACGGCATGGGCGAGCACCGCATCGCGGATCTGGCGGGCCTCGGGCCGTTGTTGGCCGGCTCGAGCCAGACCGATCGAACGATCGCTGTGCCCCACGGACACTATTCCGAAGAAAACATGAAGCTGACCGTCGTGCCCAATCGCAACATGATTCTGCTGGCCGTGGCCGCCGGATGGGCCGTGGCCGTGCACGCGAACGGCGTGGCCTACGGGGCGCATGCCGGCGATCACGCGATCTATCCCGACTGCCGAGCGGCATTCGTCGAAGCCATGCGGCAGGCGTTGTCGCTGTGCGACTGGCAAGACGTCGAACTGGTGACCCCGTTCATCGGCCTCGACAAAGGGGCCATCGCGCGGCGGGGCTGCGAACTGGAAACACCCTACGCCCTGACCTGGACGTGCTACGAGGGCGCGGATCAACCGTGCGGACTGTGCGGCGCATGCTGCGAACGACACGAGGCTTTCGAAGCGGTCGGTATACCCGACCCGCTGACGGGGGGGGCAGGATGACGCGGATCGCGACACTGGGCGCTGTGGGGCTGGGCCTGATGGCCGGCTGCTGGACGCCACAATCACCGACTTCGGCTGAGTTCGAGCGCGGCCTGGTGTGGATGCTGCCCGGAATCAACGGTCGCCCGTACTTCAAAGATGCCTACCGGGGGCTGCGCGATGGGGGGGTCGACGCGGCCATCGAGGTCTACGACTGGCACGGCTCCACCCCACTCGAAAACCTGCAGTCGGAGGAAGCCAACTTTCAGGCGGCACGTGAGATCGCAGTGCACATCTCCGACTACGCGCAACACTATCCGGGCCGCCCGATCGATCTGGTCGGCTATTCTGGCGGTGGCGGCCTCGCACCGATGATCGCAGCGGCCCTGCCGCGGACTGTTTACCTGCGCAATGTCATCCTCGTTCAACCGGCCTTGAGCCCCGGCTATGATCTGACACCCTGTGCCCAGCGCGTTGATGGCCAGATCGTCAACCTGTATTGTTCGTCCGACCGCCTGATTCTCGGTGCTGGCACAGTCGTATTCGGCACGATCGACCGCAAGTTCGTTGCCTCTGCCGGACAAGTGGGTTTCGACATCAACACGGCATTGCCGGATCCGGAGCTACGCGAACGATTCACGCAGCGCAAGTGGTCATTCGACATGCTGTCGACCGGCCACATCGGCGGGCACATGGGCATTGCCTTCTACAAGTGGAACCGCGAGGTCGTCGCTCCGTTGTTGAGCGCCGCGATTCCACCGCAGGAAGTCAGCCAGATAGCCATCCCTTGAATCCGCGACAGTCAGAGTTTTCATGCTGGAGGTTCAGGTGAAGCACATCGTCCTCTTGGTTGCAAGCGTCCTGCTGTTCCTGCTCGGGTGCTGGCGGCCGTACGCTCCCAGGCCGGCGGAACTCGACCGCGGGCTCGTGTGGGTCATCCCGGGCATCAACGGTCGCCCGCACTTCAGACGCGCCTATCTCGGCCTGCGCGACGGCGGTGTCGATTCGGCCATCGAAGTCTACAACTGGCATGGAGACACACCGCTCGAGAACCTCCAGGCCGCCGAGGCCAACCGCGCGGCGGCCGCCGAGATCGCCCAACGTATCGCGACCTACGCCGTCGCACACCCGGGCCGCCCCATCGACGTGGTCGGCTACTCGGGCGGAGGCGGTATGGCGCCTATGGTCGCCGAGGCGCTGCCGCCCGAGGTCCGCTTGCGCAACGTGCTCCTGGTCCAGGCGGCCATCAGCCCGGAGTACGATCTGACCCGCTGCCTGCAGCAGGTCGATGGCAAGCTGCTCAACTTCTACTGTGAATCCGACCGGCTCATCCTCGGCGCGGGCACGATGTTCTTCGGAACGATCGATCGCAAACATGTTCCATCGGCTGGCCAGCAGGGTTTCGATGTCGAGCACGCCCTCCCCGATCCCGAGTTGCACGCCCGCTTCGAACAGCGTGAGTGGACACTCGATATGCTGTTCAGTGGACACCTCGGCGGCCACCGCGGCATCTCGGTATACGAATGGAACAGGGACTTCATCGCACCACTGTTGCTGCACCCCTCGAAGATCAAGGACCGGATCCGCCTCGAGCCCGAGGATGCCTCCGGATCATGAGCAGCGCCTGGCCAGGTGGTTACCGTCGCCCATCCCGTGCCACCCGCGCGTGCATGGCGGTGCGCAGATCCGGCACACGCACTACAATAGCATCGGCGACAACCGTTAACCGCGGCTCTGGACAATTCCCTCGCCGCCGCATCGAGTAAGACCATGCCGCTGAATTCCACTCCACCCGCGGATGATTCCACCGTGCGACGGACGATTCTCGTCACCGCCGGACCAACGCGCGAATACTTCGACAGCGTGCGGTTCATCTCGAACCCGTCAACCGGTAAGCAGGGATACGCCATTGCCGAGGTCGCGGCGCGACGCGGCTACGATGTCGTGCTCGTGTCCGGTCCGGTGCAGATCACCGCCCCGACCAACGTCCGCGCGATCCAGGTCACCTCGGCCGCCGAGATGGCTGCGGCATGCAAGGCTGCATTTCCACGCTGCTGCGCGGCGATCATGACCGCGGCGGTCTGCGACTACCGCCCCCCCGAGCGGCTGCCGCACAAACTGGCCAAGCGCCAGGACACGTTCACCATCGCCCTGCAACCCACCGAGGATATTGCAGCCACCCTCGGACGCATCAAGGACGATCGCATTCTCATCGGCTTCGCCATGAACGACCACGAAGCCGAGTACCACGCCGAGCGCAAACTCGCGGCCAAGAACTGCGACCACATCGTGCTCAACGGCCTGGCCAACGTCGGTGCCGACACCGTCAGCGTTCGGGTGCTGTCGCGCAACGGAGGCTGGCAGCCACCGTTCACCGGAACGAAACACGACGTCGCCGAGCGGGTTGTGGATCTGGTCGAGCGCACATGAACTGTGTTCCCCGTCAGTGACCACCCGAGGAAGCGCAGGGGAAGGAGAGCAGAAAGCAGACCAATCGGCCCTATTTTCCGTGATCCAGGATCCGAATGATTTCGTCGACGGTCATATCGAGGTCATCGTTGGTTACGAAATGGGTGTAGCAGTCACTGTCACGCGCGAAACCGATCTCCCCGTCGGCCTCGGCCAGGCGGCGCTCCTGAAGCACGGCCGATTCAGTCTTGCGGCCAGCCAATCGTGCGGACAGCGTTTGCATGGTGGGGGGCAGGACGAAAATGCGCAGTGATTCGGGAATGCGCTCGGCGACCTGACGTCCGCCCTGGACTTCGATCTCCAGGACGATGTACTGGCCATTGGCGATGGCATCGCGAATGGGGCCTTCCGGGGTGCCATACAACTCGCCAAGGTACTCGGCAGTCTCGAGAAACTTCCCGGCATCTTTACGCCGCAGAAACTCTTCACGTGTCAAGAAGAAGTAGCTCTCACCGTCGATCTCGCCGCCGCGCAGCGCCCGCGTAGTGGCCGACACGCTCCACCGCGCGTTGGGCAAACGTTCGAGCAGCTGCTTGCAGATCGACGTCTTGCCGACCCCAGACGGGCCACTGATGACGATGAGCTTACCTTGGGCCATGGTACGGCTCTGCGCTATGAATC
Source organism: uncultured Planctomycetota bacterium (assembly GCA_942492115.1). Lineage (GTDB taxonomy): Bacteria > Planctomycetota > Phycisphaerae > UBA1845 > CAIVHJ01 > CALODL01. The sequence goes on from CALODL010000017.1 coordinate 100,147, forward strand.
CGTTCTTCAGCAGTCGAGAAAATCACGGGAAACCGTGACAGCGATTGCTGCATGAGCAATCGCTACAGCATATGTCCGCATGACGCTGAGTCAACAGCGCCGGCACGAACTTCATGACTTGGAGGGATGATTCGAGCCACGCTGAGCGCGTCACTCGACGTTCTGGACCTGTTCCTTGATGCGGTCGACACACGCTTTCATTTCGACCACGGAGCGTGCAATCTCGGCATCATTGGCCTTGCTGCCGATCGTATTGACTTCGCGAAGCATCTCCTGAGCGACGAAGTCGAGCTTGCGGCCGGCACGTTCTTTGCTCGAACACAGCTTGGCGAACTGATCGAGATGGCTGCGTACGCGGATGAGCTCTTCAGTAATATCACACCGTTCCGCAAAGACAGCACACTCACGCAGGAGGCTACTCTCGTCGGCATCGAGTTGAGAATCGGCAAGCAGTTGTTGAATGCGCGTGTGCAGGCGCTGTTGGTACTCTTTGATGACCAGGGGGGCCCGGATCTCGGTGACCTCGCTGAGGCGACGCAGCTCGCTGCCCTGTTCGACCAGGTCCTTGTGCAGGGCCCGTCCCTCCTCGGCGCGCATGACCAGCAACTTGTCGACCGCCTCGATGGTCAGGGTCTGAATGGTCTCCCAGACGCGTTGCCGGCCGTCGGCGTCGATCTGTGGCGGCGTGAAGGCGCCGGTGGTACTCAGGAGGGCTGCAACATCGAGAACGACCCCGGGCGTGGCGGTCAGCGGGGCCAGTTTCTCGACATACGATCGCAGCACGGCGGTGTTGATCTGAGTGTCGACCGCGCCCACGGCGGGACGGGCGCGCAATAGATAATTGATACTGCCCCGAAGCAGGCGGCCGCGCAGCAGGCCTTCGATTTCGGACTCGAAGCGCTGCAGGAATTCAGGAACCTTGATCGCCGACTTGAAGTATCGGTGGTTGACACTACGGATTTCGACGACGTAATCGACTTGATCACACGTCGACTCCGCGTCTCCGTAGCCGGTCATCGAAGTAATCATATGCGTTCGTGCTCGTTACGCCGGCACTTGACTGTACTCAACGGCCGCCGCCATCGTCAGACTGCGGTTCGTCGATTGGCGGAGGGGTGTCGGCTGAGTCATCGACTTCGCCCGTTCCACCGTCCCCGAGCTCTTCGGATGAGTCGATATCCTTGACTTCATCGCCCTCATCGCCAGGCGTGCGCGGAACAATCTGGATCGGCAGGTTGTCGGACCCTTCCGCGCCGGGCGTCACCTCGATGGGCACACCCGGGGTCACCTCGATCGCCTCGCCGTCCGATGTCTCGATCAGGACCGGGCCATCGGTCACCGGGGTCTCACCGGCGGGCGCGGCCGGGGTCACCGGAACGTTGATGCCACCGACGGGTCCCACCGTCGCTGTAGGTGCCGCAACGATGTTCGGACGGAAGGTGAAGTTACCAAGCACCGCGAGAAAGAGGTATCCGCCTGCAAACGCCACGGTGATCCAGGTGAACACATCACCCGTCTTGGCGCCGAACGCGCTCCCGCTCGTACCACCAAATGCACCAGCCAGGCCGCCACCGCGGCCCTTTTGCAACAGAATGATCACGATCAGGAAGAAGCACACCGCCACGAAGGCGATCATTACGAAAATCTGGGGCCAAGTCATCGCTACACCTCTACTCGAACGAACGTTGTCTGGACAAGTGGTCGATCTTCAACAGGTTACCGGGGCGGCTTCGATTATGGCCGCAAAATCTTCTGCAACGAGGCTGGCGCCCCCGACCAATGCTCCATCGACATCGGGCTGGGCCAGCAGTTCGGCGGCATTGCCGGGTTTGACACTTCCGCCGTATTGAATACGAATCGCTTCAGCGGCCGCCGCACCGAAGTGCTGACCAAGCCACTGGCGAATCACTGCGTGCGCTTCCTGGGCCTGATCGGAAGTGGCCGTGCGGCCCGTGCCGATCGCCCAAACGGGTTCGTACGCGATGGTCAAACGTTCCCAGGCGAGATCAGCAGGCAGTACATCAGCCAACTGCTCGAGCAGGACATCGGTGGTCTGACCCGCCTCGCGTTGCTCGAGCGTCTCGCCTATGCAATAAATGACATCGAGGCCGGTCTCGATGGCCATCGCCACCTTGCGGCTCAGCATGGCCGCCGGTTCGTTGAACACCTGGCGACGCTCGCTGTGACCGATGATCACGAAGCTGCAGCCGGCGTCGAGCAGCATGTCGGGCGCGACTTCCCCGGTGAAGGCACCGTCGTGCGCGTGGTACATATTCTGGCCGCCCAGGCGGATCGATGTACCATCGACTTCTTTGCACATCGGCATCAGCAGGACATAAGATGGCGCGATCCCTACATCGACCGGGCCACCTTGCGCCGGCAGGCGTTCGCGCAGCGCGCGGACCACGCTGCGGGCGGGCACGAGCGTATGATTCATCTTCCAGTTGCCAACGACGTAGGGCCGTCTCATCCAACCGAATCCTTACTGTGACAAACCGGGATTACCGAGCTGCGTAGAACGGACTCTTTTATACCGTAATCCAAAACATGTCAATGGATTAGGGCTCGGGGGCACCGGCCGCAAGTGGCCGGCGGAAGCGCTATCATTATGGTAGTCGGGCCGTTAAAATCGCCCGCGAACACAGCAGCATGGGCCAATTTGAAAGGATTCTTCTCCATGGCCACCGAGCCCAATCCCCAACCGGCGACCACCCAGTCCGAACTGGGTGCCATCGAGAAGCTGACCACGTCGTTCCAGCAGATCCGCGAACAACTCGGGAAGATCATCGTCGGGCAGGAGCGCGTGTCCGAGGAATTACTCATCACCTTGTTCTGCAAGGGCCACTGTATCCTCGAGGGCGTTCCCGGACTGGCCAAGACCCTGCTGATCAGCACGCTCAGCCGGGCCCTGTCACTGAGCTTCTCCCGGATCCAGTTCACGCCCGACCTCATGCCGTCGGACATCACCGGGACCGAGGTCATCGAAGAAGACCGTTCGACGGGCGCCCGTCAGCTCCGCTTCATGAAAGGCCCGATCTTCGCCAACGCCGTGCTCGCGGATGAGATCAACCGCACGCCCCCGAAGACCCAGGCCGCCCTGCTCGAAGCCATGCAGGAGAACCAGGTCTCGGCGGGCGGATTCCAGCACCGGCTCCCGCAGCCCTTCTTTGTCCTGGCGACTCAGAACCCCATCGAGCAGGAAGGTACATACCCGCTGCCGGAAGCCCAGCTGGATCGCTTCATGTTCAAGATCCACGTGGCTTACCCCTCCGAGCAGGAAGAATTCGAGATCGTGAAGCTGACGACGACACCGTCGCAGCCACAGGTCGAGTACGTCCTGTCGGCCCGCGATATCCTGCAGTTACAGGATACGGTCCGACGTGTGCCCTGTGCGGATTACATCATCCGATACGCAATGAAATTCGCGCGGTGGACGAGACCGAACGATCAATCAGCGCCGCAATTCGTCAAGGACTACGTCGAGTGGGGCGCCGGACCGCGGGCCTCACAATTCCTCGTCCTGGCCGGCAAAGCCCGAGCGGCGCTCAACGGCCGCTACTATGTGTCCACCGAGGATATCCGCCAGGTGGCCCATCCAGTGCTGCGTCACCGCATCATCACCAATTTCAACGCGGAAGCAGAAGGCATACGCTCCGACCAGATCATCGACTGGTTGATCCGGGATGTTCCTCGAGAAAACGAGTCACCTCTTGATGATCCGATGAACAAACGCGTGTTCAGCCAGAGCTGAAGCAGCGCAGTCACGAATACAGGTAGACCATGCACCGCAGACCTCTGATGCCGTCCGGACCAGACAGCGCCCCCCATCCCGATCTGCCCGGTCCGGCCGGGAACCTCAAGGCCCGTGACTACCGCAAGTACCTTGACCCAAAGACACTGGCGCGGATCAGTGCGCTCGATCTTCGGGCCCGACTGGTTGTCGAAGGGTTCATCAGCGGCTTGCATCGCTCTCCACATCGCGGGTTCTCCATCGAGTTTGCCGAGCACCGGCAATACACGCAAGGTGATGACACCCGCCACATCGACTGGAAAGTCTTCGGCCGGACCAACAAGTACTACATCAAGCAATACGAGGAAGAAACCAACCTCGTGTGCGTGCTCGTCGTCGATTGTTCGGAGTCAATGACCTACCGCTCACCGTGGGCCCCGATGAGCAAACACGATTACGCCATCTCGATTGCCGCCTCGCTCGCCTACCTGGCACTCCGTCAGCACGATGCCGTGGGTTTGGCGCTGTTCGACGATCAGCTGACCCGTTACGTGCGGCCGAACAACCACCCGGCGCAATGGAAAACGGTCATTCACGAGCTCGAAGGCAGCACCGGCCCGACCAAGACTTCGCTTCTCAAGATCATGGACGAACTCGCCGATCGGCTGAAGCACCGCAGCCTGGTTATCCTGCTGAGCGACTGTCTGGGCGATCTGTCTGATATCCGCAAAGGGCTCAAGCGACTGCGCTACCGCAAGAACGAGATCATCCTGTGCCACATCATGGATCCGGCAGAGCTGACGTTCCCGTTTCGAGGCCCCACCCGTTTTCGCGGACTCGAAGAGACCGGCCAACTGCTGTGTGAGCCGCGCGCGCTGCGCGAGCGTTACCTGCACGAGGTCACGCAGTTCAACGCCAATCTGCGGCGGGCGTGCCGGGAACTCCATCTTGATTATGAAATGTACAACACGGACGACCCGCTCGATGTCGCCCTGAGTACCTATCTCGCGACGCGCAGCGCGGGGATGAGGTAGGCCCACACGCGATGACCGGCGCCGTTTTTGGCAATCCGCTGTTCGCCTGGCTGGCGCTCGCCGCCGCCGCCATTCCGCTGTTGATCCACCTGCTCAATCGACAACGGCATCGCGAAATCCCGTGGGCCGCGATGCGCTTCTTGCTGGCGGCCAACCGCAAGAGCATCCGGCGAACGCGCCTGGAGCAGTGGCTCCTGCTCGCCTTGCGCACGCTGTTGATTCTCATCGTTCCGCTGGCCATGGCCCGACCGCACTTCAGCGCCGGCCACGCCGCCCCACTCATCGGCCGGCACCAGCACCATATCATCGTGATCGACAACTCGCTGAGTCTGTCCGCTCCAGCCGTACACCGTACGCCACAGGTCAGCGGCCTGACGCGGCACCTCACGGCCGCCCGGGCCCTGCTGGACAACCTCGCGGACGGCGATCCGGTCAGCGTGATCACGATGTCCTATCCAGCACGACTGCTCAATGCCGATCCTTCGCGCACGCGGACGCGGGCCCGGCAGCTGCTCGAGCAGATCACGCCCCAGGATACGCGGGGTGACCTGAGCGGCGCACTCTCTGCCGTCATGGCGATCCTCGATGACCCGGCGACCCCCGCGCTGGACCGTACGGTGCACGTCTTCAGTGACTTCACCCCCGGACTCTTCGGTACGCCGGTCGCCGGCGCGGACGTTGATCGCTCCCTGCAATCGTTGGCCGATACGGTGTCCCGCGCCGCAACGCTGACGCTCTACCCACTGCCCCAAACCCCCTGGGCCAATCAATCGGTCAGCGCCGTGCACGCCACGCCGCGCATGGTCGGCGCCGGGTACCCGGTGCGGATATCAGGCGCCGTCACCAACCACGGGCCGCAACGCTCGGCCGAACGCCGCATGGCCCTGGCCATCGACGGCCGTGTGATCGGTCAGCACACCATCCCCGCCCTCGACCCGGCGGGTCGCCACACGGCCGAAACCACCGTGGAGTTCGATGTCCCCGGTCTGCACACCATTGAATGCACTCTCGCCGATGCCGGAGACGGGGACGGGCTCGCGGGTGACGACATCGGTCGCCTCGTGGTCCAGGTCAGAGAACACATTCCCATCCTGATCGTGGACGGCAAACCCGGTGCCAGAGCTCTCGACGGCCAGGCGGGCTACCTGTCCACTGCGTTGGCCCCACAAATCCACCCGGATCAGCACACGCTGTTAAGGCCGACGGTCATCGCCGAACACGAACTGCCCGGGATCGACCTCGCTGATTTCGACGTCGTCGTCCTGTGCAACGTCAGGCGGCTGGCTCCCGCGGAATGGCAACGGCTGCATACCGCGGTCGAGGGTGGTCGCGGGTTGCTGATGTTCATGGGCGATCTGATTGACGTCGAACACTACAACACGATTGCCAGCAGCCTGCTGCCGGGCAGGCTCGCGAAGCCGGCACATTCCGACAGCGGTACGGCAACAGCAGTCCGATTTGATCCACGCTCGGTGCGCGCGCCACTCGATGCCTATTTTGCCGCCCGCGAATCGAGCGGATTGTTCCTGGTCGGCGTGCACAACTACATGACCATGGCCGAAGTGGATGGGCTGGTCGCCAGCGCGGCCCTTTTGACCTACGACAATGGCGCACCGGCCATCCTGACGCGTACCGTCGGCGCCGGGCACGCCGTAGTGGTCACGACCTCTGCCAACATGGATTGGAGTAACCTCCCGGCCAAGGGCGACTTCGTCACGCTGACCGTGGCCCTGATCCGTCACCTGGCCCCGCCCAACGCACCATCCTGGAATACCACGGCCGGCCACACCGTCCACTCGCCGGCCGCTGTGAGCAGCCCCGCCGCAGCAGCCGAGGCACGATTGCGCGCGGCCGACGGAACGGTGCTGACCCCGCACATCGCCGCACTCGATGACGGCTTCCACTCTACCTTCGACGGTGTGACGCACAGCGGGTGGTACACACTGGAAGGGCCGATCGCCGAAGGCCCGGTTGCCGTGAACCCCGATTCCACCGAAAGCAACCTGCAGCGCCTGGACGACGCCGCGATCATGCGGCAATTGGGCTGTCCGTTGAACATCGTCGCGCCGCGAAGTGATCTCAATCTGCTGGGCCGGACGGCCGCGGCCGGCCTCGCGCCGACGCTGATCTACGGCGCACTATTGCTGATGTTCGCAGAAGCGTTCGCCGCTCTGTGGTTCGGCCGGATCAGAAAGTAAGCCATGGATGCCCTGCGCAACATACTGACCTGGCTGCTGGATCTGGACCAGGTCTCACTCCACTCCGACCGTCTCAGCTTGCAGTGGCTGCGACCGCTCGACAGCTGGTTGTGGTTCATCATCGGAGTCGGGGCCATTGCATTCGCCGCCACAGTCTATCGTCGCGAGGGTGGGCCACTCGTCGCACGTCTCGTCATGGCCGGATGTCGTACTGCCTTGATCGTGTTGATCATCATGCTGATCTGCGAACCCGCGATCGTCCACCATCAAGACCGCAAGGAACCATCGATCATCGCCGTCATGGTCGATGACTCCGCGAGCATGAGTCAAACCGACCATTACGACAGCCCACAGTGGGCCGAACTCACGCGGCTGCTCGCCGCCGGCGGTAATGGCCAAGGCACCCCGGGGCCTGCTGGATGTTCGCGATGGGATATCGTCAACGGACTCGTCGGGGCACAATCCGTCGCCCTGCTGCCGGAACTCCTCGAGCATCACCAGGTGCGTTTCTTCCGCTTCTCCAGTACGGCATCGTCGGCCACCATCATCCGGCGCTGGCCACCGACCGCAGACAGCGCGCCGTTGACTGCGGGCGCGCCCAGCGGCGCGGCCACCGACGTGGCCAGCTCGATTCGTCAGGTCTTCGACGCCTGTGTCGATGCACATCTTGCCGGGATCGTCGTAGTCAGTGACGGACAACCCACCCAACCGACCGGCTGGGAACAGGTGGGTCAACTGAGTGCAGACCGTGACACGCCCATTCACATTATCCTGACCGGATCTGACAGCCCGCCGGTCGACATTGCGGTCGAGAACGTCCGGACCACGCCCAACGCGTACGTGGGTGACCGCATCGCATGCCAGTTCACCGTCAGGACGACGGGCCTGCCGACCGACACCCCGATTGACATCACCCTGCGCGACGGCAAGACCGATACCACGCTGGCTTCGACCACCGTGCATGTCACGGCTACTGGTGAACAGGCCGCGGAGTTGAATTTTGAACCGACAATTGCCGCTGCCATGGTCCTGCACCTCGCGGCGCGCCCGGCCGAGAGTGAGCGCGACCTCGACAACAATGTCGCCCAGCTGGAAATCAAGGTCGTCGAGAACCGCGCGCAGGTATTGTACGTCGAAGGCTATCCGCGGTATGACTATCGCTACTTGAAGAACACCCTGATGCGTGACCCCACGATTGCACTCAGCACACTGCTGCTCAGCGCCGATGAACAATTCGCCCAGGAAGGGGATGTGCCCATCCGTCGGTTTCCTGCAACCGCTGACGAACTCCGCGACTACGACGTCGTCCTTCTCGGCGATGTCAACCCACAAGGCGGATGGATCACCGATGCACAGCTTGAACTGCTCGTGCAGTTCGTTGCCCGCGATGGGGGTGGCCTGGGCCTGCTGGCCGGTGAGGTGCACATGCCCCTCAGAATTCGGGACACACCACTGTCGATCCTGCTTCCGGTCGAGCCGGCCCTGCCTCAAGAACGCATGGGGGGCAGCGCCTTCATGCCGCGGCCAACCGCTGCCGGCGAAGACAGCCCGGTGTTGCGGCTGCTCCTCGGCACCGGTGATGGCGACACACTGTTCGAACGCCTGCCCGAGTGGTACTGGACCAGCCCCGTCGGAGCGGCGCGGCCGGGGGCCGAAGTATTGCTCGAGCGTCCGACAGAAGACCCCACGCAGCCGCCGACCCCGATCGTGGCCCTGAAACGGTACGGTGCCGGCACGGTGTTGTTTCACGGTTCTGATGATACGTGGCGCTGGCGGCGCAACCATGGCGAGGCGTTCTTCGATGCCTACTGGCTACAAGCCATTCGCCATCTGGCATACACGCGCAAGTTCCCCACTCCGCGCGGGGTCGTATTGCGCACCGACCGCACCGAAGCCAGTCCACACGAGCCCATTGTGGTCAACCTGACGTTCGAGGAGCAGGACCACGCTGCCATGCTCCCTGAGCAGATCGATGTCGACATCGTCGCCGCCGGCGACAGTGAGCGCTTCCAATTGCGCCTGACCCGGCTGGGCCCGGGATCACGCCACTACCAGGGCGCATTTACGCCACGGCGCACCGGGCAGCTCGAGATCCGGTTCTCGCCCGGCGAATACGCTCTGGACATCCCCATCATCAATACGCGCGTCGAAGTTGCCCGACGACGGATTGAATATGCCCGGCCCGAAGCCAACATGCAACTGATGGAGCGCCTGGCTGCACTGACGGCCGGCAGTGTCGTGCGCCCCTGGGAAGCGGCAGAGCTCGCACGTGGCATTCCGGCTCGACACACTGTCGTCCCTGACGATGTCACGGAAACGATTTGGGATTCGAAGTTGGCTTTGCTGCTCTTCGTGTCAATCATTGTAATGGAATGGATCTTGCGTAAGCGACGTGGACTGACCTAGCACGTGTGGATCGACGTTTTCGTCGTTGCCACACTCCTGTTCGACGTTCACACAATACGGTAGTACCGAGCATGGCACACACATCCTCCCCAGCGCTCTCCGGCACACCGGTTCTCGAGAGACTGGAGCGCATACGCGTTCGCGCCAGACGCCTGCTCCTGACCCATGGTGTCCTGGTGTTCATCGCAGTGCTCCTGGGCGGGGTGCTGTCACTGTGCCTGCTCGATTACCTGCTGTGGTTTCCCGGTGCGTTCCGGCTCGGGTTCCTCGTCACGCTCGTGGTGGTGGCCACGCGTTTGATTCTCAAGCGGTTGTTGCCGCCGCTGACCGCCCAGTTCGTATTGCTCGACGTCGCAACCAAAATCGAGCAACGCTTTCCCGAATTCGACGATCGCCTGACCTCGTCGGTCAGCTTCCTGACGCACGAACATGACATCAACGACGAACTGCATCAGAAACTCGTGGCACGCACCGAGGACATCGCCGCGCGTCTGCCCCTCGAGGATGCCATCACGACCCGCCCGTTGCGCCGCGTGTTCATCACCGCCCTCGTCCCGCTCCTGCTGGCCGCCCTGGCGGTTGGCCTGCGTCCGGATCTGTGCGGCCTCGGCCTGCGGCGGCTGGTGGTCCCGCTGGCCGAAATAGACTGGCCCAAACGGGTGACCATCGAGCCGGTCTCGACCGAGGTGGTCGTCGCCAACGCCGAATCGGTCGTGTTGTCCATGGAGGTCACGCGCGGTGCAGACCGGACGGATCGTGCTGTTCTGTACGTCCGCCGACGCGGTGCGGCGGCCGAGCGCCTGCCTATGCGCCAGGAAGGTCCAACGCGCTACGCCGCCACCATCACGGCGGTCACCGAGGACCTGACGTTCTGGTTCGAAGCGGGAGATGATTCAACGCAGCGACACCCGGGCCACGTCAGTGTGGTCGCGCGACCCGTGGTGCAGAATCTGCGACTCGAGCTCGAACCACCCAGCTATGTCCAACCCGCGAAACGTCGGGCATTGCCCCTCGGGCAGACCGCTATCGACATGATTACCGGAAGCACGCTGCACTTCGCCTTTCGCAGCAGCAAACCCCTCTCGACCTCGCCCGCCGGCGCCACCGTGATGTCCAGCGACGGCAGTACAACGCTCGCCACGGTTGACGAAGACGATGACCAGAAATGGGCTGCGGCCCTTACGCCGACAGTCGATCAAACCTATTCCATCGCTCTACTGGATCGTTCGGGTTTCGAGAACGTGCCGCGCCCCTCGGTCACCGTGCGCCTGACACCCGACGCCGCCCCAGTCGTCGAACTGCTCAGTCCGACACAGGTTCTGCAGTGCACGCCCAACGCCACCGTCCATTTGCGGGCACGCGTCCGAGATGATCTCGGGCTCGCCCGGATCGGTTTATCGACCGTAATCAATGACAGTGGCACTGCAGGATGGACCGACATCACCACGTGGACCCCCGAGTCCCGCGTGGACCGTGGCAGCGCAACCGAGCTGAATTATGCGTGGTCCATTGCAACGATGTCCACCGCCCCGGGCGACATTGTCCGCTATGCCATGGTGGCGGAGGACAATCGAGTCGCCGCAGATTCCTCAGCGCAAGGCCGTTCACATTTGATGTCTCTCGAAATCACCAGCCCCGAGCTGTTGGCCGCGCGCATCGCAGACGAACTGCACCAACTCGCCACGCAACTGCGTGGCCTCGGCCAGCGCCAGCAACTGCTGGTTACACGGACAGCCGATCTGGCCGCAGACCTGGCCCTGGCAGAAGTGACCGATATCGAGACCACACTGCTCGACACCGGTACGCGGCAGCGCGGACTCGCCAAACAGCTGGGCAGTGTCCGACGGAAGGCCGAGAATCTCGTTGACCGCCTGACCGACAACATCATCACAGGGACCCAGGCCAATCTGCAGACCGCGCGGTTCGTCGAACAACTGCATGAACACATTGAACCCCCGGCCCGCGCTGCGGCTGAACGGCTGCACGCTGCGCGCGCGGACACTGACGACGAAGCCACCCTGCGTGCCGACGTCGCCGAAGCCCTCGAACTCGAACGGGCCGCGGCGGCAGCAATCGCAGCGCTGCTCGAAGAACTGGCCGTATGGGATGACTACAACAGTGTCATGGTGCACCTGCGTGAGCTCATCGACGAGCAACAGGACGTCAGTCGCGACACGGCACTTCTGCAAGGACACACTCTCGGCCAGTCCGTCGATGAACTCGATGACGATCTTCGCGCCGAACTCCAACGTACGGCACAGGCGCAGGAGACGATCAGCACGACGATCGATCGCGCTGTTGCCGAGTTGCGCCGCCTGCGTCGAGAATTGATTCAGGACCGCCCCGACGAAGCTCGGTCTCTACAGGACGCAGAACGGCAGCTCGAATCCAGACAAGCCGCCACGCTGTCACGCGACGCAACCGAAGCCATTCGTCAGAACCAGACAGGCCAGGCTCAACAACACCAGACCGCGCTGGAGCGTCTACTGTCCGAGACGATTGGCGAGCTCGAACGCACCGAAGCACGACAATTGGCAGAATTGACCAAGGAACTCAACCGTCTCGAAGACATCCTCGAAGCACTGCACGCTCAACAATCGGCGCTTCGCGAAGACACGAACGCGGCCAGCGACGCGGGCACGGGCCTCGTCACATTGGCCGCGCGACAGCGAACGCTCCATGGTAGCGCCCAACAGGCAACCCAGGCGCTCTCCGCCTTGCCTGACAGCGAGGAGGGGACGCAACAGGTCCGGGTGGCGGCCGGACACATGGAGCAGGCCACGAACGCGCTGTACGACGAGGACGGCCCGCGGGCCACCGCGGCACAAGAGACGTCGTTGACATGGCTGGCCCGGGCCCTGGCGTGGCTCGAACAACGCCGCGACGACGCGGACAAACAGATGGAAATGGCCCAGCTCAATGCGACACGTCAAGCGCTCAAGGCCGCGCGGCGGCGTCAGCTGGACCTCAATGCCGCCACGGCGGCGGTGGTGGAACGGGTTGCTGAGACAGGCCGGGCAGCACGCAAGGATACGCGTCGAGCACGGCGGCAGGCGGCAGAGCAGGAGAGCATCCGCAATGAACTCGTCCCCTTGCTGGACCGGCTGGCCGAGGCTCCGGTGTACAGGTGGGTCATGGAGCGTATTCTCAAGGCCATGGCTGAAAGCCAGCATATGCTGCGCAACAGCGAACTCGAAGCACCGCTGACCGCAACACAGCACCGCGTCATTGCCTTGATCGATCGGCTCATTGACGCAATCGATCAGGTGCAGAAGATGGCCCGCGAGCAGTTTGCTGCGGCGGCCAACGGCGGTGGTGGAAGCGGGTCGGGTGGCGGCCCGCAGGCCGGTGGAGCGCAACCCGTGCCCACGATCGCCGAACTGTTGGTGCTCAAGGCCATGCAGGAGGATTTGCGCCAGCAAACGGCAGACGTGCATGATCGGGTCAACGGACGAACAGCGGACGAAGCTCAGCTCCGTGAAATCGAGCGACTCGGCCATGAGCAGGCGGAATTGAAACAGCTGACCATCGAACTGACGGCCAAGGCCCGAGGTTGATGGCCACTTGGAGTCAACGACATGAATGGTAAGAACACCCGCGCACGTCGAACACTGACCCTCCGGTGCCTGATCGTCGCGTTGTGTGCCACGGCCCCCCTCGATGCGGCCACACAACAGGTAGGTGAAGACGACGAGGACGCCCGGCGGCGGCTGATTCGCAAGACGGCCGGCCAGGATGATGGCAATATCATGACTGCGATCATCGACACCATGTCCCAAGTCGAGGAGCGCCTCGCCATTGATCTCGATGCCGGCGCTTCGACTCTCGATGCACAGGACCGGATTCTGCGTGACATCGATCGGGCCATCGAAGAGGCCCGCAAAAACCTGCAGAGCAAGAATCGACAACCGCAATCGCAAGGTGAGAACCAACCCCCCGGCGAGCCGGATGACGCGCGGGACTCTGCGGACCAGCAACAGGGCGCCCAGCAATCCGGCGCGGGCCGCCGCGGTGACGGCACTGAACAGAGTGGTGACCCCCAGGGGGCCCTCTTCGAAGCCCGCCGCCAATGGGGCAATCTTCCGCCGCGACAACGGCAGGAGATCATGCAGGGCATCAATGAGGACTTCGATGAGGAGTTCCGCGAACACATCAACCGTTACTATGAAGCCCTTTCGAGAGAAGCTGATGAGCAGTAAACACGGGTCACGGTATGCCCTGCTCCTGTGGACCGCCACGCTTGGAGCCCAAACGCCTCCGGCCGTGCCACCGGCAGAGCCGGCAGCGCCAACTGCAACATTCGAGGAAATCACACCGCGCGTGCGCCAATCGGTGCGAACCGGACTGACCTGGTTGGCCACCCAACAACAACCCGACGGTTCATTCGGGTCGGGTTCACACTATGGCAAGCATGTCGGTATCACGGCGTTGGCGGGTCTGGCCTTCATGGGCGATGGCCACATGCCGGGACGCGGCCAACACGGGCACATTGTCCAGAAGTGTGTCGACTTCATCCTCGCATCACGTTCCGAGAGCGGTCTGCTGGCGTCGGAAACCTCACATGGACCGATGTACGGTCACGGCTTCGCCACGCTCTTTCTGGCCGAAGCCTACGGCATGACCCCACATGGCGAATTGCGCGAGGCGCTGCGCAAAGCCGTCCGCCTGATCATCACAACGCAGAACGACGAGGGCGGCTGGCGTTATCAACCCGTCAAGGCCGACGCGGATCTGTCGGTCACGGTGTGCCAGATGATGGCCCTGCGGGCCGCGCGCAATGCCGGCGTTCACGTCCCCAAGAGCACGATTGATCGAGCGGTCAACTACGTGCGTGAGAGCCAGAATCCAGACGGCGGGTTCCGCTACATGCTCAGTTCCGGCGGTTCCGCCTTTGCCCGATCGGCGGCAGGCTTGACCGCGCTCCAGTATGCCGGCATCTATCACGGACCTGAATTTGCCAGCGGCATGGCTTACGTCAATCAGTTTCTTCCGCCACGTGACCAAAGCGTCGGGCACTACTTCTACGGTCATTACTATGCCGTCCAAACGATGTTCCTGGCCGGGGAAGATGCGTGGCAACAGTGGTGGCCTGCGATTCGTGAAGAACTGATCGACCGCCAGACCGACGAAGGCTACTGGCAGGGCCAGGCCGGCAACGAGTATGGCACCGCCATGGCCTTGATCATTCTGCAGATTCCAAATCGATTGCTGCCTATTTTTCAGCAGTAGGAAAGAAGAGAAGAGGAACGTCCGAAGTCGGACGGCTGAGGCCCTTGCGCCCGGGCACGACGTTGAGGACGGCCGGCTCGGCCTGAACCATGATCACTTGCTGTGGCATGGTCGGGAACAGGAACGTCCTCTGGGCCGGATCATGGGGATCGAACTGCAGGTCAATGCTGAACTGGCCGACGGCATCGCGCGAAGCCTGGTCTTGACCTGTCCCTGGCTCAGTAGAGTGCGATCATGAGACTCAGACTCATCACTTTGACGGCATGGTGCGATATGGACATCGGATCCTCCGACGGTGAGGGGCTCTCGGATCTGAATGGCCATTATACGGCATCGATCCGACAGAGACCTACTGTCCCGGACCTAAGGGTGCGCCGGGTTTGGCGACACGCGCCGCAGAACGGTGACCGCATCCCGTTGCCAGACGATCGTGTAACGACGGGCGTTGATCAGTCTACCCAGGTGGGCGTGCATATCGCGCATGGCGGATTCGCCTGCAAAATTGTCATTGCCATCCACCACGATCCACTCGGGAGGTGGATCGGGTTGGAGATGCAACGGGTAAACGCGTTCATAGTCGACGAAGTGCGCTGCCAGCCGCGGTGTCGCCTGAACCGTGTCCCCGCGAGGAATCAACGCCTGCAGATCCGCGGTCGCGACCGGACGTGCTCCGGGATCGAGCGGCAAATCGCGCCACAACCGCGACCCGGGCGACAGACCCAGCGCATAATGGGCCAACGCACAGCACACCACCACTGCAACGACCCGCGCACGCCGTTGCCGTGGCGAACAGCGCGTGCACCCTTCGAGCGTGGCGAACCACACGACGGCCAGGATCGAGGACTGATGCCAGAATCGCACCGATGCAAAGTCGAGCGTGTTCATCAGGCAGATGAACACGAACGTGGGCACCGCGGCCAGTAGCACCGTTCGCCGAGTCGCGATGCAGGCGACCGGGGCGAGCAGTGTGAGAGCAAAACCCAGCACGCGCCAGCGCAGCAGGCGTCCGAACACAATATGGGGTTGAGTGATCAAGGTCTTGAGGATGGCGGCTGGCTCTTGACCAAGCGATTCGAACAGATACAACTTGGAATACGCGCCTGCGGTGTTCCACGCGGGAACGATTGCACACATCACGACGCAGAAATAAGCCACGCACATCACGGCCAGGGCTGCCCCCCACCACTGCCGGCGATCTCCGAGCACGACGCACATGCCATAGGCCGCGTAGACGATAGCCACGTTCTCCTTCATGGACAACGCCAGGACCACGAAGAGCGCTCCGGCTATCCACTGCCGCCGCGCAAGATGATAGAAGCTCCACAACATCAGTGGAATCGCCAGGAGGATCTCGTGGAAGCCATACGATCCACCGTAGATCACGCGGCTGCTCGCCGGGAACAGCAGGTAGGCAACACTCAGCATGAGCGCTGACCACGGACCGATCTCGCGCACGCGGCACAGGGCATAGATCGCCAGGGCTCCGCTACTGACCGCCACCGCGCCCACGACCATGAGCGTGTGGACGTGCGGATAGCAGGCGTACACCGGAACCAGCAGATACAAACCCGGACTGAAATGCTCGCCAAAGAAGTGGTGACCAAACGCCTCGCAGTACAACCCGCGCCCGCGCAGGACATTGAGCAACATTTCGGCGTAATAGCCGATATCGGGACTGCCATAGATCCACATGCGAAACAGAGCAGCCTGGATCACGACGTGGAAGAGCGACGCAGCAAGGACCACCCCAACGACAATCCACCACGCTGGCTCACGCCACCACCGAACGGGCCGGGAAGCGTCGTCCGCGTCAGCCGGGACCCTCAGCGCCGCCACGCGCCCAATGGCCCACCCGGCTGGAACGATACTGGCCAGGATGATCAACCCGCAGAGGACGGACGGCTGTGCCGCGGCGTGCATCCACGCCACGCCGGCCCAGCTGACGCACAATACCGCGGGCCACATCGCGTGCCCGAGGGCGCCACAGCGCGCGGCACGCGCTCCCGCGGCCGTCCGCAGGGTGCTCACGGCCAGAACGACGCCACCCATGACGGCCCCCACGACGGCCGGGAAAATCAATGAGACATCTGTGGGCCAACGCAGTAGATCGTACTTGAGTGGATGAATGACACCCGTGTACAACACGTACCCGAGAATCGCGAGGTGGGCCGAGGCCACCGTCCACACGATCACCGCCAGCCCGGTTCGTACCGGATGAACGTGGTCGTGATCTGCAGACACCTCCGTCATGTGGGGTGTATTTAACGGAACTTGAGCCCACAAGTACAGGAGCCTTGCCATGCCTGATGCACTGTCGACCGGATTGGCTACGTTGGAGTTCTCACGCAGCAACCTGCTGTCCTTCATGGAAGACATCCCGGCCGATCAGATGTGCCACCAGCCCGTCGAAGGCGGGAATCACACACTGTGGATTGCCGGGCACCTGGCTCAGACCGACGACTTCTTCCTCACCGCACTCGCGGGCCGCGCTCCGGCCTGCCCGGCCAGCTACCGCACACTGTTCGGCATGGGCTCGCAGCCGGTCAACGACCCCGCGGCCTACCCGTGCCTCGACGACATCAAGGCTCAGCTGGACGCCCGCCGTACCGATCTGGTCGCCTGGCTGAAAAGCCTGTCCCTTGACCAGCTGGCCGCCCCGCTCACCGGCGATCTCGCTGGATTCGCCCCAGCGCACGTCGCGCTGGCCGGCGCCCTCGCCTGGCACGAGGGACTGCATACCGGACAGCTGACGTTCATCCGCAAAAGCCTGGGAATCGGGCCGAAGTTCGGTTAGCCACGAAGTCAAGGTCAGGTGTGCGCAACCGGCGGAGTCAACAGACCGACCCGCGTGCGGTAGTCGTAATACTCGCGCACCATCTCCGCGTCGATCGTCGTGCGCACAACACCCTCCACGCCGCGCTCGATGGTCACGCGCACCGCTTCGAGATCGGGGCGCTGCCCCGGATCACACAACGTGGACGCACCGCACGTATAGTGCACACCATCACCAAGGGCTGGCGCGGCCGACGTGTGTGCGATGGCCGTCGACGACACGGGCGCACTATCGTGACGTTTGCCCTGCAGACGCCCAAGGGAGTAGGTCATTCCCGGCGCGTGCACACTGCCAACCGACACGTCGATATCACGTAGCGCATGCCGTGCACTGGACCAGTCACTGACTGCTGTGGCGAAGCCGTTTTCCATCGCCCGCGTCAACGCCAGACCGTGCCACAGCGCCCGGGCATAGTCGACATGCCGATCGGACGGCACACCGGTCTTGATCGGTACGCACAACACATCGATGCGTCCACGCAGGTCGGCAACAGTCGGGGCATGCCACACATCCGCGCAAATGAGTACGCTGACCCGCACCCCGTTGATCTCGAACACGGACGTTGCTGCACCGGCCTGGTGGGTATCCTGTTCGCCGGCAAACAACCGCTGCTTGACGTATTCGTCCTGTCGCTCGCCGTCCGGGCCCAGGACATAGCACACATTCTCGAACCGCCCGCCATCCGCCCGGCGATGCACCGTACCGCCCACGAGAGTCGCCTGCCTGACCCTGGCCAGCGTGCTCAGGAACTGCATGGCCTTGTCGTGCTCAGCCCCGTCCGACGCCTCCTCAGCCGGCAACCCCTGCCAGCCTTCAGGCAGCACGATCAAGTCGACACTCGCAGGCAGCGCTTCGACCGTCTTGCGCAACAGCATCATATTGGCCATGGTCTGCCCCCAGCGCAGGGCAGGCTGCAAAATAGCGACGTGAATCGACATAGGCCCTTAGGTTAAGGAATCAACTATCGCTTATCCAATCGAGACAGTACGAACCAAGCACCCCCAGACCCAAACGGGGCTTTGAGCGCGCAAGTAACCAACTGAAGTGATAGACCAGACCAATCACGCCCCGCGAAAATCGAACGGCGCCCCCAGAACGGGCTGGAAGTACCCTGAGCGAACGGGGCCTTCACACCCAAGTTACCCAACTGCGTGATCACACGGCAACTCACGCCCCGCGAGAATCAAACGGCGCCCCCAGACGGGCTGGAAGTACCCTGAGCGAACGGGGCCCTCCACCCAAGTTACCCAACTGCGTGATGACACAGTTGTCTAACGCCCCGCGGGGATGCAACGGGGCAGAGCCCCTTGCCAGGGGGCTCGGGGGACGGCCGTCCCCCGAAGTAAAAGGGAGAAGGGACGAGCCCTTGAGAGTAGGGCTCGTCCCTGGAGTCAGGTGCATGAACCGACTCTCCGGTCGATTCACCACAGAGTCAATTCAGGAATCAGCTCACCGGCCGATGATGCAGGACGTAACCTTGACGCCGCACCGTGTGGATCAGACGGGTGTGCTTACCACTCTCGGTCTTGTTACGCAGGTAATTGACGTACACGTCAACGACATTGCTGTCGTGCTTGCGTAGCGTGCCCCACACGTTCTGAAGAATCTTATCGCGACTGAGAACTTCCTCGGCGTTCTGGACGAAGAAGGACAGCAGCGAGAATTCACGACGCGACAGTTCGATACGCGTTTCGCCACGATAGGCGACGCGCGATGCGAGATCCATGACCAGGTCGGCGTAGCGCAGATCGAGACTGCCTTCGCCACTCCGTGACTGTCCGTTCTTGGTGTGACTGCGCCGCATCAGCGAACGCAGTCGGGCACTCATCTCATGGTTCGAGAAAGGCTTGGTGATGAACTCGTCCGCCCCACTTTCAAATCCACGCACACGCTCGTTGACGGTGCTGACTTCGCTGAGCACGACAATCGGGACATGGTCGTGGCGGGCGCGAATACGAACGCAGGTGTCTTCCCAGCGGTCGTCGAAGCGGTCGAGATCGAGCAGGACCAGATCGTACAGCCGCGATGGAACGCTACCCTGCTCGAGGTCCTGGCTTCGCAGGATGTCTACGTCAAACCCCTGGTTGGTCAGTAGATGGCAGACCGGGGTGAACTGCCCAGCTTCGGCGAACACCGCGGCGCTTTGGGACACGCGTGTCCTCAGGCCGTTGATGGCGTGTCCGTTGCCGCTGCCGTTCACTGTGGCGACTGCCTGTGTTGCTGGAATCGTGACCATTGGCTTCCTCTCCTCAGTTCAGTTGGGGACCCATTCTCCGCATGCCTCCTCGTGCACAGCCCCATATCACATGGCGTGCCACTCGACCCCCGATCCGCCTCAGAATGCCGCAATCGACCTCATTACAGGGCTTTAATGTGTTAAGGTTTAATGGGTTACGACAAAGCGCGTAGAATAAAAAAGGTGCAATCCTCTCCGTTTTGGTGCAATGGCGGATGGCCGGATTGAACCACATGGCCGGATCCGGCCACTGAATCCGACCAATCGCGACCCGATCGCCCGGGACAGGTCAGACGGGGCAGGGTCCTATAATGAGGACTTGCGGCGCCCCCGATCAACGGTGGTTGCGGCGGGCAGCGATAGAGACGTGGGCTACTTGCTGATGTTCATACTTTCCAGCCTGCGACGCAGGGCTCCGCGGCTGAGGCCGAGCAGCTTGGCTGCCTCCGACACGTTGCCATCGGTGCGGTCGAGGGCCTGCTCGATCAGCATCCGCTCCGTACTGGCGAGGGTGCAGGTGGGATCGAGGAAATCGAACTTGAAGCCGGTCGTGTTCTCCGACGCCGTCGACAGCTCGTTGTCACCCGAGGACAGGCCGAGGTGGTGCGCTCGGACGACCCCACTGTCGGTCAACAGAGTGACGTTCTCCATGACGTGTGACAATTCACGGATGTTCCCGGGCCAGCGATAGTGCCGCATGCGCTCGATAGAATCAGCGGCCAGTTCGGGCACACGCCGCCTGTACTTGCGTGCAAACTTGGCCAGGAAATGGCGGGCCAGTCGTTCGATGTCGTCAGGTCGTTCGTGCAGTGCCGGCAGTGCAAAGGTGAACACGTTCAAGCGGTAGAACAGGTCATCCCGAAACGTGCCATCCTTGATACGAGCCTCGAGGTCGGCATTGGTTGCTGCAACGAAGCGGGCGTGGAGATGGCGATCTCGCGTACCACCAATGCGCCTGAAGGTCCGGTTCTCGAGAGCGTTGAGGAGTTTGGCCTGGAGGTCGATGGGCAGTTCGCCTATTTCATCGAGGAAGATCGTGCCGTGACCGGCGATCTCGAGCAGGCCGCGTTTGGTGCCCTTGGCATCGGTGAATGCGCCGCGCTCGTGACCGAACAATTCGCTCTCGATCAATTCGCGTGGCAGAGCCGCGCAGTTCAGTTGGACGAATGGTTCGTCTGTGACCGGGCTGTGACTGTGGATGTAGCGCGCAAACAGGTCCTTACCCGTACCCGTCTCACCGAGCAGTAGGATGGTGGGCAAGTCTGCCGACCGTTCGACGTCAGGCGCCGCAATGCGCCGAGCCATGTCGATGAGGCGCAGAAAATTCTCATCACGTCCAATGATCTCGATCTCCTGGTTCTGCGGATGGGTGCGCTCGAGCAACTCGAGGCGACCCTTCAATTGCTGGGCGGCCAGGTTGCGCTCGATGACCATATTGAGCTGTTCGAGATCGATCGGCTTCTCGATATAGTCCACGGCACCCTCGCGCATCGCGGCAACCGCGTTGGAAATCGAGGCAAATCCGGTCATGACCACGATCGGAAAATCGTGCCCCTCATCCTTGATGCGCCGAATCAGGGTCAAGCCATCGAGATCGGGCAGGCGAATGTCGACGAATGCAATATCCGGAGAGGACTCCTCGAGGTGATGCAGGAACTGTTCCGCAGCTTCGAACGCGTGGCAATCGTGGCCCACGCGTTTGAGTTCGAGCTGCAGCGAATGCCGCAGGGACGCTTCGTCGTCGACGATGACCAGATCAGCCATGGTGGGAATCACCCTGTTGCTGTGTACTGCGGTTGATCTCGATACGGAACGTAGCGCCACTCCGGCCCTCGACGTGATCGAGAAGGACCAGGGTGCCGTTGTGCGCCTCGATGATTTTACGGGCCATCGATAACCCGATGCCGGTGCCACCCGGCTTGGTACTGAAGTATGAATCGAAGACCTGCTTGGTCAACTCTTCCGGTACACCCCGTCCGGCATCGGTGATCTCGATACGAAATCGACCATTGACCGGGTGGGCCTTGAATCGGACCGCCGCTCCAGCAGGCGACGCCTGAATGGCGTTGTCCAATATCGACGCCACGGCCTGCACGAAATACTGGGCGTCGACTTCGATATTCTGACCGGCCCTTTCGGGCTCATATTGGATATCGACGCTTTTGCGGTCCATCGCCGGTTTGAAGATCTGGCTGAGGGTCGACACCATCTCGTCAAGATCGGTGGCCTCGGGCCGAAGCTCCAGTGGGCGATTGAGGTGCAGCAACTCCTTCAGCCATTGTTCGAGCGAGTCGACGGTCTCGATAATACGTCGCTGCAGTCGATGGGCGTCATCGGAATCGTCGACATTCAGTGCTGTCTGTGCCGATGCACGGATGCCTGCAAGTGGATTTCGAATGTTGTGCGCGACGACCGAGACCATTTCACCAACCGCGGCCATGCGCTCAGTGGTCTTCAGTTGACGCTGGGCCGTCGACAGTGATTCGGCCATATGATTGACCTCGACCGCCAGGTTGCCCAGTTCGTCTCGCCGGCGATAGCCGAGGCGGTAATCCAAGTTGCCTGCGGCAATCTGCTCGGTGGCCGCGCGGATGTCGCCGATCGGGGCAATGACCCAGTTACGAAACAGCGACATGATCACGACCATGATGCCAAACTCGATCACGGCCATGCCGAGCAGGGTGAAGTTCACGCGTTCGGTCGCGCTGCGCGTCTCGATGGCACCGGACCGGCGCGCGAGATCGAGGGCCGACGCAGCATCGCGCATGAGTTCGTCGAGCGCCGCCCGACGCTGGTCATGCTCCGCGAGGACACGTCGTTGATCGACCGTCAGTACCGGCGTGGAGTAGTCTTTGGTCAGGCGACGCATGCGCAGCAAATGGCCCTGCAATGCAGTGCTCAACGCGGGCAATCCCGGAACGTCGCGGACCTCCTGCATGTGTTCATCCATGCGCCGTAAGTCGGCCTCCAGGACGGTCGTCCAATACACGATCGCGGCGTGCTCCGTCTTGACGAGTTGATCATCATCGGTGACCTGGGCCAGCACACGAATCTGGGCATCGAGCCCCTCGCGAATGTACTCGAGAATCGCGGACGCGTGGAATGTGTTGTCGAAGGCCTCGGTCGCTTCAGCCAACAGGATCTTGTTGGCCCAGATTGCGGCATAAATATTGACCGCAACCGCGAGACAGAACAGCACGACGACCAGAATGAACTTGAACCGCAGACTCAATCCATGAACCCCGTTGACGACGAACTGGGTACCACACAATAGTTATGTGAATTGTACGACGGGTGTGCTCCGGCGGACAACCGCGGAAGCTGTCGTGCGGAATGATCGATCAGTAGACTGGCGTGGAGGTCAATGACTCGTGCGAAAACAGGCCGGTATCGGATAGTGTCCCGGTACCGTAGTAGATGCCGCCACGCCAGAAGCCATCGTACTGGGCGTCGGCCCAGTTAATCCGCTGCGGTGAACCAAGCAATGTTTCTTCGGGCGCCGAGATCACGCTGCCATCGAGGAGAGCCACGTTGCATTTGCCATTGTGGCGGTACTTGGGAAACCATTGTTCACCCAGTGGCTTGTGAACCGACGCGCGGTAGTGACCGAAGCGCTCAACCGCAGGAGCGAAGAGATGCGGGTCGACATTGCCCGCCGCCTGTTGGGCCAATTCGCCATCATAGTCTGCCAGCAGCACTGTCCGCCCCACGCCCGCATTGTCGAGCAGGCTCTTGCTCAGCGAGGGATACCAGCGCGTCGAGCCCGATTGCTGGGGACTCGGTCCACGAAAGACCTTGTGTAAACGGGCATTGAATCCATAGCTCAGTTGCTGGAGCGGCGCAACTGCTCCCGCCAGAGCAGCTGCCGCCTGTTCAGGAAACGGGTTGAGCCGATTGACTCGAATGGCTTCAGGTCCGGATGGGCAGAAAAAGATCGAGTCACCATTGATGTGTTCGATCTCGGCCTTGTGATGATCCGGATAGTAGGCTCCGGCGCCATACAGCTTGTCGATGAAGCTGGTCAAACCGAAGGTCCGGTCATTGGCATCCTGATTCAAGCGCTTCAGTGATCCGGGGTTTTCGAGGGTCAGGTTGAAATCGAAACCGACGCTCTTGAGGTTGGACATGCACACGATGGCCTGGGCTTGTCGGCGAGCACTGGCCAGTGCGGGCATCAACAATCCCACAAGAATAGTTGCAATGACCACGACGACGAGGAGTTCAATCAGAGTGAACGCTTCGCCGCGGTACGACCACCGCCGGTGATGAGACCTTCTCCTCATTGACCTACGCTCAGGCTTGAACCCAAATGCGACCGATTCAGGTAAGACGGAAGCAGCAGAACGAAAACACCGTTCGCTGTCCCGCCAACGGTCCATTGTACGGCTCCTCGTGAGACAAAGCAACAGATCTCTAATCTCATAAAACGTTGCCGCTTAAGGGACTAGGTCTGTGGACGAACGCCCGCTCTAATACCGACGGCCCTGGGGCCACGGAATGGCCGCGATTATCGGTCCACAATCCGGCCTTGCCATCCGGGACCGAATCGCCAGAATGGCGCGAACCATCGCTATTACACATACGCGGTGTAACAGGGGCAATTAGCTCAGTTGGCTAGAGCGTTCGGATCACACCCGAGAGGTCACAGGTTCGAGTCCTGTATTGCCCAGTCTTCTATCTAGAAAATGATAGAAGCGTGGAAGCCCTTTCCCGTCCCCCTGCCCCGCCCCTTCCGCTCCCCCAAATTCTGACCGAGCGTTCAAACCCGTCATTCATTGCGCCAGCTGAGCTCGATCGAAGTCACGACCGAAAGACCAGAGACGAGAGCCAGAGCGAGAAACGGAAAGGCGAGAGACGATTCGAAAGCTGAATCACCAGTCGTCACTCGCCGCTCGTGTTTCGACGCTGGCACTCGCTCTCGCACTCGTCGCTCGTCTTGAATCACCTGACCTTCCCCACTTTTCCGTGACTCGGGTACGCCGCGCGCGG
The DNA here is from genome assembly GCA_942492115.1 of uncultured Planctomycetota bacterium. Classification (GTDB taxonomy): domain Bacteria; phylum Planctomycetota; class Phycisphaerae; order UBA1845; family CAIVHJ01; genus CALODL01. Next base: position 124,802 of record CALODL010000017.1, read on the forward strand.
AATGCGCATCATTGTGGTGCTCCGTCCAGGGTCGTAACGATGGGCGCTTGACCCAGGCTTGGCAGTATTTCTTTCCCCCTCCGCCTCCGCTTCCCCCTCCGCTTCCCCCGAGATTCTGACCAGAACCACAAGCCCGTGATTCATTGCGCCGGCACAATCTCGAGAGTAGTCACGGACGAAAGACCAGAGACGAGAGCGAGAGACCGAAAGCGAGTGACGAGAGACGATTCGAACGCTGAATCACCAGTCGTCGATCGTCGCTCGTTATTCGTCGCTGGCTCTCGCACTCGTCGCTCGTCTTGAATCACCTGACCTTCCCCACTTTTCCGTGACTCGGGTACGCCGCGCGCGGAATGCGCATCCTTGTGGTGCTCCGTCCAGGGTCGTAACGATGGGCGCTTGACCCAGGCTTAGCAGTATTTCTTTCCCCCTCCGCCTCCGCTTCCCCCTCCGCTTCCCCGAGAGATTCTGACCGGATTCTGACCAGAACCACAAGCCCGTGATTCATTGCGCCGGCACAGTCTCAGGAGTAGTCACGGACGAAAGACCAGAAACGAGAGCGAGAGCAAGAGACGGAAAGCGAATGACGAGAGACGACCAACGGCGGATGTTCCAGCGTCAGCGGCGGCGCTCTACGCACCGCCTGGCAGTGCTTGCCAGGCCCAAGTACACTGAAAGCATCAACCACACATTTTCTTTGAGGGCATGCCTTATGTGTTGCACAGGCGGACACATCAGGCATGAGTAACCTGCAGATTCATCGAGAGCAGTGCTGGTGTCAAGACTCCAATAACCAGCGACATCCGCTGGCGGGTGGCAACGGATTAGGAGATTTAGCTTGAACGACGAACTCCCAACCGGCGAACTTCCAGCCGACCAGCCGGCGCCGCCCACTGCCGAAAGCTTCGCGTTGGTCACCGAGGTGCTCGAACGGATTGCCGACGATCGCGGGTTGCTCAGCCAGCTGGCGGGCGAACAGATGCACCGGCTGTTACGGGCTGCTGAATGCGTCGCCATGCCCACGCGGAGCGCCCGCAAACAACTGCTACGTGCCAGCCGCAAACGTGCGCAGGCCGAATCCGAAAAGAAAAAGGCCGAAGATCAACGATTGCTGGCGGAGACGGGAATTCGCCAGCCCATTGGAACTCGCCAACGCAAAAAGGCGTGCGCGCCGCGGCCGTTTGACCCGCTGCCCACGCCGCAAGCCGAACACAACGAAGCCCACTTTGGCCCGCAACTCAACACTCCGCGGACCTGCTACATTTGCAAAGAGGATTTTGATCGGCTGCATTTCTTTTACGATTCGATGTGTGCCAACTGCTCCGAACTGAACTGGACCCGGCGCAACCAGGCAGCAGATCTGTCGGGGCGCTACGCCCTGGTGACCGGCGGCCGCGTGAAGATCGGCTATCAAGCGGCGTTGAAACTGCTGCGGGCCGGCTGCCATGTCGGTGGTGACCACGCGGTTTCCGCGCGACGCCGCGTCAAGCGTTTCACCGCCGAGGAGGACTCCGCGCAATGGCGCGATCGTCTTCAAGTCCACGGCATCGACCTGCGCCACACGCCCAGCGTCGAAGCGTTCGCCGACCATCTGGTCGCGACCCTGCCGCGGCTGGACTTCGTCCTCAACAACGCCTGCCAGACCGTGCGGCGGCCGCCGGGGTTCTACGAGCACCTGATGGAGGCGGAGCGGCAATTGCTGGACGCGCTACCCAGCGCCGCGCGCCCGCTGCTGGCTTCCTACGAAGAATTGCGGAGCAAGGGCGCCGTCGAGCAACAGCAGCCGAACTGGCGGCCGCTGCCGGCGCGAGGTCGACGACAGCCTGGCCGGCATCCGCCGCGCAGCCGAGCTCTCGCAGATCCCGCTGGTGGCCGAAGACCGTCAAGGCGGCGAGAAGTCTTTCCGCGAGCGGCCAGTACGATGACGATCTCCAGCAGGTCGACCTGCGAACTACCAATAGCTGGCGGCTGGGCCTGGCCGATGTGCCGACGGTCGAGTTGCTGGAGGTGCAACTGGTCAATGCGATCGCTCCCTTTATTCTCAATGCGCGGCTCAAGCCTTTGATGGTTAGCATTCCGACCCAGGACAAACACATCGTCAACGTCTCGGCGATGGAGGGCGTGTTTTATCGCGCTAACAAGACGGACAAGCACCCGCATACGAACATGGCCAAAGCGGCGCTGAACATGCTGACCCGCACCTCCGCGCGCGATTACATCAGCGACGGCATCCATATGAACAGCGTCGATACGGGCTGGATCACCGACGAAGACCCGGTTGCGATCGCCGAGCGCAAGACGGCCGAACACGGGTTCCACCCGCCGCTGGACATCGTCGATGCGGCGGCGAGAATCTGCGATCCGATCTTTCAAGGCTTCCTCACCGGAGAACACGTCTGGGGCCAATTCCTCAAGGACTATCAGGTCGCCAACTGGTAACTACGGCCGCCGATCACGTCCGTCTTCCATCGCATAGTCGCCGTAGATGCCCCGTCATCCACCCAGCCCAACCCCCGCGCGATACACAGTTGAGATTCCGAAAGAATTAAGGAATAAAGACCTGACCCCAGTCAACCCGATCGAATCTACCTTCGCGACCGTGCGACTGCTGGTCGCTCGTGATTCGTCGCTGGCGCTCGCTCTCGCTCTCGTCGATCGTCTTGAATCACCATTTTCCGTGACTCGGGTACGCCGCGCACAGAATGCACATCACTGTGGTGCTCCGTCCGCACTGAGTGAAGTCTAGCCCACCGGGCGCTTGGCCGAGGCGTTGGATCAGGAGGGTAAGATGTTGGGAAGGCTGATCAAGACGCTGTGACAATGCTCGCACTCGCGCGTCGCGAGTTGCATCGCGGCGCGCGAGCAACAAGGAAGCAGCCTGACACCCGGATCCGCTTCCCACGGCTCGGCAATAGTTGGACTGCCACAAAGATCAGTGCCCCAAGTTTCTCGTTGTACGAGAAGCAGGTGCTTCCGTACAATGGTTCCGGAAAAAGCTGACCAGTGAACCTCACAACGTCCGCAGGGAATTGTGTATTACACAGACCCTCGACACACTGTTGCACCGCAAGGCCGACCGCCTCGGACGCGGCGTCGGCGCGGTCATGCGGGTCGCAATACGCGAGTAGAGCGCGGTGCCTTGAGGGCGGTCCTGACCTCGCGGAGATCGAGCGAATCATACTGGGTTGAATGGCCTCAGTCCGTCAGACCAGAGTGATGTCCGAGTTCCGCGAAGCGCCACCGACACGTGAAATCACCGTCGCGACCCGAGCGGTTCGATCCCGAAGGGACCTGCACACATGAGCCGGTTACGATCCCCCCTGGTCTTGTCCTCCATGGACATGGTCATCCTGACACGGCACTGGTGGTTCGTAGCAGCGCTTACCCTCGTGGGCTCCTTGTGCGCCGTGCCAGCGGGCGCCAGCATACGCGTGTTCATGGCACCGGACGGCGAGCAGCCCTCCGCTCCGGCGTCGGGTGCTACCACGATCACTATCCCGCAGGGCGGCAGACGCCAGGTGATGGTGTGGATGGAGGACGATGTTCAGAACCAGCTGCTGAACAGCTATCAGGTGATCTGGCCCAAGATCGCTACCCCACTCCCTGGTGCAACAGGAAGCGTGGACTATGTGGATGAGCCAGGGTTTCCAGCCTGTTCGAACTTCGGTCCCTTCGTAGACATGTTGTGTGACCCGGCCGACCCTGGCGCGTGCGGGAGCGATCCATCTGCGTGCAACTCCACACTCGGAAACACCTTGTTCATCGATCACGAGCGGTCTGATTATGTGTTTTCCGCCAACCCAACTGTGTATGTTTTCCTTTCAGAAGCGGCGAGTTCGAATTCCTCGCTGTTCGGTGCGATCAGCGGAATAAGCCCGTATGATTTCGGCGTCACAGTTCCTCAAGGCATCCGGTACCTGGCCCAGTTCGACCTCGCCGCGTCCGATGATGCGAGCGGCGTCTTTGCGCTGGAGTTCAACATGTTTCCGCCCTTCGCGGAATTCTACCGGCCGCAGGGTACAGAGTTCTTCATCGAGGAACTGCAGCCGCTGAATGTGATCATAACGATATGTGGCAACGGGATCGTTGAATTCGAC
>CALODL010000018.1:0-12952 GCA_942492115.1 uncultured Planctomycetota bacterium
CTGTTTTCTTCATTGGACTCTTCGAGCTGCTGCTCGGGTCGATCTTCACCGAACTCATCGGGGTTCTCGCCTCGACCTCACTCGATGCCTTCGGTCTGACTGAGGCCGTAACGGGTCTTGCGTCGTTCGGACGCTAGTAGGCGCTGTCTGAAAACTCCGCCAGCTACGATCGGCTGCGACGCTTGCTTCCTGCGTTCTCAATCACTCCACGGCCTGCACGGCCTACTTTGCGGGTTGCACAGCTTCGCGCAGTTCTTTTTCGACGACGCGATGCCTGAAGGCCTCTGAGCCGTCGACATGGATGACTGGGATGTGGTCGGCATACAGTTTCAGCCAGTGTTCCTGGCCCGGGGCCGTGATGTCGATCCGTTCGAGTTCGAACGGAACGCGTTGGCGCACGCGCTCGACGACGTACCACGCCGCCGAGCACAGCGCGCAATCATCCTTGGTGTAGAAGGTGACTGTTCTCACAGTTCATCCATGGCCCGCCAGACCGGTTCCCATGAAGCGCGTTCGTGGATCAGCATCGGGAAGATTTGGCGCACCACGCCGTCCTTATCGATGAGATAAACGGATGTTCTGTCAAACGCAGTGGTGGTCGTGTGACCAATGTCCGCGGCAATGATGAACTGCGGATCGCTTGCGCGAATCTTCTTCAGTATCTTGCCGTGCGACTCGAGGTCCTTGTCTTCCTGGGCGATCGCGACCACGACCGCTCCGCGTTTGTCGAACTCACCATACTGCTTGTGCAACTGAACCAGTTGCTCTGCGCAAAACGGTCACCAGAAGGCGCGGTAGGTGCTGACGATGATCGGGCGCTGGCCCAGCCAGGTACCGAGGTTGATCTCCTCGCCCTTGGCGGTCGTGACAGCGACCGCCGGCACCTTGTCGCCGATCTGCAACGTCGTATCCTGTCCCCAGGCGGACGAATCGGTGGTCGCCACCGTTGCCGTGGCACCTGGCTCGAGAGGCAGCGTGAACCGCTGCCGAACGAAGCGGCTGCCCTCAGGGCCTTTGACGAATGCAAGAACGTTGAAGTTGAATGCACCTGTCGGAGGCGCGGTGAGCGTCCATCCGATGGTCGTACTCGAGTCCTTGAGCAGCACCTCGAACGGGGCCTGCAGGAACTCGTTCTTGGCGAGGTCCTTGTGTGAGCTCAATACCTCGCCGTCGAGGGTGACGCTCTGGGGTACGTCGATTTGCAGAATCGGAGCGATGTTCTCGTTGGCATAGCCATCAATGAGTGCGTGTTCGACGATGACTTCGTAGTGTTGGCCAACACTCAGCGCGGTTGACGGCAACGAGATTTTGACCTCCACCGGATTCGCTGCTGCAGCCAGCCCGGCGCAGCACAGCGATGTCAAGTACACAACAATTCGTGTTTTCATGCAGGGCCCCCTTTCGATCAGGACTTGCACACCGCCACCACGGCGCCCGACGCGTGTGCGCTCTCAGGTTTCAAGACCCAGGCGATCGTGCGGGCGACATCGTCCGGGGTCAGACATTGATCAGCAGGAAAATCAGGAAAATGTGCTCTGAGCATCGGAGTATCAACCGCGCCCGGAGCGATGGCATACACCCGGATGTCGTGAGGTCGGCCTTCAGCGGCTGACGACCGCGTGAACGCTTCGACCCAGGCCTTGCAGGCGCCATAGGCCTGGAAGCCCGGAAATGGGTCGGTGGCCGCCCGCGAAGAGATGTTCACGATGGTCCCTCCGCCCGCCTGCATCATCAGTGGCCAGCACGCGCGGGTCGTGTAGAACACCGCCCGAACATTGATGTCGAGCATGGCATCGAATTCTGAAGTGTCGAACGATTCGATCGGCGACAGCACCGCCTGTCCAGCATTGTTCACGACGACATCGACCCGGCCCATTCGACTGACGATGTCGTTGAACAGACCATCGACAGCGGCGGCATCGCCCATGTCGAGGGCCGCGACCATACACTGTCGTCCGCGGGCGCTGACGGCCTCACGCGTCTCGGCCAGCCCTGCGCGGTCTCGGGCCACGGCCACGATATCGGCGCCAGCCTCGGCGAGACACAAAGCGGTCGCGCGGCCGATTCCGCGGGATGCTCCAGTGACGACTGCCACGTGTCCGGTCATGTGACTCCATCCGGGCAGGTCGAGTTCGGCTGACTATTGCGCTCGTGCGTGCGACCAGGGTTGTGGTCCTGTGGTTCACCCTCGGCAATGGGGAAGTCGATATCGCTTCCCGGTTGGGCCAGCAGAAACTGGTGCTTGTACTGTTCGTTTGCCGCGCGATAACGCGCCGCCAGGCTGAGGTCCCGGGATTCCAGGTAGCCATTCGGGACAACGTTGATGACCGGAGGTCCAAGCCGGTGGCTCGCCCGCTTGGCTGCGTACTCGATATTGATGCGACTGAGGGCCTGATCTATTTCATGAGCCAGGTGACTGAATGACGCCTGTGATCGCTCGCGCGGTTCGATGTGAATGCGATAGAACGGTGGATCTGCAAAGCACGGTGCCGCGACGTAGTTACGAATCTCGATGGCCGTCCGTTCGACCACCTCGCTGACTGCATCAGTGATCTGGCGCTCGGTCAGCTTTTCGCCGCTGAGTGAGCTGACGTGACTGCCCTTGCCCAGAAATTCGATGATCGGGGCTTCACCACAGAACCCGACAACGCGGACCATGTCACCGATGCGGTAACGGTACAGCCCGGCGGCGTTGGTCAACGCCAGAAAGTACTCCTGGTCGACTTCGACTTCGTGGCTCCGAAGGCACCGTGGATGGACTGCGTCGTTCTCAGATGCAGGGATGAACTCATAGAACGTTCCACAGACTTCGAGCACACCTGCCGGCGTGCCATCTTCAACCGGAATGGACATGCGCCCCTCGCTGGCGATGAGCCCGATATCACGGACCGGCGTTGCCCCGAAGTAGTGCTCGAAGTCGCGCAGGTACAGCCCGAGCGTGCCGCCTGTCCAATTGCACAAGAACCCGATCGACCAGTAGTCGCGCGGCAAGAGAGCGCCGCGATCATCGGCCAGAGACTGCAGCACGGCGGCCCGTTCGGGATCGGCGGTGAGACGCGGCGCCAGGGCCTTGCGGACTTCGGCAGGGACCTCCAGCGTGGAATCGAGAGTTCCGTCGTGGATGTCACGGATGAGCGCGGCAGCATGGTCATCTGCCGTGCGCGCCAGCTTGAGCTGTGTTGCTGGATTCGCGGTAATTGTGAAGCCGATTTCTGAATGGGGCATTGCCAGGCGCATGACCGTGTAGTATCGCGCTACGGGATCATCGATCAGGGCTACGTCCATGGGGGTCAGGTAGTACTTGCGCACGAGCTTCTTCTGCGTTCTGGCCATGAGACCCGTGATCGCACCGCACGGGATGCCGGCGGGGCTCATGCTTTCGTCCATCCGCGAGCTGACCTGCAGAATGGGCTTGAGGAATTGACCCGGATGATCGAGTAGCGCTTTGACCCCGAAGGCATTCCAACCTCGACGGACATCTTTGAGAAACCTTGGCGTCACCGGGATGTACTTGGGTCGGTCAGTCGTTCCACTGGTCAAGGCAAACATCAGAACCGCCTGTCCCCGGCCGAACAAAGCCTTGAGGTCACCCTCGCGGACACGGTCGATGAACGGGCTGATGTCCTCGTACGTCTGCAGCGGCACCTGCCGAACGAAATCGGCGTAAGTCCGGATGTGCTTGAACCCCAGATCACGGCCGTAGTCACTGGTCGCGTTGCGGCGGACGTGATCGATCAGGACACCGTGCTGAACTGTTGTGGCCCGCTGGGCGGCACGCAGAAAGCTCCCCAGCGCGTGGCGCGAGTGGGCCTCGGCGGCGATGAGCATGAGACGATCGCTGAACGAGATTCGCGACATGGGGGCATTCTACTCCAACCGGCAATGCGGTTCTCATAGTTCCTGATCAGCCGGCGATGCCGCGGGGCTGACCTTGTCGAGCAGGGAATCGAGCCTGTCGACGTCGAGTCGACGTTCGGCGAACAGTCCTGCCTCGAGGTCCTCGAACGTAGTGCTGTTTGCGAGTTGAAAAGGGCCAATCGCGGTGCGGGTCAGGCCCGTCAGGCATCCACCGGTGCCCAGGTGCGTTCCAAGATCGCGGATCAATGCCCGAACGTACGTTCCCCGGCCGCACCGGACGTCGAAGGCCACCTCTGGCCAGGCGTAATGGGAGATCTCCAGGGAATACACCTGAACGGTGCGGGCGGCCAGCACGGGCGGTTTGCCGGTGCGCGCCAGCCGGTAGGACGGTTTCCCGCCGATTTTGATCGCACTGACGACGGGGGGGATCTGCTGGATGGCCCCGACCAGCAGTCGTGCAGCGTCCGCGACCGCCGTTTCCGATGGGACGGTCGTGACATCCATGGGCTGGTGTGGACTGTCGGAATCGAAGCTGGCGCTGGTGACATCGAGTCGGCCTACGGCATGGTACGACTTGGGCAGATCCATGAGCCGTTCGACACGCTTGGTACCCTTGCCGAAACACAACAGCAGGACTCCGTCCGCAGCAGGATCGAGTGTTCCCGCGTGGCCGCTCTTGCGCAAACCGGTCAAGCTGCGCACCCGGTACAGCGCCTTGGCGGATGTGATACCCGTCGGTTTGTTGAAGTTGAGCAGTCCGCTGAAGGCTGGGTCCATGAAGGTAGAAGATAGCATCTCCCTCTCGTTCTCGCCTCCCCGGCAGTCGAGTACCACATGTTGAATGGGTTGTGTGACCGCTGCAGGCGGGAGTAGCGCAAGAAAAACGGACGAAGAACCCATCCGTTCATTCGCCCGTTTTCTCTTAGATCGCTAACGCTGTGCTATGCCTTCTTGCAGCATTCCTTGGTACAGCCGGCGGGACACTTCTTGGCCGTCTTACAGCAATCCTTGGCGCAGCCAGCGCCACACTTTTTGCAGCACTTCTTCGAGCAATCGCCGGCGCAACCGACTTTGCTCATCTTGATTTTGACGTCCTTGTTGCTTGCCGGGTCGGAAACCATGAGGTTGCCGCTCATGTCGAAACTGGCCTTGTAGGTCCGCTTGGGGCGACCATTGTCCGGCGTCAGAACCAGCTCGCCGCCTTTGAACGAGTATGATCCAGCCGATTTCTGCATGGCACCGTTGTATTCACCTTCCGCTTCGAACGTACCATCACCATTAAAGGTGGCCCGGGCGAGGTTGAACTCACCGGCGCCAGCGGGCTGGCGCTCGTTGGAGGCTTCCCAGGTCCCGGTGATCTTGGAGCAGCCGGTCAGTGACATCAGGGCGGCAAGGCTCGTCAGGCAAATCAGTTTCTTCATCATGCGACTCCTAAAATGAGCTGTCGGTTGATTGTTATGGGTTACGTCAGGGAGCCAGGTGGAATGCAGGCCCTCCAAGGCCCACGGTGGATGCCGGGCATCGACTCGCGGCAAATCCGGGCTGCCGGCATGACTATGTCGCAGCGCTGTGGCGACCATATGAGATAACACGCTTATTTTCAACGCTGGCCAGAGTTTGCGTCCGCATAAAATAGCTCCTATATTCTTGCGGCAGCAGTCCTTGGAGTTCGGCGATGCCGCTATACGAATACCTTTGTAAGACCTGCGAACACCGCTTCGAAGATCTTGTCCACCGAGTCGAGGGACCGCATCCGAAGTCATGCCCGCAGTGTGGCGCCGGAGAAATCGAACGTCTGATCAGTGTCTTCGCCGCCCGCGAGGGCAGCGCGCCGGCGATACCGTCGCCGCCGTCCGGTTGCGGACGTTGCGGAGACCCGAACGGTCCGTGCCACTGAGGCCGGGCAACAAGTGAGTGGTCAATGCCAAACAGCGACAACGTTCCCGCACTGTTGAGGGCCCCTACGGCTGCCGTTCTGGGCTGGATAGTGCCGGGTTTGGGCCACATTTTCCTTGGCCACAAGACACGCGGCATCATCTTTCTCGTGACCATTACGCTGACTTTCTGGACAGGCGTGGCGATTGGTGGCATCAAAACCGTGCACCCCAAGCGGCCGCCTATCGAACCGGCGCGGAATACGGCCCAGACTCGTTCGTGGTGGTTCTATGGACAAATGATGGTCGGCGGCTACGCCGTCATTGCATGGGTCGGCGGAAAGAATGTCGACGATTTTTCGGAGAGCGGAACGCCGCGCTATCTGTCGTGGCCATCCGGTGACGTTGCGTCGGTTTATACGGGTGTCGCCGGTTTGCTCAACCTGTTGATCATCCTCGACGTGTTCGCCCGGTCAGAGGGCTTGAATACGGTTGTCACTGCCGGTCGTGGGCGCACCCGCGCCGGGCCCGACACGGGGGGGACCTGACATGGACGGGCTCGCCGCTCTGTTTGTCGATCCCATCCCGTTGAGCGGGATGCAACGCGCCATGATGCTGTTGCCGATTTGCCTGAGCATCAGCGTGGTCTACAAGACGATCAAGTGTCCAAGAATCGAAGATATTGCCAAGTCTTCCATCAGCCTGTGGGTTACGATTTTCCTGGGGATGTGGGCCGTGGCGTTCGCACTCTGGCTGCTCTACCAGCTCTTTGCCTGAGGTCTTCTGATCCAAGGCTTCCGCTCAAGTGTTTGTCCTGGCCTGAAACTTCTGCACGGCAGGGCAGGCGCCGGGATCGCTGCAGCATACGTCACGGATATACTCATAGTAGACATCGCGTTTGAGGCCGAATTCCTGCCTCAGTGAGCACTTGAGGGCGATACGCGGTTTCGTTTTCGTGGTCCCGATGATCAGGGCTTGCAGGAACACCTGGTTCTTTCCAGCAGCACACTTCATGTGGCGATTGAGTCGGCTCTCCAGCTGGGTCAGATTCGTATCCTTTTCCTCGTCGGTGATCGCCGGGATGCCGTCGTGCGCATCGGTGTCGGCCTGGAGGATCTTTGATATCTCGCGGTCGAGTCGGGCCTGGTCGACAGGGAATTCGACGAATCCCTTGGCCCCGAAGCGCTGGGCTGCAGGTTGCAGTGCGCCCGAACCCCTGCTGCCCACAACGAGCACGGGCATGGTGGCGTTGTACTGCTTCATGTAGCGCATCAGGACGAGGGCTTCCTTCTTTCTGGCCTCGAGTCCGGCGATAACCAGGGCCGGCCGGGTCTTGAGGATCATCTTGAGGCCCGTCTTGAGATCGGCCGCCGCGGTGACCTGATGCCGAGCGGCGCACGCGGTCTCGAGAAACTTGCGAGTCTTGCGGTCCGTGTGGACGATGAGAATCTTCGTAGAGCTGTTCAGTCCCATGCCGTTGCCTTATATAATTGGTCCGAGATCGAGCACAGTCTTATGAGGAGCCGGGCATGACCCACATCATTGGTGACCCTTGTATAGGTACGAAAGATACAGCGTGCGTAACAGTATGCCCCGTGGATTGCATTCACCCCACCAAGGACGATCCGGACTTCGAAAAAGAGGAAATGCTCTTCATCGATCCGGATACCTGCATCGATTGTGGGTTGTGTGTCGACGAGTGTCCGGTATCAGCGATCTGGCCTGAGGATGAACTGCCGGCAGACCAGGAGAAGCACATCCAGACCAATGCCGAGTATTACAAGCGTCGCCCTTAGTGCCTCTTCATGATCTGTAGTCAGCTTGCGGCGCCGTCAGATCATCGTGGCGAGACGTGCGATTCCGTGAATTCGTCGAGTCGTGCCGACGCAAATGCCGGGACGAAAGACGCACTTGCGGGCCCGAATGACTTCTCAATGCGCTCCTGGACGGATCCCCCGTACGCGAAAGTCGATGGTATTCCGGAAGCCCGGCAGGTGTTGCCGAGCGGCTCCTCGACCGGCTGGTCCCGACGCGGGCCATTTCCCCGTTGATCCGGTCCAAGTATTGTACGGCGAGCCCACGCGTGCGTTCGGGCTTGTTTTGGGGAATTTTACTCACAGACGCCGCCCGGTCTGCTCGCGCTCCAGTCCGGCTTTCCGTAGGATGCGGAATCCATTAGACTACCCCGCTTCAAGCTAAAGCGTTGTCGCTGGGCGAAATAGGCTTATAATGGCCTCACCCGTCGGGGTGTCAGCCTGGCGCAGGTAAGGTGCGGGCGCCGGACATGAAATTCAATCTCATCGATCGCATCTTGGAGCTGACCCCCGGGGAAGGCATTCGTGCCCACAAGGCTTTGACGGCGTCCGAAGAGTACCTGGCAGATCATTTTCCAAGCTTTCCGGTCATGCCAGGTGTCCTGATGCTCGAATGCATGGTCCAAGCCGCCGGCTGGCTGGTGCGGGCTACAAACGGTTTTGCACACAGCATGATCACGTTGCGTGAGGCGCGCAACGTGACCTACAAGAGCTTCGTGCCTCCCGGGCGAGTTCTCGAAATCATCGTTGAGAGCCAGTCGATCGAAGACAGCGGCAGCCGGTTTGTCGGCAAGGGATTCTGTGATGGCGTGGAAGTCGTCAAGGCCCGCTTCGATCTACGACATACCAATCTGGCAGATCGCGACCCGGCGATGGCTGAGGCCGATGTCGAATTGATTGACCATGCCAGACGACAGTTTGCATTGATCGGGGGCGAAGCCCTTGTTTCCGCGGCTGGTGCGGTCCACCAGTGACGCTTCCGCAAGCCCGCGCGAGCCGGCGAGCAACATGACAGGTAGGAGGATTCGCCAAGATGGGCAAGAGCCGTGACGAGATCTTTGCTGAGGTCCAGAGCACACTAGTGGACGCACTCGGCGTTGATGAAGAAGAAGTGACCGAGCAGGCCACACTGACCGGAGATCTGGGTGCAGAGAGCATCGATTTCCTGGACATTGTCTTCCGACTCGAGAAGGCCTTCGATATCAAGATTCCACGAGGCGAGCTGTTCCCGGACGAGATCGTGAACAATCCCGACTACGTCGAAGAGGGGACGTTCACGGCCGCTGGGCTCGAGCAACTCAAGCAGGCCATGACGCATGCTGATTTCACCGATTTCGAGAAGAGCCCGCTCGTCGACAACGTGCCGACGCTGTTTACCGTGAAGGCCATCGTCAACTACATCGAGCGCAAGCTGACCCAGCCTGCCGGTGCATAGGGCGCCGTTGGTGAGTTCGTGTGCTGCTTGACTAGACGTGCGTCAGCGCGTTTTTGCTGCTGTCAGTACAATCCGCGGCGCCGGGGTTCCAGCACACGATTCCAGAGCGATCCAGCGGGCGGCGTGAAGCCGCCCGATTCGTCTCAGTCGAAGTCTCTTCTATGCGTTGGATCTGGATTGACAAGTTCATTGAATTCGAGCCTGGGGCCCGCGCCGTGGCGGTCAAGAACGTCACGCGCGCCGAGGAGCACCTCCACGACCAGTACCCGGCCTATCCTGTGATGCCGGCCAGTCTCATCGTCGAGGGGATGGCGCAGACAGCGGGTATTCTGGTAGGGCAAGCGCGGCAGTTCGCTGAACGGGTCATACTGGCCAAGATCAAGCGCGCGGCCTTCGACGGCGTTGCAGTTCCGGGGGACACGCTGACCTACGATGCGACCCTGGAACACATCAACGAGGCCGGAGCCTTGACCACCGGCATCGTCCGTCTGAATGACGCACACTTAGCACATATCGATCTGGCATTCTCGCACCTCAGTAATCAGGGAGCGGCCGAGCTGGGCATCCCTCAACACAATTTCGTGTTTACCGGCGAATTCAAGCGCGTCCTGGCGACCGGGTACGTCGACACGTCGGTTTCGGCAGGAGTTTCCGATGACTGACCGCAGGGTGGTCGTGACAGGGATCGGCGTGGCGACGCCGCTGGGCTGGGAACTCGATGAACTGTGGTCAGCACTCATCGAAAAGCGTTCCGGCATTCGGCGCATCTCAGCGTTCGACCCTGGGGAGTTCCCCAGTCAGGTAGGCGGCGAGCTGCCGGCTTTTACCCTGGGCGAGTTCATCCCCAAGAGCTACCGCAAGAGCGCCAAGGTGATGTCCCGCGATATCACCATTTCATTGATTGCTGCCCACCGGGCGACCACCGATGCCGGCTTGAAGACCAAGTGTCTGGTCGATCGTGGCGAGTTCGACGGACCATCCAATGTGGATCCAACGCGTTTCGGCGCCAACATCGGTGCCGGACTCATCTGTGCCGATGTCAACGAGTTGGCGACGGCCCTGGCGTCGGCGCGTGAGGATGGTGGCGATTTCACGTTGAGCAAGTGGGGCACCGAAGGCATGAGCAACCTTACGCCGTTGTGGTTGCTCAAGTTCCTGCCGAACATGCTCGCGTGCCATGTCACCATCGTGCACGATGCCCAGTCGCTGTCCAACACAGTGACGTGCGGTGAGGCATCCAGCCATCTCGCGATTGGTGAGGCCTATCACACCATTCGTCGGGGTGCTGCGGACGTGTGTATCTGTGGCGGGGTCGAAAGCAAGATGAACCCCATGAGTGCCCTGCGGCAGCAGTTGTTTCATCGCCTCGTCACAGACAGCAATGCCCATCCCGGGCAAGCGTGTCGGCCGTTCGACGCTGCCGGTGCGGGCACGGTCGTGTCTGAGGGCGGGGGTTTGTTATTGCTCGAGGACCTCGAGCATGCGCGGGCACGGGGTGCGCAGATCTATGCCGAGGTCGTCGGTTTCGGTGCCAGCTGCAATACGCACAGCTGGACGGAACCGGATCCAGCCGGGGCGAGCATTGCAGTCGCGGTGGGTACGGCCTTGAGGCGGGCGGCGTTGAGTCCGGCGGATGTTTCGTTGGTGGGCACCTTTGGCACCGGCATAGAAGCGTTCGATCGCTCCGAAGCGACCGCCCTCAAGACTGTTTTGGGCGCGCACTTGCCGGGCATCCCGGCCATGGCGGTCAAATGGGCGGTCGGGAACAATGGCGCAGGGAGTGGGGCGATCGACCTGGCCGCGTGCTTAATGGCCATGAAATACAACGCAGTTCCACCGACGCCCAACACGACGCGTTTGCTGTCTGATTGTGACCTGAACCTCATTCGACAGGACGCTGTCGATGCTCCGATCGACAATTTCGTGAGCGTGGCCTACGCCCTGAGTGGCGGCCAGTGTGCTGCGTTGGTCATGCGTCGATTCTCCGACTGAGAAGGTGATCCACATGCAACAAGAACGCGTCGTTATCACAGGAATGGGGTGGGTCACACCTTTGGGGCAGGACTTGGAAACCGTATGGCAGCGCCTGCTCAGCGGTGACAGCGGGGTGGCCAGCACGACGCTCTTCGACGCCGGTACCTTCCCGACCACTTTCTCGGCCGAGATCAAGGAATTCGAGCTCGAACGGTTTCTCGGACCGCGTGCTGCCGCGCACAGCGATGCGAGTCGCAACACGCGGTTCGCTTTGGCCGCGGCGCGGATGGCGTGGGATGACGCGGCACTGAACGGCGGGGTACCCGATCCAACCCGCGTGGGTATTTACCTCGGGGGTGGTGAAGCGCCGGTCGATTTCGAGAGCATCGTGGCCGCCGGACTGGCGGCCTGCCCAATGCAGGAAGACGGCCGTGTCGCGGATTTCGATGCGAACCGCTGGGCCCCCGTAGCGTTCAAACGGTTCAAAGCGTTGCTGGAGCACCAGCAGGATCCACATCTTGCCGGAGCGCATCTCGCCTGCGAATTCGATGCTCGGGGTCCTAACTTCGATACGCTGACTGCCTGCGCCGCGAGCACTCAGGCTATCGGAGAGGCATACGACTGGATCCGGCGCGGTGATGTCGATCTGATGATCTCGGGCGGCACTCACAGCATGATCCATCCCCTGGGGGTCACCGGCTTCAACCGTTTGACAGCGTTGTCAACCCGCAACGACGACATCAGAGGTGCGTCTCGGCCTTTCGATCGCACGCGTGACGGTTTCGTCCTGGGAGAGGGCGCCGGCATGCTCATTCTCGAGTCACTGTCACATGCCCGGAAGCGGAATGCCAGGGTGTGGGCCGAGGTCGTTGGGTTTGGTTCGACGGCGGATGCTTTCAGAGTGACTGATATCCATGAAGACGCGCGCGGCAGTGCGGCAGCGATGAGGCTGGCGCTCGAGGATGCCGGACTGCAGCCGCGAGACATCGACTACATCAGCGCGCATGGCACGGGAACCAAGGAAAACGACGAGATCGAAACGAAGGCCATTCGTAAGGTGTTTGGTGAAGACGCGCCCAATACACCGATCAGCAGCATCAAGTCGATGATGGGCCATCTCATCGCTGCGGCCGGCGTTGTCGAATTGATGACCTGTATCCTGGCCATTCGAGACGACGTCGTGCCACCTACGATCAACTACAACACGTCGGATCCCGCCTGCGATCTTGACTACGTCCCCAACACGGCACGAAAGATCACGGTCAACGCTGCACTGTCGAATAGTTTCGGCTTTGGTGGTCAGAATGACACGCTGATCGTCCGCGAATTCACTGATTAAGCGACGCCGCGATGTCCCATCTGATGACCAACGCTGCATCTGCCGGCGCAGCGTTTCCAACACTTGCCGATTCTCGTTCAGACCTGGGAAATCGATCCGCTGAATGGCCTTAGGTCATGTTCATTTCAAGATCGGAAACCTGCAGGTCATCGTAATGCTCGAGGTCGCTGCGGCGGAGCTGTACAGCAACGCGGCGGAATTCCTCGTGGCACGCTTTGAGGGCATCGACGACCTCGGGATCGAATTGAGTACCACTGCCTTCCACGATGATGCTCAAAGCTTCACCGTGCGGCATGGCACCCTTGTAGGTGCGGGCGGTGGTCAGGGCATCGTAGACGTCGGCGACCGATACGATTCGGGCGGCCAGTGGGATGCTGTCGGCCTGCAATTTGAACGGATAGCCGGTGCCATCCCACCGTTCATGATGCGAAAAAGCGATGTCGCGGGCCAGCGAAATGAGTTGCGAATCGGACAGCGATTCGGCCATCGAGCTCAGGCACTCGCCCCCAATGATGGG
Source organism: uncultured Planctomycetota bacterium (assembly GCA_942492115.1). Taxonomy (GTDB): domain Bacteria; phylum Planctomycetota; class Phycisphaerae; order UBA1845; family CAIVHJ01; genus CALODL01. Next base: position 12,812 of record CALODL010000018.1, read on the forward strand.
ATGGTCCTCGATGAGCAGCCGTTCTTCGTGGGTTAGCTTCCCATCCTTGAGCAGGATCTGGTCAGGGATGCCGACCTTGCCAATATCGTGCAGTGCGGAGGCGATCCGGATGTCGTGGATCCACGCGTCGGTGATCACCGT
>CALODL010000019.1:0-19628 GCA_942492115.1 uncultured Planctomycetota bacterium
TACCAGTTCGGGTTACCGCCCTTCTTTCGCGGCTTTGCTTTCTCGACACGCTCGGTAATTTGCCGTCAGTTTTGTCAGCCCGCATATTCTGCAACCGTCCTGATGCTCACGGCGTTTTGGTGATGCCCACGATGACCCGCCACGAACTGCAGCGTAACACGCCTGCCTCTTCGAGCTCGGGCTCGACGGCCAGCAGGCCGATTCCGCACAGCACCGCCGCAAGGGGCATGTAAACGACACCGTGCAGTATGCCTGCTGCACAGGGCGAACCGGTCATGCTGATGCGGTCGAAACCAAATGGCCTCAGCGTATCGATCGCCGCAATCAGCGCCGCGCTGGCCACGTACAGGGGCACACTGGCACCCACGACCACAACCGCGGCCATGACCGAACGACCGAACCACCGCAACTTGAAGCCCAACAGCGCCAGAAACAACCCACCGGTGATGGCAATCGCCACGGATATGATCCCGATAACCCCCGTATGCCACAACAATTCCACCCACCGCTGCATGTGGCCGGAGGCCAGCGTCGTGGACCATGCATCCAGGGTCCACGTCCCATCGACGTACACGGTTTGAATGGCCAGTGTCACGGGTACGGCGCAGCCCAGGACAACGATGACCGTATGCATCAGTAAAATAAGGAGTTGCAGCAATGTACGGACAATCAACATGCGCGATGACGACCCCGGGAGACATTAGACGAATCCAATGTGCGCTTCAGTTAACTCGCAAGTTTACAAGATGTTACGGTGTAGCCAACAATCCGATGAACCTCGGGTTGACACGAATCTTGGGGTTGGTGACAATTGAGCAGACTCGGGACCCACAACCTCAACACTCTGTGTACGTTAGGCTTGCGAACACAAGGGGCCCGTTCCGAATACCGTCGCGCGAATCCAACGACGACCGTGCGACGCGGGGTCTTCCTCGAAATCTGAATTGGTCGGTCTGGAGAAACCATGATTACCAACACGCACCGCGCGCTCGTGGCGCTGGCTATTGCGAGCACGTGCCTGTCCACTACGGTCCGCGCCGGCGATTCGCCGCGCATCACCAAACAGTCCGGCCATGTGGTTATCACCACGGTGCCAGTCGGAACGGACACTGCAGGGATGGCGGTGCGCCTGGCCGAACAAAACCTGCTCCCTGACGGCACGCTGCGCAGCTTTGGCAACCATGCGTATATCGTTGCACAGGATGATGACCAGCGTCTCGATCCGGGCACCAATGACCTGATCACGCGCAGGTTCCACCTGTACATGCAGGATGGCGAGCTGGTGGCGGCCAACAGCCTGATCGTCAAGTTTCGCAACAGCCCCACCGACGCCGAGGCGCTGGCCTTTGGCAGCGAATTCGGTCTCAAGATGTCCAAGCGCGTGCTGCAGCGCTACGTTGTTTTCGACCCGGCCCGATCGGCTGACGATCTCGGCGTCATCGCAGAACGTATCGCTGACCACGAAGCAGTTGAAAACGTCCGTCTAGATCGCCTCATGAATGACATCGAGCTTCGACAGGTCGCTGATGAGATCAGAGATCCGCTATTCCCGCTGCAATGGCACCTCGAGAACAACGGACAGTTCGGCGGCTTTGGCTTGACCGGATCGATCGGCGCCATTGATGCCTGGGAATCGACGCTTGGTGAAGGGATCCGCTTCGGCATGTTCGATGACGCCGTCGAATTCGACCATCCGGACCTGGTGACCAATTATCTCGGATTCAGTGACGGTATCTTCGGCGATGCCGCGCCGATCAGCAGCTTCGAAACCCATGGCACCGCCGTAGCGGGCCTGATCTTTGCCGCCGCCAACTCGATTGGTGTTCGCGGTGTCGCGCCGGAGGCACGTTTTACCGCATCATCCGGGCTGAATTACGCCACGTCTTCGGATATCGCAGACGTCTTCCAGTTCGCCCTCAACAGCGATGTGGATGTCCACAACAACAGTTGGGGCCTGCGTATCCAGGGCAATACGGAAGAGATCGTGACCGACGCGATCGTAGAAGCCGCCAACAAGGGCCGTGACGGCCTCGGCATGGTCATCGTCTTTGCAGCCGGAAACTCCAACCTCCAGCAGAAATCGGGCGACGACTACAACACACTGCCGGAAGTCATCTCGATTGGCGCCAGCGCACTGAGTGATACTCGATCGAGCTACAGCAACTATGGCCAAAGCCTCGACGTCATGTCGCCCAGTGGTGGTAATGGTTTGCAGGGACTGGCGACGACAGATCGCACCGATGCCCGTGGCCCCGGCGAAATCTCCCAGGATCCCGACTACAGCGATGGGTTCAGCGGAACGTCAGGTGCGTCCCCCATCGCGGCGGGCCTCGCTGGATTGATTCTCAGCATCAACGATAACCTGGACCGCGTCCAGGTCATGGAACTGCTGCGTCACACCGCGCAGCAGGTTTCTCCTGACGACGCCGAGTATGATCCAACTGAAAGCTTCAGTGTATTCTACGGCTATGGCCGCATCGACGCGGCCGCAGCTGTCGAGGCCGCTCAGACTTCACTCAACGGCAACGTCACCTGGCCAGGCCCCGTCCTCGATGTCGACGTTGATATCCAGGAGGGCGTGGATGCCGAAGGCGAAGACCTCGAAGCCGTGGCCCGCATCGCATGGGACCCCAGCGGCATGCCAGATGGCAACGGCGAGATCCGAACCGAGCAGACCAATGTGCTCGTGGTCTATCTCAACCCCAACGGCACGGCCACTGAGATTTCGTTCAAACCTGACGATGGTCAGGTCTACGACGGTGGCAACCCGGATTTGCCTCTGGATGGCGATATGTTCCAGGGCGGCGACCTGGTCGTGCTCTACAGCGGACCTGTTCAGACCATGAATGACGGCCGCCAGAACGTGCCTGCCCAACTGGCCCTTGAAGGCGGTGAAGACGAACCCCAGCAGTTTGCCATCTTCTCGGCGAATTCACGCAACCGCTACGGGTTCGGAATCATGGTCAACGAGAACGGCGATCGTATCAACGACTTCGACGCCCCGGTCAATCCGGAGATTCCGCCAGACCAGGGTGCGCCGACCAACCCCGAACTCGATCCCGGGGTCGTGGGTTTGAACGATCCGCCCCAGGTCGCAACGACAGTCGACAACCTCGAAGGCACGGCCCCATTGACCGTCAAGTTCTTCGGCAACACTGTTTCGCCCGTCGAAATCATCAATCGCGGCTGGTCATTCGGAGATGGCAGCAGCGCAGACGACGAGAACATCGAGCACGTGTATCGTTTCCCCGGCATATACAATGCTGTCTACTTCGCCGAGAACTCACGCCACGAAGTCTCGACATTGTTCACCCAGATCCGGGTTCTCGATCCGAATGGCGGCGGCATCGGCCCGATGCCGAATCCGCGGGCGACCATTCGTATTCTCACACCGCAGCCGGCCGCCGCGCCGAACGCGACGGTACGGATGACGGCAGACACCCTGAACATTGGTGGCGGCTTTGATGACGAGGTCGAGTTCTTCTGGGACTTCGGTGACGGCCAGAGTGGCATGGGTCAGACCGTCGAGACCATTTATCAGAACGCCGGGTTCTACCAGGTCCTGTTGCGCGTCACCGAAAACGGCGTGGAAGTCGCCGATGCCGAGGTGTCGGTCAGCGTTCTGGGCGTGGACAGTGCGGGCGGCCCGAGCCAGGTCATCGACAGTCCGAACCAGGGTTCGGGTACGACTGGCCAGAACAGTGGAGCCTGCGGGGCATCGGGTGTCGCGTCACTGATGCTCACCTGCATCGGACTCGTCAGCCTGCGGCGGCGCCGCCGTTGATGCTCCCACATTTCTAGACGCAACCTCAAGAGACTCGCCTTCTGGCGAGTCTCTTTTTTTGTTGTCACCGACTTGGAGTGACTCCGGGTCACAGCTTCGTCGTCATTCGCGTACAGCCACTTCGTACATGGGATCGTGAATCGCCTGGGCCTCCAGGCAACAGTGCTCCTCCGTTGCGGGCCGCGGAGTGTGCTCGCCGTGTGTCACTGTCGTATGATGAACGGGCGGCGATCCGACCCCGCCCGGTTGAGGTCGAGGTGTTCGAGGCTGCGCAACCGCTATTCCCCGCAACTGCGGAGCACTGTTGCCTTCCGGCAATTGCCGCGACATATTTCTAATAGGGACTCCCCACCCAGTCGATCCGGGAGTGTAATGGCACGTCTCATGCGCCCACCCCAATCATCTTCGCGTTGCTGCGCAACCCTCAGAATAGAACGTGCGTGTGATGCTCGCCCTTGCTGCGCTCGTGCGGGACAATGAACAGAACAATGGCCTTGGGGGGACTCCCGCCCTGTGGATGCCCTGGTTGCATGGCACGTATCATGCGCACTCCCCAATCATCTTCGTGTTGCTGCGCAACCCTCAGAATAGAACACGTGTTTGATCCTCGCCCTTGCTGCGCTCGTGCGGGACAATGAACAGAACAATGGCCTTGGGGGAACTCCCCGCCCTGTGGATGCCCTGGTTGCATGGCACGTATCATGCGCACTCCCCAATCATCTTCGTGTTGCTGCGCAACCCTCAGAATAGAACGCGTGTGTGATGCTCGCCCTTGCTGCGGCTCGTGCAGGACAATGAACAGAACAATGGCCTTGAGGGAACTCCCCGCCCTGTGGATGCCCTGAGTGCATGGCGCGTATCATGCGCACTCCCCAATCATCTTCGCGTTGCTGCGCAACCCTCAGAATAGAACGCGTGTGTGATGCTCGCCCTTGCTGCGCTCGTGCGGCGTATGAAGGGTGACGGATCCGCCAAATCCTATTCACGTCAGCGTTGCGACGCTCAATGCACACAGCGTCTCAACGACTCGCGGAATACCACGGAGAAGGCCTGTCGTGCCCGCTCGCTGGCCCGCAAAGGGGCCTCACGCTTGGCACTTGGCTGCGGACCGTACGGCTACGTACAATTGCAATGGTAAAAGCCAATGAGAAAAGAGCTACGTGGGAAATGTCGATTAAAGGTATGTGTCATTCAGATCCCAACACCGTACGGCTTGAAATCCTGGTGAATGGTCGACCATTCAAGACCATTGGCATTGCAAGTCCAGGCGTCTTTGGTGCTGTGATCACCCATGTGCGCCGTCATGCTTCGGCTGCCGACGGCGACTGTGGAGATGCCGGGGATTCCATCACCAGCTTGGACCTCAATGGCCTCGAGTCTCGACCCTATGAGCACTTCCCGAGCTGGGAGACACGTGATCTGGCAATCGCCGATCAGGTGACGATCCGTGTGCTGCCACCTGGTGTGTTCGACGTACCGAACTATGCGAATATCAATATGTCCCCTGAGCGTGGTTGCCCGAAGCTGCCCGATGGATGGACTTGGCTGGACCCTGAAAGCCAGGCGGTTCTCTTGGAAGAGCTGCGCCGCGAACTGACACCAAGGCATGTGTTGAGTGCCCTCAAGGTCCAGCCGTTGGCCCGCCATGGGGATCTGATACTGTGCCGAGTGTTCGGGGCAGCACATCGACTGGCGGTCGTGGAACTGACGTGGCGCTCCGGGCCTGTCCCTCGTGATCTCGGGGTTCGGTGGTACGGCGATTATGACGAACTCGCCGCCAGTCGTACAGGCGGGCAATGCGATGGCTGAGATGACGCAACCCCACGCACGCCCGGTGCGCATGAGAGTTCAACTCAATGGCCATGTCGTCGGCGTCTTGGGGATCAGTGGCGACGGCGTCTTGAACGTGAGTGTGGATTTCATTCAGTCCCTCCCTGAGTCGATCACACCCGAGATGCGCGCCCAGCCCGGCTTTGACGAGAACCAGTTCAGGAAGCCCACGCTGATTCTGCACATGGGGGGGCTGGAAATGGCCGAGCCGCAACATCCCAGCTGGCCAGAGTACGATTTGACACCGGGCGATGAAGTCGTTGTCACGCTCGAGGAGGACGGCGACACCACGCCGCCGACCGAGTACATGCCTCCGCCGTCCCAGATCACCCAGCCGCCTGCTCTACCGGACGGATGGGCGTACGTCGAAAATGAACTGACCGGTTGGGCCGCATTGGCGCGTGCTCTTGATCGGAGGCATCCGTTGGCGGGACGCACGGTGCGCGTCATGGCCACGCGTACAGGACGATCGCACGTGCTGCTCAGTGTCCGAGATGGCGTGCACCCCTTGGCCGTCGTGGAGCTGGATGGCCGGCCAACCTCGTATCCCGAAGTCGTATGGTTCACTGATCACTACGACTTCATGAATCATGTCGAGCGCATTGATCGGAATGCGCGATAGTTCCACGTCGGCAGCAGGACGTAGCATTCCGCGTAGTCCGGCACCCGTGACGGAGAACCCCCGAGGCCTCCAGGCAGCAGTACTCCTCCGTTGCGGGCCGCGGAGTGTGCTCGCCGTGTGTCACTGTCGTATGATGAACGGGCGGCGATCCGACCCCGCCCCAACGGGCAACCAGGTTGCAGGCCAATCTGTGCCCGTGTTGTGAGTATGACCTGATCGGACTGCCCGAAGCACGTTGCCCTGAATGTGGTCAGGTATTCAAGGATCCGGCATGATGCGGGGAGTCTCCCAGGCGCTCATTCTCCCGCACGAGCGCAGCAAGGGCGAGCATCAAACAAATGTTCAGTTCTGAGTGTTGCACAGCAACACGAAGTCGACTGGGGTGGGCGCATGCTACGCGCAATGCAACCAGGCCATCTACTGGGTGGGGAGTCTCCCAAGGCCATTGCTCTACCCATTCTCCCGCACGAGCGCAGCAAGGGCGAGCATCAAACAAATGTTCAGTTCTGAGTGTTGCGCAGCAACACGAAGATGGTTGGGGTGGGCGCATGAGACGCGCCATACAACCGGGCTATCTACTGGGCGGGGAGTCCCTCCTACAAAAATATGCTGCGGTGATTGCCGGAAGGCAACAGTGCTCCGCAGTTGCGGGGAATAGCGGTTGCGCAGCCTCGAACACCTCGACCTCAACCGGGCGGGGTCGGATCGCCGCCCGTTCATCATACGACCGTGACACACGGCGAGCACACTCCGCGGCCCGCAACGGAGGAGCACTGTTGCCTGGAGGCCCAGGCGATTCACGATGAGAACACCAGGGTGTCTCGTGGCGCAGCACCCCTGGCCCACTTCATTGGCCCAACAACAACAACCCGCAAGCAAACACGGGCCCACTTGCCAGCATGAGTACGGCGCAATAGCCCATGAATGATCGCACATCGACGCGGGTCATGCCCATGAGCGGGATGGCCCAGAACGGTTGGATCATGTTGGTCCACTGGTCGCCGTAGGAAATGGCCATGACTGTTGCGCCGAGCGGTGCACCCAGTTGGTCGGCGCCGGCCAGCATGATCGGGCCCTGAACGATCCACTGCCCGCCCCCTGACGGAACCATCAAATTGACCAGCGCGGCACTGCCGAAGCACGCCAGGGCAAAAGCGGATTCTTCGGACAGGCCCAGCGCCGTGGCCGAGGTCGCTCCGACGGTGGCCCATTCGGTCAACCGGGCGGTCAATCCGGCCCCATTCATGACCGCCAGAATACCGGCGTAGATGGGGAACTGAATGATGATACCCACGACGGCCTGACCGCCCTGGGCCACGGCGGCCACATAAGACAACAGACTGCCATGCAGGGTCAGACCAAGTGCCAGAAACGTCGTGTTAACGAAGTTGATGTCCACGGCGGCCCAGCCCTCGGCGCGGATGTCGCCGACCAGTGCGATGGCGCACACGGTGCTCACGACACAGGGAACGATCCGACTCCCGTCCAGGCGCCCGGCGAATGTGGGCGAAGGGCGATCGGGGTCCACGGGTTCCGCGGGTGTAACCTCAACGGCGCTGCAGTCATCGGGCCGGGCCATCCAGTACAACAGCCCGATCGTCAGGCACGCTACGACACAGGTCGTCACGCCGTTCATCAACGACAATACAGTCTGTTGCAAGCCGATGGTGGTCGAGTTCGCTGCGCCTGTGCTCCGGATGAACGTCACGCCCTGGGCGGCCTTGAGTGGCGCCGACCCGGACAGTCCGCCGTGCCAGATCATCATGCCGCTGTAAGCCGCGGCGACGAGCAGGCTGGTTTGCGCGTGGATGCCCCGTCGTCCGAGTTGTGTTCGCAACTCCACGGCCAGCAGCCCCGCACCGACCAGACCCAGGCCCCAGTTGATCCAACACCCCACACACGAGGCCAATGCGATCACCACCACGGCCCCGCGATTCGTCGAAGCCAGTCCGGCGACTCTCCGCAGCGCCCGTTGGACCACCGGCGCGCGGGCCAGGCCGAAGCCCGTCAGCAGGACGACACACATTTGCAGTGCAAAGGCCAAAAAGCCGGTCGACCACAAACCACCGGCCCACATCGTACACAGCACGTGGCCGCGATCGACGAATCCCAGTGAAGCAAGCGCCGTGTCGGGCCACCACATGCCCGCCAGCAACACGCCAACCGACAGCAGACAGGCGAGGGTCAATGGATGCGGGAGATAACTCTGCCCGACCCGGGCACACCATGCGCCAAGTCGCTGCATCATGTGCCCTCGGGCATCTTGTCGAAATTGGCCCCGGCCCGCGCCACGAACAGAGGCGGAATATCTTCGTCGAGGCGCATCAACCACCGCTTGGTTTGAGTCACGACCTCGACAGGATTGTCCAGCAGGCGATGGGCACGCTCCTCAGCCACACTGAGCAGTTGATCCGGCTCGACCAGTTCATCGACCAGCCCCAGGGCCAGTGCGCGGTCGGCATTGATCAAGTGACCATCGACCATCAGATGACGCAAGACGCGCGGAGCGAGTTGCCGCGCCAGCGTCTTGACGATCACGCCAGGGAATACGCCGCGACGGACACCCGGCAGTCCGAAGCGGGCCCGTTCGTTGGCCACGGCGACATCACTGCACGCCACCATGGCGAAGCCGCCGGCTACGGCATCTCCGTTGACCGCGACCAACAGGCCCTTGGGGAACTGTTCGAGCGCGGTGAGCAATTCACCGAAGCGGCACACGAGCCGGTCGGCGTCCGCGCGCATCTCGGCCAGGTCCAGACCGGCTGAAAACGCCGTCTCTCTGCCGGTCAGAACGAGCACTCGGGTGCGCTTGTCTTCGGCTGCGGTGTTCAACGCGGCCAGCAGTTGGTCGATCAGGTCATGCGTCAACGCATTCCGTTGCTCGGGGCGGTTGAGCGTAAGCGTGAGCACGCCCGCACAAGCCGTGTGTATGAGTGTTTCGGTCATGCCGCGCATGATACGACGACGAGCTTACGCATACCAGCGGGAGACCGGACTCCGCGTGCCGACAGATCTGCCAGAAAAAGCAGATCGATCCTGCGCCGACGAGCGGCCTCGGGATCTGCGACCAGGCCCGCGCGCGTTCGATGGCCAGGGCGATCCCAACTTCACCGTATCTGATTCAGCGGACCCGCTTGGCGTGCATGGATTCGGCGAGATCGAAAGAGTCCGGGCGCTACAGCGGACTGCAGCTGCTGATGATCTCATCGACCGGGGCGTAGCCCACGCAGATGCAGGTATCGGCGGCGCCGTAGTAGACCTTCAGCGTTCCATCCTCTTCGGGGATTACACCGCAACTGAACACGACGTTACCGATGTCGCCCACGCGCTCGTAGATCTCGCGCGGCGACAGGATGGGTATCTTCGTACGGCCGAGCACCCTGGCGGGATCCTCGAGGTCGAGCAGAACGGCGCCGAGTCGATAGATCGGGCCGTGGCTGGTGTCTTTGACACCATGGTAGATTTCGAGCCACCCCTTGGACGTCTCGATGGGCGGTGCGCCGGCGCCGACGCGCGTGCAATCCCATTGGCCCGAACGCGGGGCCATGACCACCTGGTGATCGCCCCAGTAGTGCATGTCCATCGAATAACTCACCCAGATGCTGCCGCCCCCGCCCTGCGAACGTTCGAATCTGCAGTACCGGCCATTGATCTTGCGCGGGAACAGCGCCGCGTTCTTGGTCACCGGCATCGACATCAGGCCCTTACGTTCGTAGTGCTCGAAATCGGTGGTCGTCACCAGGGCCACGCACGGCCCGAGGTCGCCATAGGCGGTGTACATGATGTAGTAGATGCCGTCGAGCAGCGTGATCCGTGGATCCTCAACACCATGATGCTCGTAGCGCGCCATGGGACCGCTCGTCGCCGGGCTCATCACGGGCTCACGCTCACATCGGAAATTAAAGCCGTCGTCACTGCGCGCGAGGGCGAAGACCGAACGGCCCTCGAGATTCTCGACGCGCAACAACAGCAGGTATTCGTCCTTGAACTTGATCGAGGCGGCGTTGAACACCGTATTACACTTGAAACTGATGTCCTCGAGCTCGACGATCGGGTTGTGCTCGTAACGGTGTATGAGGTCGCGGAATCGGTGCTTTGACACGTGCTCGGCCCTCTTGTGCATGCGCAGGAACTCCCATCTCGGCGATCGATCGCATAGCTCTATCGACCGCCCTCGCCCTCTTTCTGGACTCGATCGACTGGAAGCGTTGGACAATAACCGCTGGCGACCACGACCCGGTGCACGACCCGCGCCAGCGCTGCGCCTTACGACGCAATCGACTCTGCCAGCAGCCCCCTAACCGCGCTGGCCCATGGGTTCGTAGGCTCGGTTCTCCGGCCCGGTATAGCGACTGCGCGGCCTGATGATGCGGTTGTTGAAGTGCTGCTCAATGGCGTGAGCCGACCAACCGATGACTCGGCTGGCCACGAACAGCGGCGTGTAGATATCAACCGGCATGTCGAGCATGAAGTAGGTCAACCCGCATGGATAATCGACGTTTGGATAAATACCCTTTTCCGTATCCATCGTGGTCTTCACCGCATCGTATATTGGCAACCACTTCTCCTGGTTGCGCGCCTTGGCCAAATTGCGCATCTCGGCCTCGAGAATGCGGGCCCGATGGTCGCCGTTCTTGTATACACGATGGCCAAAACCCATGATCTTGCGTTTGAGATCGAACGACTCGAGCGTCCACGCGCGCGCCTCCTCGGCGGAGTCGAACTGTCTGAGCATCTCCATGGCCGCTTCATTGGCCCCACCGTGCAGCGGCCCTTTGAGTGTGCCGATACCGGCAACGACACAGGAAAACAGATCGGTGAGTGTCGACGCGCATACGCGGGCCACGAAAGTACTCGCGTTGTACTCGTGTTCCATATAAAGAATGAGGGTCAAATCGAGCACTCGGGTGGCCTCGGCTTCGGGTGCCGTGCCGGTCACCTGATAGAGGAACTGCGCCGCGTGCGACAAGCCTGGCTTGGGCGCGACCGGTTCCTTGCCATCCTGAAGACGCAAGCGTGCAGCGATCATCCCGGTGATTTGCGCGGCCATGTACATGGCCCGTTTGCGCCAGGCCGCCTCGTCATCACCGGTAACCGGGTCGAAGTGGGCACAGGCCGACACCCCTGTACGAACGATGTCCATCATGGGCGTGCCCGCGGGAATCAGCCGCAGCATGTCGACCAGCGCGTCAGACAAGGGCCGATAGCTCTCGAGCTCTGATGTGAACTTTTTTAGCTGGGCGGCAGTCGGTAGTTCACCATGGAGCACCAGATAGGCACACTCTTCGAAACTGCCATGGGTCGCCAGGTCCGTCACATCGTATCCACGATAGAACAAGCCATCCTGTTCGACGCTGCACACTGCGGTCTCGCCGGCGATCACGCCTTCGAGTCCAGGGCTGTAAGTTGCTTCGGTCATGGGGTGCTCTCCTTGGGTGCATCGGGCGTCGCCACGTCGTAGCCCAGCAGATCGTACAATTCACGGCGCGTCTGCATCCGTTCGACCCACCCGGCCTGGGTGCCGGCAGCCTTGAGGTCGCGCAACGCAGAGGTCACCGCATGCATGGTGATGCGCTGCAGCGTCACCGGAAAGATGATCAAGCGGTAGCCGATCGCCTGTAATTCATCAACGGACATCAACGGGGTACGCCCGAACTCTGTCATATTGGCCAATAGAATGGTCGGCACATCGCGTGCGAAGCGTTCGAGCTCCTCGCGCGTCTTCAGCGCTTCCGGGAATATTGCGTCGGCACCTGCTTCGAGATACTTGTGAGCTCGACTCACGGCCTCGTCATAGCCGACCACGCCGTTGGCATCGGTGCGCGCGATCAGGAGGAACTCCGGATCGGCCTTGGCGGCTGCCGCCGCTGCAACCTTGGTGCAAAACTCCTCGGTGGGCACCAGCTTCTTGTCACTGAGGTGCCCGCATCGTTTGGGGAATTCCTGGTCCTCGAGGTGAATGCCGCTGACACCGGAAGACTCCAGTTCACGGACGGTTCGGGCGGCGTTCTCCGGCGCATCACCGAAACCCGTATCGGCATCCATGATCACCGGAAGTGTCGACACTGCGGTCACGGCCGCCGCATGGTTGCGCGCCTCCGACAGTGTCGTCAGGCCGATGTCCGGCACGCCTCCCACACTGTTGGCCAGAACGGCCCCCGACAAATAGATACCGGCAAAACCAGCCTGCTCGATGGCCCGCGCGGTCAGCGCGTTCGTCGCACCAGGCAGGGCCACTGTGCCCTGTTCGAGGGCAGCTCGCAGTTGCCGAGTGCGCTTGGGATTGCGTACGTAGTAGTCGGCCATGCGCAGGTATCACTTCTCCAAAACAGCGAACGCCAGCAATGGCGTAATATCGTCGAGCGTATCGAGCTTCCAGCTCAGATCGAGGATCATGTCAGCAGTCCCGTCACTGACGACTCCAGCCGCGTTACGTCGGAACTTGGCAACGACCTCGTCGTCGGTCATCGGGTTCCCGGCATGTCCGCGCGGGAAATCGACGCGTTTGTCGAGACGTGTGCCATCGGCAAGTTCGAATTTCAGATGATTGGGAATCCCTTTCGGGTAGCCCGCATTCAGCTCGGTATCCTCGTAGATCTTGATCTTGTCGAGCATGGCGAGGTATCTGGGATCACGGATGTTGGCATCAGAAAAGCTCTCGCGCGTCACGTCCCCTTCGATCAAAGCACACACGACGCAGTAACCCATCGAGTGGTCCGCTGTTTCACGCGACGTGGGTCGCCACTTTTCAGGCTCGCTGCCGATGATGCTCACTGCGGCCTCGAAGCTGGCGATCTCAATGCTCTTGATCTCGCGATCGCCGATCTCCGGTCGCAGCTGCAAAGCGGCATCGATGGCTGACTGCGAGTGGTACTCTGCAGGCCAGAACTTGATGTACGTCTTGTTGATCATCCAGTCATCGCCGGGCGCCATGTCCAACCCGAAGGGCCCATCGACCAGCATGTTGAAGATACCCTTCGGGCCTTCGAAAATCTCGAACGGTCCGGTCATGCCGCGCCGTGCGAGATCGGCAGCAAAGACGCCGTTGCGGGCCGCGTTGGAAAACGCACACGCCTTCCACATCGAGATCTGCCCGGTGCGCGTCTGACGCGTCGGGATGTTACACACGCCGGCTAGCCCCAGCGTGTGAACGAGTTGGTGCTCGTCCAGATTCCACAGCCAGCCCGACAGCAGTGCACTGCTCAACGCACCGTAGAACACATGGTCCCAACCGTGCTTGCGCAGGCTGGCCGCATCACACAGGCGACACTGCAACTCGTAACCGATCGCAGCAGCCGTGATCATGTCGCGTCCGTTGCGACCGGCGGCCTGTGCCACTGCCCAGGCAGCCGGAATGTTGTCCGACGGGTGGGCGGGCTCGAGACTGAGGTAGGTATCGTTGAAATCGAGATAGCGGACCATAGCTCCGTTGGCGAAAGCGGCATACTCAGCCGGTGTACTGTGATGAGTACCGAGGACAGTACCTGCATGCGTGTCGTTGATCGACATCGCCTTGGCCCGAGCGATCGTTGCGGGCTGCGAGCGGTAGGCTCCGAGAGCACAGCCGATCGAGTCGACGACCCGGCGTTTGACCTCGTGTACGACTGCGGTCGGCAGCGTGTCGAATGTTTGCTGAGTGGTCCATCGAGCGATCTTGTGGGCGAGTGTTGGCATCGGTTCTATGACTCCTGGGGCGCGAGCGCCGAGCGACACAGGACCTCGGCGACGTCCAACTGTTCAACTTGTTCACGTTCCACATCGGCAAGGCCGTCAGTCAACATGCGCATACAGAACGGGCACGCGCTGGCCACGACCTGATGAGCGCTGCCGTCAGAGCGCTGGCCACAACCGTCCACGGCCTGCAGCAATTGTCCGGTGCGTTCGACGTTGACCCGCGCAGTGCCTTCTTCCTCTTCCTTGAACATCTGGGCACCGCCGGCCCCGCAACACATCCCGCGATCACGCGTCATCTCGGGCTCTACGACAGTGACACCTGGAATCGATTCGAGGATTTGTCGCGGTGCGTCGTACACCTCATTGTACCGCCCCAGATAGCACGAATCGTGGTAAGCCACGGTGGCGGCCACTTCACGTTCGGGCTTGATCTTGCCCTGGCGAACGAGGTCGAAGAGAAAATCGGTATGGTGCACGACTTCGAAGTTGCCGCCGAAGTCCGGGTATTCGTTCTTCAAGCTGTTGAAGCAGTGGGGACAGGTGGTCACGATGCGCTTGACCTCGTAACCGTTGAGTATTTCGCAGTTTTGTTCTGCAAGCATCTGGAACAAGAACTCGTTGCCCGCACGCCGTGCCGGATCCCCCGTACAGCACTCTTCGAGACCGAGAATCGCAAAATCGACACCGGCATGCTGCATGAGCCGGGCGGTCGCGATGGTCACGTTGCGCGCCCGCGCGTCGAACGCAGGAGCACAGCCGACCCAGAACAACACCTGGGCATCAGGTTTGTCGGCCACGGTCGGGATATCCAGCCCCGCGGTCCATTGCAACCGATCGTCGGCCGGATAGCTCCACGGGTTGCCGCTGGTCTCCAGACCGCGGAACGCGTTTTGCAGTTCGTCGGGAAACTCGGCCCGTTCCATGACAAGGTTGCGGCGCATGTCGACGATCTTGTCGACGTAGGTGATGAACACCGGGCACTCCTGCTCACATGCACGACAGGTCGTGCAGGCCCACAGGACTTCGGGCTTGATCAGGTCTTCGGCGACGAGTGGACGTGGCTCCAGGCGCTCCGCGCCATTGAGCTTCATGACCTCGTCCTGGCGACTGTACAGATGGTCGCGCAAATCGACGGTCAGATGCTTAGGGGACAGCATCTTGCCGGTCGACGTCGCAGGACACATGTCGCTGCAGCGGCCGCACTCGGTGCAGGTATAGAGGTCGAGTACGCCCTTCCAGCCGAACTGGTCGATGGTCGCGATCCCCAGCGTTTCCTCGTTCTCGATTTTGCCCTCCATGTCGTCGATCTTGGGCAGGCGCCCGGCTGGCTCGAGATTCATGGCGAAGACATTCGGAATCGCCGTAATGATGTGGAAGTGTTTCGAATACGGCAGCAGGTTGAGGAAGATGAGCACGAGAGCCGAGTGGGTCCAGAAGCCAAGATGCTGAACGACTCTCAGGGCGCCGTCCCCCAGCTGCAGGCCGTCGAGGGCTTTTCCGACAACGAGGCCGGCATACTCGACCGCGTGAAAGTCGTTGTTCAGTGCCATCGTCGCGCCGTCGTAGACGATGTCGGATACCATCATGGTCCAAATGATGAACAGGATGATAACCCCTTCGGTGTTGAGCGTCAGACGCGGCAACTTCTTGATGACGCGGTAGTAGAAGAAGATCGATACGCCCGCGATGACGAGCAGGGCAAAAGTATCTTTGAAAACCGCATATATGGCCCCCAACGGTTGTGTCGGGGCGAACAGCCACATGTTGAACGTCTCGTCGAACCCGCGACCCCACAGGATCAGCGAACGCAACAGCAATACACCGAACCCCGAGAACACGATGATGTGTGCAATCCCGGACCAGCGGTAGCGATACATGCGCAGCTGCCCAAGAGCGTAGCGTACCGTGAGGCTGATCCGATCACCGATGCGGTCGGCGCGATGATCATCAGGACCAATGCGCAACAGCTTCCAGCGGCGCCGCATGGTCCAGGCAAAAAACCCCAGCGTCGAAACCAGAAGAATTGTCATTCCGATAGGTTGCATAGGCTGTGTCCGATGCGACCCGCGCGGTAGTTGCGCGGGCATGGCGACGGGTTCGAGCTAGCTCAGGATCTTCCTGAACTCCTGCGTCAGCAACGGTGCCATCGTAAACAGGTCGGCGACGCATCCGTAGGTGGCCACACTGAAGATCGGCGCTTCGCGCTTGGTGTTGATCGCCACGATGACCTTGCTGCCACGCATGCCGGCCAGGTGCTGGATCGCCCCATCGATACCGAAAGCCAGATAGAGTTTTGGTGTTACGGTCTTGCCTGTCAGGCCGACTTGACGTGAATGCGGCTGATAACCGGCGTCACACGCCGCACGCGATGCACCGACGGCCGCATCGAGCGTTTCAGCCAGCTCGTACAGGATCTTGAAGTTATCCTCGGACTTCAGCGAGCGGCCGCCACTGACCACGATATCGGCTTCGGTGACGTCTTTGACGCCACTGGAGGTACTGACGCACTGTGTGGTGACCAGCTTGTCCTCGTCGGCTCCCGGCGCGGCAACGAGTGCGGACACCCCCGCCTGACCTTCGGGCGCGGCCGCAGCAAATGTATTGGGACGCACGGATACGACTTTGAGCCGATCGGCGGCCAACTTGAACTCGGCGGACATCTTGCCCATATACACCGGCCGGACGACTTTGAGCGCATCGCCATCAGTGGCAATTTCGGTGCAATCCGTCGCCAGCGCCGCGCTACAGCGGGCGGCCACGCGCGGGGCCAGATCGCGTCCCATGAACGTCGCGGCCAGTATGACCACATGGGGCTTGACCTGATCGATAGCCGCTTTCAATGCCGTGGTATAGGGCTGCGCGCGATAGAGATTGAATGCGGCGTCATCGACTGCAAGAACCTGACCGACACCCAGGCGGGCGACCTCCTCAGCCACACTGGAAACATTCTGCCCGATGACGACAGCCTCGATCTCGGCGGTACTGTCCATGGTCCGCGCCGCGGTAACCAGCTGGGGGACCGCCGGATGTAGCGCACCTTCCCGTTGTTCTGCAAAAATCAGTACTTTACTCATGATGCTCATGACCTCTGGACGCAGGCACTGGTGCCTGTTGATCAGCTCTTAGATTACCTTGGCTTCCTCGCGCAACACCCGCACCAGCTCGCGGGCCATGTCTTCAGGCTCGCCTTCAATGATGTGGCATTCGCTGCGCGCCGGGGGCGGACTCAGCGTCACGAGTTCGCTGCGGGGCCGAACGTCGCCCAGACCAATCTCGTCTGCGGTCAGGACCTGAACCGGCTTCTTTTTTGCTTTCATCAGATTGGGCAACGACGGGTACCGTGGCTCGCACAACCCTTTCTCGCAGGTCAGCAGCACGGGCAGCGGGCATTCGACATGCTCCTCGGCCCCTTCGACGCGCCGACGTGCTTTGACCGCACTGCCGGCACACTCGAGGCCCACGATCGCACCGACGTGCGGCAGGCCCATGAATTCGGCCAGGGCCGGTCCCAGCTCGCCGGCGTCCATGTCGATGGCCTGCTTACCGACCAGGATCATGTCAAATGTCTCGGCCTGCTTCTTGACTGCCAGGGCAATGGCCTCGGCCTGGAACATCTCGTCCGGGCTGGCAAAAGCAGCATCGTTGAGGTGGATCCCCCGGTCGGCCCCCATGGCCAATGCGGTACGCAGGGCCTCGGCGGCCTTGTCGCCACCGATGGTCAGGGCCACGATCTCTTCAACTTCGAGACCCTGTTCGCGAAGCCGCACGGCTTGCTCGACGGCGAACTCGCCGAACGGGTTGAGGACCAGCTTGAGGCCCTTCGCGTCTACACTCCGCCCGTCGTCAGCCACCTTGAGATTGGCGTTCGAGTCGGGTACCTGTTTGATGACCGTCAAAATTCGCATGGTTTCTTGGCTCTCCTATCGAGGCCCGGCGAGAACCATCCCACGGGTTCAGCGGGCCACCGCAGAGCGGGTTGTCAGAATCAGCGCAGGTCTCGATCGCTGGCTGGAGGATCAAGGATAGTAGAGGATTTTGGGCCGTATTGCCAGCCAGGCGGGGCCTGGCGGCCACACCCGAACACAGGCTTTAGGCCCGATAAAAACGGGTTTTGCGCGAACCCCAGGGGTGTTCGCGCGGCCGACGGGTCGACCGGACGGGGGCTCAGGCCGACGGGAGATTGATCCACTCCACGACTTGTTCGAGCCCCTCGTTGTGCAGCGAACTGACCCGCCACACGGGGCGGTCCCCCATCATCGCATTCAACAGATGGGCCTCCGTCGTGTCGGCGCCCGGGAGATCGCACTTGTTGATCACGTATGCGCTGGCAATCTCCATGATCCCGGCCTTGGAGAACTGGATCTCGTCACCGCTGTCGGGCATGAGCAGGAGCAGGACGTCGCGGGTCATGCTGAGCACTGCGGTATCGCCCTGACCGGTTCCGACGGTTTCCAACAACACGACGTCGAAACCGAAACCGCCGAGCAACTGGATGGTCCCTGCGACACTCGGGGCGAGCCCCCCTTGCTCATTTGCCGAGGACAGGCTGCGAACATAGAACTGGTCGTCTGGCTCCTGCCGCATCATGCGCAGGCGGTCACCAAGCAGGGCCCCGCCGGTGATCGGGCTCGTGGGGTCGACCGCCACCACGGCGACCCTCTTGCCTCCGGCACACAGCATCTTGGACAACTTGGCGATGAAGGAACTCTTGCCAACGCCCGGTGCGCCTGTAATACCAACGACACGAGGATGCCCGGCATCGATGTCAATACCATCGAGCCCCTCGCGCTGCAATCGCGTAATGAACCGGGCCAATGACTTGACCTCGCGGTTGCGGAATCCGGCCATCAAGGTGTCGACGGACCGATCCCGTTTCCGGGCGGCCAACTCGGTGAGCTTGGCATAAATATCAGATAGGGCTGACCCCGGGTTGAACACCGCATCGACACCCATTTCATGCAGTGCATCGTAGTCCGTATTCGGCACGATCCCACCCAGCACGAGCGGAATGTCTTCAACGCCGTAGTGCTTCTGCCACTTGATGACCTCAGGCATGATGGTCATGTGGGCAGCACTGTGCAGGCTGACCCCAATGACATCGACATCTTCCTGCATGGCGGCGTGCACCGTCGCCTGCGGTGTCTGCCATAGTCCGGTGTAGATGACTTCAAACCCCTCGTCGCGAAAGCTGCGCGCCAGAAGCTTGACTCCGCGATCATGTCCGTCCAGACCGATCTTGGCCAGCAGAATACGAATAGGGTGTTTCATGATGGGATTAAGGTAGTGGCCGACGCACGTGCGTGCAAGGCCCGTGCACATGCGTCGGGGCCGTTGAGCTCAGTAGAACGGGCAGTGGCTGCCTGGTCAGCGGGCCGCACGCCGCCTACCACTCGGGTCCGCCATCGTAGGTCCCGTAGACCTCCTGCAGCGTTCGAACCATTTCGCCTACCGTGGCGCCCGCTTTCGAGGCCGCGACCAGCGCGGGCATGACGTTTGTTCCTGCCCGGGCGTCTCTTTCGAGACCGGCAAGGGCTTTCTTCCAGCGTTCGGCATCGCGCCGCTCGCGCAGCTCGCGCAGACGTTGTTTCTGCAACTCACCGACTTCGGCTCCGATGTACAGCATATCGATCGGCTTCTCGACCTCGTCGCGGAACTTGTTGACGCCAACGACCACCCGCTCGCCGGCCTCCATTTCACGCCCTTCCTGCATGCTCGATT
>CALODL010000020.1:0-15406 GCA_942492115.1 uncultured Planctomycetota bacterium
GATGATCCGCGGGTTTTCCGGGTCGTAGAGGCCGGAGATGATCTGACGGGTCAGCGCCTTGCGGAACGACCGGCGGAAATGACGCAGAGACTCGGGGCCGACGAGACGAATGCCACTGTACCGGTCTTTCTCGGATGTGATGCGATTCTTGCCCTTGGGCTCGATCCGAGGCAGTTCCAACTCCTCGCCCAGTATCTCGGCCAGCTCGTCGAGGGACACATCGACCTCGAGGAGGTGTCGGCCATCCTGATCGCCGCCGGACGATCCGCCCTGGCCGTCCCCATCGACCTGGTCACCTGGTTGCGCATCGCCCTGTCCGACACTGGCGTCATTGTTGTCGCCGTATCGGAAGTTCGGAATTTCCAGGCCGCGCACGGGAATGCTGACGTAGTGCTTACCCTCTTTGCCGATCAACTCACCGCGCGTGAGAAACTTGCGCAGATCATCCCGGATCTTGCCCTTGACGATCTTGCGGAATCGCTGGTGGTCTTTCTCGATACGCAATGCCATGTGCTCTGACTAGCCCTCTTCCTGCTGCGCGTCACCGCGGGCAAAGATACTGGCCACGTAGTTGAGCACATCGGTTGCCGAGGCTTCGTTGTATCCGAAGTACTTGATCAATCGTTGCTTGACGACATCGATCTTGGCCTGGGTTTCGTCGTCTACGACGCCGCTGACCACGTTCTTCAGCTTGATCGTGTCGCGCTGGTCTTCGAACAGTTTGAGTTCAAGTGCTTTGTGCAATCGAGCGTTGGTCCGGTAGTCGAATTTCTTGCCGTCGAGGGCCAGTGAACCAATGTAGTTCATGATTTCCTGGCGGAAATCGTCCTTCCGACTCTCGGGAATATCAATCTTGTCTTCGATCGAACGCATGAGGCGTTCATCCGGCTCTTCGTCTTTACCCGTGTACTTGTTACGCACTTTCTCATGTTGCGTGTACGCGCGAATATTCTCAATGTAATTTGCGCACAGCCGCTTAACGGCATCCTCGTCGGCGCTGATGGCCCTCTGGACCTCTGACTTGAGAATGTCCTCGTATTCCTCGCGAACGATGCTGAACATTTCACGATATCGCTTCTTGGTCTCTTCGTCGCTGATCAGGCTGTGGTGTGTCAGGCCGCCCTCAAGCTCATTGAGCACCATGAATGGATTGATGCATTGTTCCTGCACCGCATGTTCGGAGACGAGGCAGTTGGAGATCTTGTCCTGGATATACCGCGGGCTGATACCGTCGAGCCCCTCACGTACACTGTCGTTCTGGAGTTCCTTGACCGACTCTTCCGTGAAACCGGGAACGTTGCGTCCGTCATACAGTTTCATTTTCTGCATGAGGGTCAAGCCTGCCTTCTTGGGCTCTTCGAGGCGCGTCAGGATGGCCCAGATTGCTGCGACCTCGACGGTATGTGGAGCGATGTGGATGCCGCGAATCCTGCCTTTGTTGAAGTCCTTTTCGTAGATCTTGATCTCGTCCGACAAGCGGGTGTTGTACGGTATGTCGATCTTGATCGTTCGATCGCGGAACGCCTCCATCATGTCATTGGACTGGAGTTTGCGGTACTCAGGCTCGTTGGTGTGACCAATGATGACTTCGTCGATATCGGTCTGCGCGAATTTCTTGGGCTTGATCGTGTGTTCCTGAGATGCCCCGAGCAAGTCATAGAGGAATGCGACGTCAAGCTTGAGTACTTCGACGAATTCGATGAGGCCGCGATTGGCGATGTTCAGCTCCCCGTCGAAATTGAACGCTCGGGGGTCACTGTCGCTGCCGAATTCGGCGATCTTGCGGTAATTGATGTCGCCGGTCAGCTCGGTCGAGTCCTGGTTTTTCTCATCCTTGGGTTGGAAGGTGCCAATGCCGCGGCGATCCTGTTCCGAGAGGATCAGGCGGTGAACGGTGATGTGGTCCATGACCTTGTGCCAGTCGCCGTCGTACTCGAGCAGCAGATCTTCGTGCATCTTGCGACAGAACGGATTGAGATTGCCTTCGACGCGTACCTGTTTGTCTTCCGGCAGATCGGCGTTGATAGTGGCGAGTACCTGTTCGCGAGCTGCCGGGGGGATGAGCTTGAGCGGCTCATCGTGCATCGGGCAGTCATAGCGCACGGTGGCACCGTTAGGATCTTTGACGGTCCAGGAGTACGTGTACATTGCCCCCGCTTCAGTGAGCGAGTACGCTTCGATGCCGCGCTTCAGCAGGCGGGCAATGGTGCTCTTGGCGGAGCCGACCGGACCGTGGAGCAGCATGATCCGTCGTTCGGCGCCATAGCCGTGCGCTGCCGACTTGAGGAAGTCCGTCAGAGCCATGAGGGCGGCATCGAGACCATAGATGGCATCGCGGCCGTTGTTGAACGGATCTTCGAAGAACTTGTACTTGACGTAGTCGCTCTTGAGCCACGTGTACCGCTCTATGCCATGCTCGAGAATCATATCGTAGGCGCGCTGGAATGCGTTGCGTGCGATGCGTGGCTTCTCGGAGACCAGTTCCAGGTAGTCCCAGAACGAGCCCTCCCAGTGTTGCTCGCGAAATCGAGCTGGATCGAGGGTGTCACCAATAACCGAGAGGATGTGATCTCTGCTGACCATCGCCTCGCTCCTACAGGCAAGTGGTTGAATCGATGAGCATCCCCCGGGCCTGACCCGCGATCTGGTCCGTGTTCGCGGCCTACATCACGACACAACGTTGAACGGGGGAACCGTACTCAACTTTATATTATCGACCAGCCTGGAGTCAACGTGCACTTGATGTAAATCATTGAATATCAACAGGATGTGTTAATTTCTGTCGCCCATGCAGGTGCCGATAGCACGCGCAGCGGCGATCAGTGGTTCGTCGGGGGGCACCAGGCGCTGCCGATCCGCCACCTCAGTAATGGGAGCTGAGGTGATCACACCCTTTTGCTGGACGACCAGTTGGCCGGCCATACCGCCGGTAAGCAGTTCGATGGCGCGATGTCCAAAACGCGTAGCCAGGATTCTGTCGAATGCCGTGGGCGTGCCGCCCCGCTGGACGTGCCCGAGAATCGTGGCCCGGGTTTCGAGTCCGGTTCGCTCGGTAATCTGGTCCGCAAGGACTTCGCTGACACCACCGAGACGAATAGCGTCGAATGAGTCGTGAACCACGCGATCGACAACGACTTCGCCACCGAGAGGTTTGGCGCCTTCGCTGACTGCAATGATCGTGAACGCTTTGCCTTTCTTGCTGCGATCGAGGCAGAAATTGCACACGACGTCGAGTTCGAAGGGGATTTCGGGAATGAGTATCACGTCGGCGCCACTGGCGACACCGGCGCTGAGGGCCAACCACCCGGCGTTGCGGCCCATGGTCTCGACGAGCATGACGCGATGGTGGCTCGAGGCCGTCGTGTGAATGCGATCGAGGGCATCCGTCGCAATCTGCACGGCGGTATGAAAACCGAATGTGACCTCGGTGTGCATGAGATCATTGTCGATCGTTTTGGGCACTCCGACGCACGGGATACCGGAGTCGACGAGCATCTTGGCGCAGCTCATCGTGCCGTCTCCGCCGATGCACACCAGGGCTTCGAGTTGGTTTTCGCGCACGTGATCGAGTATGCGATGGGTGACATCTTCAAATATCGGTTCGCCCGCGTCGTCCTGGCCAGTGCAGA
Organism: uncultured Planctomycetota bacterium; assembly: GCA_942492115.1. Lineage (GTDB taxonomy): Bacteria > Planctomycetota > Phycisphaerae > UBA1845 > CAIVHJ01 > CALODL01. The sequence continues at coordinate 3,630 of CALODL010000020.1, forward strand.
ACCGTGTCGGGTTTGCCTTGTTACTCGTTCCCAGGATCGTTCCGCCAATAGCCAGGATGTTCGATACGTCCTGTAGCTTCAGCGTGTGCATGCGGTTCTCGATGAGACCCAGGAAGCCGTCCTCTATACCGACCACGGTGAGTCCGTGGTCGAAGATTGCGGTCTTGGTGACAGCACGGATGACCGCGTTGAGACCTGGACAGTCGCCGCCGCCAGTCAGTATGCCAATGCGCTTGAGATTCACGATACAGACCTCCTGTTGGTGCGGCCATTATATCGATCGGACGATTGTTGGCGAGCGGAGTTGCTCGGCGGGCGTGCCGGCGTACAGTATGTGAGTGTGCCCCGACGGGCCTTGGAGGTGTTCGAGGGTTGTGGCCCCGATAAATGGATGGAACGAGACATGTCACGCAATGGTGAAATTGCCCGGGCCTTCGACTTGATGGCTGATATTCTCGAAATTCAGGACCAGAATCGTTTTCGTATCAACTCCTATCGCCGGGCCGCACGGACCATCAAGGACCTGGCAGAGGATATCGCCGACATTGCAGCGGCGGGCACCCTGCGTGATTTGCCCGGGATCGGTGACGGCACAGCGAAGAAGATCACACAGTTTCTCGACTCCGGCACCTTCGACGAGCTGGCGGAACGTCGCAAGGAATTGCCGGAAGGGTTGACTGATCTGCTCGACATCCCGGGTTTGGGCCCCAAGAAGGTCGCAGTCGTATGGAAAGAGTTGGGCGTGGGCAACCTCGCCGACCTCAAGAATGCGATCGAATCAGAGGCCCTGCAGAACTTGCCTGGATTCGGTGCCCAAAGCGCCAAGAAGATCATTGCGGGTATCAAGTTCCTCGAGAGCTCCGGTGATCGCGTACTGCTCGGTGTTGCCTGGGAACTGGCTGATGATCTCAAAGCGCGGATCGCGGCGTTGCCCGGGGTCCAGCGCGTCGAAATCGCCGGTTCAGTCCGCCGTGGCCGGGAGACCGCTGGGGATATCGACTTGCTGTGCGTGGCTGGTGATGGTCCTGGTGTCATCAAAGCCTTTGTTGAGTTTGAAGATGTGGCCGAGGTACTGGCAGCGGGGGGGACCAAGGGGAGCGTCACCGTGGCATTGGGCGAGCGCACCGTGCAGGTCGATCTGCGCGTCGTTCCGCAGGAATCATTCGGGGCCGCAACGCAGTATTTCACGGGTTCCAAAGATCATAACGTCAAGTTGCGCGAGATGGCGATCAAGCGCGGGTGGCGTCTCAACGAGTGGGGCCTGTTCGACGGCGATACGGCTATCGCCGGCGCCGACGAGCGTGAGATCTACGAGCGGCTGGAGTTGTGTTACATCACGCCCGAGCAGCGTGAGGATCGCGGTGAGCTTGAACGCAATCAAGCATTTTTCGATGCGCTTGTTCAGTTGGGCGACATTCACGGTGACCTGCACATGCATACGACCGCCAGTGATGGTCGCTGTACGCTCGAGCAGATGGCTGAAGCCGCCCGTGCGCTAGACTATGCCTACATCAACATTACTGATCACTCGAAGAGTTCTGTCATAGCGGGAGGGTTGACCATCGAGCGTATGCGTGAGCACATCGACGCGGTTCGCGCATTCGATGCGAAGTTCGAAGGCATCAAGGTCATGGTCGGTTGTGAATGCGATATTCTACCTGACGGGCAATTGGACTATCCGGACGACATCCTGGCGGCCTGTGACCTGGTCGTGGCCAGTATCCACAACGCAGCGACGCAGGATCGCGGGACGATCACCGCTCGTACGATCGCGGCCATCGCCAACCCGCACGTCGATGTGATCGGGCATCCCACGGGCCGCTTGATCAACAAGCGGGCGGCCAGCCAGGTTGACATTCCGGAGATCGCCCGTGCCGCCGCGGGCACTGGGACTGCTCTGGAGGTCAATGCTTCCAGTAAACGCCTCGATCTAAAGGACCGTCATATCGAGCAGGCCCTCGAGGCGGGGGCGTTGTTATCGATCAACACCGATGCGCATCACACCAATCAACTGGCGCAGATGCGCTTGGGGATCGCCACCGCGCGTCGGGCGGGCTGTCCACGCGACCGGGTCATCAACACGTTCAGCCTCGATCAGCTCGTCAAGTGGCTTGACCGCTAGGATTCACGTCGATCTCTGACTCGGGATGGCGCTTCTGTTCAAAAAAATCCTCCTCAGTGCCCCATTTCACAATTCTTTGTAGGGTTTTCCGGACGCTTGCCGCCCTGGACTGTGTTGCTCGTCGTCAACGATGTCAGGCATCGCCTCCTCCTCGCGCCTTGCCCAACACGACAATCGCCGCGGAGAACCCTACACCCAATTATGAAAGGGAGCACTTAGCAGAATTCGTGGGTGAGTTCTGGCTGACACGAGTCCCCAAGTGCGTGAAGTCAGAAGGCGAGAGAGCAATTCAGCTTCCATAGATTCTGCTGAGGAGAAAAAAAGACCGCAGAAGCTCCCGGCTTGCGGGTGCTTCTGCGGTCATATGCCTCAGATGAATCTGGGCTGCTTCTCTTATCCGAGCAGCGACAGGATCTGACCTGCCTGCTGGTTGGCCAAACCGAGCAGCGAGATGCCCGAGTTGAGCAGCACGGACTGCTTGTTCAGTTCGGCTGTAGCAATCGCATAATCGGTGTCACCGATGATGCTCTTGGCGCTGGTCAGGCCCGTTCTGGTCGCTTCGAGCGACGAAATCGCCGTCTGCACCTGGAACTTCTGGAAACCGCCCAGGCGGCCATTGGCCACGGCGACCTGGTTGATCGCTGAACGCGTGATGTTCATGGCCGTTGACCTGCTGGTTGACGTGCTGAGATCAGCGCTGCCGCCACTGCGCAGCGAGGCGAGGAAACCGCCCGCCGATGTCGAACCGAGCTGATAAGCGAAAAGCCCATCGATGCCCAGTGTGACGCGTGTGTCACTCGTCGAGCCCAACTGGAAGGTGAAGCCTCCTGATGTTTCGACTGTGAAGGCCGAGCTGTTGCCTGCGGTCAGGGCGCTTGCCGATCTCGAATTCGCCGCTGACACCGTTGACGTTGAAGCTTACTTTGCTGCCATCGGCACTGAAGGACTGGCCGTTGATCGTGCCACCGGCATCGGTCCCGACGACCTTGCCCGACGAATCGGTCAACTGGCCGGAGCTTTCCAGGTCAGCAACGCCGTTAATGACGTCGACGCTGACGAACGCGTTGCTGCCCTGCGTTTGGCTGACGAGGAACACGGACGTGCTCGCTCCGGTTCCCGAGACCACGGCGGACACGCCGGTTGAGTCGGTCGCAGCATTGATCTGAGAGGCGGCAGAGGCGGCAGAAAGACCGGAGGTCAACTCGATCGTGGCCGTGCCGAGGTTACCCGTGATGGCAATCTCGCTGGTGCCGTTGCCACTGCCACCGGTGCTGCCGGTACTGAACACACCGAAGTTATGAGCGGCCTCGTTGGCGTCGGTGGTCACGTTGACCGTAACGCTCAATGCCGTACTCAGATCACCACGGCTGAAGATCTTGACGTCGGCGAGGGCTGCGGCTGAGTTGACAGTGGTTTTGATGGCGCCCGTGCCGTCGATCAGACGCTTGCCATTGAACTCCGTCGTGCGCACGATGCGGTCGATGGATTGGATGGCCAGATCGATCTGTGACTGGTTCGCGGCAAGTTCGGATGCGGATAGGTTCGAATCGCTGGCGGAGGACACGATGAGACTCTCGACCTCCTGCAGCAGCCCGTGAATCTCGCCAAGGGCAGCGTCAGCGACACCGAGAGCGGCATCTGTACGCTGGTTGTTGGCCAACGCGGCGTCGACAGCGGTCAGTTCTGCTTCAACGTTCTTGAGTGCGATCAGACCGGCGGGGTCATCGGCACCCCTGTTGATCCGACGGCCTGTAGACAGTTGTGTCATGACATCTGTCTGATTGGCCTGTGTGTTGGACAGGATGCCCAACAACTGCAGTGAGTTTGTGTTTGTGACTGTGAGACCCATGGGGGGGATTCCTCTCTCTCTCTTGGCGATAACCAACGCATGAAAGACAACCGTCGAAGCGAGAGTAGGATATAAAAAAAATGTGGGCAAACGGCGCGCGGACGTCGCGTTAGAATTCTACGCAACTCCAATTGTCCGAATGATCATGGGGTAGGAGTCGAGGGTCTGGATAAGTTGCCGACTCGCATTCGATCCAAACAGGACGTCGGGGTGTGGTTGATGCAAGAAACGCGGTGATGAGGTGATTCAGGACTTTGAACGTTCGACATATTCACCTGTGCGCGTGTCGACACGAACGACCTCACCGGGTTCGATAAACGGTGGGACACGAAGGCGGAAACCGGTTTCGAGCGTCGCTTCCTTGAGTTGGTTGGTCGCGGTGGCCCCCTTGATGCTCGGCGTGGTCTCCTGGATCTTCAAGTCGACGATGTGAGGTAACTCGACAGTGATCAGCGTGCCGTCGTAGAGCAGTCCGGAAATCTTCATATTCTCCTTGAGGAACGAGGAGCCTTCACCCAGCATATCGTCCTCGATCGTGACCTGGTCGAATGTCGTCGTGTCCATCATGACGTAGCCGGAGCCGTCGTGGTACAAGTATTCGTACTCTTTGGACTCCATGAATGGGATTTCGAGCACGTCGTCAACTCGGAAGCGAACATCCAGGATGTTCCCGGACTTGAAGTGCTTTAATTTGACCTGCATATAGCTGCGCTTGTTGCCCTTCGCGACATGTCGGGCTTCATGGACGACGTAGAGCTCGCCATCATGAAGACAGGATCGGCCTTTGCGCAAATCTGTTGCCTTGATCATCGATTGTGCTCCGCAGCTGAATCACGACTCGGCGGTCGCTGATTGAGTTTCAATGTTGTTGGTCGGCAAGCGATTATGGTCGATTGCGCGGAAGGCGTCAACGGGGGGCGGGCGGTCTGGACTGTGTCGGCTGGCGGTCCCGCCATGGATCGACGCGTATCATCCGGTGGTCTCAGTTTCAGCCGCGGGCCTGTAGCAGGCAGACATCCTGGATCGAGTTGCCAAGTACTTGAGCAACCGGAACCGAGGTCGGCTTGGCCGCAGGATCTGCAACGGGCCAACACAACAGCCGATCGCGCGTTTCATTGGTCGCCACGACGAGATCGGCTGCAACGTTCACCCGCCGAAGGGTCTGGCCACCAGCGCGATACTGGCAGCCGAACGTGTCGCCGAGCACCTGAGCCTGGACTGCGGTGGAGGTGTCGGTGAAGAACACGCGCTGTACACCCGCAATACCAAGGTGCACGATGCTCTCGACCGCCCGACAGTGGCCTTCGAAGAGGACGCTGGGGGCTTGCGGATCGGCCGTTGTCCAGCGCAGCACCTGCCCGGTAGCGGTCCCCGCCAGAATCCAGTCCGCGGTGCAGGTCAGCGCGGACAACGTCGCGGCGGCGCCGTGGTAGACCATGTGCGGTGGGTCGTCATGCGCGGTGGCGTCGCTCAGTGGGCAGGCGATCGCGCGATCATCTATCGATAACCACAGCGTGCGTTCGTCGCATTGGACATGGCGCACAGCGGTAGCACCTCGAGTGCGGATGGTCCACACTTGCGTTCCGGTCGGGCCATCGAGCGGCCACCGCCACAGCCCGAGCTCAGAATGCGTCCCGAAAAGAAAATGCCCAGCTGCGGCCACCGAGTTGAATCCACCGCGCACCGCTTCATGGCCAGCCGCGACCGGTCCGAAGGAGGCGCGCAGAGTGCGCGTGTGGACATCGACAATGTGTACGCCAGTTGCCGTCCCGATGAGCAGCACCGAGGTACCGCAAGGTAGAGTCGTCGACGTCACGGAACGAAGCGGGCCGAGCGGGCTGGCGAGCTGCACAGTGTGCTGCGGGCAGGCCAGGTCGCCGACTGCGTAAAACGCAACTTGCGAACCGGCGACGACTACGATGTCCGTCGTGATCGCCGTGCGTTCACGATCCCACAGCGATTCGTAAATCTCGGCCCGCTGGGAGGCGTCGAACGAGCGAATGAGCTCCGGCACGTCGGCATTTGGGAATTGCCGGGCCAGCTGTTGTAGTTGCTCCAGCAGGTCGGCGAGATGGGCGACGTGTTGTGCGCGGGCCTGCTGCAGTGCTCGCGCGATTCGAGCGCTGGCCACCTGTTCGCTTTCGGCGCGGTCCAACTCAGCCGCGCGGCGCTGTCGAGCGGCATAGCCTGGTGATTCGACGCTCATCGACAGGACTTCGCCGCCCGCAAGGCCATATTCGAACAACAGGCCACGCAAATTCTCGTCAAGGCTTGTCTGCAGAGCGTCAGCACTTGCCTCGTGAACCATGTCGCCGGCATCATGGTGCGACAGGAATGTGTTGATGCCCGCCACGATCATCGGCAGAAGGCGCGTGCGGACTTCGTCGACTGTGACCTGCCCGGCTGCTGCGAGTGTTCGCCGGAAAGCAGACAGCTCAGTGCGTTCGGTGCGGACCTGGCAAGTGATCGTGACCTGTGCCCGACAGTCAAAATGGTCGGCGCTTGGGGCAGTGGTGCGGACGTCAAAGTGCATCGGCACGGTGCGCGTCAGCATGACCTCTTCGACGTTCCGGCCATCGATTGTGGTCCCGGCCGGACAGACGACCTGGGTGCCATCCTCTCGTTGAACCAACGCGGCCCACAATGGGGGAAGATCAAAGGAGCGTTTGAGTAAGCCGAAAAGTGTATCGGGTGGGACAACGGCTGCCAGTATTGCGGGATCGTGAAACAGGCTGGAGAGATCGACAGATGATGGGGGCATGAGCTGAGGCCTCTCACTCTCCACTGACGGCGAAACGTTCGAAGCGGGCCAACTCGCTCTTACTGACCGACGGCCGAATGTGCTCGAGAACCGTCAGCAGGTCGCCCATGTTGATTGTTCGCGCTTCACCGCCGTCGATTGATTCGAGGAATGCGTTACGTGCCGCGCGTTCTGCGATACTCGCGATGTCGGCGCCGCTGTAACCATCCAGCCGATCGCACAATGCAGCAAGGTCCACATCGTCAGCAAGGGGGCGGGCGGCGACATACAGTTCGAGCAAGCGGTAGCGCGCCGCGGCATCGGGCAACGGCACGTATATTTTTGCATCGAGGCGTCCAGGACGCATCATCGCCGTGTCCAGCATCCAGGGTTTGTTGGTCGCGCCCAACGAACAGCGGGGGGTCGCCGTGCTCGATCGAACCCTCCAACTCCTGCAAGATCTGCGGCACGACGCGTTGCATGACCGTAGAACCTCCGGACTGCCGCCCGGGGACCAGCGGCTTCGATTTCGTCCATGAAGATGATCGAGGTCGCCTCACTCCGGGCGGCATCGAACAGTTTGCGGAGATTCTGCTCGGCTTCGCCCACCCACTTACTGAGGATTTGGGCCGGGCTGATGAGAAAAAACGTCGCCTGCAATTCGCACGCGATGGCTTTGGCCATCATCGTCTTGCCCGTGCCTGGGGGGCCGTACAGCAGAACACCGCCACCAGACTGGATGCCATAGCGTCGGGCCAGCTCCGGGTGACGCAGCGGGTGAATCATTTTGAGGCGGATCTCGTTCTTGACGTCCTCGAGTCCGGCGATGTCATCGAAGCCGATGTCCGGAATCTCGCGCACGATCCAGTCGTCCGCACTGCTGCCGCTGTCCCCTTCGTCGGTTGTCCGGCCGCGTGGTTTGCGATCGGTGCGGTGGTTCTTGCAGTCCTTGGCGAGATCGATCAACTCGCTGGCATACTCCTCATGTTGGATGCGCAGCTCCGGCGTTTTGGCCGCGGCGGCCATCTCGAGCATGCACTCTGCCGCTTCCACCAGATAGCCGCGGGCGACGAGGTAGTCACCCTTCTGGTAGGCCGCAACGCCCTTGGTCTTGAGCCGTTCGAATGTCGAGTATGAAGCCATGTGTCTGCCGTTGGGGGCTACCTCTGTTTTCTCGCCTTCCTTCTTCAGTGACTCGAGTTCGGCACGCAGCCCGGACAGGCGATCCATCTCACGGTCATGTTCTGCCTGGGACTCGGCTTCGATGAGACGATCAACTTCCTCATCAGTGAGTCCCGGTTCGCTGGCCAATTCGGCATCTTCAGCCGCGACGTCCTCGATGGTGTCGAGGAATGTGTCCATGCGCTCTTCCATGGTCGCAGATTGGACCATGGCTTTCTCCCAGTCGACTTGCGATTTGACCAGGTCCGTATTGCCGAAGAGTTTGCCGATTTCCGTGGCCATCATACCCATGGCTTCGGAGAACTGCGCCGAGGCCTCAGCCTGCTTCTTGATGACCAGGGCATTCTTGATGGACAGCAGTTGACGTTCGAGCAGTTTCTGAAAGGTGGCAGTCTTTTTCAACGAATTGCGAATGAACGCATATTGTTTGCCGTCGCCGATTTTCTTGGCTCGCTGCGCATTCTTGATCAGCTCATCCTGGAATTTACCTTGTTCACGGATGGCTTTCTCAATGCGCCGGATGCCCTGGCGGATCCGCAGATCGCGTTCGATGCGCCGCTCTTCGTCAGATTTGAACAATCCCATTACCTGTACCCTTCATCCCGCGACCGCTGCGCGCTCAGCCCTCATCGGCGGCAGCGCGGTGCTGTTCGCGAACAGTCCGATCCGCTTCGTCGAAGGCCTCGGTCTGGTCGGTCAACATGCCATGATCCATCTTGTCCCACACATCCATAACAGCCGAGCCTGCCTCGCTGAGCCCGGCGGCGCCTTCGTCGATTTCGGAGCCGAGTTGCAGGATACCGTCCAAGCGCTCCTGGTACATCTCGGAAGTGATCGCATCGCTTTCGATCATCTTGCCGAGCTTGAGGATGTCTTTCTCGCTGATCAAGCCGAAGCGGCTGCCGGTCGTTTGTGCGCGATCGTGGTTCTCGCGCAACATTCTCATGCGCGATACGGTCAACACCTCTTTGCTCCGGACGTTGAGCTGTCGCGCAATCATCAACTGCTCAGTCGTCTTGAGCTCGAATTCCTGAGCCAGCGACCTGCGTACTTCGGGCGTCTTTTCGATGGCGCCCTTCTCGAAGAGTGTCTGCTTCTCGGTGGACAGCTTCTTGATGCGGTTGAGCAGTCTGTTGCGGTCCTTTTCCAGCAGCAGTTCCTGGCGGCGCAACTCGGATCGTGTCATCTGCGAGAGTGGTTTTTTCTTCTTCAACAGCCAGTCGAGAAACGCCATGTGTGATCGCAACCCTTCAGTGGTTAAGAGGCTTCAGGCTCCGCCGGTTTCTGAGGTTCGTCGCTGTCGGTGGCCGCCGACGGGCGCTCCTCGATTGCAGGGGACTCGGGCGGCGTCGTTGAAGCGGGCTCGTCGAGTTCAGCGACTTGTTCTTGGTCGTGCGCCTCGAACTCGTCGAGAATGGCCAGCTCTTCTTCAGAGGTCAGCGACTCGGCCATGCCGGTCTCGAGCGCGCCGACCATTTCCGCGTCGGCCTGCAGCGTCTCGAGCATCTCCTCAGCCTTCACGGCGTTTTCGGTGAGGGCCTCGGTGCTGGGCAGTTCGGCCATCTGGCCCTGCTGGATCAAGGTGAGGTTGTGAATGTCCGTGCTCAAGATATCGATTTGTTTGTTGAGCATGCTCGTTGACGCATTGTGCCGCTGGATATCCTTGCGCAGCTGAGCCAACTGGGCAGCGATTCGACGTCTGACGACCTGGGACTTGTTCTTGCGTCCCTGTTCGAGGAGGTCTGCTTCACGCTGCTCGAGCTGAATGATTCCGTCATAGAGGCGATTACGCCGCTGAGCAAGCGCTGCGCGTCGCTGCGAGAGCTCATTGATTTTGCGGACCTCGTCGCCTTCGCCGCTGAACAAATCACGGATGCGGTCGACAAAGGACATGCTGGAAGACTCCTTGGTATCGGTTGCAGCACCGCGGTACAGCAGTAGTTCGCCGTTGTGTCGGCCGCAATGCAATTCTCTATCCCTGCCAGCGGCCTTCTCGAAGGCCTCCGCGATGATCTCCTCGGGGATATCCATCTCCTCGGCCAACGTCGCAGCCGAGAATCCGCCAGTCAACAGAACCGCACTGTGGGCTTGGATGTGATCGACGACCCTCGATACCTTATCAGGGGCGTCTTCCGGATCAAACAAGTCCAGGATTCGCTGGTCCTCGTCATCTTCGGTGCCATGGACCAACCAGCCGCCACTGGACGTGGGTTCGACCAGCACCAGCGTGACGTTAGGCAACGGACTCCGTGTTTCGAGCGCCTCGGGGGTGAAGCCCGTAGGGCTGCAGACGCCGATGATATGCGGGGCACGGTTGTCGATCTGCAAATCACGGACGTGGTCCAGCAGGTCGCGTGCTCCGATGGGTGGTCCCGCTTGTGCCGTTTCGGTTTGGTTCACATACCACTCGAGCGGCGAAAGTACTGACGCAACAGCTACGCCTACACGCTTGCGGCCAAAGAGATACCACGGCCGTTTGTAGCTCTGCATGACAACCCGCTGATTCTTGGGGATGTCCGCAAGGAGTCGGCGATCGAACTTACGCTGGCGGGCCATCAGGCTGCGAATACGGTCCGCGTCATCGAGACGCCCAATGTCCCAGATGCTTCCCCGCAGGGTCTTCCCCTGGGCCCGGCGCATGTTGCTTTCAACGCCGGCCAGGAACTCCGACTCCAATTGCAGTGCTTTGTCGGTGCTGATTCTCAAACCGTCGGGTTCTCCATCTTCCTGGGCAGCTCGTGGCCGCACATGATGCAGTAGTTATCGTCCAGATGGGCAACAGCCGAGCAGGCAGCGCAGCGCCGAACCCTCGGGACGAGTTGATGTCCACAATGGATGCAGAATTGATCCTGCGGTTCGACCGCACCATGGCACGTGCTGCATGTAGACGCGCCGGTGGAGCGCCGTGCTGGGCCGGTGATGTCCAACTGGCCGCCGGTGAGCGCGGCCAGCACTTCTTCCGCCGATTTGAAGCGGCGTTCACGTGCGGTGTGACAGCGTCTGAATACTTCATCGAGGATCGTCGGAACATTCTTCTCGAGGTGGCTCGGGAGATCACTGCCCTGCGGCCTGCGGCCCGTGAGCATCTCGAAGAGTACCACTCCGCACGCATACAGGTCACAACGCTGATCAACATCTTGTCCGTCGCGCTGTTCGGGGGCCATGTAGGCGATTGTTCCACTGAGTTGTTCTGCCTGCTCTCCGCTGATGTTTCCCGATTGCATCAGCGACGCCGTGGCCATGCTGCCTATCTTGCCGAGGCCGAACGGAGTGCCGACCAGGCATGTCGCTTTATATTCTCTGGCGATAGTGCAGACCTTTTTGAAATCAGCGGATTGGCGTAAGAAGTAAACCTTAGTCATCCCGAAATGCCGAACCCAGAGATCGACCGTCAGCCCAAAGACATGGAAAAGCGGGAGTGCAGAGAAACACATCATCACTGCTGAGGTATAGATATGGGAAATCGAGTTGACGTTGGTCAGAATATTCTTGCGAGTTAACTGCACCGCCTTTGGATCTTTTTCTGCCACTGGTGAAAAGGATCACCGCCGTATCGTCTTCAGGCCGCAGTGCACAAGCTTTTTTTATCACCGCTGCGGGAAGCACTGCGATAGCGCTGCGCGAATTTTCATGCCGGTGGTGATTGGGGCCATGATGTCTTCGATATAGATCATCCCGTCGACCGGGGGACACTCAATTTTCTCCAGCAGTGTTTTTGAGGTAATGATCGTCACTGAAATCACATTTCCCTGGGCATATTTGGCGTTTTGTTCGCTCCCGTGGAATAATTGAGCAGTGCATCACCGGGGTTCGTCCGCTCATCAGGATGGCAATCTTGGCGAGAACACAGCCGGCTGAAGTCGGCATCATAAGGCCTATAAACC
>CALODL010000021.1:0-398615 GCA_942492115.1 uncultured Planctomycetota bacterium
CGCGCTCGAAGTCAGCGGCGAGCAGACAAAGAAGGCGGCTGTGACGAAGGCACTGCGCGAGTTCATCGCGCGGCGCGAGCAGAAACGCATCCTGGAACTCTTCGGCTGCCTCGACTGGGATCCCGATTACGACTACAAGGCCGATCGCTCCCGGCAGTGATGCTCTTCGTCGACACGAGCGTCTGGTCTCTGGCACTGCGACGCGACGGCATGGTCTCAGAACCCTGAGGGGTGGATCTCCTCCGGCAGGCGCTCGATCTCGGCGAGCAGATCGTCACGACCGGGCTGGTCCTCAGGAGTTGCTCCAGGGATTTGCCGGCCCCACTCCCGGGATGCAATCATCGAACGATTCGCCGCCCTGCCTCTTCTGGTGCCAAGCCGCGAGGATCATGCCGGCGCCGCCGAGTTGGGGAATGTCTGCCGGCGAAGCGGTGATTCAGGTTGGCACGATTGACGCGCTGTTGGCGCAGCTTTGCATCCGCCACGAGCTGACGATGCTCACCACTGACGCGGACTTCACGCACATGGAGGCATTGCCACTACAAGTCTGGCGACCGTGAGCTGACACTGGTGTTGGTGGAGTCGCTCCGGAGAATCTGACCGCAAGGTGCGTTGTTCCGTATTTCGAGTTGCACGCAAGGGAGTCCGGCAGCACTGCTGTCGCATCAGTTCGCGCGAAGGCTGCCGGAGATAAGGAATTATGCGGGATTGCGGCAGCGACTAGTTGCCGAAACTGTCAAATGCAGGATTCTCCGAGATCAACGTACCAGGCCCCAGCACGCGCAGCCCAGGGAAATACTGATTCAGGCCGCGCAAATTCACGATTGTTGTTCGCGCTGAGCGAAGGGTAGCTGGTCGGCGATAAGGTGCTACCATAACCTCAGCCAAAACAGCTGTTTCGGGTAAACGCGTCTCTGCCATCGACGCCAAGAGTCGCTGCGGCCAACTCCTCGAAGCCGCGCAACGCGAACCGATGACCGTCACCAAACAAGGCCGACCTGCTGCAGTCATGCTGTCCATCGAGGACTACGAGCGGATGCGGGGTGCCGCGCGGGCCGGTCTGTTGGAGACCGTGCATCGAATGCGGCTGGAGGCGGGCGCGGCTGGCCTCACCGAGGAGGTGCTCGACGAGCTGTTGACGGATGACAGCTGAACGCGCCGTCCTCGACACCAATGTCCTCATCAGCGCCGCCCTTCTCGCGTCCAGCAAACCTTTCGCGGCCTTGCAGCACGGAGACAGCTATCGCAGGTCACGCGGATTGACTTGTAACGGGCGATGCTGACCTTCTCGAGCTGAATCCATTCCGAGGTCTATCGATAGTCACTCCTGCCGAATTCCTCGCAACCACCGTTTGATGGCGTGTGCCCTTCGGCCGTTAACCGAACACCGATGCGTTCTCGCGTGCCATCCAATGAATCTACCGAGTTCGTCCAGCGAAGCCGAGGTCACCACATCTAGCTGATGGTCGGCACGTGATCATGTTGGCCAGCCTTCCCTCGTCCGACCACGCCTGGCAGCCAATGGACCGGGGACAGATTCTGTCCGAGCGGGACGGATCAATCGTCGCCAAAGCTCGCCCTTGACGTTACTTCTAATGGGGGCTTGCCGCGGGTTCCACCTGATGATGCTATGGGCATTATCGGCGCACCTGGCTCTGCACAGGCAAATGAGCGCCTGCGGACCAGCCGCAGGCGCCTGTCAGTCAATTGCCCTGTTTCAGTTTGCTATAAACCCCCGGACCTGCAGTGTCACGGTCAAGCTTCGCTTATCGCGGTTGCGCCAGAACCAGCCGTGGTCACCGGCGAATGCTGCAACGATTTTTCCTTCCGCGCCGGTAGCGCCTCGTCCCTTCTCGTAGGTGATGGATTCTCCGCCACCGTGCCCATGCAGATCGAAGTTGACGCGGCCTCCGTCGACAACCATGCGGTACTCGGCCACGTCGCCTTCGTTCATTGTGAGTTTGACCTCGCGGGTTTCACTCGGCGCAAGAGTGAACTTCATCTCATCAGTCCATGCGCCAGCTTGTTGCGCATGCGCTGAGCCGATCACGAAGTTCAGAACTCCGGCCAATAGCGTGGACTGATCGCGGCTTGTCCCATCGGTACGGTGGTCGTTCGCGGCTTCGTCCGACAGTTCGCGCTTGATCTCACCCATCTCGGTGAGGCCGAGCACACTGCCGGCGCCCGTCGGGTCGATGCCATACTCTGCGGGGAGTATGACGGTCACGAGGATCACCGCGGCGCTGAGCGCCGCGATGATCGTGGAGCGCAGGAGCTGGGACGAGCTCGGCAGTTCCTCGAGGCTGGGTTTTTCTGCGTTGAACATGTTCGTTTCTCCAGTTCGTTCAGACGGTGACCAAGTAGCCGGTGATGTGGTAGCCCATGAGCATGAAGCCCAGGGACATCATGACGACGTTTGCGGTGTAGGCCTGCCGGAAGAAGCCTTCGGTTTTCCGCCAATACCCCATGACAATCAGGATCACGGCGAGCGCGAGGATCTGGCCGATCTCGACGCCGACGTTGAACGCCAACAGGTTTGGCAGCAGCCCGTCCTGGCGCAATCTCATAGTCGAGGATCTTGGTTGCGAGGCCGATTCCGTGGAACAAGCCGAAGATCAGCGTCGCCGCTTTGGTGTTGGGCTGGAACGCCAAACCAGCGCTGGTAGGCGCCCAGGTTGTCGAGCGCTTTGTAGACCACCGAAAGACCGATGATGGCGTCGATGACATAGGCGTTCACACCCCAGCCGTACCAGACCCCCGCCAGCATCGTGATCGAATGGCCGATGGCGAACAGACTGACATAGATGGCGATGTCCTTCATCCTGTAAAGGAAGAAGACGACGCCGAAGAGGAACAGGATGTGATCGTATCCGGTCACCATGTGCTTGGCGCCGAGGTAGGTGAAGGGGATGAGGTTGACCCCCCAGATTTCCTGGATATAACCAGCGTCACCCGGTGTGATGTTGTGGGCAAAGGCATGGCTGACGCTCAGGACGAAAGCGGCCAGCACAAGGAATAACAGCGTAGCCGGCTGGCGCGGCGCCGAGGTCGCAGGACCCATGAACTCGAGGTCAGTTGGATGGATCTCCGTGGTGCGGTTGATTGATCGGTGAAACCGCGCAGCGCGGTACCGATCAGGCACGTGGAGGTCGTTCGATCCGGAAGACGCCATACGGCCCTTCCTGTGAAGGCCGGAATGGCAAAGCGCTCTGGCCAAGGATTGGGTCGGATACATCGCCGCGCACTGCCAGAGCCTGACTGTGATCATGGTCGGCGGCATCGTGGCCGTGACCGTGCAGAGCCCAGACAAGATCTTCCTCGAACCCGTGTGAATGGCCGTGTTCGGCGATCATTTGCGCATGCTCTTGCAGCGTTTCAACGAGCATCGGGACATGCGAAATCGAAGGCAGGGTTGACCAGACAACCAGCGACAGACACAAGAGCGCCGCCAGTGCCTCTGTCCGATTTCCTGCCATGGCCTCATCGGTCTTGTCTGCCTGTTCGCCACGTTACACGCGCGCATGGTACCCGTCACGATACCTCCCACCCGCCACACGAACGCATTGCTCCAGCGCAAGAAGGGTGACGCGGCGACACCGCCCGACGATGCCTCCGGCCCCGTTCTTGCAGACAGCGAGACGGTTAGCCTATCCTCTCCAGGGTGATAGGTAAAGTGACACTAAGGCAGGTCGAGAGATGAATACGAAGCCACTGCACCAAACGCATGGAGACGTGGTGAAACGCCTCAAGCGCGCCGAGGGCTACCTTCGGAACGTCATCCAGATGATCGAGGGTGGCCGCGCCTGTCTCGATATCGCCCAGCAGCTTCACGCGATCGTGAAGGCAATCGCGGCGGCCGAGACGGTGCTGATTCGATCACATCAACCACTGCCTCGAACTTGCGATCGGCCCCGCTTCTCCGCAAGGACGGGTGCCGATCCGAGAATTCCAAGAAAATCACGAAATATCTTTAAGTCCGACAGTGCGCGGCATTCTTGCAAACCGCACCTACCGTCATCTCCTCGCGGCCCAGGTCATTGCTCTGATCGGCACCGGGCTTGCCTCGGTTGCTCTCGGGCTGCTCGCCTATGAATTGGCCGGGGGCGAAGCCGGCGCGGTGCTCGGGACCGCGCTCGCGATCAAGATGATCGCCTACGTCGGGGTCGCGCCGATTGCGGCGGCCTTCGCCGAAAGGCTGCCCCGGCGGGCGATGCTGGTGAGCCTCGACCTTGTCCGGGCATCGGTCGCGATGCTCCTTCCCTTTGTCAACGAAGTCTGGCAGGTGTATGTGCTGATTTTTCTCCTGCAGTCGGCCTCGGCGGCATTCACGCCGACCTTCCAGGCGACGATCCCCGACATCCTGCCGGATGAGAGGGGAATACACAGGCCTTGTCCCAGTCGCATGACTCGCCGATCTGGAGAGTCATCAGCCCAATGCTCGCGGCAGCCCTGCTCACGGTAGTCAGCTTCCACGCTCTTTTCGCGGGGACGGTTGTCGGCTTCCTGGCATCTGCCGCACTGGTCGTCTCCGTGGCCCTACCCAGTCCGAGTCCTTTCGCACCGCGTGGCATCTACGACCGCACCACGCGCGGGGCCCGCATCTATCTCGCAACGCCGCGGGCTGCGGGGACTGCTGGCTGTCAACCTCGCCGTCGCCGCGGCAGGCGCGGTATGGTGATCGTCATCAGCACGGTCGTCATCGTGCAAGGTGAGTTTGGCTTGCCGCAGAGGTCAACCGCGCTCGCATTGGCTGCCGTCGGCGGCGGATCGATGCTTACCGCGCTCGCTTTGCCCAGGCTGCTCGACGTCATCCCCGACCGCACGGCTTTACTGACGGCTGTACTCCTGTTGGTTTTCGGTCTCCTGGCAGGCGTCGCAGTGTCCGGCTACACAATCCTGCTCGCGCTCTGGTTCGTTCTCGGACTTGGCTATTCGGCTGCGCAGTTACCATCGGGCCGGCTGCTTCGGCGCTCCTCGCGGCCCGAGGATCGGCCAGCCCTTTTCGCAGCGCAGTTCGCGCTCTCGCACGCTTGCTGGCTGATGACCTACCCACTGGCTGGATGGCTTGGCGTTTCCGTGGGGCTATCAGTGACATTCGTGATCCTCGCGTGCACCGCGGCTGCCGCACTGGCAGCGGCCATGATGGTATGGCCGACTTCTGATCCGGAGGAGCTGCCGCGCGAACATCCCGAACCCGTGCAAAAAACTGTGGCGAAGCCATGAGCAATGTTCGCAGAGAATGGGCGCCCTTTCGGCGTCGCCGCAGCGGGTGGGTGACTGTGGCACATCGATATTGAGCAGGCGGGCGCGCGGCAGGTCGAGCTTGACAGGCTACTACCCAAGCGGGTGCGCTTTTGTCGTTCATCCTCTCCGCAACCGCGCACGCTCCACCGCGGCGCGGGCCATGGGAGCAATCGCCGATTCCGGGAACGGCGACACGCTGCTTGCGTTGATCTCGCACAACACGTAGGTGTCCGCGCCTGACGCGGTCCTGGGACCGAGCAGAAAATCGCAGTCCCACAAAACCGGCAGGGAGCCGGACTCCATGTCGAGGCGCCGCCGCGCCGCCGGCACCCATTCCTCTTCAAGCTGCTGCTTTAGCGACTGGTACCCGGGCAATGTCGGCGGGTGATACGTGCGCGGGGTGGGCCGGGGCGCGTCTTCCGCCGGTGCGCCGGGCGGCGGCAGGTACAGCGCATTGATCGCCTGGAGTCCGAACCCTTCGACGCGGCCGTGCACCAGGTAGCAGCGGACCATGCCCTCGGCCAACCGCTCTTGGTATTCCTGGTCGAGCACTCCGCCCCATTCTTGAAGTACGCCTCGCAGCGTCGGGCGGCCTCCAGGGTCATGCGCTCGGTGGCGCCCCGCTCGGCGTGCCGGACGCGCACTACGCTTTTCGCTTGTCCGCTGGAGGAAAGGAGTTAACGGAGGGAAACCTTCGGGTTCCGTTCCTCTCGCGCTCGACCTTCCAGACGCCGGTGCCACCATTGCCGCGAAACGCCCGGGCGCGGGCCCCGCCGACGAGCCGGGCGAGCAGCTCGTCCCGCATCTGCGCCGCACTGCGGTACAGATGGAGTGTCAGGCCCCATCCGATGTCCCGGGTCGTGTAGAGGACCTCCTTCGTCCCGAGCTTTGCGATGACGTCCGGATGGCCGCTCACGAACACCCCGGCGGCGGCGACTTCGCGCAGGATCGCGTCGAGAGCCGAACGGTCGCGACCGTCCTGCAGCGGATTCACCCAGACCAGCACCGCGTCCACGCTCACGAGCTGCCGGTGCACCTCGTCGGCGAACGCCTCGTCGTAGACGGCTCTTTCGGGCTGCGCGCCCAGATTGGCCAGCGCCCGAAAGAGCGGCAGGAAGCGGCTTTCCTCCGGCGCGGACCTGAGTCTGGCCTCGCGGTCCCCGCGATCGAGAATCGCAACGCAGAGCAGGTAGAAACCCGACAGCGTCACGAACACCGCAGCGATCCGATCGACGTACTGCAAGCTGCCTCGCAGCAGCTTGAGCAGGCCGGTGTTGGCAGATGCCAGCGCAATCGTCAGGGCGCTCACCAGCAGCGCCATCCCCGCGCCGTAGGCGAGCATGTTGCCGACGCCGGAGGCCAGGCCGTCGCGCCGGGTGGTGCTGAACACCGTGGCGATGAACAGCCCGATCGTGCAGCCGATCGACGCAACGGCGTAGGCGATGCCGTACACGAACATGGCTCCCACGGTCTGCTTGGGGCCCTCGCCGCCGGTGTCGAGACGGGGGTCATGAACGGCAGCTTGTAGCCGAACAGCATGGCGACACCGAGCACGAGGAGCGCCACACCGATGGCGCCCGTGGCGTACTTGGCGTTCTCGTTGATCCAGTTGGTGAAGTTGTACGAGATGACGCCGGCGACCAGGAACACCGAGAGGAATCCGGCCGACACCGCGGCGCTGACGATCACGGCACGGCGCATCGTGGCGCGCTGCGACCCGGGCATCGTGCCCTGCAGGCCGAGGAAGTACATGAGGTACGTCGGCAACAGGATGAACCCGCACGGGTTGACCGCTGCCACCATGCCACGGATGAACGACAGGCTCATGCGGAGCCCTGGTCGGCAGCGAGCAGGTCGGCGACCTTGCCACGCAGCTCGTCGGCGTCGAGCGCCCCGGTCTGCTCGACGATCGTGCCGTCGGAGGTGACGAACAGCGTGATCGGCATGGCGGTGGCTCCGATGGCGTCGGCGAGGTCGGCGAACTCGTCGCGGAACAGGTCGTACTCGACGCCTCGTTCGCCGGCGAACCGTTCCATCACCTCGACCGAGTCGAGGGTGTTGACGCCGATGAAGCGGGCGTCGTCGGTCTCGGCGTCGACCTCGGCGAAGTCGGGCAGTTCCTTGGCGCACGGCGGGCACGTCGAGTACCAGAGGTTGACCACGAACGGCTCGCCGAGCAGGTCGGCGGTGGTGACGTCGTTGCCGTCGCGGTCGAGCAGCACGACGTCGGGGAACGGGATCGCCCTGCACATCGTCGTTGCCGAGGCCGTCGTTCGGGAAGGTCACCACGGCGCTCGGGTCGTCCAACGCGGCATCGATCTCGGTGTTGTTGTCGTCGGAACTCTGGGCCCAGACGAAGACACCGATCACCGCAACAGCCACGACCAGCGACCCGACGAGGAGGCGGGGACGAATCTTCACGTGACCGAGGCTACTGACACCGCCCGCAGCCGCCGATTCGCCCCCGTGCGTTGTTCGTATTCGTTCACCAGTACCGGTTCGGGCCGTCGGCACCCCGTTTGCGTGACAGTTCGGGTGTGGGGGGTCACCCGAACTGCCACACAAACGTGAGCAGCGGTGCGCACGGTTGCGTCAGGCCACCGCGACCGGACCCAGTTCGTCGATCACCATCTCCGGACGCGGGTGCTTCGGCGGCCGACCGCAGGGACGCTTGTTGGCGATGATCCGGCCGCCCGAGAGCAGCTCACCGCCCCAGACGCCCCACGGCTCCTCCCGCTCGAGTGCGCCGGCGAGGCACTCGGCCTGCAGGGGGCACAGGCCGCACATCGCCTTCGCTCTCGCGATGTCGATGACGTTGTCGGAGAAGAACAGGGCGCTGAGCGTGCCGTGGCCGTCCGCGCAGCGCGCGACCGGACGTCGGACCGCCTCCTCGCCGGGTGGTCTCGGACTGTCGGGTTCTCGCGGTTCGAGCAGAGCCGAGCCGGAGGGTCCAATGAGCTTGGAGTCGTGCATGGTGCTGTGTTCCTGTTCGAAGTTGGTGCTGGTTTCAATGACGGTTTCGGTGACGGTGTTGGGAGCTTCGGTGAGTGTCATGGTTGACGCCTTTCCTGTGATGTGGTGGACGGGTTGGATGGATGGAATGGGCCGGAAAAACCAAAAAGGCCGCCGGGTCGGAACCCGGCGGCCTCGTGAGAGGTGATCTGACGTTGGTGTTACGTCAGAACTCCTGCGAGGGAGCCGGGGTCGAGTCGCTTCGACTCGGTGGTGACGGTGGTCGGGTTGTGCTCGGTCGACATGTGGTCGAAGCACACCCAGTTCGCACCGAACGACGCGCCGACGAGCTGACCGACAACGGAGGTCGAGCGCTGGGTTGCGTACGGGCGCGGCGACGCCGAGGCGATGATGGCGGTGGGCGTGATGCTCATCATGGTTCCTCTCCTGTCGTCGTGGGCGCCGAAGTGCCGACCCGGATGAATACCCAACCACGTTCCGGCACGCCGGGTCAAGGGAGTTTCTCGACGATCGGAGAAATTCGCGACTCGAACGTTTGTCGGTCACCGACACGCCGACAAGAGTGAGCGAGTGGATCTCGTGTTGTTCGCCGTCGGTTGGATCCTCGGGTGGTTCCTGCTGTGGCGGCTCCGCCCGCTGCCGGCAGCAGTGGACGCAACCGACCGTCCGGCCATCGCGATCGTGATCCCGGCACGGAACGAAGCCGAGGCGCTACCGCACCTCCTGCCGACGCTCGTCGCGCAGCTGCGAACCGGCGACGAACTCGTCGTCGTCGACGATCACTCGACCGATGCGACCACCGACGTGGCGACGAGGCTCGGCGCGCACGTCGTCACGCCACCCGACCTCCCCGACGGCTGGCTGGGCAAACCACATGCCTGCTGGCATGGCGCAGGCTCGACCGAGGCGCCGCTGCTGCTCTTCGTCGATGCCGACGTTCGGCCGGCACCCGACCTGCTCGATCGCATGGCCGCTGCCGTCACGGCTGCCCCCGCGTCGGTCGTCTCGATGCAGCCGTGGCACCAGACAGGACGGTGGGTCGAGCAGGCGAGCCTGCTCGCCAACATCACCGCCCTGATGGGCACGGGAGGTTTCACCGTCGCCGGGCCGCGAGCGGCCGCAACGATGGCGTTCGGTCCGGTGTTGGCGGTCGAGCGATCGGTCTACGACGAGGCGGGCGGCCATGGCGCCGTACGCACGATGCACACCGAGGACATCGGGCTCGCGCGGGCGGTCGGAAGGTCACAGCTCTACTCGGGCCGGCCCGACACGGCGTTCCGGATGTACCCCGAGGGCCTCGGTCAACTCGTGCAGGGCTGGACCCGCAGCATCGCCACCGGCGCCCGCTTCACACGATGGTGGCTGTCGGTCGCCGTAGCGCTGTGGGTGTGGTCACTGGCCGGCGGCTGGATCGCGGAGCCGCTGGTGTACCCGCTGAGCGCCATGCAGTTCTGGGTCCTCGGTCGTCGCGCCGGTTCGATGCACCCGGTCACGGCACTGCTGTACCCGTTGGCGGTGGCGGTGTTCGTCTGGATCTTCCTGCGAAGCCTGTTCGCCATGGTGTTCCGACGTGACGTGACGTGGAAGCAGCGGTCGGTGGCCGCCCGACCCGACTGAGCGGCGCCGACTCAGAGATCGATCAGGATCTTGCCGACGTTGGCGTTGGCTTCCATGTGCCGGTGGGCGTCGGCGATGTCATCGAAGGCGTAGCGCGAGTCGATCACTGGGCGCATCGCACCGCTGTCGAACAGCGGGAGCATCTCGGCGATGAACCGTTGGCTGAGCGCCAGCTTGCGCTCGACGGGGCGTGCTCGCAAGGTCGTGCCGATCCAGGTGATGCGCTTCGACAGGATCAGCCCGACGTTGACCGACGCCTTGGCGCCCCCCATCAGCCCGACCTGCACGATCGTGCCGTCCATCCGCGACCGCAGTGAGGTTCCGATCGGTCTCGTCGCCGCCGATCACGTCGAGCACGACGTCGACTCCGGCGGGCACCGCCTCGTCGAGGGCGCCGAGCCAGTCGGACGGGCTGCGCTCCAGCACGACGTCTGCGCCGAGTGCCCGACAGGAGTCCATCTTCCCAGCGGAACAGGTGACGGCGATCCGTGCGCCGATCGCCTTGGCGATCTGGATCCCGGCCGTACCGACCCCCGACGCGCCGGCATGCACCAGCGCCCACCGACCGCTGGTGAGCCCGCCCTGCACGACGAGCGCGTCCCACGCCGTGAGGAACACCTCGGGAACCGCTGCCGCCTCGGCGGAGGCGACACCAGCGGGGACGGGCAGCGCCTGTCGGGCATGGGTGACGACCTTCTCGGCGTAGCAGCCACCGGCTTCGATTCCCATCGCACGGTCGCCGACCGACCAGCCCGTGACGTCAGCACCGACCTCCGGACACGATGCCGGAGTACTCGAGTCCGGGGATCTCGAGCGGCTGGTTGCGTGGATCGGGGTACATGCCCATCCGCTGGAGGATGTCGGCACGGTTGATCGCCGTGTGCTCGACGTCGACGACGATCTCGTCACGGCCTGGTGTCGGGATCGTCGACCTCCTCGATCGTCAACACCTCGGGGCCACCATGGGAGCGAAGGACGACTGCGCGCATCTGCCGGAACCTATCGGTTCCGGCAGACGGCGTGGAGGGTCGGGGATTGGAGGACCCGAGCCTCCATCAGGCGATTGCCGCTCCCCAAGGACATCTTTCGAAGCGGACGATCGCAAACCTGTTGACGTTGCCTCCACTTCGAACGTACCCCCGCGGGTATGGCGGGGGTACGGCCAATGGACCCTATTCTGCGGGTGGGCCGGCCGGCGGCGCCGGCCTCGGCCGGGCTACGGCATCCGCGGCAGACCCGTCGGAGCCGGCCGTCACGAAGACGTGTTCGCGGTAGTAGGCCATCTCACGAATCGACTCACGGATGTCGTCGAGTGCTCGATGCGAGCCTTGGCCGCGCGGGCGGTCGGCGTCGATGCCGGGATACCACCGCTTGACGAGTTCCTTCACGCTCGACACGTCGATCGAGCGGTAGTGGAGGTGGTTCTCGATGTCCGGGAGGTACGCCGCGAGAAACCGGCGATCGGTGCCGATCGAGTTGCCGCACAGCGGCACGGTCGCAGCCTCGGGTACGTGCTGCTTGATGAACTCGAGTGTTGCGGCACCGGCCGCCTCGAGACTGATCTCGGAGGCCTTGATCTGGTCGAGCAGGCCCGACTTGGTGTGCATGTCGACCACGAACGGGTCCATCCGCGCCAAGACGTCATCGGGTTGGTGGACCACCAGGTCCGGCCCCTCGGCGATGATCGTCAACTCGTCGTCGGTCACGATGGTCGCGATCTCGACGATCACGTCGGACGTGTGATCGAGTCCGGTCATCTCCAGGTCCATCCACACCAGCATCGACATCACACTAGGGCCGAGATGCTGCGATCATGGGTCGATGTCCGCCTTCGCCACCCTCCTCGCGCAGCCAGGGGTCGAAGAGGTCAGCGAACTGCGCGGTCGCGTCGGCTTCATGGCCTACCACGGCGGCGCGCTCGAGGCGATGACCGACGTGATCGCCCGCCGGGCCGCCGAGGTGGCATCGGCCTCGTGCTACAGCGTGATCCAGCCGCCCGGCATGCGGGAGCACCTGTCGTCGATCAAGGTCAACCCCGACGAGTCCGAGGCGCTGGCGACCTTCGTCGAACACGTCGACATCGTGATCACCGTGCACGGCTACGGCCGCCGCGGGCTGTTCGGATCGCTGCTGCTCGGCGGCGCCAACCGCCCGTTCGCCGAACATGTCGGCAACTCGCTCCGGCGGACCCTGCCGGCATACGACATCCGAACCGAGATCGATGCGATCCCGCAACCACTTCGTGGGCTCCATCCTGCAAACCCGGTGAACCTGCCACGCGACGGCGGCGTCCAGATCGAGCTGCCGCCTCGCGTCCGCGGGTCGAGCCCGCTCTGGTGGGACTGGGAGGGGCCCGGCCTGACCCCGCACACCGAGTCGCTCATCGACGGGCTGACCGAGGCCGCGTCGTCGTGGAGCGACACTGCGCTCCGGCAGGAATCGCCGCCTTCAGACGGGTAGCGCCAGCTCGACCACGCCGCCCGGACCGTCGGCGATACCGATCGTGCCGCCGTGCGCCGTCACGATGCCCCGTGCGATCGACAGTCCCAGCCCGGCAGTACCGGTGCGAAGGTCGCGGGCAGGATCGGCCCGGGTGAACGGCTCGAAGGCTCGTTCGCGAAAGTCGGGTGGGAACCCCTCGCCCTCGTCGACCACCCGCAGCGTGGCGCGCTGCGGGTTCGAGGCGACCTGGACCAGCACCACCGAGTCGTCGGGTGCGTGCCGGATGGCGTTCTCGAGGAGATTGCGGATCACTCGGGCGAGCTGCGACGCGTCGGCATCGACGGTGACGCGTTCGTCGGCTTCGAGCAGCAAGGCCACCTGGCGGGACTCGGCCAGCGGACGCAGCGTCTCCATCGCCTCGTCGGCGAGCTCGGTGAGGTCGAGACGGGTGCGTGTCATCCCGATCGTGCCGCTGACGATACGGCTGTGGAGCTGGAGGTCGTCGACCAACGATGCCAGTGCCTGGATCTGTCGTTCCATGCCGGACAGGTAGGCGTCGGGGTCGGGCGCGACGCCATCGCGAATCGCCTCGACCGAGGCGCGCAACGCTGCGAGCGGTGTGCGCAGATCGTGCGAGATCGCCGAGAGCATCACGGCTCGCTCCTGCTCGATGGCGTCGAGCCGGTCGACCATCTTGTCGAACATCGCAGCTGCCTCGCCGAGCTCGTCGGAACGGATCACACCGGTGCGCGCCCCGAGGTCGCCGTCGGCCACTCGCATTGCGGCGTCGCAGATCTTGGAGGCATCTCGGGCAACGGGGCGCGCCATCAGCATGGCCACCAGGGCGGCACCGAGCACGGCGGGCACGAGCACCCACATCAGCAGGCGCTGGTCCTGGTCGTTGATGAACATCGACTGCGCTGCGATGGCGATCATCAACACCGCGACGCCGAGCACGGCGAGCATTGCCACGACGAAGCGCACGCCGATGCGGTCGAGCGGCCGCATCGATCGTCGGCGCTCGACGGTTCCCGTCACGGCTCGAACCGGTAGCCGACACCCCACACGGTGGTGATCCAGCGCGGGTGTTCGGGATCGTCTTCGATCTTGTTGCGAATCCGCCGGACGTGCACGGTCACCGTTGCGGGGTCCTGCCACTCCGGCGACGACTGCCAGACCGATTCGAGCAGCTGCGCCCGCGAGAACACCTGACGGGGTGAGGCTGCGAGGAACGCGAGCACGTCGAACTCCTTGGGCGTCATCTCGACGATCCGATCCTCGAGTGTGACCTGTCGGCTCAGGGGGTCGACGGTGAGCGCTCCATGCACGATCGGTCCGGGCGCGGTGGCCTGACGGCCGTTGGTGCGGCGCAGGACACCGTTGACCCGCGCGGCCAGTTCGCGCGGCGAGAACGGTTTGACGACGTAGTCGTCGGCTCCCAGCTCGAGTCCGGCGACGCGGTCGGATTCCTCGGCACGCGCCGTCAGCATGATCACCGGGATGTCGCTCGTGGCGCGCACTCGTCGGAGCACGTCGAGGCCGTGCACACCGGGCAGCATCATGTCGAGCACGACGAGGTCGGGCGGATCGGCGTCGAGCAGTTCGAGCGCAACCGTTCCGTCACCGGCCTCGGCGACTTCATGGCCATCGCGCCGCAGGTATCCGACGACCACCTCGCGCACGGTCGGCTCGTCGTCGACCACCAGCACCTTCGTCATCGCGACAGCCTCGCCCCTCGCCGCCCGGCGATCAACCCTCCTCCCCCCAGTTTCCCGATCGTTCCCTCCATCCCCCACCAGTCCCCTTCCCGAAAAATGCGCGCCGTGTTGTCGCAGGCGGGCAGATTCGCGCACATTTCGATGCTCGTTCGACCGCAATTGCCAAATGTGCGCAGATCGTGCCGCCCATGACGGCCCGGCGCACATTTTTCGGAAGGGGTGGGGGCCGCCGGTGGGGTGGGGCGAGGCCGGCGGGTGGGGCGGGCGGGCGGGGCGACGGGGCGGGGCGACGGGGTCAGGGGGCGAGGCGGGCGACGGTCCAGACCGGATCCGCTCCCTCGGTTGCATCTGCTGCGAGTCGGTATCGGAAGCGGTCGTGGAGTCGGCTCGGGCGACCCTGCCAGAACTCCCACTCGAAGGGGACCAGCCGCCACCCGCCCCACTGCGGCGGACGAGGGACCTCGGCGTCGGCGAAGCGTTCATCGAACGCGATCAACCGCTCTTCGAGCTCGCCACGCTGACCGATCTCCTCGCTCTGCGGTGACGCCCACGCACCGAGTTGGCTGGGGCGCGGGCGCGAGGCGAAGTACGCGTCACTGTCGGCGTCGGCGATCCGCTCGACTCGGGCACGAACACGAACCTGTCGGTGCAGGTCGAGCCACGAGAACACCCCCGAGGCCACTGGCGCCGCCGCGAGTTGACGGCTCTTGGCGCTGTCGTAGTTGGTGTAGAACACCAGGCCATCACGGTCGGCGCTGCGCACGAGCACGATCCGTGCGTCGGGCACACCATCGTCACCGATGGTGCCGAGCGTCATCGCGTTCGGTTCGGCAACACCACCCTCGAGCGCGTCGACGTGCCAGCGATGCCACTGCGCCACCGGGTCGGCGACGAGGTCGTCGACGTCGAGACCCGCTGTCTCGTACTGGACGCGCCGCCCCCACAGCTCGGCACGGCGGTCGGGAGCAGCCCAGTCGGTCATCGGATCACTCTGCCTTGTCCTTCGAGGGTGCTTCGATGCGTTCGATGCCACGCATGTAGGGCCGCAGCACCTCGGGCACGGTGACCGAACCGTCGACGTTGCGGTAGTTCTCGATGATCGCCGCCCAGACCCGTGGCACCGCGAGCGCGGAACCGTTGAGCGTGTGGGCGAACTCGGTGCCCTTGACGGGCTTGCCGTCGGCGTCGTGCCGCTTGAATCGGACGTTGCCCCGTCGGGCCTGGTAGTCGCCGAACCAGCTGATCGACGACACCTCGAGCCAGGTGTCGGCGCCCGGCGCGTACACCTCGACGTCGAAGCTGCGGTGATGGCTCTGCCCCATGTCACCGGTGCAGATCTCGATGATGCGGTACGGCAGCCCCAGACCAGCGATGGCGCGTTCGGCGCGAGCGACCATGTCGGTGAGGAGCGCCGGCGCCTGCTCGGGGGTGGCGAACGCGAGGATCTCGACCTTGTCGAACTCGTGCGCACGAAGCATCCCTCGTGTGTCACGGCCAGCCGATCCGGCCTCGCGCCGATACGACGAGCTGTGGGCCATCACCCGAATCGGCAGCGCCGTGTCGTCGATGACCTCGTCGGCGTAGATCGAGGTCAGCGGCACCTCGGCGGTGGGGATGCACCACAGGTCGTCGCGTTCGATGGCGTAGGCGTCGTCGGCGAACTTCGGGAGCTGCCCGGTCGCCGTGAGCGTCGCCGTGCTCACCAGCGAAGGTGGCCGAACCTCCTCGTGCACGTCGGCGTTGAGGTCGAGGCCGTACTGGCACAGCGCCCGTGCGAGCGTGGCACCGGCCCCGCGCTGCATCGTGAACATGGCGCCGGAGATCTTGACGGCGCGCTCGTTGTCGAGAATCCCGAGCGCCGTCGCGGTCTCCCAGTGCGGCACACGCAGGTGCTCGGGGACGTCGTCGAGCAGCCCGACCGGGCCGGTCACCACGGGGTTGTCGGCCTCGTCGGCGCCGTCGGGCGCATCGGGTGCGGCAGGTTGGGGATGCCGAGCAGCAGCTCGCGCAGCGCCGCAGCGGTGTCGTCGTGCTCGCCCGCGAGCAGGCGTTCTTCGTCGCCGAGCTCGCGGCTCTCGTCCTGCAGCGCTTCGGCTGCAGCGACGTCGCCGTCGCGCCGGAGCTGTCCGACCTCCTTGGAGATCGAGTTCACCCGTGCCCGGATGGCGTCGCGGCGGCCGGTGATGTCGAGCAGGCGCCCGTCGAGGCGGGCGGCCTCGTCGACCTCGTCGAGCAACGACGCACTCCCGCGGCGGGCCAAGGCTGCTCGGACCTCGGGGAGGTCGGTGCGCAGGAGCCGCTGATCGATCACGCCAACGAACGCTAGCGGTCAGCAGCGCCGCGGCGCCGATCGGTTACGACGAGCGCTCGTCCGGCGCGGCCGGCACCTGAGCGAATGCGCGCTCGACGTCGGCAGTGGTCAGCGGCCGTCCCGAGTCGATCTCGCGATCACCGGTGAGCTCAGCATCGGGCATCGACTGCGGGCGCCGGTAACTGTCGGCATTCGTGGCGTAGTAGCCGACAGCGAACCGCCTGGAGAACAAGAAGATGATGATCGTCCACAGGAAGATCCCGCCGCCGGTCTTCATGATCGCACCGGCGAGCTGTTGGTCGTGTTGCACCGACAGTCCCCACACCCGCACCGGTTGGTCGTAGGTCTCGTACACCGCTCCCTCGGCGAACGTCAGCCATGCCGCGGGGATGGTCGGCACCAGCGACTGCACGAACAGGTAGACGCACTTGGCGAGCGGGCCGATCTGCAGTTCGGGGAACGGGCCGACCACCGGCATCCACATCAGCAGCGAGGCCATCACCACTGCGAAGTGCAACGAGTAGTGCAGCGGGCCGTTGTCGACCGAGGCGGTGACCACCCCGGGGATGTGGGTGACGATGACCACGACGTTGAAGACCACTGCGGCGATCACCGGCTTACACATGAAGGCGACGCCGCGGTAGAACTTGCCGTCGCCGACCAGCACCCGGAGCAGCCATTGAGGTGTCGCCATCAACACCAACGGCGGCAGGAAGTAGCTCAGCATCATGTGCTGCAGCATGTGTGCGGAGTACAGGTACTCCTCGCCGACGTCGTGGATCGGCCAGTCGCTGGCGACCCACAGCATCACCATGGCGCCGACGAAGCAGCCGATGTTGAACCGGCTGACGGGCGATTGGCCGGGCGGTACGGCCTTCGGGCCGATGACGCGCACCATGTAGATGTACGAGCCGGTCAGGAATGCGACGAGCACCCAGACTTCCGGGTGCCACTGGTAACGCCAGGGATCGAGGACTTGGGCGAGCATGGGGGGCTCCCCTCCGAGGGGGCGGTCAGTCGATGAAGAAGTGGAAGGTCGTCAGCATCACCGAATACAAGACGATGGCGCCGCCCAGTCCAACGTAGAAGCCGAACTTGAACAGCTTGGCGTCGTGCTTGAGATGCATGAAGTAGCTGACGACGACGAAGAACTTGATCGCCATCATGATCAGCAGCGACGGGATCAGCAACGCCTCCGGCACGCCGGAGATCTCGGTGACCGCCACTTCCATCGCCGTGAGCACGGCGAGGAAGAGCGCGATCAAGATGTAGTTCTTGTCGGAGATCTCGTGGTGGTGGAGATCGTCGTGCTCGATGTTGCTGTGCTCGGCCACATCGGCCTCGGCGGAGAGGTTCGTGTCGCTGCTCATGCCGGCACCAGGTAGACGAGGGTGAAGATCACGATCCAGACGACGTCGACGAAGTGCCAGTAGAGCCCGACCATCTCGACGGTCTCGGCCTTGTCGCCGGCGATTCGCCCCTTGGCGAGCATGCCCACCAGTGACAGCAGCATGATGATGCCGACCGCGACGTGGACGCCGTGGAAACCGGTGAGGGTGTAGAAGCTCGACGAGAACAGGCTGGTGGTGTAGCCGAGGCCTTCACGGTAGAAGACCGTGAATTCGTACACCTGGCCGGCGAGGAACAGACCACCGAGCAACGCCGTGACCGTGAGCCACAGGCGGGTGCCACGCTCGTCTTTGCGTTTCGCAGCCGACACCGACAGGACCATGGTGAGCGACGACATCAGCAGCACGAAGCTGGTGGCCGACGTGAACGGGATGTCCCACAGTTGATCGGGGCCGAGTGCGTCGCCCTGACGGTTGCGGTACAGCATGTAGGTCGAGATCAGGCCACCGAAGAGCAGGCACTCGGACCCGAGGAAGAGCCACATCGCCAACTTGGTGTTGGACAGCCCCGTCGAGGTGTGGTGCACGAGGCCGATGTGGTCCTGACCGTCGTCGAGACCGACAACGGCGGCCTCGACCGCATCGGCTTCCGATGTGACCGGCGGTTCAGTCGAAGTGTCAGACATGCGCGAGTTCCTTGCTCGGCTGGCCACCGTCGGACGGCGGATCGAATTCGGAGTCGTCGGCGGTGGGCGGCTCGAGCGCCCAACCGAACAGCGCCAGCACGATGATCGCTGCGCCAACGGCGAGCAGCAGCGTGCTGTAGATCACGCCGTAACAGATGACCAGCATGCCGAACGACAGGATGATCGGCCAGTACGACGGCGACGGCAGGTGGATGTGCGCGTCGGCGTTGGCTGCCTCCTCGGCGACGACTTCCTCGCCGGTCTTGACCTGCTTGTAGTCGTGCTGGCCGTTCTCACCGACGTCTTCGTACTTGCGGTGGAAGAACTCGTCGAGCGAGTGCACGGTGGGGATCCGGTCGAAGTTGTGCTCCTTCGGCGGGTTCTCGGTGATCCACTCGAGGCTGCGGGCGTCCCACGGGTCGGCGGGAGCCGGCGGGTTCTTGCGGCTGACCCAGATGTTGACGAGGAACAGCACGGCGCCGATGCCGAGGATCAGCGATCCGACGGTGGAGACCAGGTTCCAGAACCCGAGGTTGAAGAAGCCCTCACCTGCACGGTTCTCGGTCCAGATGTACATGCGGCGGGGCTGCCCCTGGAGGCCGATGATGTGCATCGGGCCGAACGTGAGGTTCATGCCGATGATCATGAGCCAGAAGTTCCAACGACCCCAGGTCTCGTTCAGCATCTTGCCGAAGACCTTGGGCCACCAGTAGTACATGCCGGAGAAGAGACCGAGGACAGCACCACCGAAGATCACGTAGTGGAAGTGGGCCACGATGTAGTAGGTGTCGGTCTGCTGGGTGTCGGAGGGGGCCACGGCGTGCGTGACGCCCGACAGACCACCGAGGGTGAACTGCACGATCAGACCGATGGCGAACAGCATCGCCGTGGAGAACCACAACTTGCCGCCCCACATGGTGAGGGTCCAGTTGATGATCTTGACGCCGGTCGGCACCGCGATGGCCATCGTGGCGACCGAGAAGACCGCGACCGAGATCGGGCCGAGACCGGCAGCGAACATGTGGTGGGCCCACACGCCGAAGCCGACGAGGCCGATCGCCGCACCCGAGAACACCACGAACGGGTACCCGAAGAGCGGTTTGCGGGAGAACGTCGGCAACACCTCGGAGATGATGCCGAACGATGGCAACACGAGGATGTACACCTCGGGGTGACCGAACAGCCAGAACAGGTGTTGCCACAGCAGCGGGTCGGCACCGTCGGCAACACTGAAGAAGGTGGCATCGAAGTTTCGTTGGAACAGCAGCAGGAACAGCGCCACGGTGATGATCGGGATCGCGAACAGCAGCAGGAACTGCACCACGAGGGCCATCCACGTGAAGATCGGCATGCGCATCAGCGTCATGCCGGGCGCTCGCATGTTGAGCGCCGTGACGATCAGGTTGACCGCACCGACCTGCGAGGCGACACCGGTCATCAACAACCCGAGCGTCCAGAAGTCGACACCGTTGGTCGGCGAGAACGGAACCGAGCTGTTCGGGGCGTACATGAACCAGCCACCGTCGGCGGCGCCGCCGAGGATCCACGACGTGTTGATGAAGATGCCACCGAACACGAAGGTCCACAGGCTCAGCGCGTTGAGTCGGGGGAACGCCACGTCTCGGGCGCCGATCTGCAGCGGCATCATGTAGTTGGCGAACGCTGCTGCCATCGGCATCACGAACAGGAACACCATGGTGGTGGCGTGCATTGTGAACATCTGGTTGTACTTGTCGGCCGACAGCACCGTGCCGTCGGGCTGGGCGAGCTGCGCACGGATGAGCAGCGCCTCGAAGCCACCGACGAAGAAGAAGATCATGGCGACGGCGCCGTACATGATCCCGATCTTCTTGTGGTCGACCGTGAAGGCCCACGACTTCCAGCCGGTGGTCTCGACCGGGCGACGGAAGTAGCCGTACGAGGAGGTCGGGGTGACGACGCCGGAGGTCCCCGCGAGTGCCGGGGTGTCGGTTGGTCGTTCGATGATTGCCATGATCTAGTGGGCTCCCGTCACTTGCGTTCCAGCAGGTAAGCGATCAATTCGTCGATCTGATCCTCGCTGAGGCCCAGGTTCGGCATGCCGCGAGGAAGTTCGTTGGTTTCGGCGAGCTTCTCGGGGTCGGTGTACATCGGCTTCATGGCGGGCGCATTGCGCAGCCATTCGCGGAGTTGCACCGAGTTCAGGCAGTCGGCGGACACGCCGGAGAGGTACTTCTCGCCGAACGTTGCGGGATCGGAGTCCCACACGTTGTCACGGCACTCGCCGGGGCTGAGCAGGTCCCATGAAGCGCCGGCGAAGGTGTTGCGCGTCGTGAAGTACGACAGGTTCGGGGCGGCGCCCGAGTACACGTTCAGGTCGGGGCGTGCGATCACGGGCTCGCCGTCGGCGTCTTCGATGCCGTTGACCTGGTGACACCGAGCGCACTGGGCGATGAAGGTGCTCTCGCCGCTGGCGGCGAGGGTGCCCGCTTCGGGTGCTTCGTACGGGGCGAGCTGCTGCGCCTTCCATGCCTCGAAGTCTTCAGGGGTCAGTGCGATGACCTCCATGCGCATGTTGGCGTGCGACAGACCGCAGAATTCGGTGCACTGTCCGGCGTAGATGCCGGGCTCGTCGGCTTCGAGTCGCACGGTGTGCACACGGCCGGGAACCATGTCGCGCTTGCCGTTGAGGCGGGGGATCCACCACGAGTGGATCACGTCACGGCTGGTGCCACGTACGAGGACGGGGGTGTTGACCGGGATGATCATCTGGCCGGAGGTGACGATGGGCTCGGCGATTCCACCGCAGCCGTCCTGCTGGGCGTAGTCGACTTCCCACCACCACTGCTGGCCGGTGACGTTGATGACGCACTCGGTGTCGTCGGTCTCGTTCAAGGCCATGATCGTTCCCACGGTGGGGATGGCGATGCCGATGAGGATCAGCGCCGGCAGGATCGTGAGCGCGATCTCGAGGGCGGG
This sequence comes from uncultured Planctomycetota bacterium, assembly GCA_942492115.1. GTDB lineage: Bacteria > Planctomycetota > Phycisphaerae > UBA1845 > CAIVHJ01 > CALODL01. The sequence continues at coordinate 21,299 of CALODL010000021.1, forward strand.
CTTGCCGTGGGTCTGTTCGGGGATGGCCTGTCCGCGGTCGCGGAACTTGACGACGATGATCGCCACGAACGTGAGCACGATCACGCCGACGACACCGGCGATCGGGAACACGATCCAGTCGAGATCGTTGATCTTCTGCGCGTTCGGCCCGGCGGGATCCCAGGTGTCCTGGGGCGCGTCCTGGGCGCAGCCTGCAACCAGCACGCCGAGACCGGCGACCAGTGCGATTCGTGCTCGACGACTCATGGAGGTGACGGTAGTCGCGGATTTCACTCGATGCCTTTTCGATGGGGGGTTACTCACGGCACAACCAATTCCAGCCGGGCCGACTCGACACCGGGCACGAAGAAGAAGTACCCGTCAGGGGCGACGATGCTCGGCGCACCGATGGTGACCGTCTTGTTCTGCTCACCGCCGGGCACCACGAGCGTGGTGCAGACCTGGTACGGGACCTCTTCTCCCTCGTCGTTCACGAGGACGTCGAGATCGAGCGACAGGCGGCGGTCCTCGTCGGACTCGTTGACGAAGAGAACGTTGTTGGGGTTCGAGCGGGGCAGCGTGAGCACCGGCGACCCGGCAGGTCCGTTGACCTCGTAGGTGAGCTGGCCGTCGTCGGTCAGGGTGATCGTTGCGGCGACAGCGGCCCGCGCCCCGACCGACTGCGAGGCCTTCTCGTCGGCTTCGAACTCCTCGGTGCTGCTGCAGATGTCGACGCCCTCTTCCGTGAGCCCCTCGGTGGTCTCGTGCTCGTGGATGTCGCGCTCTCCGTCGAGGCCGGCAGCAGCGCCGCCGGCCACCAGCGCGAGCGCGCCGACGGCGATTGCGCCGAATGCGGCGCGGGACTTGAGGCCCGGACGGTAGGCCAGGAAGAACGCCACCGTCAGGATGATCGCGCCCATCACCGAGAAGAACACCACGGTGTTGGTCTTCGAGAGCCACAGCATGATGCGGCTGAAGGCGTACACGATGATGCCGATGCCGATGGCGGCGGCCAGCGGGAACTCGAGCGGGTTCGCGATGCGGCTGCGCACCTCGGCGTTGAACGCTGCATCGGCAGATGCCCGTTCGGCCCAGGCTTCGGCGGTCCATTCGGCGCCGGCGGCGAGCAGCAGCACGACACCGACGATGAACACGGCCTGATAGGTGACGAGGCCGACCGTGAGGACGACGGCGCCGAGGGCGAATGCCATCGGCCAGATGCTGTTGGCCGGCGGTCGCGCGGATGCAGGTGCGGTCTCGACCGATGAGATCTCGTCGTCCCAGATGTTCGAGTCGCGGGTGAAGACGTTGATGCCGGCGAGGAACGCCAACGCGAACGCAGCTGAGACGAGGCCGACGGTGCCCATGACACCGTCTTGGGCAATGCCGTAGGCGATCGCCGAGACGGCGGCCAGGACGGCGGAGCCGATGAGGAGTTTGGAGCCGGTGGTCAACATTCAGTCGCTCACTTGGTGACGTAGACGAGGAACCAGATGGCGGCGAAGATCGCCGACATCGCGTACCAGTAGATGGCGTGGGAAACGAGGATCTCCTGGTCGCCGGAGCGACCGCCGATGTATCGGAAGGCGGCGACGGTGGTGAACACCAGGCCGATGATCATCAGCACCATGAACATGCCGGTGATCGCGTAGAACATCGCTGCATAGGTGCCGTCGCCGGCACCGAGGCCCATGCGGACGTACACGAACGCTTGGGCGTTGATGACGAGCACTGCCACGAGAGCGGTGCAGCCGAGTGCCAACACCGTGTGCGGCCGGTCGTTGCGCTTGGCGCTCCAGACGGCCCACTGCCCGAACACGCAGATGCCGATGAACGCGATCAGGATCACGTTGGTGGGCACTTCGGGGACCGTGACGCCGTCGGGGAGCCAGCTGCCGGTGGTGTCGATGGCCTCGCGACGCTGGAGCGCCCAGACGGCCAGCATGCTGCCGGTGAGCATGATCATCGCCATCACGGCCAGGGATGTGCCCACCAGCATCTGGCGCTGAGGCGCCGGAGGTGGGGCTGCGGGAAGTGCTTGCATCAGGCGTTGCTCCCGTCGTTCGAGGCCGACTTGAGATCGAGGAGTGGTTCGGCGGAGTGCACCACCGGAACATCGACGAAGTTGTCGCGTGGGGCCGGCGAGGTGGTGGCCCACTCGAGGGTCTGCGCATCCCAGGGGTCGTCGCCGAGCGAACGACGGCCGCGGAGCGTTCCGAGCAGCAGGGCGAGGAACCCGAGGACGGTGAGTGCCATCAGGCCGTGCCCGACGAGCGAGATCACGTTCCAGATCAGCAGATCGTCGTCGTCGTAGGCGATGCCGGCCGGCTGGTCGAGGAACCCGGCGATGTAGAGCGGGAACGCAGCGAGGATCGTGCCCGCCAAGCCCAGCAGTGCCAGCCCTGAGACCGCCGACGAGAACTTGCCACCCCACAGCTTCGGGGCCCAGTGGATGACGGCGCCCATGGTGGCGAGTACTGCGCCGTACACGACGTAGAGCAGTGCGGCCTCGTCGAAGACGGTGCCCTGCAGGTCGAGGTCGTCGGCGGCGTGCAAGATGTTGCCGAGCATGCCGACCAGGATCATCCCGAAGCCGAACAGCGCGAACAGCACCGCTGGCGAGTAGTTGAACCTGGTGCCTTCACCCGGCCGTGCGGTTTGCAGCACCACGAGGAGCACCAGCAGCACACCGACGATCGGCAGTGCGTTGAAGAGCATGAACGGCACGAGGTCGCGGACCTTGGTTTCGATGTCGTTGGCGTCGCCCGACCATGGCAGGTTCTGGATGTTCTGCTGCGTGACACCGGCGAGCGCAGCGACACCGATGAGGCCGAGGCCGGCGAACATGACGCCTCGGAGCGGCATCCGACGGCCGAACACGACCGGGACGAGCTCGGCCAGCATGCCGATGGCCGGGATGGCGAACAGGAACGTGACCGGTTGCGAGACGATCCATCCGGCCCAGGTGTAGATGCCTTCGTTGCCACCGAAGCCGGTGCGGGCGTTGCGGTGATCGAGGAAGAGGTAGGCGAGCGTGCCGAGCAGGACCGGCATCACGAGGATGACGCCGAGCGAGAAGACGAGTGCCGACCACGAGAACGGCGGGATGCGACGCATCGTCATGCCGGGCGCCCGAGTGGTGAGGATCGACGTGGCCACCGAACCGGCGCTGGCGGTGAGGCCGACCGCCATCAGGCCGAGCCCGGCGATGAACAGCGCCACGGCGTCGGCGTCCTCGCCGAGGGTGCCGCCGTTGTTCAACAGCGCCAAGGTGGTGAGGATCGCCCCGCCGAACCACATCCAGAACCCGGCCGATGCGAGGCGGGGAAAGGCGATGGAGCGAGCGCCGAGCTGTAGGGGAACTGCGGCGATGCAGCCGGCCATGGCGAGTGGCAGGAGCGTGGCGAAGACCAGGCCGATGCGCTGCGCGTCGAGGAGCTGCGGGAGGATCTCGAATCCGAGAACGGTGTCGACACCGTCGAGGCGTTCGACGCCGATCAACACGTTGATCACGACGGTGGTGACCAGGCCGAGCAGTCCGCCCGCCAGGTAGAGCCGTCCGGTGACCTTGTGGTCGGTGGAGGTGAAGACGCCAGCGATCGGCTCGAGCATGCTCGAGGTATCGGCGTCGTGATCGCTCACAGCGGTCACCTCTGCGTCAGGGGTTGATTCGATGGTGGTCATACAGATTGGGCACTCACTTGTCTGCGGCCCCTGGGCTCCGCGGGCGACTCGAAACGTGGCGGGGCACGACGGTGGCGAGACTACTTGGAACACCTCGGCGCACCCGAAATCCTCGCGAATCTTCTGTTCACGAGCACGAACATGCGATCTGGTGGCACTCGACGGACGTATCTGCCGGGCCGGGCGGGTCACCAGCCGTTGCGGACGAGGACGTCGACGGTCATGGCGCCGAACAGCACGGTGACGTAGGTGATCGAGAAGCCGAACAGCCGCATGCTGTTCGCAGCGGTGGGGTGGCGCTTGAGGGCGAGCGTGCCCCCGATGAACATGGCCCCGAGCACCGCTGCGGTGATGCCGTAGATCCAGCCGAGGTCGGCGACCGGGATGAGGATCAGGGTGGTGGCGGCGAGCGCCACGGTGTACCAGATCATCTGGCGGACGGCGACGTCGATGGGAACCACCGTGGGCAGCATCGGCACGTCTGCAGCTCGATAGTCGTCGGCGTACTTCACCGCGAGCGCCCAGAAGTGCGGCGGGGTCCACAGGAACATGGCGATGAAGAGCACGATCGGCGCCCACGACAGCGAATCCTGCACGGCCGCCCAACCGACGAGGACCGGTACGGCGCCGGCTGCTCCACCGATCACGATGTTCTGCCTGCTGGTGCGCTTCAACCAGAGGGTGTACACCCCGACATAGAAGGCGGCGGCGCCGAACGCGAGCATCGCCGACAGCAGGTTGGCGCCGGCCCAGAGCACTGCGAACGCCAGCACTTGCAGGGAGATGGCGAAGATCAGTGCGTTGCGGGGTTCGATGACCCCGGTGACGAGCGGCCGGCTCTGTGTGCGTTCCATCAGTGCGTCGATGTCGCGGTCGACGTACATGTTGACGGCGTTGGCGCTGCCGGCCGACAGCGTGCCGCCGAGCAGGGTGATCCCGACGAGCGACCAGGGGGGCCAGCCGCCTTCGGCGAGCACCATCGTGGGCACCGTGGTGATCAGCAGGAGTTCGATGATCCGCGGTTTGGTGAGCGCGATGTAGGCGCCGACCACGGTGGTGGGGGTGCGCCGACTCCCGTGGGCCACGCCGCCGGGCGCCAGCCGGGACGGTACGAGAGGACGACTGCCGACGGACATGACCGGCTCATCGTACCGGCGGGCCCGACGCACTGCCCAGCCGATCCCGTGGTTCCCCGTGCCCAGGGCAACGGGAACCACGCAATCGGGAACCATCGCGGTTCCCCGTGCCCAGGGCAACGGGAAGGGCAACGGGAACCGACGTCGGCTGGTGCAGTGGCGGACCGACAGCGGCACACTGGTGCGGTGCCGACGACGCTGGAACCCACGGAGGTGATGGAGCCGGACCTCGACGACGACGTTGCGGTCGACCGCCCATGGGTCGTGCTGGTCTGGAACGATCCGGTGAATCTGATGAGCTACGTGACCTACGTGTTCCAGAAGCTGTTCGGGTACTCGCTCGAGAAGGCGACCGAGCTGATGCTCGACGTGCACGAGAAGGGCCGCGCCGTCGTGGCGTCGTGTGGCCGCGAGGAGGCCGAGATGCACGTGTTCCGCCTCCACGAGCACAGCCTGTGGGCCACGATGGAACACGATGGTCCTGCGTCGTAAGTTCCTCGCCCCGGTCGAAGCGGTCGACGGTGGATGGCGGATCAACCTCGACACCGAGGAACGCAACCTGCTGATGCGCCTGATGGGCGAGCTGCGGGCGCTGCTCACCGGTCCCGACGACAACGAACTGCTGCGCCGCCTGTTCCCCGTCGCATATCCCGACGACGACGAGAAGGAAGAGGAGTACCAGCGCCTGATGCGCGAGGAACTCGTCGCCAGCCGGCTGGCGGCGATCGAGTCGGTGACCCGCACCGTCGACCCGGCGAACGCAAAGGCACTGCTCGACGAGGGCGACACGATCGCGTTCATGCAGTCGATCAACGCGATCCGCCTCGTGCTCGGTTCGATGCTGGGCATCACCGACGACGACTCCGCTGACGCCGCCGACGAGGCCGACACCCCCGAGCACCACCTCTACGACTTCCTCAGCTGGCTGCTGGAGTGGACGGTGCGGTCACTCTCGCCGACCTGACGAGACCGACGACCGGCCGCAACCCTCGCGTCGCGTTTCCCTCCTCCGAATCCCGGCGCCCACTGCTCAGGCATGGGACGACGCTCCGACGGATTTCGGCCTCTTTCGCGCGGACTAAGGTCTCGTCGCGGCGTCAGCGGAGACGCCGTGGGGAACGAAGGGGCGGAGTTGGGGGTTTCAGTCATTCCTGGTCGGGACGTGTCCCGGTCGCACGTGCACCGCTGGTCGGGCGGCCCGCCGGCCGCGTCCTCTGGGGTCCGCTGGCTGGTCGTCGGCGGGGCGCTCGTCTCGGTTGCCGCCCTTGCGATCGCGGTCATGGTCGGGGTTGCGCCGCTCGCTGCCTCGGCTGCCGTTGCACTCATGGTGCCGGCCGCAGCGATCGATGTCGAACAGCTTCGTCTGCCAGACGCGTGGGTGCTCGCCTCGCTGGCCGCGTTGGTCGCTGCGCTGTCCGTCGGTGCCATCGTCGGGTCTGCGATCCAACCAGGCGCAACGGTCGGCGGAATCGTCGGGGGCGCATTGTGCATGGCAATGCCGGTGTTGTTCCTCCATGTGGTGTCACCCGACGCGATGGGGTTCGGTGACGTCAAGGCCGCCCTGGCGCTCGGCGCCGCGGTCGGCACCATCGATTGGCGCCTCGGCGCGGTGGCGTTGTGTCTCGCTGCGTTGAGTGGAGCGGTGGCGGGGGTACTCGGTCGACGTCGCACCATCGCCTTCGGGCCGTGCCTCGTGTTCGGGGCCTGGGCCGTCGTCCTCGCCGGCGAACCGATCATCGGCGCGCTCTTCACTGGGGCTTCTCCACGATGACGAGGGCATCAGAAATGACGGGGGCGACGGGCTCGGCAGATTCCGATCGCCGGTCATCGGCATCGGGTCCGGGATTCACTCCCACCTCCCGGCGTCGGAGTCGTATCGCCGCCGGGGTGGCACTGGCCGCGGTGGCGATCGGCGGAAATCTGCTCGTGTACTCGAACCTCGATGCGTCGAAACCGGTGGTGCAGGCGGTTCGTGACGTGCCGGCCGGCGAGCAGATCACGAGCGACATGTTCCGCACCGTCGACGTCGACGTCGATTCGACGGTCAATGTGATCGACGGCGACCGTCTCGACTCCCTGGTCGGCACCTACGCGAAGGTGCGCCTCGTCGCCGGCTCGCTCGTCACGGCCGAGTCGCTCCAGGCGGTCCCGTTGGTGACCCCTGGCAGTTCGGTGGTGGCGATCCAGGTCGCGGATGGTGCACTCCCAGCGGGGCTGCGCGAGCGATCTGCGATCGTGCTGGTCGTGCCGGCGGGACGGTCGGAGGACGGCGTCAGCGCCACCTCGGTGCCTGGCCGGGTCGTGGGCTTGCCGAGCGCCACCTCATCAGCGCTCGGGCTCCAATCGCTCTCGGTCGAGGTCGCAGCGGGCGATGCTGCGACGATCGCCGCGGCCGACGACGTGCGGGTTGTGCTCGTCGACCCAGCCGAGGATCCCGCATTGGCTGCTGATGCCGGACCGGCGGAGGGCGAGCCGTGACCGCCGTCGCGGTGGTCGGCGATGCGACAACCACGACCACGGTCGCACTCGCCGCGGGTTGGCCGAGCGGCGAGGAGGTGATCGTGCTGGAAGCGGATCCGAGCGGCGGTTCGCTCGCCGCCTGGCTCGACACGCCATCGCAGCCGTCGCTGGCAACCATCGTCGCGAACGTCGGGGCCGACTCGGGACGACACCATCGATCGAGCTTCTCGACGTTCGATGCGATGACCCAGCACAGCAGCACCGGCGTTCGATTCGTGGCCAACGCCGTACGTTCGCGTGCTGCGCGTCGCGCGCTCGACGAGGCAGCAGCGGTGGTGCTCCCGGCGCTGGCTGCCGCCGACTCGACGGTGCTCGTCGATGTCGGCGTCCATCGTGTGGGCATCGGGCAGTCGCCGGCGCTCGCTGTTGCCGACGTCGTGGTGTTGGTCCACCGTCAAGCCACGGCGTCGGCCGCTGCAGCCACGGTTCGTGTCGAGCGCCTCGTCGAGTCGGTCGAAGACTTGTCTCGCCTCGATGCCGACATCGTGCTCGCCGTCATCGGCAACACGCCGTTCGAGCCCGGCGAGATCGCAGCGTTCGTCGACGACTCGGTGCCCGGTGCCGTCCGAACGATGGCGGCGGTGGCGGACGATCCACTCGCCGCCGCCACGATCGCCGGTCGTGCGGGTGTGTCGGCACGACGTCTCCGACGTCTCCCGTTGATGCGCGATGCCGTCGACCTGGCATCGGTTGTCTCCGGACTCGTCGTCGATCGGTGCGGCGATCCCACTTCGCTCGGACGCGATGGGCAGCTGTCATGACGATGCAACCGACGGCCAAGCGGCGGCTCGCCGGACTCGACGACGACCTCGACGCTGCGATCTCGTTGGTCACCGATCGCGTCGCCGATCGCCTGATCGAGTCGATCGAGCACGACGACGCCTCGCACGGCTCGGGCCGTGCCGGCGGCGTTGCCTTGGCCGGTGACGAACGGCGCCAGCAACTGTTGGTCGGCGCCTGGATCAGCGACGAGGTCACCTCGGTCAACGAGGACGCCTGCAACGCGGTCGCGCGACCGCTCTCGCAGCACGACGAGCAGCACGTGCGCGCCCGGGTGGTCGCCGAACTCACCGGCGCAGGTCCACTCCAGCCGTACCTGAGCGATCCGATGGTCGAGGAGATCGACGTCAACGGTCCCGACTCGACGTGGGTCACCTACACCGACGGTCGCAAGGTCGACGTCGGGCGGCTGTGGGCGTCAGCGGCCGACCTGACGTCGTTCCAGAAGCGCATGGCGTTGCGGATGACCGGCACCGGCGAAGGTCGTCTCGACACCTCGTCGCCGATGCTCACGCTGCAGTCGCGCGACGGTGCGCGCATCGTGATGGTGCTCGGCGGCAGCGACGAGCACGGGGTGTCGACGCATCCCCGCCTGGCGATCCGCCGTTTCGTCGTGCGACAGGTCGGCCTGAACGGCTTGGCCGACCTCGGGTTGTTCCCGCATCCGCTCGTCGAACGTCTGCGGGCACTCGTTCGTTGCGGATTCACCCTGTTGGTGTCCGGCCCGCCGGGCGCCGGCAAGACCACGCTGCTCACCGAACTGCTCGGCGAGGTCTCCCCGCTCGAACGGATCATCACCGTCGAGAAGAACCTGCTCGAGCTGCGTCTGGAGGACGACCCCCGCCATCCGGACGCTCCGGCGCTGTTCACCCGCCACGCGAACGCCGAGGGCGAGGGCGAGATCACCACCCGGCAGCTCGTCGAGCTCACCCGACGGCTCAACCCCGACCGGGTGGTGGTCGGCGAACTCGTCGAGGACGAAGCACTCGACATGTTGGACGTGGCCTCGATGTGCAAGCGCGGTTCGCTGGCGACGATCCACGCGCACACGGCCGACATCGTGCTGCAACGTCTGGCCTACTACGTGTCGAAGTCGAACACGAGCCTGCCCGAGTTCGCCGTGTGGAGCCTGATCGCCCAGACGGTCGATTTCGTCGTGCACATCGACCTGGTCCGCAACGCCATCGAGGATCAGGGTGCGGTCCGTCGGGTCACGTCGATCATCGAGGTCGGCGGTCTCGGCGAGGCAGGCGGCGTGTCGAGCACCGAGGTGTGGGCCCTCGACGACCACGACGAACTGGTCCAGGTGGCGCCGCTGTCGCAACGTCACCTCCGAACCGCCTCCGTCTGGCGGGCTACCCCGCCGACCTGTTCGCCGTCGGAGGGACGCGCGCGATGAGCCTCGACGTCGCCCTGCTCGTCGCTGTCGACGATCGCCGGCGTGCTCGCGGTGGTCGTGCTGGCCGCGCCGGCGACGACGCGCTGCCGCGGCCGCCCGGTCCCGGCGATCCCGGACGGGGGTTCGCTGGCCGGCGCAGGGGCGGCGCTGCCCTGGTCGTGCTCGCTGCGTCGGGGTGGTTGGTGGCAGCGTGATCGTCGCGGTCGGTTGCTGGTATGCGATCGGCGCCTGGCAGCACCGCGACGTCGGCGGGTCAGCGACCTGCAGCGGATCGACGCGCTGGCGTCGTGGATCGAGAACCTGCGCGACGTGTTGATCGCCGGCGACCAACCGATCGGGGCCATCAACGCGACCGTGGCGACGTGCCCGGCGGCGATCAGGCCCCAGGTGCGACGGCTGGCCGCCGGCCTCGGCCGGCAGGACCCTGCGATCGTGTTCCGGCGCTTCGCCGACGACATCGACGACCCGCTCGGTGACCTCGTCGCCGCCGGACTCCTGATCGCCGTGCAGCGCGGCGCTCGCACCGCAGCGGTGCTGGGCTCGCTCGCCGAACAGGCTCGGCGGCAGTCCGACCGGCGCCGCCTCGTCGAGGCCGAACGCGCGCCGATCCAGCGCGAGGTCACCCTGCTGACGGTGATCATGGGATCGCTCGTGGTCGGGCTGCTGGTGTTCGGCCGGGCGGAGTACCTCGAGCCGTACGACACCGCCGGCGGACAGCTGTTCCTCGGCGTGGTCCTCGCGATCTACGCGGTGCTGCTGCTGCGGGTGCAACGCCTCGCCCGCTTCCCCCGACCGAGCCGATTCCTCACCGCCACGCCGACCGCCACGCCCACCGGACCGCCACAGCGACCTCCGCCACGCCAGGAGGGCCCGGGTGATGCGGCCGGTCGGGGTGCTCGTCCTGTGCAGCGTCGTGTTCTGCGCGGGCGCCTGGCTGGTCGTGACCGGCTGGCGCCAGCCGCGCCCGACGCTGCACCGCGCGTGGCGCATCTGCACCGGCCCGGCGAGGTCGTCCCGGCGCCGGCGCCCGGTGCATCGGGTGCGCTCGTCAGCGTGGGCGCCTTCGTCGAGCGCGCGGGGCGACGACCTGGACCGCGGCGTGGCGTCGGCCGCTGCGACTCGTCGGCCGCACCGTCGAGGAGCACGTCGGCTACCTCGTGCTCGCAGCCCTGGCGGGTCTCGTGGTTCCGGCGCTCGTGCTCGGCGCACTCCAAGGCGCTGGTGTCGTGTCGATCGGCCTGTGGATCCCGACCGCGGTTGCGCTGCTCGGCGCCGTGATCGCCCCGGCGTTGGTGCACTCGACAACGATGGCGGCGAGTGCCGAGGTCGCTGTCGACCTGCGCCACCAACTCGGCGCCTACCTCGACATGGTCACCATGCTGCTCGCCGGGAACACCGGCTACGAAGGCGCCCTCGACCAGGCCGCACGTGCGGGCGACGGACTGCTGTTCCGCGAGCTGCGCCGACGGATGCGCGAGGCGTCGGCCACCGGCAAGAGCCTGGTACGAGCGCTCGAACGTGTCGCCGACGACTACGGCATCGTCGAACTCGAACAGGTGGCCGCCACCGCCACGCTGTCGGCCGCCGAGGGCGCTCCGGTCGCACGAAGCCTGGCCGCCAAGTGCTCGACGTTGCGCTCGACGCTGGCTGCCGAGCAGGAGGCCGACGCCCGGGTGCGCAACGACAAGGTCACCCCACCGCTCGTCGCCATGGCGCTGCTGTTCATGGCACTGATCATCTATCCCGCCCTCAATCTGAACTGACCGATTCTGAACCCACCGACCCACTCCATCGAGAGGAACCCGACATGTACGACCCGATGCTGATGCTCACCGGCGTGATCGCGATGGTCACCCGCACCCTGGGGCGCGAGCCCACGAGCGAGACGACCGATCAGGGTGCGGTCTCGATCGAGCAGGTGCTCTGGTACGCGGCTGCGGCGATCAGCGTCGCGGTCGTGGCCGCGATCATCTGGAGCCAGATCCGCGACACGGCGAGCACCCCGGTGCAGTCACCGTCGGCGCCCTGACCCGCGGCGAGCACACGATGGGCCGACCGGCGCAACCCGACTGCGGTGCAGCTTGCGGACCGAACGCGCTGCCGCGGCGACCGAGGCGCGGCCACGTCGCTCGCGGTGGCGCTGCTGACACCCATGTTCGTGTTCCTTGCGTTCGCTGCGTTTCAAGCGGCGCTGTGGAGCCACGCCCGAACCGAGGCCAGGGTGATCGCACGCGACACTGCTGCACTCGTGGCTCGGTCGGGGGTCGCCGCCGAGGATGCTCAGGCGTCGGCGACGGCGGTCCTCGAAGCCGACACCGACCTGCGCAACGTCGTGGTGTCGGTGGGCACGACCGGCGGCGTCGTCACCGTGACGGTCACCGGCGACGCACCGGGAATCATCCGCGGCACCACCAACTCGCTCTCGGTCACCTCGGCGGTTCCGATCGAGGAGCTCACGCCGTGAGCCGCCGGCTGGCGCGACGACGCCGGGTCGTCCGACGCGCTCGGGTTGGCGCTGCTGGCGCCGGCTGCGATCGGCCTGGCGGTGGTGATCGTGTTCCTCGGGCGGGGTGTCGACAGCCGCGCGACGGTGCAGAGCGCGGCGGAGTCGGCGGCCCAGGCGGCCGCTCAGGAGCGATCGATCGCGGCAGCGGTCGCGGCAGCCGACGAGGTCGGGCGAGCCATGCTCGTCGACCCGTCGTCGTGCTCGTCGCCGAACGTGTCGGTCGACGTGTCCGACTTCCGACCAGGAGGCCAGGTTGCCGTGACCGTGTCGTGCACGGTTTCCAGCCGACGGCCTCGAGTTGATCAACCCGCCGGCGAGCGGGGCCACCACGGCCACGGCGTTCGCCGCCATCGACCCGCTCCGGGCGACCGACGAAGCGCCATGACGAGGCGCCGAGGCCGCACCGGGACGGCCTCGATGCGCAGCGACCGCGGGTCCGGACTGGTGGTCGGAATCGCGCTGATCTTCGCGTTCACGTTCCTGGGCCTGGTGTGGCTCGCGCGAGACGTCGACCGAGGCGTGTCGAACCGGTCGGCAGCGCAGTCGATCGCGTTCCAGGCGGCCCGCTCGGGCGCCCAGTCCGCGGCGGTGACCGACCTGCGTTCCGGCGTCGCCGTGATCGACCGCGGCAGCGGCGAGCCGCGCCGCGACATCGACGGCCGGGGCGCTGTTCGCGAGCTACGGGGTCGAGGGCGCGGTGACCTCGATCGAGGTCGTCGCCGACAGCGTGTCGGTGACGGTCACGATCACCGACGACGGGCGCACGGTCACCGGTGCCGGCACGGTTCGAGGCGGAGCGTGCGCCGTGACCGTCGTCCGCGTTCCCGTTCGTCGGTTTCGTCGCCCACTGTTCGAGACAGCGAGCGGTGGCCGCGACGACCACATCGAACGGAGGGAGGAGGAGAGGTGAGCGAACGCGATCCGCAGCGGTGGAGCCGATTCGCGCTCTCCCTACTGACGTTGCTCGCTGTCGGCGTTGCCGCACCGATCGGACTGATCGCCGCTGCCCGTTCACGATTCGGTTCGGCGAACCCCATGTCGGGCGCCGACCCACCGTGGCGATGGGGTTCGGACGAGGTCGGCGATGCGCTCAGCGGACCGATCGCCGACGACACCGTGATCGATGGGATCATCCGGCTCAGCCTGTGCGTGGTGTGGGTCGCACTGGCCGTGATCGTGATGACCACACTCGCCGAAGTGGTGCACGCCGTGCGCCATCACGGACTCGGATTGCCGGAGATCCGGGGCGTGGGGTGGGCGCAGCGGGTGGCACGGTTCATCGCAGTCGGACTCGTGGCGGTGCTGCCGCTGATGACCTCATCGACGTCGCTGGCGTCGACGCTCGACGCCAGGGCCGTCGCCACCGCATCGACCGGTCCCGCCGATTCCCTCGCCGGCCCGCACATCGGTCGTCCACCCGCGACGTCCGACGACGATGGCACCGTCGGCGACGCGGACGACGCCGACCGTCATCGACCAACGCGGCGATCGGGACGCATCCACGTGGTGGCCGCGGGCGAGTCGATCTACTCGATCGCCGTCGACCTCGCGGCCGGCGACTCGTCGCGGATACTCGACATCGCCGACGAACTCATCGATGCCAACGTCGGCGCGGTGATGCCGGGTGGTCAACGTTTCACGAACCCCGCCTACATCGAGGTCGGCTGGACGCTGCAGATCCCCGCCGAGATCGCCGATCCGCGTGCGCTCCGACGACGATGCGCCGGGCGCCGGTCGCCGATCGCGGCGACCTACACCGTGGAGCAGGGCGACACGCTGTGGGACATCGCCGACGAGCAGCTCGGCGATCCGGCGGCGTGGCCCGAGATCTGGGAACGCAACGCCGGCGACGACATGGGCGGCGGCAGGACCTTCGACGATCCCGACCTGATCCTGCCCGGCTGGGAACTCGAACTCGGCCGACGCCGACCGTCGACGGCGCCCGACGTCACCGACCCCGGCGTCGGCGGGTCCGGACGATTCGGCGGACGAGCCGAGCACGACGCCGAGCCGCCGACCGCAGGCGACGTCCCGACGCCACGACGGCACCCGACGGGCGCCACGGTCGACACGACGCGCGCCGACATCGACGTCGATGGGCCGCTCCCCCTCACCCCGACGACGCCGACCTCGACCAGCACTCCGCCACGACCACCACGACGACCGTCGACCGCGCCCCGCCGACCGTCGGCCGGTTCTCCTGCCACCGAGCGCCCTGCGGACGCACCATCGCCCGAGGCGCCGTCGCCGATCCGGCTCGAACATGCTGCGCTGCTGGCCGCCGGCGTGCTGGCGCTGGTGGGGGTCCGTCGGCGCCAACGCCTGCGTTCCGCGATGCCGCGGCATCGCGTTCCGACACCTCGCGATGAGGTGACCAACACCGAGCGGCGGCTTCGCACGATCGACGCCGGCGAGCGGGTGCTGCGCGCCGACGTCGCCTGTCGAGCGGCGGCTCGGTCGTTGATCGGCACCGACAGCCAGATCGGCTGGGTCGAGGTGTCCCCCGACGGCGACGTCGAGGTCCGCCTGACCGCGCCGGCGACGCTGCCGCTGCCGTGGACCGGCGAGGGCCAGTCGTGGCAACTCGGCGCCGAGGTGCCCGATCGAGATCCTCGGCGACGACGCCCGCCAGGTCGGCCAGCCGTGCGTGGCACTCGTGCAGCTCGGTGTCACCGTCGACCGGCAACGAGTGCTCGTCGACCTCGAAGCGTGCGGCGTGCTCGCCGTCGCTGCCCGGCAGCCGACCAGGCCGACGAGGTGGTCACCGCCCTCTGGCGGCGGCGCTGGCATCGTCGCTGTTCGCCGAGGTCGCCCACCTCGTCGCCGTGTCGCTGCCCGAGGAGGCGCTGCTGGACCATCGCAACGCCCACGTCACCGGTTCGGCCGACGCGGCGCTCGAGTTGGGCGTGCTCGCTGGTCGGCACGACCGCGGTCAACGAGCGTTCGTCGTTCGAGCTGCGCTCGCTGCGCACCGGCGGCGAGATGTGGGAGCCAGCGGTCGTGCTGCTGCGCTCGGCCGACGACGGCGCCGAGGTGTGCGGTGGCCGCCTGCCGGCCGCCGGTCACGGCCTGGCGGTCGTGGTGGCCGACGCGCACCGCGACGTCACGTCGGCGCCGACGCGCGCCTGGTCGGGCGTTCCGACGGATGGCGGCTCGAGGCGTTCGGCGACGTCGATCGACCTGATGCCGATCGGAGTGAGCGAGGCCGACCTCGCGGAGATCGGCGAGCTGCTCGTCGATGCCGACCGCACTCTCAAGCCGGTCGATCCGACCGACGAGATCCAGTGGGCCGACCAGCAGGACAGCGAGGCCGGGTCGCTCGATGCCGAAGAACACGGCGGATCGGCTGACGCAGCAGTGCCCTTCGAGCCACGCCCGCACGAGATCGTGGTCGGCCTGCTCGGCGGGGTCGAGGTGCACACGCGCACGGGCGAAGCGGGGAGCTTCGAACGCTCGAAGACCGTCGAGTTGATCGCCTGGCTCACCACCCATCGCGACCGGGCGACCCGCACCGGTGCCCGCACCGCGCTGTGGGACCTCGACGTGCGCGACGCCACGTTCGCCAACGTCGTGTCCGAAGCGCGGCGGGCGCTGGCTCGGTTGGTGCCTCCGCCCGACGGCGAGGAGTGGGTGGCTCGCACCCTCACCGACCAGCTGCCGGTGCACGATCTGGTGGTCACCGACGCCGACCTGGTCGAGGACCGCTTGGCGCACGCCCGAGTGCAGCCGCCGAGTCAGGCGATCGAGGCGCTGCGGCCGGCGGTGGAGTTGGTGCGCGACATGCCGTTCGCCGGCACGAGCTACCTGTGGCCCGACGCCGAGGGGATCACGTCGAACCTCGTGCTGCTGGCGATCAGCGCCACCGCCGAGTTCGCCGCTCATGCGCTGTCGCTCGGCGACACCGACGCGGTGTTCTGGGCGACCGGCAAGGGACTGCGGGTGCTGCCCGGCCACGAGGAGCTGATCGCGCTGCGGATGCAGGCCCACGCCCGCGCCGGTGACCTCGCCGGTGTCCGCCAGGAGTGGGAGTCGTACGAGCGGGTGCTGGTGGCCGACGCCTGGTCCGACGGCGAACCCGCCCCCAAACTGCTCGCCCTGCGCCGCGAACTCCTCAACCCGACCACCTCCTGACGCCCCTCGATGAGCGAACCGACCGCATCCGGCGGTTCGCTCATCGCACCCGGGGCCCGGACACCGACCGATGAGCAAACCGAGCATGGACGGGCGTGGCCATCGGGGGGGGGTCTGTCGAAACGTTCGGTGAACCGGGTCGACTCGGGCGTTGGCGGCGAGCCACACTGGGGACATGCGTCTTCCTCGTTCGAGTCGTTCACGCCCGACGGCCGCTGCGATCGGCGGCGGCCGTGCTGGTGCTGGCCGCCTGCGGCGGGAGTGACTCGTCGGGCGAGCCGGCGGCAGCACGGCTGCCGGCCGCCGCCCGATGTGGTCGAGCTCGACCCGGCGGCCGACACCGCCGCAAATCAGCTGCCCGACGTGGTGGTCGACGACGTGATCAACGGCAACAAGGTCAACCTGCGCAACGTGGCACCGGCCGACACGCCGATCCTGTTGTGGATGTACGCACCGCATTGACCCACCTGCCGGTCGGAAGCACCCGACGTCGAGCAGTTCGCTCGAGCACACGAATCAGAGATCGAAGTGATCGGCCTCGGCACCCAGGACAGCCTGGAAGAAGCCCGGGAGTTCGTGGAGGACCGCGGCACCACGTTCACGATGCTGTGGGACGAGTCGTTCGAGTCGTGGATCGAACTCGGTGTGAGTTCGCAGCCCACGGCGATCCTGTTGACGCCGGACGGCACGATCATCACCGGCTGGGTCGGCCGGTTCCCCGAGGACCAGGTCCTCGAACTCGCCGCCCAGTACACCGCCGGCGTAACGATCAACGGCGGGGTCGTCGGTGGAGACAGCGATCCGTCGCACGGGTCTGACCCGGCGGAACCTGCGTGTCGTCGGCAGGGTTCGCCGGTGGTGGTGACGGTGCCGTCGGCGGCGAGGTCGAAGTAGGTGGAGACCTGCTTGAGCATGCCGACGTCGACGAGGAACAGCTCGTAGCGGTCGTCGCTGGTGCCGAGCGCCGGCACTTCGTCGAGGCGTTCTTGAGCCATGTAGGCGTCCGCCGCGGTTTCGAGGGTGCGCTCGTCGCCGGCGCAGGCGCTCTGCTCGCCTCGATCGGTGACGCCGCGGACGGTGAACACCACGGCCACCGACAGGATCCCGAGGATCACGATGACCACGAGGATCTCCACGATCGTGAAGCCTCGGTCGGCTCGGGTGTAGCGGTTCGTTCACGACCATTGCATCGGCGGCGGCGGCGTGGTCACGAGTCAAGAAGCGCACAAGGAACCGGTCACTGCGAAGCCCTGGCCGGAAAACGACGAAGACCCCGCCGGCCGAAGCCGACGGGTCTTCGATCAGTTGTTGCTGCTGGTTCGTCAGTGACGAATCAGGCGCAGGCGTCGTCCGAGCGAGCACGTCGTGGAGCATTGGTCCGCAGCGACGACGCGTCAACGACCCGTTGACGGTCGTCGACGCCGTAGTGCGCCGACGCCGAGGCTGCACGAGGAAGTTCGACGGTGCCCAGCGGACGACCGTCGCTGCCGTCAGCCGTCAACGGTCGCCAGGAGCTCGGCCTCGGTGGCCGGTTGTGGCGCTGGTTCTGGGCGTAGTACGCCTCGATGGCCGTCTGCAGCGTCCGCTGGTCGGACTGCACAGGCCGAGTCCTGGCCCTGGTCGGTGATGCCGCGGACGGCGAACACGGTGACGGTGGCGAGGATGCCGAGGATGACGATGACGATGAGGAGTTCCACGAGGGTGAAACCCTTGTCCTGCTTGTTGTCCATTTGAATGGTTCCTTCCGCTCTTTGGTTGGTGCTCCCGGAGGAGCTGTTGTCTCACGAGTGCGCTCCGTGAGAACCAGCTCCCGTTGCGCAGTTGTTTCTTCGGTCCCTCGTCGCCGACCTTGAGTGGAAGTTCGAACTTTCGCCAAAGATCAACTGCGTCTCAGCGAGGCCTCAAGACGGCGGCAAGTCGCGCCGATGGATCTACAAGCGCACGCAGCGGGCGGCGCACCTCACTACCGCAAGAGGCATCACATGTTCGGCAAGACACGCGACATCAACGACACGCTCGACTCGAGCGCCATCGACGAGTTCTTCGGCGACGAAGCCGCCGCAGAGAACACCGTCGAGATCCACGACCTGCGCGACCGCGTCGAACAGGTCGAGTCGCAGATCAGCAGCCAGTTCACCTCGCTGGCCACCTACGCCCAGATCGCCCAGGAGCAGGTCGAGCTCGCCCGAGCCGAGGCCAGGGCAGCCACCGAGCGCTCCGAGCAGCGCCTCACCTCGCTGATCGAGCGCGAGCGCGCCGACCGCATCACCTCCTACACCGGCGAGGCCCCCGACGGATCGCCCGACATCTCCTCACGCCTCGACGCGCTCGAGCACTCGGTCGCCCGCATCCAGAAGGGCCTCGACGACTGCCGCCAACAGCAGAAGGAACTCGCGGTGGCGATCACCACCATGTTCGACCGCCTCGCTCCGCCACCCGCACCCGCCCGCACCCGCCCACCGGCTCCCCACAGCCGCCCGCCGACTGCTCGGCGCTCCCCGACCCGCCGGCTGCACCGTCGCCGTTCGACGCGCCGGCAGCACCCCCTGCAGCCGGATCAGCATTCGACGCGCCGGCTGACGGCTCGGACGCTGGCCAGGACGACGGCCCGATCAGCGGCCTCGCCCTCAACGGCTGAAGCCTGAACCCCCACGGACTCACGTTGCATCTGTGCGCGACGTGTCCCGGACACCGGGACAGATCGCGCACTGATCGTGCGGAGGCGGGCCGACCGCTGGTCAGCGGACGATTTCCATGCGCATGCCGGTCTCGTCCCAGAACGGGTCGAGCGGCATCCGGCTGATCGCCCGGCCCGACGCACGTCGGGCGGTGAACAGCAGCGCGCCGGCCTGCAGCATGTGCACTGACGCCTGCGCCGTCAGGCGGCGTACGGGTGACCACGTCGTCGACGCCGGGAAGGCGCTCGCGGATCAATTCCAGCCGCTCGAGGCGACCGTCCTCGTGATACGGCGACGTCTTCAGCGGCTCGTCGCTGTTCATCGCCGTGAACGACACGTCGGGGTTCGCCGAGAAGAAGCTGCGCGAGTGGTACGGCTGCAGTTCCCGCTCGGCCTCGCGCAGCCAGCGCAGGCGCCGCACGTCGTGCTTGGTCATCCACGGCTCCATCGACGGGCGCCTCGGTGGCCGATGCCTGCACTGCCGCACGGCTCGGCGTGCCCGAAATGCCTGCGATCCGCGGCCAGCCGACGTACTCGCGCGCTTCGCGGTCGCACGGCCGGTACTGGCCCGACGGTTCTCGAACCAGCCCATCGGGGCGTTGATCGCCGCCGCCTCGAACGTCGGCCGGAAGTCGAGCACCTCGAACAGCTTGGGCAGCACGAACGCTTCCTCGGCCGCGACGGTGATACCCGACAGACGCGCGGGCAACACCAGCCAGCCGCCGGGACACGGCGTGACCCCGGCGAGGTTCTTGTACGGGTTCTTCTTGACGACCACGGCGACCTCCTCGACCCCGGTGGGATCAGGCGCCGTTCGAGCCGGCGGGAACCGGCGGAGGTGGCGGTGGCGCGCCCGGCGTCGACACCGGCTCGCCGCCGTAGGTGCCCGAGCCCGACGAGCCGGCCTGGCCGGACGACAGGGTGGAGTGGGCGTGCATCTGCGCACGGGCGGTGGCGAGCTGCGCCTGCACCTCCTTCGGGTACTGGCTGCCCGCCATCGCGGTGTCGATGTCGATCAACCCGGCCGCCACGAGGCGGGCGAGGTCCATCTCGATCGTCTGCATGCCCTCGGCGGCACCGGTGGCGATCATGTTGCGCATCTGGCGCGACTTGCCTTCACGCACCAGGTTGCGGATCGCCTCGTTGGCGACCATCACCTCGTAGGCGGCGACACGGCCACCGCCGATCGACGGCATCAGACGCTGGGAGATGACCCCCTGCAGCGCGCCGGCGAGCATGATCTGGATCTGGTCGCGGCGCTCCGACGGGAACACGTCGATGATGCGGTCGAGCGCCTGGGCGGCGTCGTTGGTGTGCAGCGTGGCGAACACCAGGTGGCCGGTCTCGGCGAGCGACAGCGAGATCTGGATCGAGTCGAGGTCGCGCATCTCGCCGAGGAGCACCACGTCGGGGTCCTCACGAAGGGCGCTGCGCAGGCCGTCGTTGAACGACTCCACGTCGGTGCCGACCTCGCGCTGGTTGACCATCGCCGTCTTGTGGTGGTGCATGTACTCCACCGGGTCCTCGATGGTGAGGATGTGCACCGGCTTGGTGTCGTTGATGCGGTCGATCATCGCCGCGAGCGTCGTCGACTTGCCCGAACCGGTCGGGCCCACCACCAGCACGATGCCGTACGGCTTGTTGAGCAGCGTCGTACACGCCGCCGGCGCGCCGAGCTCTTCGAGGGTTCGCACACGGAACGGCACGACGCGAAGCGCCAGCGCCAGGTTCCCGCGCTGACGGAACGCGTTCGCACGGAACCGACCGATGCCGGGCAGACCGAACGAGAAGTCGACCTGCCGGTCTCGGTTCAACTCGGCGAGCTTGCGCTCGTCGAGCAGCGAGTAGACCATCCGGTCGACCTCTTCGTTGGCGAGCACGGGCACGTTCTCGAACGACACCAGCACGCCGTCGCGACGTGCGGTGGCCGGCCGACCCACCGTGAGGTGGAGGTCGGACGCCCCGGAATCGACGGTGGCCTTGAGCAATGCTTCGAGCATCGGATCTGGAATGGACATGGTTGGCTAACCTCCCGCTCGGGCCAAAGCACGCCGTGCGGGCGAGGGCCGTTCTTGCTGATGAGCTTTTCTCTGTTGATCGTGTTCGTGGTGGTGGCCGGTCTGTTGATCGGCTCGTTCCTGACGGTGGTGGTGGATCGGGTGCCGAACGGCGAGTCGGTGGTGGCACCGCCGAGCCGTTGCGGTTCGTGCGGGCTCCGCCTGGGCCCGCTCGACCTGGTGCCGGTGCTCAGCTGGGTGGCGCTGCGCGGCCGGTGCCGCCAGTGCCGGGCGCCGATCGGCATCGAGCCGATCGTGGTCGAGCTGACCACGGCCGCGCTGTTCGTGCTGATGGCGATCCGCTTCGACGACACCCGTGCCGCCATCCCGGCGTACTGCATCTTGATGGCGGTGCTGGTCGCCCAGACGTGGATCGACCTGCACACCCAGCGCCTGCCCCGCGAGATCACCTACACCGGCATCGTCCTCGGTGTGATCTCCCTGACCGTCGCGGCGATCGTGCTCGACGAACCCGAGCGCATCTGGATGATGGCGCTCGGCGCGGTGATCGCGCTCGTCGCGATGTGGCTGATCTACACGCTCAGCAAGGGCGGCATGGGCGACGGCGACGTGCGCCTCGCGCCGCTGCTCGGCCTGTACCTCGGCTGGCTGAACCCCGGCATCGTGCTGCCCGGGCTGTTCTTCGGGTTCGTCGCCGGCGCCGTGGTCGGCGTGGCGATGATGGCCGTCGATCGCGCGGGACGTCGCACGGCGGTGCCGTTCGGGCCGTTCCTGGCCCTCGGCACCGTGGTGGCGATCTTCGTCGGACAGCATTTCGTCGACCTCGTCCTCGCCCGCTGACGGGCGGGTCAGACCTGACCCTTCGTGCCGTTGAGCACGCCGTACATCGCCGACACGAGCGCCACGGCGACGAAGCCGACGATGACGCCGACGAAGATGATCATGATCGGCTCGAACATCGTGGTGAACTTCTTGATGCGGCTCTCGAGCTCGCGGTCGAAGTAGGTCGCGGCGACCTCGAGCTGCTCGTCGAGCGTGCCGGTCTCCTCGCCGACCTTGAACATCTGCCTGGCGGCACCGGGGAACAGCTCGGTGTCGATCAGGGGCTGGGAGAACCCCTGGCCTTCGAGCATCTGCTCGCGGGCGATCTCGAGGCGCTCCTTGTACACGACGTTGCTGGTGGCGTCGGTGGTGGTCTTCAGGCCTTCCGGCAGCGGCACGCCGGCGGAGATCATCGCCGACAGGATCCGGCAGAACCGCTCGAGGATCGCGTAGTCGACGATGCCCTTGATCACCGGGATCTTGAGGACCAGGCGGTCCTTCCAGATCTTGCCGGTCGGATGCTTGAACATGAAGATCAGCACCGCGGCGACAAGGATGAAGAAGCCCGCGGTGATGAACCACAGGTCGGTGAAGAACCGCGAGAAGAACAGCATCATCCGGGTCGGCAGCGGCAGTTCGGCGCCGAGCTCCTCGAACAGCGGCTTGAACTGCGGCAGCACGTAGCCGGCGAGGATCAGCACGGTGATCATCGCCATCACCATGACGACCATCGGATACGACAGCGCCGACACCACCTTGGCGCGGGTGTCGATCTCGCGCTCGAGATAGTCCGAAAGGCTCTCGAGGGCGGTGTCGAGCTGACCGGTCAGCTCGGCCGACTGCAGGATGCCGACGTAGTAGTCGGGGAACACCTCGGGGTGGCCGGCTGCGGCGACCGAGAACAGCCCGCCGTTGCGGAGGTCGTCGACGAGGTTGCCGAGCGCGCGGCGCAGTGCGACGTCCTCGGTCTCGTCGCCGATCGTGACCAGCGCGTCGGTGATCGGGATACCGGCCTTGACGAACACGGCGAGCTGACGGGTGAAGTGCATCAGGTGCTTCTTCTTCACCTTCTCCTTGGTCAGCTCGAAGTCGAGCATCCCGCGGCGTTCCTCGATCTTGGTCGGGAACAGGTTCTGCTCGACCAGGATGGCGCGCGCCGCGCCGATGGTGTCGGCCTTGGTCACCCCCTCGACGGGGGCGCCGGCGGTGTCGATTGCGGCGTAGGCGAACTTGGGCATGTGATGCTCCGTGTCTCTCGGTCGGTTTTCTTGGTACTCAGTGGGCGAACAGGGTTCGGACGACTTCGGGGATGGTCGTGATGTCGTCGTCGACCATCTGCATTGCTTCTCGGAGCATCGTGCGCATTCCTTGAGCAACTGCCAGACGACGAAGTTCCTCGGTGGTCGCCCAACCGACGATCAGGCGGCGCACTTCGGGGGTGATGCGCAGCAGCTCGTAGACGCCGATGCGCTCGCGGTAGCCGGTGCCGGAGCAGTAGCTGCAGCCCTTGCCGTGGTAGAAGACGGTCTTGTCGCTGCCGCCGGAGTGCTGGCGGAACACCGCCAGTTCCTCGGCGCCGGGCGTGTACTCCTCTTTGCAGTTCTCGCACGTCTTGCGCAGCAGACGCTGCGACACCACGCCGACGATCGCCGAGGCGACGAGGAACGCTTCGATGCCCATGTCGAGCAGGCGGTGCAGCGCCGCGACGGCGTCGGTGCCGTGCAGCGACGACAGCACGAAGTGACCGGTGAGCGCCGACTGGATGGCGATGCGGGCCGTGTCGGCGTCGCGGATCTCGCCGACGAGGATCGTGTCGGGGTCCTGTCGCAGGAGGGCCTTGAGGCCGGTGGCGAACGTCAGGCCCGCCTTGGTGTTGGTCTGCACCTGGTTGATGCCGGGGAACACGTACTCGACGGGGTCCTCGACAGTGGTGACGTTCTTGCCGGTCGAGTTGATCTCGAGCAGCGTGGCGTACAGGGTCGTCGTCTTGCCGGCGCCGGTCGGGCCGGCACAGATCACCATGCCGAACGGTGCGTGGACGAGCTTGGAGTACGTCTTGTACGTCTCGGCCGGCATACCGAGCTGGCCGAGGCTGACCATCGACTTCGACTTGTCGAGCAGACGCATGACGATCTTCTCGCCGAACACGGTGGCCACCGACGACACGCGGACGTCGATCGGGCGGCCGTCGACCTTGGTGGAGAACTGGCCGTCCTGCGGGGCCCGCTTCTCGACGATGTTCATCTCCGACATGATCTTCAGGCGGCTGATCAGCGCGTTGTGCGCCGACAGCGGCAGCGAGAACGCCTCGATCAGGTTGCCGTCGACGCGGAACCGGATGCGGAGCCGATCGTCGAGCGGTTCGATGTGGATGTCGGAGCTGCGGTCGCGCATCGCCTGCCCGACGATCTTGGCGACGAGCTGCACCACGGGCGCCTGGTCGTCGAGGCTGACCTCGGCGATGGTGTCGGCAACGACTGCGCTGCTCGTCCTCCGTGGCGAACGTGGCGACGATGTTGTCGACGTCGGCGGTCGAGCGGTACATCTGCTCGATGAACGACGTCACCGTCTTTTCGTCGGTGGCCTGCCACACGAACTTCTGCCCGGTGGCCGACTCGACCTGCTGACGACGCCACGGTGACGGGTCGGCGGCATAGAGCAGCGTCGAGCCGTTCTCCTCGGCGATCGGCATCACCTTGTGGGTGCGGGCGATCTCTTCGGGGAACTTCGCGACGACCTCTTCGTCGAGCGCCGCCATCGAGATGTCGGCGACAGGAACCTGGCAGACCGCCGCAACAGCGGCCGCTAGCGCGTTGCGCCCGACGCTGTGGTGGCTGAGCAGCAACGTCCCGAACTTGAGCAGATCGCCGTTGGTGCTCGCCACGACCGTGTCGAACGACTCCTGCGACAGGTGACCTCCGGCGACGAGCGCCTGGCCGACCGCGTTGCATTCGTCGGCCGACTCACCCTGCACCGTCGATGGCGGTTCGGCAAGCGCGGTCCCCGCGCCGTTGCCGGCGGGCGGGGCCATGTCTTTGGAGCTGGGCTTGCGGAGTGCCATGGAACTGCCTTCGATCTCAGTGCTGCGCCGCGGCCTGCGGCTCGAACGGGGTCGGTGGGGTCAAGGGATTCACTGCGCCGGGCTCGGTCGCCGACGGCGGAGCCATCGGCTCCTCGCGGCGGACGAACTGGCTGGGGTCGAGGGCGAGCAGCGCCCGCTCGACCTCTTCGAGGCGTTCGAGCTGGACTGCGGTCTCGACGTCGAGATGCTGCTCTTGGAGCTGAGTTTCGATGTCGACGATGCGGCCGACGGTCTTGTCGATCGACTCGCCCATCGACTCCTTGAACCGATCGACCTCGATGCGCACGAGCTCGACCTCGCCGGCAGCGCTGGCGACGCGGTCCTTCATCTCGTCGATGGCGTCGACGTCGACGCTGTCGAGACGTGCCGTGATCGCGTCGATCGCCGTGGTCACCTCGTCGAAGCGGGCCTCTGCGCCGGCGATGCGATCGCTGAGCATCGAAACGGCATCGTCGAGGCCGGCGCTCACGCGGCCGACGTAGGCATCGATGTCGGCCACCCGCTGGCCGACGGTCTCGTTGACGCGAGCCTCGGCGGTGACGATGCGATCGTTGATCCGGTCCTCGGCCTGGTCGACCCGCGAGCCGACGATGTTCGACACCTCGGCCTGCTGGCGGGCGGCCTGGGCCGACACCTCGTCCATCCGGGTGGCGAGCAATGCCAGGCGCCCGTCGAGCTGTTCGGCGACCTGAGCCGACACCTCGTCGAGGCGGGCTTCGGTGGCCTCGCTCATCACGTTGAGGTGCTGCACCATCGCGCCGGCCTGCTGATCGAACTTGCGGACGCTGCGATCGAGCGACGACAGGTCCTGTTCGAGTTGGCTCTGGCGGTGCTCGAGCTGTTTGACGACCGGGCGGGCAGCCGACTCGACGGCGGCAGCAAGGCCGGCGTTGGTCTCGTCGGCGACCCGGCCGATCCGCAGGTCGATCTCTTCGTGCCGACGCTTCGACTGGACGGAGAGCTCGGCGAGTCGCTCCTCGATCGCCGGCAGCATCGTTCGGACGGTCGCTTCGCTCTGCTCCCGCGCGGCTCGCTCGGTGGCGAGTTCGCCACGCAGCCGTTGCATCTCCGTCGAGACCTGCTTGCTGAAGTCGGTCAACAGCTGCTGAACCGCCGGCACGATGCTGGAAGTGGTCTGCTCGGTCATCGCTGGTCCTTTCGTCGACGCAGAGGCGAACGACCAGTGGTCGTCGCCTCGAATCGGGCGGAGAAGGGAGTGGGTGTCGTCATCGGTTCAGTCAGGTTTCGTCGTGCAGGAGGTTCGCTCAACCTCTATCGACCACTCGCCGACCGATCTTGAGACTTCGCTGAGACGGAGTTGACCAAGCCCGTGCACAACCGTGGCCGAGCCACGACGTAGCGTGCGCGTCATGCGCGTGCACCTCGTCGATGGCACCTACGAGCTCTTCCGTCAGCACTTCGGTATGGCGTCACGTCACAGCGACCGCGGCCCGTTCGACGCGGCCGCCGGTGTGGTGACGTCGACGCTCGCACTGGTGGAGGACGGAGCAACGCACGTCGGCGTGGCGTCGGACCATGTGGTCGAGAGCTTCCGCAACGAGCTGTGGGCCGGCTACAAGACCTCGGAGGGCATGGATCCGGAGATTCTCGAGCAGATCCCGGTGATGGAACGTGCCCTCGCCGCCGCCGGGTTCACGGTGTGGCCGATGATCGAACACGAAGCCGACGACGCACTCGGCGCGGCAGCGCTGGTCGCCGAGCGCGACGAGCGTGTCGACCAGGTGTTGATCGTCACCGCCGACAAAGACCTCGGACAGTGCGTTCGAGGAACTCGAGTGGTGCAGTTCGACCGGCGCAAACGCGAGATCATCGACGCCGACGGTGTGCGCGCGAAGTTCGGAGTCGGGCCCGAGTCGATCCCCGACTATCTCGGCCTGGTCGGCGACACCGCCGATGGATTCCCCGGGCTGCCCGGTTGGGGCGCCAAGAGCGCATCACTGGTGCTTGCCCGCTACGGCCACATCGAGGACATCCCGCCGGCGGCCGGACAGTGGGACGTACCGGGTCTACGAGGGGCAGCGAAGCTGTCGGCGACCCTGCAGGCCCAGCTGGCCGATGCCCTGCTGTTCAGGAAGATCGCCACGGTCGACACCGACGTCGACGTCGGCTCGCTCGACGATTGGAAGTGGACCGGCCCGACCGACGACTTCGCTGCAGTTGCCGACGAACTCGGTGCACCCGAGCTGGTCGCCTACGCGAACCGCCTCCGCTGAACGGTCACAGCAGGCCGAGCACGGCTCGACGGTGTGACCAGCAGCTGGCGGCTGCTGCCGAGTGAGGTGACGACCAGGCGATCTGCGGCACACGGACGATGCCGATGAAGGCTGCTCCCTTCCGGGCCTGACCTGATTCACGGGCGCCCATTGCACAGGACCCGGTCGCCACCTCACCCGGCAGCGAGCCGCCAAGTGCACTCTCACACTATCTGGCCGGCAGTGCATTGCCAGGCGGATGGATTGCCAGCGGCGGGGGCTAGCCTCTCGGTCTCCACGTTCCGGCGTTGTCGGAACACCAGGGAGGGATGCGAGAGCGGCCGAATCGGCACGCTTGGAAAGCGTGTGAAGTGAGAGCTTCCGTGGGTTCGAATCCCACTCCCTCCGCCATGTCGGCCGCTGCAGGCTCATCACCGTCGCACGCTGCGGGACCGCCACCGGATCCGATGGCGGTGGCGCTCGACGAGGCTCGCGCAGCACTCGCACACCACGACGTCCCGGTCGGCGCCGTCGTCGTCCACCGCGGCGAGGTCATCGCCGCTCGCCACAACGAGCGCGAACTCACCAACGATCCGGTCGCGCACGCCGAAGTCTTGGCATTGCGCGACGCAGCCCAGCACCTCGGGCAGTGGCGACTCGACGAGTGCACGCTCTACGTGACCTTGGAGCCGTGCGCGATGTGCGCCGGAGCGGCGGTCAACGCCCGGCTCGGACGTCTCGTGTACGGCACGGACGACCCGAAGGCCGGCGCGGTGACGAGCCACTTCGGTCTGCTCGACGGCGACGTGCTCAACCACCGCGTCGACGTGACCGGCGGAGTCGATGCCGACGAGGCCGCCGAGCTGCTGCGGACGTTCTTCCGCGAGCGACGCGCGATCGCCAGAGGTGACCGCTGAACGCCTGGACGCTCGTGGATCAGTGGTCCTTGCGACGAAGGCTGCCGATCAGACGACGCAGCGCCGAGCTGCGTTCGTCGCCCTGGCCACCCGAGCCGTCGGCTGACGTCGCCATCGCCGGTGTCTGGCCGGCCAGCGTGGGGAGCCGACGCGGGCTCTGCGACAACAGCGCCATCGTCGGACATCTGGCCGTAGAGCACTTCCGCCCGCGTTGCCATCGTCGGCGGAGCGAATCCGGCGAGGCCGTTTGCCGGCGCCGGAGCCGCGGGCGCCTCGACGATCTCGTCCACGCCGGCAAGATGGGTCTCCACCTCGGTGATCTCCACCTCGGTGATCTCCACCTCGGTGATCTCCATGGCGGTGGCGTCGATCGTGATCTCGACATTCGGTGATCTCGAGCGTGGCTGATCTCGACGTCTGCCGTCTCCGGCACAACGTCTCCGAGATCGACGTCGACGTCCGGCTCGCCGACGCTGGCCGACTCGATTGCGGCAATCGCGCGGCGCACGGCGTCGGCAACGTCGTCGGGCACCTCGGCGTCGGCCACCTCGGGCTCGTCGCTGAGCGTCAGCGGCGGCATCGAGAACTGGAGCTCACCATCGTCGGTCTCGGTGAACGTCGGCTCGACGTCGAGCGAGTCGTCGAGGTCGGCGGCAGCGCCGTCGGCCAGTTGCTCGGACCCGTCGGGCCACACGACCGAGAACTCGAAGTCGTCGCCATCGGCTTCGCCATCGGTGTCGGCGTCAGCGTGGTCGACGACGAGGGCATCGTCATCGAACTCGAGCTCGGGCATCTGCAGGGCGGGAACCTCGACATCGTCATCGAGGTGATCGACGTCGTCGACGATCGGGCTCGACCAGATCGGGCATCGTCGTGTCCGTCTCGGTGTCGACCGTCTCGGGGTCCACGGTTTCGGTTCGGTGTCGGCATCATCGAAGTCGATGTCGACGAGTTCGAAGTCGGGCGGGTCGACCTGCTCGTCGGCGTCATCGACGAACTCTGCGAGCTCGAGCGAGAGCTCGAGTGCATCGGCATCGAACTCCTCCGGTGTGATGATCTCGGTGATCTCGCCCGTTCGGATCTCGGACTCGTCCATGGCCTCGACGTCATCGATGTCGAGTTCGGTGTCGACCATCGCATCCCACTCGATCATCAACTCGTCGTCGTCGAGCACGTACGGCAGGCTGGGCAGGTCGTCGATGACCGTGCCATCGAGTTGGCCGATCGCACCGATCGGGCGGGCCACCACCGGCTGATCGATCGGCGCAACGAACCAACGATGCAGTCCGGAGGGGTGGTGGCGGTACGCAACGACACGCGCATTGGCGATCGTCCGGTTGGCAATGTCGGAGATCAGTTCCTCGGTGAAGAGTTCCGCGGTCACCACGACGGCGTCACGGTTGATCGAGGGGTCCCGGTCGAAGAGCCGACCAAGGTGTTCGAGGTCGCCGAGACGAACCAGTCCCCGCTCGAGTTGGGTCGCGTCGAGCACGCCGGCATCGAGCAGTCGCTGCCCGAGTTGGGCATCGCCGACCCGCTCGGCGAAGTACACAACGCCGTTGTCGAGGTATGCGAGCACCTCGGGGTCGCCTTCGAACGTGATCTCGCCAGTGAACGCCTGTTCCCTGGCGTCGTTGAGCGTCATCCAGACGGGTTGTGGTCCGTCGATGACGAGCGCTCCCGTGTCGACCGACTCGGTCGCAGTTTCAGTGTTGTGGATCATTTCAGGCAACCTCCGCCTTGCTGTGCTCCATGGACGCGAGGAGCGTCAGGAGGATTTCGACCACGACCTCCCGGCCGGAGTCGGGGTCGATGAGTTGGCACGCCACGACGGCCTCGCCGTCGAGCGCACCGAGAGAAGCGCGCCAGTCGGCGCGCGATCGTGAGATCGTCGCAACGGTTCACGGCGATCACCGCCGGAACCCGCAGGTCACGAAGCAGCGCCCGCAGCTCCACGCCGGCAGCGGCATGGGTCTCGGTCGCCTCGGCGTCGATCACGAATGCGACGACGTCGACGTCGCCCTTCAAGATGTTGGTCATGAACCGGAACCGGGCCTGGCCCGGGGTTCCGAAGAGCAGCAGCCGTGTGTCATCGCCGTCGAGGCAGTACGTCCCGAAGTCCATGGCGACCGTGGTGTGCGACTTGACGTCGGATTCGTCGCCGCTGGTGACCACATCGGTCGAGATCACCTGGGTCTGCGACACCGACTGGATCATCGACGTCTTGCCGGCCGCGAACGGCCCGGTGACGAGGATCTTGAAGGTCTGGGCACTCACGAGCTCACCCCGGACAGCGCCGCGTGACGGGCGCGAACGAACGAACGAGCGTTTCGCTGTTCGACAGTGCACGAGGCGAGTACGGCGAGCACACGCTGGTCGCCGATCGGCCACACCAGCAGCAGTCCGCCGTCGTGGTCGACCACGAGTTGCCGGAGACGATCGCCGCCGCTCATGGCGACCAGTTGATGCGCCAGGCCGACGGCCGCAGCGAGCATCGCTGGGTGCGAGGCCTCGTCGTCCATCGAGCGGCTGCGAGCGAGGCCGAATCCGTCGACCGTGGCGAGGATGGCCGACCGGACTCCGTCGACGGTGTCGACCAGTTCGTCGAGGATCGCTGACGGGTCGACCGGTTCGTCGGGAGCGACCGACACGGAGTGGGGCGCCAGCGTCGAATCCGAAGTCGAATGGGGCGACGCCGGCATCGTCGGCTGTGGCATCGGAGGGGCTGGAACCGACCACGTGGACGCGGACGGAGGCGACGGCACCGGGGGCAACTCAACGGTCAGTGATGACCAGGTTCCGTCAGTGGCAGCCTTGACCTTTTCCATACAAAAGACGTATCGGCATCTGGCAGCGCGTCTTGAGCGGTTTCTGACGATCCGCCTCGGGACCGACCTGCAGTGGGCCGCGACCGGGCCAGTCGCGAACATCTGGTCGAGTGCGGTCGATGGCGGCGCCGATGAGCGAGATCATGGTGGGTCGCTCGATCTCCGTTGACGTGCGACCCCGGGCGCACACTGCACCGACAAAACGACGACGGGCGTCCATGGAGATCCATGGACGCCCGTGGACGTACTGGCGGAAGGCGTGGGATTCGAACCCACGGAGGCCCGAAGGACCTCAACAGTTTTCGAGACTGTCCCATTCGTCCGCTCTGGCAGCCTTCCGTCGGTCGAGGCTAGCGCTGAACGTGCACCCTGGCTACGAGCAGACCGTGCCGTCGTCGGGTGCGACGAGCGTCAGCAGATACTCGTGCACGATGCCGCGCACGCAGTCGTCACCTCGATAGCCGGTGTGCTCGTTGGCCTCGACGATCACGAGGCGGCCGTCCTCGAGTGTGTCGGCCATCGCACGTGAGCTCTCGAGCGGTGTCGCCGGGTCGCCGGTGGTGCCGATCACGACGATCGGCCCCGCCCCGACGCCGGTGATGTCGATGCGCGGGTCGAGCGCCGGCGGGAAGAACGTGCACGAGTACGAGCCCGTCGTGTACGGGAAGATCCGCGGCGCCACCGCCAGGATCTCGTCGACGTTGGCATCGGCCTCCTCCACCGTCGACCGTTCGGCGTCGTCGGCGCAGTTGATCGCCTGGAACGCCTCGAGCAGATTCCCGCTCCCGTAGTACGCGTCGTTCAGTTGCAGCAGGCCGGCTCCGTCGCCGGCGGCGGCGTCCTCGAGTGCCCGCTCGAGCGCCGGCCAGAACCGGTCGGAGTACATGGCCTGGGCGACGGCGACAACGGCCACGCCTCGGTTGACCGCAACCCGGCCACCGGAGCTCGGCAGCGGCGACTCGTCGAGACTGGCCATCAACCGGTCGAACGCTCCCTCGGCGTCGCCCTCGTTGTGGAACGCGCAGTCGGCGTCGGCGCTGCACTGCGCGAGGAACGTGGTCAACGCGGCCTCGAAGCCGGCCCCCTGCTGCAGGGTCGACTCGAGCGGGTCGGCGTTGGGGTCGGTCGCGCCGTCGAACACGGCGGCGCGCACGGTGGTCGGGAACTGCGTCGCCCACACCCCGCCGAGTTCACTGCCGTAGCTGAACCCGAAGTACGAGACCTGCTCGACGCCGAGCGCCTGGCGGATGGCGTCGATGTCGCGCGCTGAGTTGTTGGTGCCGACGTACTGCAAGATGTCGGTGCGCTCGACGCACGCCTGGGCGTAGTCCTCCGCCAGTTCGACGAGTTCGTCACGTTCGGCCTGATCGTCCCAGCGTGGCGCGACTGTATTGATAGTTGTTCAGGTCACGATGCGTGTTGCGCACGACCTCGGATAGCTCGGCCAGGATCCAGCGATCCTCCGGCGGCAGGCTGGCGACCTCAAGTGGTTCGTACGTCGTGCCCTCGAGATTCATGAATGCAAAACGAGCGGCATTCCACAACTTGTTGACGAAATTGCGTGCGGCCTCGAATTTGTCAGAGACCATGAGCGACATGCCCAGATCGCTCTGGACGGACTCGTCAGCCCACCTTGTCGCGAACTCTTTCTTGCAGTGCTTGCACGGTAGTTGCTTACTGGGCGTCTGGGTGCCCTTGATGAACATGTTCTTGTCGGTTTGAGGTGTCAGTTTCTCGCAATGCGGACACAGGTAGTTCACCGGCATGCGGATATCCTGCGTTTCCGTGGTCATGGCCGCCAGCCCGTAGCGCAGCGCGTCGGCGCCGAAGGCCTCGATGATGTCGACCGGGTCAACACCATTGCCCTTGCTCTTGCTCATGGTCACACCCCGCCCGTCGAGGATCTTGGGGTGGATGTACACATCGCTGAACGGTTTGTGCCCGAGATTATTCAATCCACTGAGCACCATGCGCACCACCCACAGCGTGATAATGTCACGAGATGTAATCAGCACACTTGTGGGATAGTAGTAATCCAATTCGGTGGTGCGTTCGGGCCATCCGAGCGTACTGTGAGGCCATAGCATCGAACTGAACCACGTGTCAAGCACGTCTGGATCACGCTCGAACCCGATCTTCTCCAATGCCGCGGCGATGACGTCGTCGTCAGCGCGCAGGCACACGGACACCGACCGGACATCATCGCCGTCATCACCAAAGACCTGGACGGACAGATCATCACGCCCCTTGATCAAGGCGTTGACCTCGTCGACCAGCGCATGGGCTGCACCACTATCCGTCGCGTCGCGCGTCCACACTGGAATACGATGGCCCCACCACAACTGCCGAGAAATACACCAGTCACGGCGCTCCCCCAGCCAGTCGAGATACGAGCTCTTGTAACGATCCGGATGAAAGACGACATCACCGTTTGTCACCGCATCGAGTGTTGGATCGGCCAACTCGGTCATGCGCACGAACCACTGGTCAGACAGAAACGGTTCGATCAAAGACTTGCTGCGGTCGGAGTGGCCGACCTCCTGCTCGCGGTCTTCGATCTTGTCAATGAGCCCGAGGGCTTCCATGTCGGCGACGACCTGTTTGCGTGCCTCAAAACGATCGAGCCCTTCGTACTTGCCGCCGTGACTGTTGATCGTCCCATCGACGTTGAGGACGTTGACCATCGGAAGATCATGACGCAGTCCGACTTCGTAGTCATTGGGATCGTGTGCCGGCGTGATCTTGACGCAACCGCTGCCTTTTTCCGGATCAGCCCACTCATCGGCGATGATTGGAATCTCACGATCCATCAGCGGCAGAACGACGTTCTTGCCCACGACTGCGGAATAGCGCTCGTCTCGCGGATTGACTGCCACGGCGACGTCGCCGAGCATCGTCTCGGGCCGCGTCGTGGCAATGGTCACGTGACCGCTGCCATCGGCCATGGGATACTGGAAGTGAAAAAACTTGCCCTTGACATTGGCGTGATACACTTCGTCGTCGGCCACTGCAGTCTGCAGTTCGCAATCCCAGTTAACCAGGCGCTTTCCACGAAAAATATGACCCTGCTTGAACAGGCTGAAGAAGGTCTGACGCACGGCACGACTGCAGCCCTCATCGAGCGTGAACCGCACCCGCGCAAAATCACACGAGCACCCCATCAGCTTCAACTGGCTGACGATACGGGCCTCATACTGATCCTTCCACTGCCAGATGCGCCGCACGAGTTCATCTCTTCCGATGTCGTGCCGACTCTTGCCCTCTTCCTCACGAACGCGCTTCTCGACAACGGCCTGCGTGGCGATACCCGCGTGGTCCGTACCCGGCATCCACAGTGTGTTGTCGCCACACATGCGGTGCCAGCGCACCAGGACATCCTGGAGCGTATTGTTCAGTGCATGCCCGAGGTGCAGGGCCCCCGTCACGTTGGGTGGCGGGATGACGATGCAGAAACGTTTGTCGACCGGCCGGTCATCGGGCTCGGCGTGAAAGAAATCGCCCCGTTCCCACAGCGCGCCGATCTCCGCCTCGATCTCGCGGGGATCATATGCTTTGGCTAATTCGGACATGGTTACGACTCAGTTCATCAATAAGAAAATATGACCCGATTCCCGATTCGTTCCTTCTGGCTTCCTCTTCTCCCCGATTCTAATTCCTGTATGCATTTACGCGCCGTTGCTCCCAGATATCAGTTCCGGGCGCAACCGTCTTGACGGCGGCGGAGGAGGGGGTCATTTCAACAGTCACCGCACCCTCGGCATCACACTGCACGCTGCCGTCGGGCGTGATGACCCGAATACGCCCTCCGCGACAGACGGCCACTATGAAACAACGGTTCTCTACGGCGCGCGTGCGCAACAGGGTCAACGTGTCCGGGGCATCGAACGCGCACATGATCTCCATGCCCTGCAGGGCCAGTAGGCGCATGGGGGCAAATCGTAGAAGTGCATCCCCCGTCACACACCCGACTCGTCCGACCGCGCGAGCGGTCAACGTACCGGCATCGCTCGGCGTGATGACTGTCGCGGTGGATTCACCGTGAGCGGCCATGATCAAATCGGCGTTCCCGGATGCGACACCGGCTGACACCATCACGCTAATCGGGCCGTCAGTCGCTCCTGGGGCCACCACAGGCACGTCGATCGCCAGCAGCTCACCCCACAGGGGTTCCGTATAGGTCGCTGCCGTTCCCAACTCGATGTCTTCGACGAGCACGTGTTCACCCACTCCAGGCGCTTCATGAACGATGCAACCGGCGCGGTCGGCAACCAGGCTGCGTCCACAGTAACCGACCTTGGCGGTCTCCATGCCGAATTTGTTAGCACACACGAACGGTAAGTCGAATTCGGCCGCCCGCGCGGCAATGAGGAATTCGGGCTGCGGGTTCTCGTAGCGTTGCGGATCACTGGCCACGTTGACCCAGCAGGTCGGCATGGCGATGAGCCGCGCTCCGCCCATGCGCCCACGGCGAAGATCTCGGGAGCGCGGGCGTCGGCACAGATGACCACGCTCAGCGGCCCCAGCGCCGTCTCGAATACGGGCACCCGATCCCCCGGGGCAAAGTAATGCGTATCGGCACCCCACAGAAAGCTCTTGGCATAACTGCCGAGCACCTGTCCGTTGGAATCGATGACCACCGCCGCGTTGCGCAGGCAAGTGTGCCGATCTTCGACATAACCCGAAATGATGTGCATGCGCGTAGCGCGGGCCAGCTGCCCCAGACAGGCGATGTACTCGTCCGGCTTCATGATGTCCGCCGCCCGAAACGTCGTCTCGGATCCAATCAGATATGCCGGGTAGGCACACTCGGGAAGAACCACGAGCTGCGCTGCTCGGTCCGCGGCAGCGCGGATCACGCGCTCGACGGCGGCCAGCGATGATGCGGCCTCGCGCAGGTCGAACGCCTGAATCTGGGCGCTGGCAACTCGGATACGACTCATGATCGAATGTCCTCGAACGGCGGATATATGCTATTTGAGCCCCATGGGCTTTGCAACGCGATCGAAGGCTTGCGTATAATCTTGCACGACCATGAGCAAACGTGACTATTACGACATCCTCGGCGTTCAGCGCGATGCGGCTGAAGACCAGATCAAGCGGGCCTATCGCGAAAAGGCCAAGCTCTATCACCCCGATCGCAATCCTGACGACAAGAGCGCCGAGACCAAGTTCCTCGAGGTTCAGGAAGCCTACGAAGTGCTCAAGGACAGCGAGAAACGCAAGATGTACGACCGCTTCGGCCACGCGGGATTCGAGTCCGGCACCCACGCTGGCGAGTGGCGCACGGCCCCGGGCGGCCAGCGCGCCTACACCTGGCAAGGCGGCTCGGGTGACTATCCCGACCTCGAGGACCTCTTTCGGGGGGGCGAAGGCGGAGGGTTTGGCGGAATCGGCGATTTCTTCAGCAGGGCAACGCGGCGCAAACGTCCGCGTGGTCGAGAAGCGGACCTCGATGTTCGCACCGACGCCCGACTGACCTTCGAGCAGGCCATTCACGGCAGTGAGATGAGCCTGACGCTCAGCTCACCCACCGGCGAGAAACAGACCCTGACGGTCAAAATCCCCCCCGGTGTGCGCGATGGCCAGACCATCCGGCTCAAAGGCAAGGGCTCGCGTGGTGGTGACGGTCGCGCCGGCGACGTCCTGTTGACATGCCGGGTGGCCGCTCATCGATACTATCGCCGCGAGGGCGATGACATCTATCTCGACGTGCCGATCAGCATCACCGAAGCGACCCTGGGAGCCAAGATCGAAGTTCCAACACTACTTGGCCCGACCGTCGTGACAATTCCGCCCGGCACAGCCGGAGGCAGCAAGCTCCGGCTGAAGGACAAGGGCGTGAGGTCTTCCAAGACCGGCCAGGCCGGCCATCAATACCTCACGATGCGCATCATTCCGCCCAGGGTTCTCAACGACGAGCAGAGAAAACTGCTGAAGCAGCTGCAGTCATTGTCCACCGATGACCCGCGCAAGGACCTGTGGTAAGAGGCATGCCAAGCGCCAGGACACTGACCGCTTCGCATAATTGAGCCCGATGACCCAACTATCATTATCTTTATTGGCTCAGGCAACTGACGCACCCGAGTCCAGCAGGCTCGAGGCCGCCGGGATGCTGCTGATCTACCTGTTCATCCTGGTCATGATCTTCATCCTTGGAAGCTGGGTCTTCCTCCGGGCGTCCCGCCGATTCTGGACCGGCGTCAACAAGAAACGGCCTGAACCGACCCCTACTGACGATGTCTGGTCACAACACAAACTGCCCGAAGATGCCCCTGAGGATGGGGACGAGTGACCGTCACGACCCCCCGGTTGTTCCTTTTGGGCTCAAGAGGGCCACTTCTTCTGCCGAAACCACATCACAGTCAGTGGTCGGAGGGGACTCCAGAATCAGTTGACAACTCCTGGTACCACCGATAAGATAATGCAAGCCAATATTTTATGGCACAATACAACAAATGACAGCCAGGCACTGATGTCTTTGGCAGATGCACCGCGCGTTTGACACGTCCCGCCTGTAGTTCTTCAGAAAAGTACAAGTTCAATGAAGTTTGATGATTTGCGGCTCGAGAAGCCGCTGTTGGATGCGGTCCGCTCCGCTGGCTACGAGACGCCCACCCCGATTCAGTGCAAGGTCATTCCGGTGGTTCTCGATGGACGCGATGTCCTCGGGTGCGCCCAGACCGGCACCGGCAAGACCGCTGCGTTCGCTTTACCAACGTTACAGCGCCTCGCTTCCCGCTCGTCCGGAAAGCACCGTAACGGCCGCCCTCAGCCGCGGAGGGTCCGGGCCCTCGTGGTCGCCCCGACCCGTGAGCTGGCCTTGCAAATCTCTGAGAGTTTTGCGAGCTACGGTCGTTCGAGTGGGCTGCGTCACGCGGCCATCTTCGGCGGCGTCAACAAACGCCCGCAGGAACGTGCATTGCGCAACGGCGTAGATATCCTCATCGCCACTCCAGGCCGACTCCTCGATCATATGGGCGCAGGTCTCATTACGCTGAGGCATGTCGAGATCCTCATTCTCGATGAAGCCGATCGCATGCTGGACATGGGCTTCATGCCCGATATCAAGCGCATTCTGGCTGAGGTTCCGGCGAAGCGCCAGACCCTGTTGCTGTCGGCAACCATGCCCCCGCCAATTCGCAAACTGGCCAACGCGATCTTGAGCGATCCGGTGGCCGTCGAAGCCGCACGGGTTTCGTCGCCGGCCAAGAGCGTCGAGCACTGGGCCTATCGTGTCGAAAAGAAAGAGAAGCCCTCGTTGCTGTGCAGCGTTCTCGCACACACGCCCTACTCCCGCGCTCTGGTCTTCACCCGCACCAAGCACGGGGCCGACAAGGTCGTGCGTCACCTGAACAAAGCGGGGGTCGATGCCGCGGCCATTCATGGCAACAAGAGCCAGAACGCCCGCACCCGGGCATTGGCCAGTTTCCGCTCCGGCAAGACGGGCGTGCTGGTGGCTACCGATATTGCAGCCCGCGGTCTCGATATCGATGACATCTCGCACGTCATCAACTATGACCTGACTCACGAGCCCGAAACGTATATCCACCGGATCGGTCGCACCGGCCGGGCGGGCGCCAGCGGAACGGCCCTGTCGTTCGTCAGCCGCGAAGACGGCGAAAATGTGCGGGCCATCGAAAAATTACTCCAGGCACCACTGCAGGCGGCCGCTGAAATCCCAGGCTACGTACCCCCGATGCCAGTGCCAGAGCGTGCCGCACGGCGTCCGCGCGGCGGATCGTCGCGCACCGGTGAGCGGACCCGCTCCGCACAACCTGGTGGATCGAAGAACGCCCGACCCCGTTCGCGCAGCCGGCGCAGGGGCGGCCGCAAACCGACTGCAGCGCAACCGGCCTGACCGTCGCACGCGCTGCTCCGTGGTCCAGCTGCCCAACTCGAGAGCTGCAGCCGGTATCGTTCTGGAGTCGGTGCCCCACCACGCCATGAACGTGTGCCGGCCACTCGCGCACGTAGATGAAGCAACATCTACACGGCGTGGGCGTTGTTGCTCAGCGCTTCGAGATGGAATTCAGATTGGCCGACCAGCTTCTGAGGACATGGACAGAGGTCGGGTATGATCGATGGCCGTGTTTGACCATCAGAAATCTTGTACCGTCGCGCGACAAATCGAAATGCTGGTGCCCGCTGGCAGCACAGTCATAACTGTCCTTGATTGGCAGTGGCGTAACGCTGGGCACATCAAGGTTCGGCTCGAGCACGATGGATGCCTTGAAGATCGTCCCGTCTTCCCGATAGAAGAGTGTTCGCGAGTCGGGCCCCCAGCGCGGCTCGCCGCCGCCATCTCGGGACACACGAATACGCGGCCCAAGGGCGGGATAGGGCTGAATGTAGACGTCGCGGTCGCCCGACTCAAAACCGACATACGCGATTATATGGCCATCGGGTGAAATCATGGCCCAGCCCTCACCAAGCTCGGAATTCATCAATTCCTGCATGGTGTCCCCTTTCTTCGGGCTGATCGTCCACACGCCACCGCGCTTGGAACGGTCGAAGAATACGAGCGTGTCACTGTCATGTGACCACTGTGAGAAATGCGGACGGGCGTCGGATCCGTCAATGAGCTTACGCGCCGAACCACTGAAGTCCGATGGGACGAGATAGACAGATCGTCCGTGCGTGTCCAGAGCCGCAAACCCCACGCTCTGACCATCAGGGCTCCATTCAGCGTCGTACGTGTTGCCGTTGCGCGTCAGCCGATTGGTCTGGTCACGTTTGATATCATAGATATACAAATCGAGCATGCCATCAGCAGTCATGCTGTTGAACAGGATGTGTTCCCCGTCAGGTGACACACGTTGATGCATCCAGTGCCCGTCGCCCTGAACGATGACCTCTTCGTTGCCCTCGAAATCCACCCACAGGAGCGCATCCGGATCGGGCGGATCGACCATTGGAGCAAAAATCAGCGTTCCCGAGTCCGACGTATCGAACAGATGAACGACTGCTCCGCCCAAACCAGGTGTCTGTTGTACGCCCTGAACAATGGGCAAATCTGTTCCAACAGCCTTGGGATCCGAGGGATCGAACGACGCGACGAGCAATTCTCCGTTGCGCGCAAAAACAAGATAACCGCTTGATACGTAACGCGCATCCGATGCATGCTGCTTCACGATGTCCCACGTGCCATCATCCAGTGAAAGCACGGCCGCATGCTGTCCGTCTTCCGCCGCGACGGTAAACGTGACCAACCGCGTACCTGCAATGATGTGCGGAAAATGATGACCCCGAATGCCATTGTCGACATCGATGGAGGTCAGCGACTTCACGGGGCCACCGTCAGACGATACGCTCCTCAGACCGAGATCCGTCGAGAACACGATCGTTCCGTCATCGAGCCAGGTTGCATCGAATGCGGTTGAGTTGAATTCGCAAACAGGCTGCGGTGCGCCACCTGGCAACCTGACTTTATACAACGACTTCTCGGTCAGAAATCCAATCCACAACCCATCCGGCGACAAGAACGGCCCCCGGGCTCCGTCGGTCCCCTGCACCATCCTGGGCAGGAACTCATCATCATCCTTGAGATACAAGCTCGTACGTTGATCCTCCTGGACAGTGAAGATGATTCTCCGGCCATCGCGCGAGAGTTCGAGCAGCTGCGAATAGCCCATTTTGCTCCACGTATCCTTTGTCCCCCGCCAATTGATGTGCGCCCCGGGATGCAATGTGATCACCGACTTATGGACTGCACGTCCGCGCGATTGCGCTGGTTCAACCGCAGGACGCAGCCCTACAATGACCACAAGCGCCAAGAGCACGACACATAACATCCATGGTCCGAATACAGCGGCGCGCCGGGACGCGTGAGTTGGCATTGCCGCGGTGAGCCACTGTTGATCGCGCCGAGAATCGTCGAGCTCAATCCGGGCATCACCGATCGCCTGCAATCGCCGACGGCGATCCTTGATCAGGCATCGGCGCAACAGTAGTTGAACTGTCAGGGGTGTGTTCGGCGGCAAAGCGGACCACTCTGGCTCCCGGTGCATGATCGCCCCCATCGAATCCTGGGCCGTTGCACCTCGAAAGAGTGGCTGCCCTGTCAGGCATTCGAAAAGGATGACTCCAAAGGACCAGATATCGGTACGCTTGTCGAGAATGCGTCCTCTAGCTTGCTCCGGGCTCATGTATGCGGCTGTCCCCAACACGACTCCGGGTTGGGTGTACGCTGCCGTAATCGTCGCAGCATCGGGAGTCGAGGATCGTGACTCTTCTTCCATCGCCTTGGCCAGGCCGAAGTCGAGGATTTTGACACAACCATCCGGACGAATCATGACATTCCCGGGCTTCAGGTCACGATGGACAATGCCTTTATCGTGTGCGGCTTCGAGCCCCTCCGCCATTTGCCGCGCCACATCAAGAGCGTCTTCGACCTCGAGGCCGTCAGTCTTCAACTTGTCGTCGAGCGTGACGCCCTCCACATGCTCCATGACGAGAAATCGAATGCCCTCGTGTTCATCGAATCCGTGGATCGATGCAATACTCGGATGATTCAATGATGCCAGCAAGCGGGCTTCACGTTGAAAACGCGCGATGCGTTCCGGATCGCGCGTGACCTCTGCAGGAAGCACCTTGATCGCTACCTGACGATCCAACGTTCGATCGTGGGCCAGATACACCTCACCCATGCCCCCCACACCCAGTGCGGACTGAATTTCATAACGGCCGAGTTGAGTCCCAGGAGTCAGTGGCATGGCAACCTCGAACAGGATTCAAAGATATGAACTCGGGGGGATCACCTTCACGCCCGAAACTGATGCACCCGAGCGTCGCTCCAAGCTGACTCTCACGTAGGGCAGAAATGGGCATTGGTGTTATTCCGTATCGAATGGTCGGGCCTGGACACCCATGATATCGTCACGACCACTCGACAGCCACATACACCGTTTGTCCGCGGTGCGACCGAAGAACCACCCCAGCGTACCCGGTGAGGAGCTGCCCAGGACAGGTCGGCTGATCCAGGCGGGCGATCGTGCCGTATGAACCGCAAGTCTGCGCCCACGCCTGATCCCGGTCCACGTCCTGGCTCTGCGCGACACAGTCGATGTGCATCAGGACGGCACGAATAGATTCTTGCCCTCGAATGCCTTCGTGCCGTTGAGATAACTGAAGTACTTGCGACACTCGCAGGACAGATATTCGATATCAATAGGCGTGAATCGCCGGCGGGCTTGCGGCCAGTAGGTCGATTGTAATTCGATCATGCGTTCGGCCGCCGCCTGGTGACTGGAGACACCGAGATGGGCCTGCAGCCGATCGAGGTACGGCGCTGCCCCGATACCGGTCGGTACCGGGCTGTCGGGACGCATTGCCTCAGGATCGAACAAGGCCAGGTCGACCAGGGCCATGAAGATGGGAAAGTCATTGGTCATCTTGAAGCGCGCATTGATTGCCTCATTGGCCAGCATGACGTTACCGTTCGCACCAACGATGCACTCCAGCAGGAAGTCACGGCAGCGCGGAAACAAGTCGACACAAGCGTCGAGACGGTCGTAGGGTCGTCCCTCCCACATCGCCGGCACCACCGGATAGACCTCCGACTGCCACGGTTGCTCAACCTCGTTCAGTAAGGTGTGCCGCAGTCGACCCGGAGCAGCGAGCAGTTCTGCATTCAGTTCATTCAGCGTCTTTCGACGGTTACACCACCGGGCAAAGAACAGCGCCTGGATGAGATCGACCCGCGCGTGCTTCACCGGCTCGGCGAAATGGAGAACCGCGCGGGTCCCTGGATCGTCCTCGCGGAATACGTTGAGGAACCGTCCCCGCTGAAATACCGGATCATCCGACCACGGCCCAGCGACCCCGCTGTCGCGCTTCAGTCGGATGCTCTCGCGCTCGCGACACCAGTCGAAGAATGCCTGGACCGGATCCGGGATGTCGATACCGTCGAGCGCCGTGCTGTAGGGATTGCTCATATGTCGATCCAACCCACAAGAACACCCATGCAGATCCACTGGGGCCGTCGCTCGAGGCGATCAGCCAATCCAGGGGCAGAGCATGATTTCCTCTTACCCGACTCCGAACGATTGCACAATCGCAGCGGTGATCTGAGACGGCGCCAGCGCTTCACGATACTCCAGGACTGGACACGTCTGCTCCGCCAGATAGGCCTCATGCCGCTTCAATGTCTTACCTTCGACATCGCCGATATCATAGCGCGCGGCCCAGGCAATGAAGTCCTCGTGGGTGGCATACATGTCGCCGCCCGGCCGAATGCGCTCGCCAAAGCGCTCATACTCGCGGCAGCGCAAA
The DNA here is from genome assembly GCA_942492115.1 of uncultured Planctomycetota bacterium. Classification (GTDB taxonomy): domain Bacteria; phylum Planctomycetota; class Phycisphaerae; order UBA1845; family CAIVHJ01; genus CALODL01. The sequence goes on from CALODL010000021.1 coordinate 64,262, forward strand.
CGCTCCAGGCGTACGGCGGTCGGCACCCACAGAAATACGACAAGGGTGAATTGGAGTTGCGGATAGGGCTCCCAACCCGCGACGCCTCCGGACAGCACCCAGCTGGAACTCTGTCGCACGTCGGCCGTCAGCAGAGCGCAGCGCTGGCGCGGGGAACGCTGGATTTGAAACGGTGGGTCAGCCCGTACATGGTAATAATCGTCGCTGTCGAAATGCGGCACGCCGAGAATGGCGGACAACTCTCGACCGACTGTCGAGGCTCCACTGCCCGAGGCGCCCAGTATGTTGATCCGCCTGTCATCCACGTCAGCCGAACACCGGTTGCAGATTGAGGCTCTTGCGCACGACGGTCAGCTGGCCCACATGAACCATTTCGTGGCAGGCCACTGCGTTCATCAGCGCCGAACGATCCTTGGCGAAACCGTGCCACTGCTCCGGGAGTAACTCGGCCAACCGGTCGACGTTGGCCTTGAAGTAGTCGATGAACGCTGCTCTTTGAGCATCAAGCTGCGCACGGATCTCGGGAATGGGCGGATAGTCGGCCATGTTGTCGCTCGGACGCGTGCCCTGAGCGAAACGCTCGGCCCACGATGGCGGCAGGGTACTCTCGTGGTCATCGACCAGGCCCTCGAGCACTGAATCATCTTCCCAGGCGACATGTCCGGCAATCCAGATGGCATTGTTTCCGCCCGGGACAGGCACGCGGTTCCACAGCTCATCCGGCGTACCGTCGAGGAACGCAAGAGTCATGCGCCGGGCAAAGTTCAACGATGCAAGTCCGGTGTGGAGCTCTCTGGACGACATGCTCACGGCCTCGTACGAACGGTCGGCTCGCCAGTGCAACATGCCGGGCGAGCCTGAGTTGGCGACAGATCACCTGCGTGGACGCCGATAGATGACCCAACTGATCATTCAGATATCTCGGTCTTTTCCAGATGCTGGTAGATCGCTGGAAGCTGCTCGACATAGTCATCCGGAAAGACCAGGAACCCTGTCTCGTAATCGCGGATCAGTCCGCGCTCCTCCGCGGCCACCCCCAACTGCAGATAGAGCATGATGTCAGAGCTGACCCATGGATTCTGGTGATAGTAGCTGTGACCCGTGAACGTCGACTCGTGACGCTGGGCCGCAGTCACATCGATCCACTGGGTGTTGTTACGGATGATCGCGTTGCGTTCATCATCGGACAGGTGCCCGATCGATTTGCCCAATCTGACATCACGGAAGATACTGCCGGAGACACCGAGAGCCCTGTCTTTACGCGAAGCGTACACGGCCCAGCCCTGGGTGACGCGCCCCCCGCCATCGACACCGGCACTCAACGCCGTATCAAGGTCCATATCCGGTGCGGCCATGACGACCCGACCGATTTTCGCCCGCCGTTGAGCCTCTTCATCGTCAAGATCATAGTACATCAGGCTGAGTTGACGCAGGGCCTCAACGACCACGGGGCATCCCGCGCTGTGACCGATGACATTAATGCATTCGGCGGTCGTGTTCTCGGCCAGAAATATCAGGAATTCACGCAACTGACGAATGGCAAAATTGGCGTTGGCCTTGTCCACCTGATAGGTCGTGATCTTCGCCTTGGATGGCCAATCAAAACTGACGACGACCCCGTCGCGCGCCATGTAGTGCCAGAACTCGCTGGTCAGTTCGAGATTGCCTTCGAAACGAGTGTAGAACCCGTGGACATACACGAGCACTTGCCGGCGACGACTGGATGCCAGGATCTCCTCGACATCTTCAACGAACCGCTCCGCAGGCGCACGATCGACGCCGGGGGCATCCCAGTCACGATCGAAGCGATATGTGTCGGGCCAGACACTGCTCCACAGCGCCCCATACTCTTCATACGCTACCACGTCGATTGTCGGATTCTTCCGACGGCGCTCGGCGCGGGATGCCTTGACCAGTTCTGGCCAGGTCATGCCGGCTCCAATGTCGACCGTGGCCCGCCCGAGTCGCACCTCGCGACTGCGATCATTGGTGTAGAACGTCGCCGGGTCAGAATCCCCGGATAGCGTTCGGGTACTGGCCACGAACACGGGCACCGCCGATCCCTGACGCTCAGGCAGGACATCCTCGAACGGGTCGATCAGGCCGTCTCGCGCAATGGCGGGCGTCTCCATCAGCACCGCCTGATGAGAACATCCACTGCCGCAAAGGGTCACAATCAGCGCCAGCAGGTATGGTCTTGTGCACATCATTTCGCCTTGCGATTACGGCGATGGTCGCGATCTCACAACCAACGCCAATGTTTGCGTCGCCAAGTCTCGACGATCGATGACCTGAAGGGCCGGCGACATCTTCGGCAGAGTGTGGTCCAGATGTTGTCATGCAACGCCGGTCCCGCGTAGCCGATACCCGAGTCCTCGAGTGGGTCGCCGAATTGAGATAGTAGTATCCAGTGCCCCGCTTGTCACGATCGACGCCTACCGGCGGCAGCACAGGCCGCCAGCACTTCGATATGAGCAGAATGGCCCCGGTGAGCAACTGAGTCGACTCACCAGGGCCAGATGTATCAGGACAGTGTCAGGATCTGCTTACTGGCGGCCAAGTTGCTTGCCCTTGCTACGGTTGGCCTGACGCTCCTTGATGAGCCCTCTGGCCCGCAGCTTGGTTGGATCAAATCCGCGCGACCTGGCGTAGCCGGGGGTCAAGTAGATGCCCACGCTGCTCTTGACCTTGATGTTTCGACCCTTGTGGGTCACATCGAACGTCGTCCCGGTTGGTTCGAGATCACTGCCCACTTCCGTAATCGTGAACTGCACGGCTTCCAGTTCGTTGTCGACAACCGCCGACAACGCCTCATAGTCACTGATAAATCCTTCCGGCGGCGAAACACTGGCGGTCACACCCCAGTCACCGACGCTCTCGAAGACGAACGGATACAGTTGGTCGACATCATCCCACACGACGAACTCAGGCTCGATGATGAGCAGTTCGGATCCAGTCAAGCGTGTGGTCTTGCCGGGCACCTTCTTGCCATTGGCCTTGACGATCTGCTGGAGATGTTTGGTCTTGACCTGCCCGCATTCGAGGCCACCGGCACTCACGCCCAATGGATCCGGAAGCACCGTTTTGGTGGCATCTGCAGAAATCACCAGGTAGTTCCCTGGTGGGAGATCGATCATACACTCACCGTTGTCATCCGTAAGGGCATCCGTCCCGTCGGGATTCGTGCAGCAATTCGTGGGCGTACAGTTATCGACAATGCACTGGTAGTGCTGGTGAGAGATCCCACCACAGACATCCCGCGCACAGCTGCCGTCAGATTTGTCATATCCGCACACTTCGATTCCGACAAGGGGCGCCTTGGAAGAACCCGGCGCGGCACCCTGGCCCACCGTGTGTTGTGTGGCTTCGATATGAATGGCAGAACCGTACAAAATCGCAATGTCCAGCACATCTGATGTGGTGTTGCCGCACTCGTCCTCGGCCGTATATGTCACCGGGGTCACCGCACCGGCGGTGAAATCAATTGGGCGATCATCGCTGATCGTAACGCCACCGCAGACATCGCTTCCCGTGGCGTCTGGCAGTACCACGTTGACTGCACCCGCACACTCCAGATCGGTCGCGACGATGCGCGTCGTGTCGACGAACAGATCCGGGCTCGTCGTGTCCTCGATCGCAAAGCTCGCACCGGTTGGAGAGCTGAGTAAACAGTCGTCTGTTGCCGTGAACATCACCGTAGCAGAACCGGTCGTGCCACACGCATACGAGAGCCCATCGAAATCATTGCTCCACGAAAAACCGCCGCACACATCGGTGGCTGCCGCCCCGCCGTTCGTATTGAGCCAGCCATTCAGGTCCGCTACATTTCCTGCACCATCACATTCGACGGTCAGGTTCGCTGCCGCCGTCTCGATCTCAGGCGGGGTCGTGTCCTGTATTTCGAACGTCGCAGTGGTCGTCGAGCATGCCCCGTCCTGACAGTCGGTATCGCTCAGGCCACACGCGTCCGCAGCGGTAAACGTGACCTCCGCCGATCCCGTCGCTCCACAGGTATCCGATAGAGCAGTGTAGTCATTGCTGAATGTCACGGCTCCACATGTATCCGTAGCGACGGCTCCGCCGTGGGCACCAAGCCAATCAGCGAGCGCAGCCGCATTGCCGGATCCATCGCATTCGACCGTACTGTTGGCCGCACTCGAGGTCAGTGTCGGAGCGTTCGTATCCACGAGCCCAACAGTTGCCTGACAGGTCGAAGTCGCGGTACCGTCACTGACGGCCAGCGTAACGCTGCAATTGTTACAACAGTCGCTGTTCATCGTCAGGGTCGGCATCTCGGCCGTGTTGCTGCTGAACGACCCGCCCGGACAGTTGGTGGTCCACAGATAGGTCAGAGAATCAGCATCCGGGTCCGAGGATCCACTGGCGCTGACCGCCCCTGAGGAGGTCGTCGGGTTACCACATTCGATCAAGTATGGCCCGCCCGCGTCACACGTGGGCGCCTGGTTGCCCGTGATCACATCAAGCGTGCAGTCGTCATTCATCGTTCCGACCAGGATGGTCTCGGTAAAACAGTCCAGGAACGAGATGGTTACTGGCGAGAACCCCAAACCAAAGCTGATGGAGTTGGACCCACCGACCTCGTCGCACTCTCCGGCTTCACTCTCGAACCCGATATCGGGACAGCATTCCGTGCACCCCGGTACATCCTGGAACACCTGGCACAGGCCCGAACTGACGTTGGCAAACGGAGAGCCTATTTCTTCGCACGATTGGTGGTCCGTCCCAGCAATATCGGCGAAGTCCTGAGTATAATATCCCGACACGACGCCGATACCGGCACTACAGTCGAACTGTACGCCAGAACATGTTGTCTTGTAACAGCCGTAGTCGCCATCACGACCATAAATGTTCCCCACTTCCACGATTTCAACCGCATCAGCGCACGCCGCGCCGGCACTGGTCCCGAACGTCACCGTTCGTGGTGATGGATCGAGGTCCTGGATTTCACAAATGGGAGAACTGTACAGCCCCACACAGAGGTTCTGATCGAAGAGATCACCACCGTTCTTGGGTGGACCGCATACTGCCTCCGTCAGATTCAGGAAGTAACAATTGAGGCCGTCTTTGCACTTACCAGGCCCCAATGGATAGGTCGAGATGATTTCGCACGACTCGCCGACATCCTGGCACTCCACGCAATCAGGACCGTTGTCCTTGCAGCTGTTTCGATTACTGTTACAGCTGGTTTTACAGCTATTGCACGCGCCAGAATTCGGACACGCACCGAAACAACAGTCCAATGCGCATCCCACATTGCATCCCGCCCAAATGAAGTCACACCCTGTATTGTGCAGATTGATGTCAGCCTCGTTCTGGCAACACTGTCCCCAGGCATCACCAACCCCCGCAAGACAACAGGTCATGGCGACGACACTGCCGAAACAAACCGGACGATACTTTTTCATGCTTCATTCCTTGTGTGGTTGCTGATGGTTGATCAGGACCTCTCGAGTCACGCCCGAACGCAGCTCATGCACGAAGTCGGTCTTCTGCTCCCTGGAGCCTGGTTCCGACGCCGTGCACCCTGATTACGAAATCAGCCCGGATGGCCCGCCAGGAAACCGGGCACCAACACATAAGTCTTTATGACCAAACACTTTGTGTGAAATATTGCGGGTTTCTATACTGGGGGGAATGGATGCGAATACACCGCCCGACCCTGCAGACTGCCGTTCCCAGCACGCCAGTGACCTTCTGGCGCAGATCAACGCTGGAGACGCGGCGGCAGCTGAGATGCTGCTGCCCATCGTATATGAGCAACTTCGCGCCGTTGCGGGCGGATTCTTTCGTGCACAGGCAGGACACCAGACACTTCAACCCACCGCCCTGGTCCATGAAGCGTACATCAAGATCATCGGCGGCAAGAACCAGGACTGGGAAAGCAGGGCCCATTTCTGTGCCGTGGCCTCGATGGCCATGCGCCAGATCCTCCACGATCGAGCGCGCATGCGGCGCACCGCCAAGCGCGGCGGCGGCGCGCAGCGCGTGCCGCTGGACCATATCGAGACCCCGTCTGGCCGCGATCTGATCAACCTGGTGGCCCTGGACGATGCGCTGACGCGACTTGCCGACATCGACCCACAGCAAGCACGTATCGTCGAGTTGCGTTTCTTCGGTGGCCTGACCGTCGCAGAGGTTGCCCGTGTTCTGGATATCCCACTACGCACCACCGAGCGCGAGTGGCAACACGTCCGACTATGGCTGCGCCGAGAGATCGATAGCGACGACAAGGGGTGAACGCACGACCGCGCCCAGCTACCACGATCGGTCCTCCGTTTTTGCCTGCCGCCACACCGTTCTACACTCATTGCGACCCCACGCCTCGTACAGTTCGATGAACGCATCGATCAATGCTGCCGTCGGCACTCTTCCCGGCGTTGCATCCTGCACGGCGACGAGTAGATCTTCCGCTTCCTGGTAGCGCCCAAGCCGGGTGTAGGCTCGGCCCAACACACCGCGACTGCCGCGACGCCACGGATGGTCCACACCCAGCGCCTCGATCAACCCGCTGTCCAGCTTTGCCGCGTACTCGGCAGACTCGGCGAACTTTTTCTGCTCGTAATAGAACACGATAATATCGACATAGGTGTTGAACGTGTCGTAGGATGCAAAACCCACGAGCTCGCTGTAGCCTTGGGCAGCAGCGGCAAGAAGTGTCTCAGCCTCGGCGAGCTGTCCAGAATGCCAGCACAAGCGCCCCAGGGCGAGCTCAAGTGAGATCGTGCTTTTCTTGTCGTCGCCCTGTCGCACACGTCCCAACGCACCACGTATCAGTGTTTCTGCTTTGGCCGTCTGGCCCATCCGTGATAGCGCCAGTGACCAATTGATCAACGTCATGATCGCCATGGGATGATCCGGGCCAATGACGCGTGATTGAACGTCGTATGTTTCTTCAAAAAGAGGAATCGCTTCATCGTATTTCTCTGTGTTCAGGAACACCAACGCCAGATTGGCCATGAACAATACGGTATCCGGATGTTCGACGCCTTTGGACCGTTTCGAGCGGTCAATGACCTCGAGATAGGCTGCTTCCGCCTCGTCGAAACGATCTGTCCGCGAGTACAGTGTCGCGATGTTAGACCGCAGCATGATGGCCTCATGGCCAACGAGGCCATCCCGTTCAACATGGAGCGCCCAGGCTTCCTCGAACAACGGCTCAGCCTCATCGTACTTGCCCTGAGCCATGAGGTAGTATGCGTAGTCCCCGATCAGCACGGCTAATCTGGCGTCGCCTCGACCCATCTCATGACGCCAGTGCTCAAGGAGGGCTTCGAGGCGCCGGGCGGCTTCAGTCATGTTTCCGAGAAAGTACTCAACCCGTGCAAGCTCGATCTCCGCATCCAATGTTGCGAGATCCTCCTCACCATGTTCCTGGATCAACAGATTCACGGCGCGGCGGACGTGGGGTTCGGCAGTGGCATACTCTCCTAGAGCAGAATAGGTCTGCCCGATGGTCAGGCGTAGACGTGCTTCGACCAGTGGACGATCCTTGAACTGGGCTTCAATGTCCCCCGCAGCCTCGTCGAGGACCTGTCGAACGGTCACGTCCTTGCTCTGCAGGCGCGGGTTGGCCTTGGACAACATGTCGGCCAGAAAGGCTGTAACCTCTTCAGCAGCCCCTCTCGCCGCCTGCTCACGCAGTGCAAAATCAACCGCCAGCCCGGTGCCGACAAGAAGAGCGCACACTGCCGCCGTCAGCCCTATGACGAACCCCTTGTTGCGCCGGGAGAATTTTCGGAGCTGATACAGTGTACTCGGCGGTCGAGCAGCAATCGGCTCGTCGTCGAGAAAGCGCCGAATGTCAGTCGCCAGATCGGCTGCACTTTGATACCTCCGCTTCGGATCCTTCTCGAGTGCCTTGCCCAGAATGGTCTCGACATCGCCACGCAGAGAGCGATGGGTCGCACTGATTCTCGTAGGCATTTCTTCCCGGATGATGCGAGCAGCCTCCATCACCGGTCGCTTGGATACGTCGTACGGCAAACTGCCGGTCAATAACTCGTAGAGCACGACACCGAGTGCGTAGACATCGCTGCGTTCATCGATTTGTGCGGGATCGCCGAAGACTTGTTCGGGGCTCATATACGGAATGGTGCCGACCAGCTGTCCGACATCGGTCTGCAATGTCATCGTTTGCACATCTGCGTCGGTCACCCGGGCCACGCCGAAATCTAGAATCTTGGGCTGCCCGGTGCCTTCAACGAGAATGTTGTGCGGCTTGAGATCGCGATGCAGAACACCCTGTCGATGAGCATAGGATACCGCGTCACAGATCCTGGCGATCAGCTCGAGACACCCGCGCGTGCCAATTCCGTTGGTTGCAACGTATCGATCGATGGGCAGTCCGGCAATGAGCTCCATGACGATGAATGGCTGCTCTTGCATCGACGTGTCTATGCTCGCCTCGTAAATATGGGCGATTCCAGGATGACGCAGGTGACCGAGAATCTCAGCCTCGCGCTTGAACCGCCCCAACATCTGAGAAGAAGACCTGGTGAGTTGAATGATCTTGATTGCAACCCGGCGGCGCGGAGTGTCCTGCTCAGCCTCGTAGACCCGACCCATCCCGCCCGCGCCAAGTAGTCCTACGACACGGTAGCCTCCAATGCAATCCGGTAGTGGTTCGTCAGGCGCATCACTTGCGACTTCGGCGGCCAGCATGTCAAAGCCCCGGCCCTCTTCTGCGGCCTCGACGATCCCATCCCGAGTACTTGTCTCGTAATTCAGCAGCGATTCGACTTCCTGACGAACGATTGCATCATCGCTGCAGTGCTCGACCAGAAACGCCTCACGTTGTTCCGGGGCAAGATTGCGAACCCGCTCAAGGATGTCACTGACACGGCGATGTTGTTCTGGAGAAACCATGCTGAGTACAGCATACCGAAATCAGATATGAGAATCAGCCGCCCCCACCAGCCTACATCCGTGCGCCACCCGCGATTCGGCTGTGGACTGCCCGAGAACAAACCGCAGCGCCATGGGCATGTGGTGGCACACAGGCGACTGGGTTAATATGCGGACACCAGGAGGTCGTCGGCGATGCCTCACACGTGCCGCAGATCCGCTGGACTCGGCCGTGTTTTCGTGATCTCCTCTCAGAAACACACTGTTTTGTTGTGGAGTCTTCCAGTATGCATACCGTCGCCAAGGTCATGGCTGAGCTGAAGAAAAAGGGCAACCCTTTGCGCATCCAGGCATTCGCCGCGCACGGCGCGCCGGACAATCTGTTTGGGGTCAGCGTGGCAGACATGAAAGTGATTGCAAAGACAATCAAGGGCCAGCAGGACCTGGCTTACGCACTCTATGAGACCGGCAACGGTGATGCCATGTACCTGGCCGGCATGGTCGCTGATGGGTCTCTGATGTCAAGAAAGCAGCTGAGTTCATGGGCGGCGCAATCCAACTGGCAAATGATTTCTGAATACACGGTGCCCGGAGTCGCGACCGAAAGCAAGTACGCCCGCGACCTGGCCATGAAGTGGATCACATCGAAAAAGGAGTCCGTGGCATCGTCGGGCTGGAACACCTATTCCGGACTTGTCACCGTGACACCTGACGACGATCTGGACATGGAGGAAATCAAGTCGCTTCTCAAACACATCGAAACAGCAATCGACTCAGCTCCCAATCGGGTGCGCTATACGATGAACGGGTTCGTGATTGCCGTGGGCGCCTACGTTCTCCCGCTCAGCAAGCAGGCCAAGGTCACGGCCAGGAAGCTGGGCAAGGTCGAGGTAGACATGCACGGCACGTCATGCAAGGTGCCCGTCGCCACCGCGTACATCGAGAAGATCGAAAAGGCCGGACGGGCTGGCAAGAAACGCAAGACGATCAAGTGCTGAACGGGCTATGGGTACCCGGTCAACGAACCTGTCGGGCTCTTACGATCCGCAAGCCCCACACACGGATGCCCGCGCGCCACACACACGCGCGCAGAATTTTGCCTCCTCAGCAGAATTCGTGGGTGAGTTCTGGCTGAGAGTCATAAGGTGAGCGAGCCAGTTAGCTTCCTCAGATTCTGCTGAAGGACCACAAATTTTCTTGAGAATTGTTGCGCGAAAACCGTCGTTCATTGAAACCTGTCGACAGAATGATCAGGAAACCGCCAGCGGTTGCCACCACACTCGAGGCCCCCACCACCACAGGGGTGAAGAAAGGATCAGCGTTGATGACGACACCGATATTCGCCGCGTGCATAGGCCTCGCGATTGGTCTGGGAACGCACCAGGATTCAGAAAACGCCCCAGTCGCGCAGGCTCGCGCGGGAAAGAATACCGCAATGGATGTTCTGAAAGTTCTCATTGGCAACTGGGAGGGCCGCTCCAGAACATGGATTACACCAGGCGTTCTCAGTGATGAATCAAAGGTTACCGCTGAATTCACCCCGTTGCTCGAAGGACGTTTTCTGCGCCATTCATACGCCGGAACATTCAAAGGCAAACCTCGTGTTGGCGAAGAGACGATTGTCTTCAATGCGGTGGAAAAGAAATTCGAAGTATCCTGGTTCGACAGCTTCCATATGAACTACGCCATCTTGTTCTCTGAAGGCCAAAAGACCGAGAAGGGTTTCGCCGTGACCGGGCATTACCGGATGGCACCAGGGCAGACGCCATGGGGCTGGAAGACCGTTTTTGAACTGATCGACGACGATCACCTCAAGATCACAGCGTACAACGTCGCTCCCGATGGACAGGAAGCACTGGCGATCGAAACACTCTACGAGCGCCAATGATCACGACGGGCACCGCAGGGATTCAGTCGGGCATCGTCGCGCAGCTTCCCATGGATCGGGGCGCCGACGCGCATGACAAGACCGAAGAGTGGATCGGGGCCTACTGCCGCCCCAACGCGGCACGAACGGCGTCCTCCGGCTTGACCAGATGATCCGAGTTATTCGGATCATCGGCGATCGACAGCTGCACACCCTTGACCTCGCCGTTGAAGGCGTTATCGACTGAAGTGTAGTCCGGCGATACAGGGGCGCCGGAGTCCTCGCCGACATCGCAACCGTCGTCTGCAGAGAAGACGATCGCCAGTGTCGCTCCAATGTCCCCCTCACCGACTTTCTTGCCGTCCACGAACAGGGTTGCCTTGCCGCCCTTGCCAAGCCCGCCGCCGGCGTAGGCGAACTCCATGCGCACCTGGTGCCTGCCCGCAGGAAGCACGTCCGCCGACTCGACGAAGAAGTGCTTGAAGCCGCCCCAGTTGTAGCAGTACTTCAACTTGCCGTCCTTGGCGTAGAGGCTCCAGCCGCCGATGTTGGCCCCCTGCGAAATAATGACTCCCTCGGCCCCCTTGTCCGGCACCACGATTTCCGCGGTGACCGAGTGGGACTTGTTCTTGATGCTCAGGACACAGTTTTCCAACAGGCGTCCCATGCCACCGAAGAGGATCTGGGTCATGCCCTTGATGAGGATCGGCCGGCCGGCGGTGTCCGGGTTCATCCTCTCCATCAGCCGGTCGTCCAGCGGCAGCACCTTGTAGCGCGTCGCCTCGATCAGGAACTGGCGCTGCAGTTCGTGAAGCTTGTCCGGCATCTCCTTGGACAGGTCGTTCGACTGCGTCCAGTCTTTGTCCGAATACAGCTCCCAGACGTCGTCATCGAAGGCCGGCGGCTTCTCCGTCAGCGGCGCCCACGGCGTGCGGTGCTTGGTCACCGCCGTCCAGCCTTCGTGGTAAATGCCGCGATTGCCGAACATCTCGAAGTATTGTGTCGTATGCCGGTCGGCTGCCTTGGGGTCGTTGAACGTGTACAGCATGCTGACGCCCTCGATGGCGGCTTGCTGGATGCCGTTCACGGACTCCGGTTGTGGCAGACCTGCGGCCTCCAGGACGGTCGGCGCCACGTCGATGACGTGGGCGAATTGTGATCGCATCTCTCCTTTGGACTTGATACCCCTGGGCCAGTGCACGACCGTCCCGTTGCGCGTGCCGCCCCAATGGGAAGCGACCTGCTTGGTCCACTGGTAGGGCGTGTTCATGGCGAGGGACCAGCCCACGGCGTAGTGGTTGTAAGACTTCGGCCCGCCCAACTCGTCGATCCGCGCGGTCAGGTACTCCGGTGTTTCGAGAGACTGGAGCCCATTGAAGTAGCTCATCTCATTGAAGCAACCGTTGATCGACCCCTCGGCCGAGGCACCGTTGTCTCCACAGATATAATAGATGAGCGTGTCGTCGAGGATGCCCAGCTTGTCCAACGTATCGACGATGCGGCCAACGTGGTGGTCGGTGTATTCGAGGTAACCGGCGTAAACTTCCATCTCCCGGCTCAGCACTGGCTTGAAAGCGTCCGGCATCTCGTCCCAGGACGGCACCTCCGTGTTGCGCGCGGTGAGCTGACAGTCGGATGGAATGACCCCGAGCTTCTTCTGCCTGGCGAACGTTTCTTCGCGCAGGTTGTCGTAGCCCTGGTCGAACTTGCCTTTGTACTTGTCCGCCCACGCCTTCGGCACATGGTGCGGCGCGTGCGTCGCACCGGGAGCAAAATACACAAAGAACGGCTTGTCAGGAGCCAGCGCTTTCTGCTGGCCGATCCAGTTGATCGCCTTGTCGGTCATGTCGGCGACGAGGTGGTAGCCTTCTTCGGGCGTCTTCTTGATTTGAACCGGCGTCGTCCCCTCGAAGAGGGTCGGGTACCACTGGTTGGCTTCGCCACCAATAAAGCCATAGAAGTATTCGAAGCCGCCGCCCCGCGCGGGCCAGGCATCGAACGGTCCGGCAGGACTCGTCTGCCAGACCGGCACTTCGTGGCACTTGCCGAACTGCGCGCTCGAGTAGCCATTGAGCGTCAACGTCAGCGCCAACGGGGCCATCGAATTCGGCCGTACCGAGCTGTAGCCCGGGGCGCCGGTGGCGATCTCGGTGATCCCGCCCATGCCGACCGAATGGTGGTTGCGACCGCTCAACAGGGCCGCGCGCGACGGCGAACACAATGCAGTCGTATGGAATCGGGTATACCGCAGCCCGCCCCGGGCCAGTCGCTCCATGGTCGGGGTCTGGCATGGCCCGCCGAACGTGCTGGATGCGCCGAAGCCCGCATCATCGATCAGGACGACCAGAACATTGGGCGCTCCTTCGGGTGGACGCAGCCGTTCGATCGGAGGGTACTTCGTCTCCGGATCCTTGGCATCATAGGTGATGAGTCCTGGCCGCAGCGTGTTGGGCATGGGCAGGTGCGCACGGTGCTTGGATTCGATCGATCCGGCTGCGCCGGTGGGGCCTTGCCCCAACGCGAAATGGGCCGGAGCCACGGCCGCAAGTGCGAGAATCCGGAGGAGATAGGAGCGTCTGGTGCATGTCATGTTCATTGTCCTTTCGATGACCGTGCCGGCCGGCCGACGTGTCGTCGGAGACGGCCTGGGTGGCCTGCGTGGTGCCCGCAGCCGCAACGACTCCCTCGAGGGTCGAGAGACTGACCGTTTTCGCTCGGGCGAGGCCCGCGCTGAACCGCCAGGCATTGTACACGAGGGACACCGATCACGTCATGCGACCTTCATCGGCGTCGACTATCCACACCGGCTCTCAGCAAGGATGGATAAAGACCACGCCACGCCAACCTCCTGAGACCCGGAGCTAGGTCGTCAAGATCACGAGGATGAGCAGGCCCAAGAATGGCAAGCCATGGATCGCCCAGATAATGAGCGCCCATTTGCGCTGAGCCCGCGGCTCCAACTCGAGAAACCGATGGCGACGAATGATCAACCGCAAGCCCACCGCGCCGCTGATGAGTCCGATCACGGTCAGGAGTTCAACGACCGGCGGGAATGGGCCGCCACCCGCCAACGACGCCGCCCCGATCACCATGATCAGGAGCACGGCAGCAATGCCGGAGAACAGGCCCGGTGTCACCGCGGCCAGGAACAAACCGATCCGCACGTGGCGCAGGCCGACGACCAGGCGCAGGGTCTCCTGGCATTCCGGGCAGACATCGCCGGTGAGGTCCCGCAGGTTATAACCACAATGAGGACACGGTGCGTCGCGTCCCTGAAGGAAGTCGATCAAGAGGCCGTTGTCGTTGTTTCTTGAGCTGGCCACAGGTTCTTCATGATTCGAAAAGCCCCATCGCGACGGGCAGACCACGCGATGACCAGTATACGCTGGCCGGCCGGCATGATACAGAACCCTCTGACCTCGGCCGGCAGGCCCGCTGTGGAGATCCGATCACGCGGCCGCTGGAAGAACTACATCGATTGAGTTATGGATAGCCCCGAGAAGGCTTGGAAGAGTGCGGGGATCTCAGTGGACGCGCGCCGACAGGCCCAGTCTCACTCGGATGCGGCGCCTGGATCGAAGTCTCGACCACACTCCGGACACCGCGACACCTCCTGGGCACTGATGTCGTAGCCGCAGCCGATGCACACGGGGATGCCCTGGGTGTTGAGTTCGTGGCGGACGAGCTCGCGCAATTTGCGGCCATAGATCCAGGTAAAGACTACGATGTAGGCTACGGTCACGCCCACCGTATACAGCACCATGTGGACCACGCCGGGCGACGTCGCCCAGTTCATGAGCTTGTAGCCGGCCAGCGCCATAATGAGGAACGCGGCAATCTGAGCCGAGAACCACTTGCCCTTCATGATGGCCGTTTTGGTCCTCTTGACCGCCTGGTTGCGCTGCGCAGCTGTCTCGAGGCGCCGTAATTCGGGGCACACGAACCAGTACACCCAGCCATCGGGGTCAAGCATCATGATGACGTAGTATATCGAAGACGGGGTCTCTGTTCAGGGGCCGCGGAGTAAGCGGACCACTCGGATTTCACTGTGCAACCGACGCCAGGGCCTGTCCAAGCGCGGCCTGCACCGTCTCCAGGTCCACTTGATGGGTCGACGCGATGGTCTTCTTGCTCGATCCATGGACGAATGTGATGGTCCCGATTTTCGACATGTCACCCGTCCAGATGTGCTCGAGACCGAGGGCCCCGACCAACAGTGCTGACTGTTGTTGCGTCGCCTCAGTGCTCAGGTCCAGCGTCACGAACAACACGGGTTCGTCACTCACATTGTCGACGACCTCGGAGAATTGCGGATCGAACTTCTTGCAGAATGGACACATGTCGTGCCGAATTCGCACGGCGATGACGTCCGGCACTGCCGGCCTGGCTGCGATCTTCATGTCCGCGCCTTTTTGACCCGCTCCAACGATCGACGCCAGCCCGCCGATCATCATTGCACCACATGCCAGCGTGAGCCATCGAACCTGCCTGCTACTTGTTGTGCTGTCCATGTTCTTGTCCTATTGAAGTGAAAGCGTCACGTTACTCGCCCGACTGTGTTGTGCTCGTTGTGCAGCACTCTTCACGTACCTCCAACAAGAGCACCTCCATTCGCTTGATTTCCTTCCGCAGACCAATGTCATTGTGCATCATGGCAAACCACATCTTGCAGAAACCAATGGCACTGAACGCAATGAAAAACACACCACCATACATGAACAACGTCTTGGGACTGACGTCTTGCGGTGCGCGGTACACCATGACTCCGACCACGATGGACACGATCCCCATGAACCCGACTGCAAACACCGCCATCAAGCGCACGGCCCGCATTCGTTTATCGAATTTGCGTACCGATTGCTCCAGCACGTCCCTGGCCGGATGCATATCCATCGGCTCTTCACCAACCAGCGCCTCTTTGAGCAACTCGCCGAATTCGGTCATCGGTCGATCCTTTCTATGATCTCACGCAAATGCTGCCTCGCGTGATAGAGTCGCGACTTCATCGTCCCCTCGGGCACGCCCATGATCTGAGCCAGGTCCTGCACTTCGAATCCGTCTACGTAGCGCAAACTCAGGATGGCCTGACGGTCCCCCGGTAGGTCACGCCAGGCCCGGCGCAACAACGTGATGGCGCTCGATTCGACGGGCGCGGACGTGTCGGCCAGTTGCTCGGCCTGCACATCCACGAAACGCTCGTCTTTGCCTCGACGTCGTTGCGCGTCCGCGGCCTTCCGCGTCGCAATCGTATAGACCCATTTTTGAAAGCCGCCGGGATCTGCAAGCCTGTCGATGTTCTTCGTGACAGCAATCCATGTTTCCTGAACCACATCCCACGCAGCGTCTTCACGGCCAGTGAGCCACAACGCGTGTCGCCACAAGCGCATTTGCCAGCGGTCAACCAGTTTGCGATACGCATCGCGATCCCCTTCCCGGCAGCGAAGAACGAGAAACTCGTCAATCAGTTGTTCGCGTCGATACACGATCCTTGCATACTACCTCATAGGCGACACAGGGATGCGCCTGATTCGACCCGTCATTCCTCCTTCAGGACGCAACGACGGCACGGTGGGTTCAAAGAAAATCGCCAAACCGTACAACGGGCGTGGTCGGCCTCGGCGGTAGCCACGTGCCACACCGCCCCCCTCCTGCAAAAGCGCTGGCAATAGCTCGTGTTTCAGCATCAAATAACCATTCCCTGTGCAAGAGTAACAGGAAAGGAGAACAACTCGATGCAATCAACATGCCCACCAGATCTTTCTTCTCGACCGTTACACATGACCTGGGAGGGTTTCATGACAGCGTCACCTGAACGAGTCTACGAAGCATGGACGTCGAAGTTTGACCTGTGGTTCGCGCAACCAGGTGCAACACTCATGATTCCGGAAGTCGATCGACCCTTCTTTTTTTACAACAGAAATGATTGGGGCAGGCATCCGCATTACGGACGTTTCCTTGAACTGAAAGAAAACGAAGTCGTAGAGATGACCTGGATAACAGGAAACGGCACTGAGGTCGGTACGGAAGGTGCGGAGACGGTCATTCGAGTCGAGCTAACACCCACGGATAGTGGCACAAGGGTTCATCTTACGCATTCGGGCTTTGTAAACGAAAGGTCTCGCGACGCGCATCAGGAGAACTGGCCTTTGGCGTTCGAAGAACTCGATAACGCCATACCGTCGTAGTTCGCGCTGCGACTCAGCGTCCAGCTCTTCAACGCGGAGTGCCGGGGTTCGAGGTGTAGATTGAGATACAGAACAATGGACACGATTCAAGACGAACTCCTGAGCGGATACGTTGAACGGGAGAGTCTTTATCCAGGTCCCTTCCAACCCACACAGGAGGCGTTGACGATGTCCCGTATCGTGCTGGTGCTTTGTCTGACGGTTCTTCCCATCAATTTCCTGCTCGCGGAAACGGATCCGCCGACAGCCACGCCTGACTGCACGGGAGACGCGATTCCAGCACACTTCATCGTCGTTCGGGTCGCAGCCAACGACGTGGCAGGAGCCAAGGAAGCCCTACGGGCGATGAAGGGCGTCATCCTCGCAGAATCTGTTCCCAATACGAATCTCGTTCGTGTTCTGGCGAATGACATGGCCATCACGTCCGAGCGGGTCATCCAGTTTCTGTACCTGGGAGGATACGATGTGTCGGAGGCCAGCGAAGAGGAATCGAACATAGCGCTTGCCGCGATTCAGAACGAGCCCGACCGGATCATCATCTACCGGTTATCGCCCGGCAGTGATACGGGACCTCGAACAGCCGAGGAACAGGTCTCCGGTGTAGACATTGTCTTTCCAGATACGACTGCCGGTCGCGTGGCCAAGGGCTATATCGACGCATTCAACTCGGGCGATCCGGAGAAGATGCGGGAATTCGAACGCGACAATCGATCCGCCTCCGCGTTGTACAGCAGATCGATGGACGATCGGATCCATCAATACCAGGAACTGTATGCCGGATGGGGCCGCTTCCAGGTACGAGGCATCGAACACGACGGAGACCGTAATGTCACGGTCGAAGTTCTCGGAACGAACTCGGATACGAAGCTTCGAGCGATGTTCGAGCTGGAACAATCAACCGGCAAGCTGAACCACATTCGCCTGACGCCTTCAATGATGGGTGTCGAGCTACCGGAGGCGACTCCGGACCCCACTGTTCAAGTGACCTCGATTGCACATTCGATTGAGCCTCTCAAGAAGCGATTCAACGCCCACGCGGGCAAGCCACGATTCGTGGCCATTCTGTCACCGACATGACCGGGCTGCGTGATTGGTGCCCGTGCGGTACTGCAGTCGATCATTCAGGAATTCCCCAAGGCCGACATCAGCGTGAGCCTGGTCTGGATTCAGATGCCGGGCTTCAACGATAACGAGAACACAGCACAGCGTATTGCAGAAACGATCAGTGATCCACGCGTGCAACACTATTACGATCCATTCCCGACGCATAATGCCGGAAGAGATTTTGCCAAAGGGCTCATCAACTCTGGCCCGGCATGGGACATCTACTTCTTCTATGACAAAGACGCTACATGGGATGAGCTTCCGCCCAAGCCCGTTGAGTGGTGGCACCAACTCGGCGGGAAAGACCGTGCCGACCCCGAGCGGTTCGCGGCAGGCGTCATTGCCGAGAAACTCCATGAATCGATGCACAGGGTGACCAATGCGGAGTGCACGGGTGGATAGGCCGAGTTTCAGAAAAGCAACGCCGTTTTTCGCGACAAATGATATGAGGCGAGCGATCGCCTTCTACACTGAAGTTCTCGGCTTCACGGTCGACACCGTGGACCCTGAGGATGACCCCACGCTGTGCATCTTGGACAATGGAGACGTGTCAATCATCTTTGACGCTACACTGTGGCACGATCCGCCGAAACTCACCGGGCAGATCGTTTTTGACGTAGATAGCGTTGATGAAATACTTGAACGCGTGCGGCCGCACGCCAAGATTCTCTGGGGGCCGCAGACTTTCGAGTACGGGCGACGTGAGTTTTCGTGCGTCGATCCGCATGGCTACGCGCTTGTGTTCAGCGAACCTACCTGAACGCGCAGCGTACGCCCATTTCCCAGTGTACTGGCCAATTAGCAGGCAGTAGCGTCAGGGTCGGCAACCCGCGTTCGCCGTTTACGCGTATTCGCTTCAGCGGCAAGCAGGGCGTCGACGCGGGCACGCAAAGAAGCATCGTCACCGCAGGCGGCATCGAGATAGGCGGCACGCTTTTCAGTTGGGCACCGTCGCGCAGCGGTGAAGATGGACTCAGCATCGCAAGTCATTCTCCGTCTCCCGCGTTGACTGATTCGCCTCGTGTAGAGAGCACTGCTTCATACTGGGCCAGTCGACCAGCCATCTCGGGATCGGCTTGGTCCTCAGGCATGAGCTCGATCGCGCGGCGCTGCGTCTTCACAGCTGCGGCGGTGTCACCGGTTCGATGCTGGGCGAGCGCCAGCGTGTCGAGATAGGCCCACAGCTCGGCGCCGCCCTCCTCTTCTTCCACACGACACGCGCGCTCAGCCAGGCGTAGCGCGCGTGCTGAGTCACGCATTTCCTCGTATTCGTGTGTAAGCAGCACCCAAGCTGCCTCGTTGATCGTGTCCGCATTGGCGTTCTGTTCCTCGGCTGCGGCGAGTTGAACATCAAGCAGCTCACGATAGAGCGGCGATGCATCATCGCGGCGTCCGAGCCCATCATATGCCGCAGCGAGTCCGCGCATCGAGTTCTTCGTGTATGAGTGTCGTATGCCGAGACTCCGTCGCATGACGGGCAAACTGGGCTCGAACATCCTACGCGCTTCGTCGAAACGGTTCAGTCTGTTGTACAGTGCACCCAGATTGCCGACCGTAGCGAGCGTCTGTGGGTCCTCCTCGCCCAGCACGCCGCTGTGAAGCTCAAGCAGTTCTTGACACAATGACTCGGCCTCGGCGTACCGGCCACACAGAATGTAGACCGCAGCCAGGTTGTGCATGAACTTCAGCGTTTCCGGATGTTCATCGCCGTGCACGCGCTTGGTGATCTCCAGGCCCTCACCCTGAAGAGCCACGGCGTCAGCGCAGCGGCCCAAAGCCTGGTATAGCACTCCCAGGTTGTGCATACACTGGAGCGTGTTATGGTGCTCCTCGCCAAACGCGCGCTTCATGAGCTCCAGTGTTCTCGGGAGCAACAGGGCCTTGGCTTCGGCATACCGGCCTTGACTGAGGTATGCGGCGGCCAGATTATTCATAGAGCTCAGTGTTTCGCGGTGCTCCTCACCCCACACGTGCTTCTCGATCTGCACGAACCTCAGGTAGATCGCCTCGGCGTCATCCTCTCGACCTGTGTTCATATACAGCATTCCCAGATGGTTCATGACACTCTGTGTTCGCGGGTCCTCTTCACCCAGAAGGCGTCTGGTGACTTCGCTCGCAATGAGGAGGTGAACCTCGGCTGCGTCATAGACTCCGAGGTCACGATACACTTGGCCCACGACGTGATGCAGCTCCGCGGCTACGAGTTCGTCCTTGACCTCTCCTTTGGCCAGTCGCGCTGCCGTGTCATCAAGTATACCCTTGAGTAGTGTGATGTCCGCGTTTTGCGCTACGTAGGGGCTCACGCTGCCAAGCATGTTAGTGATCAGGCGCTTGACCTCAGTCGCCCGCACCAACTCTCGTTCGGCACGCTTAGTCCCTGCGATGGCACGTTGCTCGTTGCCTTGCGCTTCGAGTCTTGCTGCGGCCTCGGCCTGCGCAGCCAGTATCGCCGTTTGTGCGGATTCATCGGCGCGATCCTTCTCGCTCAGAGCCCACAACAAACCTCCAGTTGTGCCCACGACACCCATTAGCAGCGTGGCAGCAATGATACCTGCTGCAACAACTTGACCGCGGTTGCGTCTTGTGAACTTCCGCAAGCGATATCTTGCGCTCGGCGGACCGGCAATAACAGGCTCATCCTTCAGGTGACGCCGGACATCCGCTGCCAGCCCGTTGGCCGTTTCATACCTCCGCGTACGGTCTTTCTCCAGACACTTCATCACGATCCAGTCGAGGTCGCCACGCAGAAGCAGGCTGAGCTTGTTCGTATCGCTGCGCCGCTGCTCGGCGGTGCGCGTGGCGGTGTCGCCCAGCGAGGACAGGCGGGTCGACGGCTTGTGCGGCTCCTGCTCGCGGATGATGCGCATCATCTCGGCGTAACCTTTGTTCAACAGCTCATCGGCATCGAACGGCGTCGTGCCGGTGAGCAGCTCGTAGAGCAGTACGCCGAGTGAATAAACATCACTGCGCGTGTCGATATCGAGGCCCGACATCTCTGCTTGTTCGGGACTCATGTACGCCGGTGTGCCGACCATCTGGCGGTGCTGGGTAAACAGCGTCATCTGCGTCAACTCGGTGTTGGTCGCTTTGGCGATACCGAAATCGATGACCTTGGGCACCGGTTGGCCATCGTGCAGCGTGATCATGACGTTGCTCGGCTTGATGTCGCGATGGATGATGCCCTTATGGTGGGCGTGCTGCAGGGCGTGGCACACATTGATGAACAGTTCGAGGCGCGCGGCGGTGTCCAGCTTCTCGGTGTCGCAGTAATCGAGGATCGGAATACCGCGGATGTACTCCATCACGAAGTACGGCCGCCCGGTATCTGTCGCACCACCGTCGAACACTTTGGCGATGTTGGGATGATCCATCAGCGCCAGCGCCTGCCGCTCGGCCTCGAAGCGGGCGATGACCTGCCTGGTGTCCATGCCCAGCTTGATGATTTTCAGCGCCACGCGGCGCTTGACCGGCTCACGTTGCTCG
This sequence comes from uncultured Planctomycetota bacterium, assembly GCA_942492115.1. Taxonomy (GTDB): domain Bacteria; phylum Planctomycetota; class Phycisphaerae; order UBA1845; family CAIVHJ01; genus CALODL01. The sequence continues at coordinate 85,766 of CALODL010000021.1, forward strand.
GCCAGCCACACCGTGCCGAATCCCCCCTCGCCAATTTGTTCGAGGAGTTTGTAGCGGTCGATGGTGTGGCCGGTCTGCTCGGCGGGCAAGTGCGCGTCCGGTGCAGGGCCGCTCCGCGGCTGTGTTGCGTCCGGATCCGACTCGGCACTCTTCAAGAAGTTGCCGGCCTGCGCTTCGGCTGCGAGCAGGGCGTCGACGCGGACTCGCAAGGACGCATCGTCGCCGCAGGCGGCATCGAGATAGGCAGCCTGTTCGCGCGGTGCCGCGATGTTCCTTGCCGTGTTGAAGATGTGTTCCGCAGCGGGCCCGGATGTGCTCATGGGCTGACTCCGTCTCGAACGGCCATTCTATCAGAGTTGCTGACATGCCCGTCAATGCGGAAGAACGGCCCACTCGGCCTCAGGAAATCGAGAATTCCCTAAGTGCTTGATTGGTCGCGCCCCTGGTCGATGGCGTCGAACAGCCAGGCGCGGGCGTAGGCCCAGTAGCGGTCGGCGCTTGCTGGAGAAATATCGAGGACTGCGGCCGCGTCATCGAGGGTCAGCCCGGCGAAGAATCGCAGCTTGACGAGATCTGCCTTGACAGGATCCTCCTTGGCCAGCTTGGTCAGGGCATCGTCGAGATCGAGAAGCTCGACGGGAGCGTTCTCGATAGTCAGATCACCAGGCTCCAGTTGGAGCTTCTGTAGCCCGCCACCGCGTTTCACCGCGCCTTTGGCCCGGGCATGGTCGATGAGGATTCGCCGCATGGCCTCGGCGGCGGCGGCGAAGAAATGCCCGCGGCCATCCCAACGCGTGTTCGTGTGTTCACCCACTAACCGCATGTACGCTTCGTGAACGAGGGCTGTGGCCTGGAGCGTGTGCCCGGCCGCTTCCTGCCGCATTCGTTGCGTGGCCAGTTTGCGCAGTTCGTCGTACACGGCGGGAAGCAGCTCTTCAGCCGCTTGTGTATCGCCTTCCTCGATCGCATTCAAGATGCGGGTGACGTCTTTCAAGTTCAGGGTCTACCAGGGTTTGACACAAGACGATTATGCAGGAACGAGCCGCGCTGTGCCACAATCGAGGCCTGCCGTAGGGGCGTTTGCTGCGCAGCTGGCACGGTGACGCGTCGTCCGGGAGCCACACGGGTCAACACGCGCAGGGCAGCGCTCTTCTGTTCACGGGTCAAGGCCGCGTTGTCCTCGACACGTCGCGCGATCGTGTCGTGATTTCCGGTGAGACTGAGCAAGCGCATCACTTCCTCGGGAGCTACACGGTCAGAGGGAGGCGCGGTATCCCAGATCCCGATGACCGCTGCTTTGTTGATGTCAGGCCTCCCGTTGGAAATGGCCGCTATCCAACGATCATTGGGCCCAAACACGACGTCGCGCTGACGCTCGTGGGTCATGAGCTCTCGAAGCATGAGCACACACTGCTGGCGACGTGCGTCCCACAGCCTCAGGATGCCCTCGGTGGAAGCGGTCACGACTCGATCTTCCTGCGCCGTCATGCCCATCCCCAGAACAGCCCATGCCGCCCCGACAGGTCTGGACACCAGGTCCATTTCTCCTGTCTGCCAGTTGAGCACGGCCGCATTCGGTCCAATTGCTAACATGATGGTGTCATTGTGGGCCGTGCGGTTCAGAGAATGGACTGCGCCGGGAACCTCGAAGCGCCTCTGTTCTTCTGCCCGTGCAATGTCCCACACCGAGAATACGGTATTCTTCCTTGCCGTGCCGGCGCAGATGAGCACGCTGCCGCGCGAATCGAACATGACACAACTGGGTGCACCCTCGGCTTGATCGATGCGCAGGACTGTTTCACCGGTGGCCGTATGGCGCACGCCGACCGTCTGACGCGTGGAGACGGCGGCGATCAAGGATCCATCCACGCTAACATCGACATCGACGACACGACTGCCCTCGTCCCATTGAGCGCGTTGGGACCCGGTCATGGTATCCCACAACCGCACGGTGCCATCCTCGGCGCCGCCAGCGAGCCACGTCCCATCCGGCCCAAAACTCAAGTCGTTTATCCTGCAGCCCACGCTGTCGATCGCAGCGAGGACCACCAGAGTCTGCGGATCCCATAGCCGGATACCCTGATCGACGCCACCGGTTGCGAGCATGCTGCCATCCCGAGATCGGGCGAGTGCGACCCTCTGCCCCATGACCGCAGGAACTCCTTGTGCGCTGCCTGCACGATGACTCGGGCAACCCGACACGTGCCAGCCGCACACCTCGCGCTCCCAGGTGATCGTGAAGACATGAGAATCGTGCGCGCTGAAGACGGCACCAAATAGCGCCGCAGACGCCTCACGGTGGCCACGCAAGGAACCCACGATCGCGCTGGTACGTGTGTCCCAGATTCGAACGGCGTTATCTTCCGCATCCGATGCAGCGTAGCGACCCGCGCGCGACAGCGCCAACGTCCACCGCGCCTCGCGTGGCCCGGCGACACGTCCGATCTCTGAACCGCTCTCCAGATCCCACCGAATCGCCAGGTTGTCAGCGCCGGTCGATACGAGCTCATCACCTGTAGCGAATGCGAGCGCACGTACCGTCGCGCTGTGCTCCGCGAGAGAATGCACCTGTGTGTGGTGTGCGAGATCCCATGTATGAATCATCCCATCGTCGCCACCGCTCGCTATCAGTGTGCCCTCATCACTGATCGCGAGACAAAAAACTGCTCCTTCATGAGCTGTCCAGTGTGCGACCTCGGTGTGTTCACGCGTATCCCACAATCGAATACTGCCTGCGCTATCGGCAGTCGCCAGCAGTGGCGCCGTCGGCGAGAACACCGCCGCACGTACGAAGTGGTCGTGTCCCGTCAATGCAACAAGTTGTTCACGCCGTTGTGCATCCCACAACCTCACGGTCCCGTCCCGCTCCCCTGTGGCCAGCAGTTGCCCATCTGCACTGAATGCCACCGCATCGACCACCGTCCGCCCCACCGTTTGTGTGGCCAGCGCCACGCCTGACTGCATGTCCCACCACTGAAGATATCCCGAACTGCCCATGCCCGAGCCCACCACGACCATGCGATCGTCTGGACTGACGGCCAGCGCCATGGGTCGCCCTTGTGTACGGTCGTTCCACAGACTGCGATCGATACGATTCGAAAGGTAGGTCCACTCCCACCCGCGGAGGTCCGCCGGCGTGGAATCGAGGTAGCGCCGGGCTTCATGGGGTCGATGCACCTCACCCAACGCTGCATCTGCGGCCGCCAACCCCGATGCATAGGCCTGCCATTCAGCTTCGACCTGGGCGGCGCGGGCCAGTTTGCGCGCGGCTTCAGTTTGGCGATACAGGGTCCAGCCCGCGATCAGTCCCGCAAGCAGAATAACAAACAATGTGATTCCACAAGTCACTGCGACCCTGTTGCGACGAACGAATTTTCCAGTGCGATAGCGCATCGTGTCTGGCCGGGCATTGATGGGTAGCCCGCGCAGGTGACGCTCGATGTCCAATCCCAGCTGCTCCGCGGAAGTATAGCGCCGTACCGGATCTTTGCTCAGGGCCTTGAGTACGATGTTGTCCACATCACCCACCAGCCGTCGACGGATTCCGCGGCGCTGCTGCACCGGCCATGTTGATCCGCCTGTTGAACTGTCGTCGCCGGATGTTCGGCCTGATGTCGAGACCATGCTGCTGGGGCGAACTGGCTCCTGCTCGCAAACGGCCCGTTCGAACTCGCTGTGTGTTCCAGTTGTGGTGTCGTGGGGGTGCTGGCAGGTCAGTAGTTCGTACAGAATGACGCCAAGCGAGTAGATATCTGTCGCCGTGGTGATCGGCTCGCCTCGAATTTGCTCGGGGCTGGCATAACGTGGCGTCATCAAGCGCACGTCGGTGGCGGTCTTCGCTAACGTGCGCATCGATTCGTCCAGATCGAGCACCTTGGCAATACCGAAGTCAAGCAGTTTGGGTGCTCCCTGTGGCGTGACCAGTATATTGCCCGGCTTGAGGTCGCGGTGCACCACCAGGCTCTGATGGGCCGTGTGCACCGCGGAGCACACGGTGACGAACAAGCGCAAGACCTCGTCAACACTCACATTGTTGATTGCACAATACGAGTCAATGGGAATGCCGTCGACATATTCCATGACCAGAAAGGGCCGCCCATCCGGCGTCGCTCCGCCGTCGAGCAGCCGCGCGATATTGGGATGGTCCAAATTGGCCAACACCTGGCGCTCGTTGCAGAATCGCACCAGAACGTCGTCAGTATCCATCCCCCTCTTGATGAGTTTGAGGGCCACCTGTTTGTCGAACTGTTCGTCGGCGCGTTCAGCCAGCCAGACGGTGCCCATGCCTCCGGTTCCGATTTTCCGGATCAGACGATAGCGCTCGATGATAACGCCACGAGTGCAATCGTCGCCCGCGGGCGTTGGCGCCATGTGGTCAATAGTCGATCCTGCCAGCGGCGGCGATTCCAGAAACCGATCGTCGTCGTCGGCTTCGATCATCCGCACGACTTCGGCGCACAGATCGGGGTCCCCGATACAGGCCTGCTCCAGAAAACGAGCGCGCTGCTCCGGGCCCACCGCGATTGCCGCTTCAAAAACACTCCTGATCTGTTGCCAGCGCCCAGCGTCCATGTCAATCGGCCATTTGACTGCGAAGCCAGGCACGCGCTGCCCGCCAATCGCGCTCGACTGCGGAGGTCGAGATGTTCAAGCATTGAGCTGCCTCAGAAATTGTGCACCCTCCGAAGAAGCGCAACTCGACGACCTGGCCCGCCTGTTCATCCACCTCGGTCAGCCGGGTCAGCGCCTCTTCGAGAGCGAGCAAGTCGAGATCCTTGATCTCAGCCAACGCGGCGGTTTCCTCCAGCCGCAGTGGTCCACGACCTCCACCGCGCTTGAGCGCCCCGCGGCGCTCCGCGTGATTGAGCAGGACATGGCGCATGGTCTTGGCCGCGGCGCGAAAGAAATGACCCCGGTCCTGGTAGGCGACATCATCCCGTTCCGCAAGACGCATGTACGCCTCATGCACAAGGGCGGTCGCCTGAAGCGTGTGGTCGCGACGCTGCCGCCGCAGGTAGGCTCCGGCGAGACCGCGCAATTCGGTATACACCAGGGGCAACAACCGGCCAGCCTGCGCCCCGCCACCCTCGCCCATCCGGGCGAGAAGATTGCTTATGTCGTCCTGAGCTCTCGCCATCTCATTCCCGGGCAACCAGTTGCACACAATTGTACCACGGCGTCCCGTTGTCGTGAGCCTCCACTCTGCTCACCAGCCCAATTCTCTGAAGAATCCTGATGGAAAATGAGCCTGGATCCGGATGGTCCAGCAGGAACCGTCCGACAGGGTGTCGGACCCACCATGGGGCAGCGCGAAAGGGGTGTGCCATCAACGCGCAGGCTGGTGAGACGAGCATGCTGGGCGTGAAGCCCTTCAAAGCGTAAAGGACCATTGCCATGAACACGATCCGTACGACAAGTCCGTTGTCCACACCGCTGCGAATCCTGGGAGGCACACTCGTTGTCGTCGCGTTGATGGCGACACCGGCTAGCGCGCAGGACTTCAGCAACTGCCCTGATTTCATCCAGGGCTTTTTCACGCAGATGCAAGACGGCCGAGTCGTCGGTGTATGTTGTACATCAACCGGCACTTGCTTCAATGCTTTTGAGCGTACCTGCATCAACACTTACCAGGGAGACTTTACCGAAACGCATGACATGACCTGTGAACCAGGTCCGGACCGCAATATCGTGTGCAGGCCACACGTCGCAGGCTCGGCATTCCCGGGCGGCTTCGCCATCCAACCGGGCGGTCAGGCGGTATCCACATTCGGTTTGGGCACGTTCGACGCGGGTTCCTGCTCTGGTTCCGGAACGTGGGACGACGGAACCTCGAACACAGGAACCTGGCAGTTCGGCGACGGCGTCGTGTCCGCAGTTTCCTGTGAAGACAACACGACCATGAACTGGGACAACGGCGGCGACGGCCGATCATACGACGACGCACTCAACTGGGAAGTCGGGCGGGTGCCGGACAAGGATGATACCGTCAGTTTTTCGATTGGAGGGTTCAGTAACAATCTCGATGAGTATCGTTACACGATCGAGTTTTCAGAAGATGTGACCAACGATTCCCTGGTCAACGTCTTTGATAACATCACCCTGGAGCTCGCTGGACACCGCTACACCCTCGCAGGCAACTGCTTTGACGGTCCGGCGGTCGATATTGGAGGAACCGGTAACTTACCGACACTGAGCATCAATGACGGCCGGATCGTATGTGATGGTAACCTGCATCTGGCCACGCAGAAAGATGAGAATGGCATACTGTATGTCGAGACCGATGGGATTCTGGAGATCGACGGATCTGTGGTCGTCGGTCATCCAGATGCCGGCCTGGAAACACTCTTGAGAGTATCGGGTAACACCACGGTTGCAGGGGCACTCGAGCTCATAGGTGGCTCGTGCGAGGTCCAGGGACCCAGTGCGGCGCTGAGTGCAACAGGAACAGTACACACGATCACGAGCGCCTTCGACCCGGCACTGAAGATCGAGGCAGGCGGGACGTTCGAAGCCGACGGCCTGTTGATCATATCCGCCGGGCAACCGGACGAGACCACCCGCGCAGCAGTGTCCGGATCGGGTACCTTCTGGGATCAATCGATTAACTCGACATTGACGGTCGGTGCGATCGGGACGGCCGTGCTGGACATGTCCGACGGCGCGGACGCCACCTGCTGGGATGTCATCATCCCAGACGGAGACGGAGATGGTCGAGTCAATGTTTCGGGCGAAGGCACGCTCTGGACCATCCAGGGCAATCTCGAGATTGGAAGCTTCGTTAACTCCGCCGGCAGCATCATTCTCCGCGACGGCGCCAGACTTGAAACGACTGATGCAGTGCTCGGCTCCGCCGCTGGCGCGACCGGCGCGGTCGATGTCGGGGAAGATTGCGCGTGGATCAATACCGGGACCATTGAGGCAGGCAGCAACGGGGACGCCGTGATCAACAACTCCGGCCGCATCGAATCCGGAACCATCTGTGTGGGAGCTGGTGGGAACCTCCTGGGAAACGAGGTGGTCGTGACAGGACCGAACAGTACGAATCAGCGTGCGGCAAACGGGTCAGCCTCTGTCATCGTGACAACCGCGTTGGCGGTTGAACAAGGTGGCCGGCTGAGTGTTGATCGCGTTACTTTCCTGCCTGGAGGCCATATTGGCGGCAGTGGTCAATTTCAGTTCGATATGATCAACGCCGGCACCGTCGCACCTGGCAACAATGCGCAACACGGTACATTCGACGTGGTCGGTGACTACGAACAAAGATCCATGGCGACCCTGGACATCCAGATCGGCCCGATCAATCACGATGCACTGAGGGTTGCAGGCCGCGCCGAACTGGACGGCATGCTCAGCATCCGCCTGTCGAACGATTTCGTTCCACAGCTCGATGAGCGCTTCGAAATCCTGACTGCAACTTCGGTGAGCGGAGCGTTCGCGGTCGTCGACAATGACGCCTCCGAACAAGGCGTCGGGTTCGACGTGCGCTATGGCAGCAGTTCGGTCGAGCTGGTGGTGATCTCTGTGCCGGAGGTGCTCAGCCCCAGGAGTATGACCGGGGCATGCGGTAGCGGATTCGCCAGCCTGGGCCTGACCGGGCTGCTGGTGATGTCAGGTGCAAGCCGTATCAATGGTCGTCCGGTTAGTCGCAGTCGTCAGGAACCGATCGCTTATCACCTGTGACCAACACCGTCCCCGGGCACTCTGCATACGGCGTTACGTTCCTGGCCGGCCGACCTCATGAGCTACTTGCCCGCTTGGGGAACTCGGGGGCCATGTGTACAGCCCTGGTCTGGCGGTTCAGAGAAACAAGTGGACACTCCATGGCTTAATGGTACAATTGCCATATAGCCATGAAACGGAAGTCACAACAACTCTACGAAGCCCGAGCGAAGGTCGCCAAAGCCCTCGCCCATCCAACACGGCTATTGCTTCTAGATGCCCTTCAGGAAAAGGAAACCTGTGTGTACGACCTGACGGAACTTGTGGGGGCCGACCAATCGACGGTTTCGAAACATCTGTCCGTTTTGAAAGAAGCGGGGCTCATCGCAGTACGGAAAGAGGGGTCGATGAGCTTTTATCGAGTGACCTGTACGTGCCTCGACGGCTTTTTTGGCTGTATCGAGAGTGTGCTCAAGGAGAATCTCAAAGCTCAGCGTACAGCGATGGGCGTCTGAGAGGCTCTTTGTTGCCTCCTCAGCAGAATCTGTGGTCGAGTCTTGGTTGGGGCAGGTGTCCAAGTGCGTGACAAATGGCCACGAACGTCGTGTTAAGCAACAACATTCTACGGGCTTCGAACGATGCTCATTCACAACCCGATCGCCGATGAGCCCCTGGAGCTCCGGCGCTATCAGCGTCGTTCGGGCCCGGAGGGCCCATGGCTGACGATGACGGGGACGGGGCGCACAGGGCATCCCTGGCCAGCTCCAGAGTCAGAAGCCGGGAGAGAGCTACTTGGCTTCCACAGATTGTGCTGAAGAGCGTTTTTATTTCGAGGCATCTATGGCGACATGGCCATGCGGCAATTGATATGAGCGGGTCATGAAACACATGAATAGAGAGAAACCGGTTATGGAAAATCGATGCGACGGAAGACTGTCATTCTTGGACCGATACTTGACGCTGTGGATTTTCCTGGCGATGGCAGCAGGTGTGTCGGCTGGATATCTCCTCCCAGGGGTGGAAGGCTTCATCAATCGTTTTCAGGTGGGCACGACCAACATCCCGATTGCTCTTGGTCTCATCCTGATGATGTACCCTCCTCTTGCAAAGGTGAGGTACGAGGAACTCGGGGACGTGTTTCGTAACTTCCGCGTGCTTGGTCTCTCGCTGGTGCAGAACTGGGTCATCGGCCCGGTCTTGATGTTCGCTCTAGCGGTTCTGTTTCTCCGTGGTTACCCGGAATACATGGTCGGGCTCATTATGATTGGGCTTGCGCGCTGCATCGCCATGGTCATCGTCTGGAACGACCTGGCCAAGGGAGATACGGAGTACGCTGCTGGCCTCGTGGCCTTCAATTCAGTGTTCCAGGTGCTCTTCTTTTCCATTTACGCATGGCTCTTCATCACAGTGCTGCCGCCGCTCTTTGGTCTGGCCGGTGCCGTGGTCGAGGTAACCATCAGCCAGATTGCACAGAGCGTCTTGATCTACCTCGGTATTCCGTTTCTAGCTGGCATGGCCACGCGAGTGCTGATGCTCAAGAGCAAAGGGCGTGAGTGGTATGAGACGAAGTTCATCCCGACGATTTCTCCGATCACGCTGGTCGCGCTGCTGTTCACCATCGTGGTGATGTTCTCGCTCAAGGGAGACTACATCGTTGCACTGCCATTCGATGTCGTTCGTATCGCGATACCGCTGTGCATCTACTTCGTGGTCATGTTCCTGGTTTCGTTCTGGATGGGTAAGACGCTCGGAGCTGATTACTCGAAGACGACCACGATTGCATTCACGGCGGCAAGCAACAATTTTGAGCTCGCCATTGCCGTGGCTATCGCGGTGTTTGGAATTGGCTCGGGTGTTGCGTTCGCGGCAGTCATTGGGCCTCTCGTCGAAGTCCCGGTGATGATTGGCCTGGTGAACCTGGCATTCTGGCTACGCCGTAGATACTTCGCAACTGAGATCGCAGCAAGTCCGTCAACCACCTTGGATGGAGGATGAACAATGACGACCACTGCTGAACACCAGGAATGTTACGGCACAAAACACTCGGCAGATGCCCGCACTGCAGAGCGGAATGCCGCGAAGGCTTTGTGTTTGAGCACGAACCCGCCGGCGGGATATGGCAATTGAGGACGCAGCCATCGCCACAATACTAATCAACAATGCGCTTACGGATGTTTCCACAGACCATACTCAATGCCTCCCTGGATGTAGATGCCAAATGTGCCGCGGCCAGGGATTGGCGTGCTCGCCATCGCAATATGACCTCCGGCCGCCTCCGCCGCCTTCAGGGCGGCCTCGATGTTGTCCACCAACACATAGGGGCGGACTACGGGTTTTTCGTCCGCACGCATCGGCGCGCGCACACCAATCCAGCCGCCGCCTATTAATGTCGCCGTGCGGGCATTGCCGAACTCGGCCACCGGTTTGCCGAACCGAACGCCGTGCACTTTCTCCAAGGCAGAGCACGTCGTGTCCACATCGGCAGTCACGATCTCGAGGTACTGAACGACGATGGCCTTCTCCTTCTCGGCTTGCGCCTGGAGTACAGGCGAAAGAGAGAGACAAACCCACAGGACAACCAGCGGTACGACCAGCACGAGCACGGAACGGCATTTCAGGTCAGTCATCACTTTCGTTTCTCCTCTCAAATCTGGACCAGGTTTCCACAAGTGTCGTCGAGAACTCCTGTCTTTCAAGTTCTGGATCTACGACATGTTCGACAACAGAATCATTGTGATGGAGTGGGCACTGATGTGCCACGGGAACATCCGGCTTCAGGAAATATGCATCTGAAGAAATGTATTCGGCAAATGCCTCTTTGTCATGCAAGGCCCTTGAGAATCTCTCATCCGTCCTGAGAAGTGACGCCGATGCCGCCTGCGCCTCGGGATGCGGTTCGTACGCTAGGTCGCGTCTTGCAGTCGATGCACAACCGACCATCTGCATCGTCGCCAAGGCCGCCGGAAACAGGGTCCTGATCACACGCATAGTGGTTTGCTCTTGGTCGAAGCTGCCTTGGCAATGCGAAAAGGGATCGCAGCTTTGGTACAAACTGCTGCAGTATCAGACGGTGTCAGAGAGTGACAAACGCTCGGAGCTATGACGCTCCTGCTGCTCGATGAGGAACCGTGTGGTATCTCAGGCGGGTAGCCCACGCAATTGTCGCAAACATCAAGGTGCTGCAAACTCGAGGTGCCAGTTCTCGATGACGGTCAGGAGTCGCGTCTCGGACTCGACCGCAACGGGGCGGATGCCGAGGATCCGCTGTCCATCCGGAGACACGCTCCAGCCTCGGTGCAGGTTGATTTGCGAATCCGACGTTCCGAACAGGCGGGTGCGTTCGCCAATCTGCAACTCCGGATCAGTGGTGACAGCCACGGCCATCAATTCGGTCTCATTCGCGAGATTCGTTTGAAAAAACAACTCGTCCCCGCACTTATTCCAGTGAGCGATGCCACCTCCATTGAGACTGACCTGACGCTTGTCTTCGCCCGAAGGAAACTTCATGACGTAGATTTCCGACCGGCCGGTCGCGGTGGATTTGTACGCTAACCAGCCACTACCCGGTCGGATGGCTGCGTTGTCCTCCAAGGCACCCGATGTGATTAGAGGCAGGGCCTCATCGCCTTGTTGGAGATCGTAGTAGTACAAGTCCAATCCCGTCTCGCCGCGGTGCTCGACGGCCGCGAAACGCAGGTCATCGGAAATCGTCATGGTCGGGCCGTTGAAGATCTGCTCCGGTGAGTCGGACCCGAGCGGTGCTCGGGCAAAGGTCTTGCCGTCGCAGTTATACGCCAAGCGACTATCCGAAAGCCAGGATGAGAAGCGAGCGCTGCAACCGCCTGTATCAAAGGGTCTGGTGGTCCCACGCCCCAGATCGTACAACCAGAGTTGTGAGACGCCCGTACCCCTAGATCCGACCGCGGCCCATGCACCGTCGGGCGACACATGGGGATCGCGCAGGCCGTACCGAGGCTTCCCGATCACTTCGATGACCTCACCCGATCGATCGGCCCATACGAGTTCCGCGGGGCTTGCGTCTGTGCTAGCGCCGAACACAAGTGTCCCGTCGTCGGAAACGCTGAGATTATCCGCGGACTCCGCTACAAGGAACTCCATGCCGCTGACTGTTCGCGTCTCTAGTGAATACGGAACGGCCCAGATCGCGGCGCTTTCGATTATGCGGCCGTACAAGATGAACCCGTCCGCATAGGTCGGCGTCCAAAGTTCCTCGCCAGGGTGTTCGTGGACAACCTGGAACGCACCGTCCCGTACGATCACAATTGCATCCGCCGGCCCGGCCCACTCTCGATGCAGCACCGTCAAGATGCCGCTTCCGTCGGGTAGAGCGCTGGCGTTGTGAAAGTCACGAATATCGTGGGAGGCGGGGTTGATGATTTCAGTTGGCCGACCACCATTGGCGCGTACCTCCCAGAGCGGTCCGCCCGACGCTGCCGTGAACACCACGCGACCATCGGGCAGCCACACGGCGCCGCTGGCGTTGGTAAATTCCCGATCAGGAGCAGTGCAGATCGAGGTGCGAGTACCGCCGGTGACCGGCGTGCGCCACAATCGTCCCTCGGAATAGAAGCCGATCTGACTGCTGTCCGGTGACCAGAACGGCAACTGGGCATCATCTGTACCGGGCAGCCGAATGGGTTCGAGTTCGTGCAGCGGCCTGATCCACAATCCTCCGCCGGCCACGTAGGCGACCCGCGTTCCGTCAGGCGAGATCACCGGCCAAAGGCGTTCGTTGGGGTGAGCGCCCGCCACATGCATGTCCAGTTTCCTGAGAAGCCGAGGCGGTTGATCGGGTTCTGGTTTCAATAGCCAGCCCGCCAATGCTGCTAGAACTACCACCCCCACGAGGGCTGTGCGTGCTGGAATCGATGACCCGCGCACCGGAACGCCGTGACTTCCGGCTGCGGTGAATCCCGCCTCGACCGCGTCTCCAGCGGGCAGGGTGATTGCATCCTCGAATTCGATTCTGGCGTCTGCGATATCATGCAGGCGCCGCTTGCGGCTCTTCTGCAGGCACCGGCGCAGGAGTAGTCGAATGGCCAGGGGCGTCTCTACCGGCAGCGCCGACCAATCAGGATCTCGATGCAGGATCGCCGCCATCGAGTCGGTTGTGGTCTCGCCACGAAACAACATCTGTCCCGTCAAGCACTCATAGACGACCACACCAAACGACCATGTGTCGGTGCGCTTGTCGAGCGGCTCGCCGCGGGTTTGTTCAGGACTCATGTATGGGCGCCGTCCCCAGAACAGCACCGGCCTTCGTGTGGTTTGCGGTGATGGTCTGAGAACCGGAAGCTGTTTCAGCCACCGAGTCCTCCGCCAATACCTTTGCCAAGCCAAAATCAAGCACTTTCACCGAGCCATCCGGACGTAGCATGATATTTCCCGGCTTGAGATCGCGATGAACGATCCCACTGTCGTGTGCCGCTTCCAGCGCTTCGGCCACCTGTTTCGCGATTTCGAGGGATTCTTCGACAGGAACTCGGCCTCGTTTCAATCGAGCAGCAAGCGTCTCTCCCTCAACGTACTCGAGAACGATGATCTTCTGATCACCTGACTCCTCGAACCCGTAAACCTGCGCGATGTTGGCGTGATTGAGTGAGGCGAGTAACTTGGCCTCCCGCTCGAAACGTTGCACACGCTCGTTGTCGTCCGTCATAGACGCTGGCAGTAGTTTGATCGCAACCTTGCGGTCAAGCTTCGAATCATGGGCCAGGTAGACTTCCCCCATCCCGCCTTTACCCAGTGGCCCTTTGATTTCGTAGGATGCCAGCTTTGTCCCGATCATGTGGTCCGTTCTCTTGGTCACCAGAGATTGCACATATATTGCACGGACTGCTGTCATCGGTGAAGCGCAATGGTTCTGACAGCATCGGAATAGGATTTTTTTGTGTCTTCAGAAGGTGATTGGATGGGTGTTCGACCCACCACTGTGGGTGTTGTGAGCTGACGTCGGGCTACGCAGTAGAAAGCGGAACAGTAGTCCACGGAAGAGCTTACGCTCTTCTGAGCGGTGCTTCGCTGCGCTCGCACGGCCTGCCGTAGGCGAACCGAACGGGAGTGCATGCGAATCGAACCCATGCACCCATTGCCGCAATAATGAAGGCGCCAACGACTTGAGTCAAGGACAGGAGTGGTGTTGCACATATGTTGCACAAGAGTTGGCGCGAGATTCGGAGTTGAGAGCCGTTGTTTGCGCCTGGGCGAAGCTGCCCTTGGTGATGCGAAAGGGAATCGCCGCCATGGTCCGAACTGGTGCAATGTCAGGAGATGTCAGGGAATGACATGCGCGCGGCCGAGAGCTCGTGACACAAGAACGTGTGCCCTGCTACTTCCCGGGCTCCAGAACCTCTTCGAGAACTTCGCTGAGGCCTAGAGTTCTCGCCCATTCTCGAATGTAGTCTTGATCCAACTCGTCGCCCATGATCTTGAAGACACCACGGATGTCGCGGATGTGTTTGTCCGAGCCGCCCTCCTTGAAGTACTGCATCTTCTTGATGATGACATCCTCCGGCGACGCGAACCACGCTTCGCAGTCTTCAGCTGCGGCAATGCGCACGACTCGTGCCAAGCGACTACGATCAAACTCGCCGCCACCAACGATCATGACATCGATCTTCAATCCGGATGAAGGATGGATGATGTTGAACTGCGATGAGGATCGGACGGCGTTCCGAATGGCGTCCGCTGACAGGTAGAACTCCGGCAGCGGAAAAGCCTGACACAGCGCTTCCACGTGCAGCTCACCGATTCGGGCCACCACGTCGATGTCGTTCGTAAACCTTGGCTCACCGTACGTGATGGTGGCCATGGATCCCGTGATGAAATAGGTCAGGGCCAGCTCCTCAAAGCGCGATACGACATACTTGAACAGCTCAGCCTGCTCCATGAGACATCCTTCGCGCAGCCTCCTCGTGAAGACGCTGCTCGGTCCAATCTGGGTGCTTGCCTCGCAGACTGCTGAGCAACATGGAGCGTGCGAAAGACCACATGCCGTGCGCGATGGCCAGGCGCTCGGCCGGTGTTTTGCGACGGAGTACTTCCGCAACGTCGTCGTCTACGGTCTCGATGCGATTGGGAATCCTGTTCATGGCACTCTCCGAACCCCGCCAGCGTCCAGCAGCATAGCACAGGCGGCGTCATGGTTCACCGCACATGGGGTCGTCGCTCAGGTCACGCTTGTCCTGGGTCTGAATTTAGTGTACCTCTCGATGAACGTGCTCCAAGCAGAATAACGCCACACAGTAGAACGAGCACGAACGCGACCATCGCAGTTCGACTCATTGCCGGGACAGGTGGTGGCTCTCGTTCGCACGCACTCGAGCAACCATCTTCGTCAAACGTGTTTCCATCGTCACAATCTTCGTCGCCTTCAGCAACACCGTCGCCACAGACTGTTACGATAACCTCGAGCGATTGCATGTCGGCAAAGAATTCCGTGGCGGCGGGTGTAAACAATGCCGTAGCAGGGGGTGTCAAGCTGAAAGCCAGCTCGAACACTCCGTGAGCCCCTGCCGACGCCTCGAGCATGAACTCTGCAAGGTATCTGGGTCCTGGCTCAACCTGAACTCCCGCTGCATAATCGGCGAGTGCCGAGAACATGCCGAACCACATTGCTTCTTCCGCGTAAACTGCCGGAATGGCTGGATGTCCGGTGAACACATAATCCTGCCTCGCGGCATCCAGGAAAACGCTCGCACCATGTCCTCGGATGCAATGATCCGGGGCGCCGCCGCAGGCTGTTGGGTTGCCTGGATCACATGAAAGACCGAAGAAACGACCGAAGTTGGTACATGCGGAATCGCCTACTTCATCGACATAGCTTACGCTGCCGACTGCCCCCCGCTTTGGAGTTGCCCATGTAGGCCAGATAAGCTGATAGCCATTCAGTAGTTGGCGTTGTTGATCGTCAGCCAGCCAGACGAAAACACGCGCCTGTCCTCCCTGAGCTATGAACATCTTTGTATTTTCACCAGTTGGAGCAGAGGCTTGGTCTTCACAGCAGGTCATATAGAGTGTCCCCGCGGGGGCCGTCGCGCACGACTCACCCGTCCAAGGCCCTTCACACAGGCACACTCCGCACTCACAAGTTCCGTTCCCGGAGCAGGCAGCAGGACACGCCATGCTGGAGCAATCACAATCTGCTCCGCCCCAACCTGGATCGCAGACACATTCGTTCCCAACAAGTTTTCCATGTCCGGTGCACACGCGTGGGTCGATGGCCACGGCCCTTGCTTCTCGGTGAATGACGATTTCAGGATTATCACTCCCATCCGAGGGCATACGCCAAATACCCTCCGCATCTGCCCAATAGAGAACGCCATTCGACTCGTCCAAAGCAAGGCTCCAGCCCTCTTGATCAGTGAGCTCAACGACGTCGCGACCATCCACCGTTGATGAGAAAATCCCAGCGTACTTCTGGATCCAGAAAAGTCGCCCCATGGACGTATCCAGTTCCAGTCCATCCTGAAGAAACACTCCCGTCTCGAAGTGCAATACATCCACAGGATCCAGACCGTCCAAATTCGTTCGCACGATGCTGGCCAGACCGATTGTGTCAAGCAAGTAGATCGCGTCGGCGTTTATGTCAATAGCTAACCCATGCCTTGGCAGGCCTGGTTCTCCCAATAACTCGTGATGCGAACCGTCGAGCGCGGATCGCGTTAGTGGAGCACTTGGGGCGTTACGGACGAAATACAGATACTCGCCTTGGGTATCGACTCTTATTTGGACCCAATAGGGAAGAATACTGATTCGATCGGGAGCCACACCATTGAGGAGCGCCCAATAGGCACCGCCGCCATCACCCCAATAGATTCTGTCGTTGACCATGTCGAGAGCGATCGTGTCTGCGCTGCCCCCGGCAACGGATTGCATGGCCGAACCATCCAGATTGGAACGGTAGATGACTTCGTCCTCGATATCGGACCAGTAGATCTTCTGACCCGATGCTGTGGAGGCAGTCAATATGTAACAGGTCATTGCACAGCGAAAGAGTGCCCTGAACGACATGGCGGTCCCTTGAGTGTAATACGGCAGGTTCTGTGGAGAAGTCCAAGAAGCCGCTCCGTATGAAATACAGTCGCGAACCCGCCTGATGAGGGCTGGACTCGGGTTGGCGTTCTTTCTCATCGCCTTCTACCGCTGCCATTGTACTCAGCTATGCGTCCGCATGGCACAGCCGCGCAGGGATAATGGGGATCCGTGCGCCCTGTTGTGTTTTTGGGGTACATGGGATTAACGAGAAACCGAGCCTCTTCAGACACTGAGTGCCACCGTTGGCCCGCCTGCAATGACATGCCACGCGAAGAGGCCCGCGAGCGCACACAGCAGGAACCCGGCGTAGATGAGCATCCGATGGCGCTCGATCGACATGTTGTTCAGCTTCCTGAGACCGAACTGTGGAAAAACGAAATAAACCAGTGCCTTGAGCACATGGGCCCAGCCGAGCACTGTCAGGATCAGCGGAACGCCGGACCACACGGGATGGAAAGCCGCGATGATCGAACCGAAGCCGAGGCTCATGAAACCGACTACGAAGACACCGGCGTGCTCCCTGGATCGCAGCCACAGGAAGAACTCCGCCCAGGCCCTGGAAGCAAACACGTGGGACATCCCGATGATGCCCAGATGGATGATTGCAAACAACTGGACCGCGCGTTCGATGCTCATGGCCATCCCTTCAAATTATCAATGGCTGGCGATAGCGGTAATCCAATCACCCGTGTTGAGCCCTGCGGTTCGGTGTGGACGGGAGTTCATGCGAATCGAACCCATGCACTCAAGTCTCCAATGGTGATTCCGCCAACGACTTGTGTCAACCCGAGGACGCGCATTGCACGTATATTCCTCAGGATGTCGCGGGAGATGCTGAACTACGCCAGGTCATTATCGCCTGGTCCAAGCTGCCCTTGGCCATGCGGCAAGGCATTGTGGCGATGGTGTGTGCGGCTGAGCTGTCAGATGATGCCAGCGAGTGACAACCATGGAGTGCCAGTCTATCCGCGACTCTCGTCACGCCGCCTGCGGACATATTGAATTAGTTGGCCGCCCAGAATCCCGACGCATGCTCCTTTCCATAGAAGGAGCCACCACGGCCTCCACCACGCGCCAGTTTGAACCTCGACGATGTCTGATGCACCAAACGCGACGAAAACCACACCTAGCACAACGCATCGAGCACGAATTCGAGGCTTCACTCCTGCCACGAACAGAAAGCCGAGCCCGATGATGCACCAGAGCGCCGCTTCCAGATAATTGATTGTCTCAAACATCGCCTTGAAGTTCCTGCCACACCACCCACCGGTACATCTGTCAACCAGTGTCCTGTGGCATGGTTTCAGGCGGGCCTCGGAATGGCGTGTTACATTTCGGACATCGATGT
Organism: uncultured Planctomycetota bacterium; assembly: GCA_942492115.1. GTDB lineage: Bacteria > Planctomycetota > Phycisphaerae > UBA1845 > CAIVHJ01 > CALODL01. Next base: position 103,830 of record CALODL010000021.1, read on the forward strand.
TCTAAGAGTCCGATGAGGCAATAGCCACATTTGCAACACAGTTCAGACTGCGACGGCACCACCTTGCGTCTAATCCATGCCGTCACTAGCGAAAAGACAATGGCGTAGCAGACAACCAACGCGAGGCATGCAATCGGCTCCGGGTCGAATCCCATCCGGACGTTCTGCACGAGCAGTTTGTCGATAAACAATACTGCTGATTGGCACGCAGCATACATGAATCGTGACTTGAACAAGTGGCCTTGTGGTGTGAGAATCACTGCCGCTGCAGTGATCACCATGGGAATGTAGTACGGCAAATTCTGCGGCGAAGTCCAGAATCCTCCTCGAATCGGATACAGTCGGGAGCCGGCCAGGAAATCAAGCACCATCACCAGGGTACACGTTACCGCGATCAGCCATGTAAAGGTCCGGGCCATCAACTCATTATACGACCGTAGACCATGGATCGCTCCATATACTCCTCGCGCACCGTCATCAAGCTGTTCTCAGAAATGTCGCGCACCTACGGCATCGTAAACGTGGTGTCTTCTATCGGATTCGCAATGCGGTGGCGTCGTCAGTGCGTCTCTAAGGCAGACATTCAGCCGGGGCAGACGGTGTATGATCTAATGACTGGAATGGGGGAGTTCCTACCTTACATTCAATCATTGGCCGGGCAATCCGCATCGATTCGAGGAGTTGATTTCTGCCCAGCAATGTATTCGCGAGCCCGGACAACCGCGGCGCGCCTGCGGATTGACCCAGCAGAAGCCATTCTTGAACAAAATGTCCTCTCTACACTGCTGCCATCGAACTCTGCTGATCGAATAGTTTGTTTCTTCGGATTGAAGACTCTGGCTCCGACAGATGTCGACGTACTGGCGGAGCAGGTAACTCGATTACCGCGCCCGGGTGGGCGTTTCTCATTCGTTGAGATATCAGAACCGCCTAATGGCTTGCTACGGATCACCTACATCCCATACATCAGGTACGTTGTTCCGTTGCTCGGATTCTTGCTGCTGGGCAACCCCGACAATTACCGGCAACTGGGTGTCTATACGAAGCACTTCGGCAACTGTAGTAATGTGGCTACGGCGTTTCGCCGATCGGGATTAGCAGTCAGTGAGTATTCGTTGTTCTTCGGTTGTGCAACAGGGTTTCTCGGCCACAAGCCCAGCACACCTGGGCCCCAGTAGCCTGCGCGGTTCTCGTGTTTTCGCTCGTCCGTGAAGGGCATTTCACGTGCTCGCTCGAATGGCGTGCTGATTCGCTCGATCGCTTCGCTCACTTCGAGCTGAACGAATCGGCGGATCACCGCCGAGTCCGGCCCTCACCCCCGGCTCCGCCCCTACTTCCCCTCCCCAGGTGCCGAGTACTGCCTTGCACAATCACAGAAGACCGGCAGAATGCGTGCAAGGAGATTTGTGAAATACTCAGACAGAGAAGCGCTCGCGAATCAGAAGGCGCGCCGGAGACGATGACACTAGCAACGATTCCAAAATTTCTCGTGGGCAATCGACAGGCCATTCACGATATTGCCCGTAGCAGGAGCAGCATTCCTGTTGGCCTGATGCTCGTATTGTCGGCTGGCTTCGCGAGGGAATACGATGCGGAGTACTTGGTGAAGGAGCCATGGCATGTCGTGATATCCCTAGCTGCCTCACTGATAGCTTCTTTCTTGTTCTTTGCAATGACATACGGAATTGGAAAACGCAGGGGCATCAAGGAGAGCGCCTTCTTTTCAGCCTATTGGCCCTTCTTGGCCCTCTTCTGGATGACGGCACCACTAGCATGGCTCTACGCAATTCCGTTTGAACGATTGTGGGATCCGATCGACGCTACAAGTGCCAACCTCTGGACGCTCAAACTCGTGTCGCTCTGGCGCGTGGCTCTCATGACCAGAGTAGTCGCTGTGTTCTTTGGATGCAGCCTCTGGGCGGCTTTGTTTTGTGTGATGCTCGTAGCAGATTCGGTCATGCTAACCGCGTTGGCTGTTGCTCCGCTTCCTGTGATTCAGCTCATGGGAGGGATTCGACTTTCTGACACTGCTGCGATTGTCGCCAGTACGGCATTCACAATGCAATTCTTCGGTACCATTAGCATGCTGGCATGGATCATCGGTGTGTTGGTTGTAGTTGGGAAAAAGGAGCCACCCTGGGCCTTGATGTCCTTGTCGCCACGAGCGCCGGCCAAACCGGCAACGTTGTGCATCGCTATGTGCACCGTTCTGGTGTGGTTCATCGTCTTGCCTTACACACAAGCTGAACAGCGGGCCAGGTACGACGCCGAGCAACTCTTGTTGGCCGGCCAAGTACCTGAAGGTCTCGCGCTAATGTCTCGATCCTCACGTTCAGCCTATCCGCCGTTGTGGGATCCTCCGCCTCGACCAGATTTCCGCGTCTACAAACCAAAGCTCACGGACGTTATGTTGAGCATAATTGACGAACCTCCGGCGGATTGGGTCGCGCAAGTCTATGGCGAGAAATTTAGGAGGTCACTTGGGATCGGTCAGCGGTATTCGCGTATGCGCTGGTGGAATATGGATCCAATGGAGTTCGACGTCATTGTGACCATTCTTGAGCAAATCCCCGAAGGGCCATCATACGCATCGGAAATCATGGACGACATTAAGAGCCTTCACGAAGAACTAGGAGAGGCGACAGTAGAGCGACTTCGAGTTCTTTCAGAACGAGAATGAGACTATAGGCCCCGCGCTTCCGTAGTAGAACGCACGCTTGCCTCGCAATTCGTCCTATTCGCTCTCAGCAGGTATCGAATACACGAGATTCCCGTCTGGGTCAGTAATCTGTATCGAAGGCGTTCCTTGACGCGGCGCCAAGAGTTTGATTGATCCCCCGTCTTCGGCCGAGATCGTGAGTCCAAATTCCATGTCATCGCAGGCTTGCGATACACCCAACACCACGAAGCCCATGTCCTGCGCATCCAACCATAGGGCCGCTTCAGGTCGCGGGCCAACTCGCAGCTCTGCGTGGCCACTCCATTCTTCTTCTGATGGAGTCCCAGGACTCATGGCCCGAATGGAGATATCGCCATACCTGTCCTGCCCCACTGACATGCTCCCTTGAACGTTGCGACTTCGAACATTCACGCTTGGCGAATCTTCGCGTCCGGCGTTGAACCCTCCATAGGTTACATGGTGGTTCTTGAAGAACGTAACGCCGTCGGGAGTAAAGAACGCAGCTTGGCCACTGTCGGCATGCAATCCCAATTGCCCCGACCGAAACATGAGGCGCTTGTGGGTCCACACCACAAGGAGAGCCAAGATTGCGATCAATACAAAGACTAGCCTGCGATGCGCTACAAGCCGGCGTTCGAGCCTTACGATACGAGTCTCGATCTCATTCATTGCGTTGCTCCTGGCTGTTCGCTGGGGCGATCAAGGGCCAACTTCTTGGCGATCACGTTGCGGTAAGCCTTCATGAAAGCTACTCGCTCAGGACCTCCGCTCATTACGCGCACTTCTACCCCTTCGTGGACCAGTGGCCCCGGCTGTTCGTCGCCCAACAAGGCCGCCGCATTGACTATCGCGGCCTCCTCTTCTCTCGTCACGTACCACGTAGCGCTTGCGGCGCGCCAATCTCGCTCAGCACATGCACGTCCACGAGCCTCAGCAGTTTCCAGACATGCCGCTCGATAGCCAACAGGAAACAAGGCGGTGCACACGACCACAATGCCTGCAAGCCGAACTGTCCTGCTCGGCCACTCCCGTCCAACAATAGCCTGAGGCTCTGTTAAGATGCGACCATCAAACGGCTCACCGCACTCGGGACACCGAGCCACAGTCAGTTTCAATAGTGAATAGCCGCAAATCAGACATGAGGTTGAATCCTCGAAGCAGCGAAAACGATGAAGGAGGCGCTGCGACGCAGCCTCAATAACTAGGCAGACCACAAAGTGTACCGGCCCCCAGAAGATCGTACGAAGCAGCATTTCCGGATATGTAACATAGTTGGGGACAACGGTGATTATCGTTCCGGCATGAACGAAGCCTGTCAACATGGAGAATCCAAGAAGAGATACGAGTCGGCGGCGGCGGTGGTCTTCCCAAATCGCGGATATGAGTATCGGTACGATCCATAGCTTTGGCATCGCAAGCCAAAAGGGATCAATTTCGGGATATCCACGTCTTCCAATCGACGGACTGCAGAGTATCCAATAAGACACCCAGCCGATCGCAAGGACAGCGACGGCAAGAACAGGGCGTCGGCGTAGGATCTCCAGGTTTCGAGTGGACATTGTCTATTTGAGTTTACGCACCGCGTTGCAGAACCGTCTACTTCGCTCCCGCCGTGAAGGGCATTGCACGTGCTCGCTCGAATGGTGACCTGATTCGCTCGATCGCTTCGCTCAGTTCGAGCTGAATGATTCGGCGGATCACCGCCGAGTCCGGCCCTCACCCCCGGCTCCACCCCTACTTCCCCTCCCCAGGCGCCGATGCGGCCCTGGATAATCAGAGAAGATCGGCAGAGACAACGTCACCAACGGACACCGAACAGCAATAACAACTAGACCAGGTGACTCGGCTGGAATGGGAAAGGAGAGATCGGAGGTCTCCATGCCACCAACAGCTCCACCAACGCAACGACAGCAACACGGGGCCTAACCGAAGCAAGCTTCACCGGTACGCCGTCGGCAATGTCTCGGTCACGGTATGGGAAAAGCAGGCAGATGGCCGCATGCATCGGTGGGTCAGCGCACCGCAGCGTTCGTACACCGATGGCGATGGTAAGACTCAGTTCAGCGACTCGCTGTACGAGGGGGATATCGCGAACGCGACGATCTGCATGAATGACCTCTGAAAAACGGGAGTGGATGGGAATCGAACCCACCAGGCGCCGCGCGAACGACGCCTCAACGGCTTTGAAGACCGCGGCGGCCACCAGGCCCGCAGACACTCCCAGGGGTGCTGTGCAGCACCGTCGCCATCATAACCCGACGTACCTGGGTTTTCACCGGGGCGCCACGGAGAATGCGCGCAAGATCCTCATCCGCGTTTGCCGACAGGCGGCCAAGCTCAAGACTTCCCCCAATGCGCGGCCGTATCGTGGGCGAGTCAGGATCAGGGCATCCCCCATTACCGCGAACTCGTGAGCGGCCGATGACACATCGTCTAGCGCGTCGAACAGCGCCAGGTTCAGGTTCTGGCTGTTGTCGATGCCAGGCGCTACCTTGAAGACCTGCTTCTTGAATGCCTGACGCGCTGAGCAGATCAACCAGCGACCGCATTCGAGACGAGCGACCCTACTCTTCCGGTAACCGCCAATCGAGATTGCGAACCACGCGCAGCGTGCCGCCGCGGCGGGGGATGAGCAGGCGGTTGAGGACCAGGCCGCTGCCGTCGGGAGCGGGCGCCATGTGGGTGATGTCCTCGGCCGGGACCAGGGTCTCCGCTGGGCCGACGATGGGTCGGTTCGGGGTGGTGAAGTCGATCGTCCTCGACACGTAATGGGTCCGCGTCCTGTAGATGAGCTCGTCGCCGGCCCATAGCGCCTCGCTCCCGAACCCGTCGGACACGGGAACCATGACCTCGCCATCGGGGAAGCTGCGCATCATGACGCGCAGCTCGCCCGGAGCATCGGTTTCGTAGACCACCCACCGGCCGCTGGAATGGAAGATGCCCCAATCCTCCATGAACGGCGTGCACAGCCAGTCGGACGTCGTGCCGGACTCGAGGTCGAGCAGGCGCAGGTCGCTGTTGTCGTCGATGACCGCCTCGTAGAGCAGCTGACGGCCATCGGGCGAAATAGAGTTGGGCACGATGAACCCGGCGCCGGTGAGGACGTGTTCCGGCGAGCCCATGCCATTGGCCTTGGTCTTGTACAGATCAACGCCGCGGAAGTAATACAGCGTGTCGCCGTCCGGTGACCACACGGGCAGAGACTCATTGGCCTGGGCGCGGGTCAGGCGGGTCTCGGTACGGCGCTCGAGATCGAACACCGCGATATCTCCGGCGGTTGCGTCAACCGTGCGATCGAAGGCCAGCCGCGTACTGTCGGGCGAGATCCTCGGACTCCACAGCGAGCCGGTCAAACCCAGTGAGCTCAGTTCGCCCGATGTGCGATCAAACCACATGAACTCGCTCGCCGCGGTGGCCGGTCCGGGCAGGTACACCAGCGTACCACGCTGATCAACGGAGAACGACGGCGCGCCAGGCCATCCCTTCCGCCACACGTCAGCGGCAATGCGCTCGGACGGTCCGGTGAAGTCCAGTGTCGCGACGTCGAACGGCTGGCGGTGGAGATCTCCGCCGCGCCAGTAGACCAGCCACCCGGGCGCGACGTAGCGGGCGAACGTTTCGTGCGGCAACAGCCGCTTGGTCAACGAACCGTCGATCGACACGACGTACACGCCAGCGGCGCTGGTAACGTCGTCCTGATTCAACACCAGCAGGTGCTGACCGTCGGGCAATACGCTCGGAAAAGCCAACCAGTCGCCGGAGCGCTCCGGAAACAGATCGACGGCCAGTTCCGTGACGCCCGTCCGCAGGTCGAGCCGGGTCAATCCACTGCGCATGCTCGAAAAATAAATCTGATCATCACGACTCCAGGCCCCCGCGGTGGGCTGGCCGCCGAACTCGGCCAGCACCTCCGGCTGACCACCCCGCGTATCGATCCGCTTGAGCGCCGTTTCACTGAGGTAGGCCAGCCACCGCCCGTCGGGTGACCAGAACGGCGTGGCCGGTGACTCGTCGTCGTCGAGCATGACCGTCTCGCCAGTGCCGAGGTCGCGCACGAACAGAGCGACCTGGCCCGGCTCGTCCGAGGCGACAAAGGCAATGCGTCGGCCATCCGGTGACAACACCATCGGACCGTTGTGCCGCGCCAGGCCATAGCCGTCGGGCGGCACGAGATCGGTAACCCACCGCTCCGGCGGCAGTGGGGCCGGCCGGCGCAAATAGGCGACGCCCAGCGCCGTGGCAGCGATCAGCGCCGCGACAGTGATGAACCAGGCCAGGCCGGTCCCGGCACCGCGCGGCTCGTCGATGACGGGCGCGCGCAGCAACGACGACTGCGGGTCGCGGATGGTCTCCTCCAACTCGAGCCGGGCATCGCCGATGTCCTGCATGCGGCTCTTGCGTTCCTTGGCAATGCACCGTCGCAGCAGCACCTGCAGTCCGGGCGGCGTAGCGGGTGGCAACAGATCCCAATCGGGCTCCTTGTGCAGGATGGCGCCGAGCGAATCGGTTGCCGTCTCGCCGCCGAACAGGGCCTGGCCGGTCAGGCACTCGAACAGAATCAGCCCGAACGACCAGATATCGGTGCGTTTGTCGAGCGGGCGGCCGCGGGCCTGTTCGGGACTCATGTAAGCCGCCGTCCCCAGCACGACGCCGGGCCGGGTGAACTCGGCCGTGATGGTCGGCGAATCAGCAGCGGTTGACAGTCCGCTGGCGCCGGGATCATCGCTCATCGCCCGGGCCAGACCGAAGTCGAGCACCTTGATGTGACCCTCGTCGTCGATCATGACATTGGCCGGCTTGAGGTCGCGATGAACGATGCCCTTGGCATGGGCCGCCTCGAGCGCCTCGGCCATCTGCCGACCGATGGTCAGAACCTCGTCGACCGGCAACCGACCGCGGCGCAGCCGCGCGCTGAGCGACTCGCCCTCGACGTACTCCATCACGAGGTAACGCGTGCCATCGGCCTCGTCGAAACCATGAATGGCCGCGATGTGCTGATGGCTGAGTGCGGCAAGCAACCGCGCCTCGCGCTCGAAGCGCGCCACGCGCTCCGGATCGGACGACAACGCCTCTGGCAGCACCTTGAGGGCCACGATGCGATCGAGCTTCGGATCGTGAGCCAGGTAGACCTCGCCCATGCCGCCCTTGCCGAGCAGAGAGCGGATGCGGAATGGTCCCAGTGAATCGTCGGCCGCAAATGTCATGGTCTCAGTTCACTAAACGACAGTTGGAAGTCCTGTGCGCCGCACGATGTCGGCCGGACCGGCCAATTCGGGCATAACGACCTGTGTGGCAATGTACTGACCCACGAAAGAATAGTATGAAGTGCTTGAAAGAAACAGGGAGACGTGATCCTGTCCGACCACGCCTCCCTGAAGTTTGCCTCGATCGTGAATACGTGCCGTCGTTACGGATCCAGCAGATAAATCCGCTGAATGGTCACGAATGTAGCGAAGGGGGCTGAGATCTGGAATACGGCGACCGATTGGTCGACCTGGAACAGAGCCTCGAGGACCTGCGGTGCGGTGGTCTCGGCCGGGTTCTGCGGGATCTCACCGAACTGCTGCATGCCGAGGATTTCACCGCGGGCGTCGAGGGCCGTGACCTGCAGGGGCGCTTCCGGCGTGATACCGAAGCCCTGCACGGGCACGATGCGGATACCACCGACGATGCCTGTCTCGGCATCCATGAGTTTCAGCGAATCGACCACGATATCGAGTTGGCCATCGCCAATGCCAATGTGATCGGGGTTCTGACCAATCTGGTAGTTGGACTCCGTCTGGGTGTCGACGAATTCGATACTGATCTGGCCGAGTTCGTTCTCCTCGCTCTCATCGAGGATCGGACCCGCGTACACACCAGGCGGGATCGGACTGGGTACTGCAGCAACGAAGACCGGCAGCGGAATGCACAGGATCGTCACCGGCAACGCGCCGCCACCGGCGCCCATCGTACCGTTGGTTGGATCTTCGGCGCCGGTCGTGCCGTCCGTATCACCGCTGCCTGGATCCGCAGCGGAGGCACTGGCAGTGCCCAACGCGCCGCCCGCACCTGGTGCGCCGAAACCACTGTCGCCGCCGTTGCCACCGTCACCACCGGTACTACTGGCATCACCGCTGTCACCTCCGACCGCGCCGCCACCCGTGGCGTTCCCGCCTGCACCGCTGTCTGCGACGGCCATCCCTGCAGCACCCCCGTCGCCCGCATCGGCGAACTTGCAGTCTCCACCGTTGCCACCGTTTGCTCCGGTCGCATCAGCCTCGCCGCCGTCGCCACCCACAACGCCACCGGTTGTGATGGGCAATGAACCAATGTTGAGCGACGCGTCACCACCTTTTCCGCCGGTGGCCTCGGCCGCGCCACCGTCGCCACCGTTGCAGCACGCAATACCGTCACCGCCGTCGCACGCCTCGGCTGTCGCACTCCCGCCATCGCCGGCAACGAGATCACCGATCGTCAGGTTGGCCAAACCGTTCACCGTGCCGCGGACAAAAATCCTTTTCTTGTTGTCAGCGCCATTGCCGCCCGTCGCCGTGCCGTCCGCACCATCCGCGCCCGGACATCCGGCGCCACCGGCAGCCCCCTTGGTCACCGTTGCGTCACCACCATTGCCTGACTTGCCCGGGTTGATGGTCACGGGCCCGTTGAGATTGATGCCGCCCGATGCTGCCATGCGCATGTTGCCGGATTTTCCGCCATCCCGACCCGTAGCGCTGCCACACGCACTCGAGTCACTGCCGCCATCGCCACCATCGGTCAAGCTCAGCACAACATTGTTCAAGTTGATCGGCCCGCCGTTGTTACGAATGTTCAGGCGCATACCATTCTTACCGTTGCGCGGCGTGACGTTGTTCGCGGGATCAGCATCGCGACCATCAGGGGCAGGTGGCCCGTTGACCGTCCAATTGGTCAAGTTGACCACTCGATTGCCGTTGAACCTGAAGATGATGACCGGGCGGTCGCCGGCCGGCACGGGGTCGCCCGCTCTGGGCCACACACCCGAAATGTTTATGGGCAATCCACCAGTCGCGTGACGCGGCGCGACCATGGCTCGGGCGGCACCTCCGTCGAACGCGGGATTGTCGTCCGGCAGCGGCACGAAGGTCGACAGATCGTCGCCACTGACATCTTCGACTTCATCGAACAGGTCGCCAGGCGTCTCCTCGAGCATTGATTCGTCATCCGTGATCAACACATTGCCCGATGTCTGAATGGCACTGCTGTCGCTCATGGTCAGCTCGCCTTCGACAACCACGAACACACCGACGGGGTGTTCGCCCAACGCACTGTCGTCGGGAGTGTCGGCTCCCGTCATATCAACAGAGACCAGCGTCCCGTCGATGCTCAGGTCCCCACCCACGCGCAAAAGCAATCGCCCCTCGGACTCCAGCGATCCCGCGATCATGGCATCGCCAGTCACGGTCAACTCGGCATTATTCATCAGCGTAAGCGTTTGACCCGCGGCAAGGTCGAGGCGCTCCAGCGTCGTGTCCTTGGCGATCATGGACGGTGCTGCGGCACTGTTGTCGTTGGTATTCTCGTTCGAGGTGTTGTCATTGCCTCCCGTCGGCACGACCGATGCACAGCCCTGCAACTGGCTCAAGGCGACCAGCCCCGCAATCGTCAACACTCCTGTAAATAACCCGACTCGAATGCGACGATCTGGACTCATGACTGGTCTCCTGCACCTGACACGTGTGGGTTCATCCAATGGGCCGACAGTGGCCGAATCCCGGCTGGGCCTCGTAGGGGAGATATCGACACAAGGCCTCACTCGACAGCAGTGAACCGAGACTGAACGGACAACACGCAATGTGGTACCACCGGTTGTCGATACGCGATTCCAGGCCTAGTATTGCGCATACACAATGCGACGTGTCCGCATCACATCTTGCAGTCTGCTTTTTTTCCTGATCATCACGACTCAGTCAGCCCTCGCCGACGGCAAGTACTTTCGCCTGGGCGTCGGTGATGAGGCCGATCCGGATATGCCATTCCAGCGGGCGGTGATTCAGTACAAGGATGGCATCCAGACAATGATCGTGGAGTCGGCGGTGGAAGGAACGGGAAGTGCGCTGGGATGGGTGCTGCCACTACCGGCCGAACCCACTGAAATCACGGCCTGCACGCCGGGGACGTTGACCTCGACTTACCAACTCATCGGACCGCGGGTCGACGCACACGGCCGCGGGCGCCTGACGTGGCCGTTGTTCTTCTTCGTAACCAGCCTGGTGGTCTGCCTGGTGGTTGCCTTCGATCGCTACACACGCGCACAAAACAATGGTCGCATGATCACGAATGTTGTGGCCCTCATCATATTCGGCACTGTTGTGCTCTCGATTCTGACGGCGTCCCTGGGGACCGCAGGTTTAAGTACTGGAGGTGGACTGATCGTCACGCAGCAGGCGCAGGTGGGCTCTTATGACGTTGCCGTACTGCGCGGTAGCAGCGCGGGCCCTGTGCAGAAGTGGTTAGGCGATAACGGCTTCGTCATCGATGCGACAAGCCTGACAACCCTGGAACGTTACGCAACGGACGGCTGGTGTTTCGTCGTCGCGCGCATCAACACCACCTCAACCGCCACCCTGAGCCCGCACCCTCTGCAACTCGTCTTTCCTGCCGCGCGGGCGATTTACCCTATGGCTCTGACCGGGGTCGGGCTGGACGCACTGCAACTCGATCTCTACGTGATCGCAGACTACACCGCCACCTCGCCCCACCTCGACACGGTGTCCTCCGACACGTATCACCGCGGTATCGACAGAACCAACCCTTTTTTCGACACGCACATCGAAGAGCGCTTCGAGGTCCACGTGGGCCGGCGCTTCTCAGCCACGACGGCCCGTCTGAACATCGGGCACCCCGCCGTAACCCGGCTGATGTGGCCGGGATGCACGTTGACCCATTTGCGAGGGCAATTGAAGACTGAGCAGATGGCCGAGGACCTCTTGATTGGTGGACGACTCACGCAGCGCGGGCATCGTACGTACTACACGGCGTCGGCGGCACGGGCACTGGCCACCAGCATCGCGCTGTCCCTGGCAAGCTTGATCCTCTTACCATTGGGCCTGATCACGATGGCCCGTTCGCCAGCCCCGCGCGGAGCCGGTTGGCTCATCAAGACCTCTCTGCCCGTGATCATCGTGTGTGCACTTGTAGGCGTCATCGCCTTCGGGGTCCTGCCGCAAACCCACGCAGCAGCGGATTCACGCGAGATGCTCCGCCGGATGATCAAAAGAAGGGACTTTCAATACCACTATGCCAATGTGCTCAAAGACGCAGCCCAGAATGCGACACCACAGGAACTGCTCGCGTTCGACAAGTGGTGGACCACTCACCTCGAGAGCGAATCATGGACAGGTTCTATCAAAGATGATTTCGAAGTTGGCGATGTGCCCGGGGGCTATACGTTGACGCGTACCACGCTGGGTTGGGAAGTGGTGTCGTATGACGAATATGCGACACCGACGTCTGTGACTATTCCCGTTACGGCGGCCCAAGCGCCGTTGCCGCAAGACCCCCATTGACTTCGCCCAAACCCACTGCCCCCAAGTCGCGGCTCTCGATCATCGCGGCTGTCGAGTGTACGATTCGGTGTAATCAGGAGATCGTCCATGTCAGAACCCCCACTGTTCCCCGTCGGCGAATGTGATCAACTGAGCGACTACGACACGGCCACACGAATGGCGTATATCGATACGTTGGCGGCGGCTCCGGCGGCATTGGCGGCCGCGGTCAATGGGCTGAACGACGCCCAGCTCGACGCGCCCTATCGCAACTGGACCATCCGCCAGATCGTCCACCACCTGGCCGACAGCCACATGCACAGCTACATCCGCACCAAGTGGACGCTGACCGAAGATCAGCCGCTGATCAAAGCGTATGACGAGAGCGAATGGTCACGACAGCCGGACGCGCTGGCGGCCGATGTCGGCCCGTCGCTGATGTTGATCGACGGGCTGCACCAGCGGTGGGTCGACGTGTGGCGGAGGATGTCGGATGGTGATTTCCGGCGGGCATTCGAGCACCCCGAAACCGACGAAATCGTTCCCCTGTCGCTGGCGCTCAATTACTACGCGTGGCACAGCCGGCATCACACCGCGCAGATCAATTGGGTCCGGACTCACCGGCTGTAAGGGCTCCTGACCCCTTTTTGCTGCCGAAATGGGTGGTGTCGTTCGGGTTATGACTCAGCGTCCAGGTTCAACGATCTCGACGGGGCCGCTGCATACCTTCCCGGAGACGGAAGTGTCACACCCTGCATTCTCGACACTCGAACCTGCGGACATGAACACGGCACCATCGAGGCTGTGCGCGAGTGCCTTAGCGGCGTGGGGCCACGATTTCGATGAGCACCGCGGGAACATCCGTGATCTCCACGCGACCGTTGGCTGGGGTCGGGAACAGAAAGGTGCGTTCGGCCGGGTCGGTGTCGTCGTACAACAGGTTGACGCTGAATGTACCGACAGCGTCGGCCGACGCCTTGAAGGTGAACGTCGCCAGATAACCGCCCTGGGTAGCGATGCCTGCCGCGTCACGACCGGCAACCATCTGGCTCGTGGCGACGTTGAACGCGGCCCAGTCGAACGACAGTGCACGGTCCTTGCGATCATGGATGGCGATGTCAATGAGTTCGAGAGCGCCACGGCGTCCGCCGCTCGGGGCGAGGTGCAACTGATAGCCGCGCACATCAGCCAGTGGCCCGGTGAGTAGAACATCGACTTGAACCGTGGCGCCACGGCGAATGCGCCGAGCGCGGGAGCGTAATTCGATGCTGGCGACACCGACGGTCACCGGCCGCACCTGTGGAGCCGGATCGAATGGACAGGTGCACGTCGTGGCGTTGCCGAAGGCGTTGATGGCCGCAAAGGCGTCGTTGCCGTCGCAGACACCGTCGGGCTGGCACGAACCGAACTGTCCACCGGCATCGACGTTCAGCGCGTCCGGTGCCGCCGCCTCGCAATCGTAGTCGCCCGGACCATTGGGGTTGATGTTGGCAAAACAGTTGAGCGCATGGAAGCGATCATTGCCATCGGCCGTTCCATCGGGAGCGCACGCACCGAACTGCCCGCCCATATCCGCGAACAAGATATCCGTACCACTGCAGGCACCTGTCTCACAGGCCCACCACACGCAACCGTCATCGCGAATGCCGTCCAGATCATGGTCGGCGCACTGCGCGAAGGTGGCGCAGTCGCCGGTCGCGCGATAGGTCGCAGTCAAGATCATATTCTCTTCGGGTACGACGACGTTGTGATTGATCGCACCACCGTCGGACCATCCGACAAACTCGTAGGTGGCGCCGTCGAGCATCTGGGGCGAGACCGCGGACACACCCACGTCGGCGAAGACAATCAACTGGCTGTCGAACGGGGCTTCGATCGCTTCACCATAGACAATCACTTCGAGCCCCGGCGGAACCGTTTCGAAATGGATCACCGAGGTCTCGGGCTGGATGTCAACTGTTGCGGTGGCCGTCAGTACCCCACGGCTCTGCGGCTGCCCAAAATCGACCCACGCACCCGACATCGATTGGTATTGGGCGGCGATCCAGTCGGCCGAACGCACCGTATCCGAAATGCGCACTTCGTCCATCCGCCCGTGGAAGTGGCTCCCGCCCGCCCCGTGCGCACCGAGATGCACTGCCTGAGCACCGGGAATCAACGGGTTGGCGAGGTCATCGGTCGTCACATCGACGCCATCAACATAGATCCGCGTGCTTGCCCCATCAATGGTCGCGGCCACGTGATGCCATGCCGTGTCGAGATCAACATCGTCGGCGCGGCCGAATTCACTGCCACTGGTCAGCAATGTCAGTGTGTTATTGAGCGGATTGTATTCCAGCTCGTAGCCACTGGGGCCGTCCCAGCCAGACTTACTCGACAGCAGGCGCATGAACACATCAGCATTGGGGTCGTCGATTTTGACCCAGGCCTCGACGGTCATAGCGCCCGTGATCATCAATGACGAATGGCTGCCCACATCGAGATAATCGTCACCGTCGAAGTAGCGACTGCCGCCGAGCCGCCCGGCGCTCGGTACGGATCCGAAGTACACGGCATCGTTGTTATTCGCGGTCGAATCGCGGACATCGAACACCCCCGCCTGTCCGATGCGTTCAACAGTCACGTCGTCATAGAACACCGCTCCGCCGGCCCCGGGGTCCGGCTGTATGAAGGTTAGCATCGAGCGCACCGCAACCGTCCCCGCCGGTGCCGTCCACACCAGCGGAGGAACATCGTGATAGACATCCTGCTCCCAGCCGCTTCGCAGGATAGTCGCGCCACTCTGACTCAGGAGGTTGTCACCGACATCGAGGTACTGCAGACGCATCTCAGCGAAATTCGTTGTCCCTTCGATGGCATCCCACGACACTTGTTGCGTGAAGCAATCGAGCGCCCACACGTCACCGGCAACAGCAGGCACGTCCTGGGTGACGAACGAGGCGTTGTTCGGGTCGCCGAACAGCCCAAACATCTTGAGGTGCAGCGCGCCACTGCGCGGGCTGAAGCCCTCGATGAACACATTGCCCGCCGCCGCCCACGACGTCAGCCCGCTTTCGAAGCCACCATTCAGTAGCGGTGCACCGGACATCGGCGGTATCGATCCGGAACTCACCGGATCACCCAGATGCCAGACAGCACTGTATCCGGCAGACCACACGCTCTCCGGCGTCTGGGCGTCGGATACTGCAGGATTGGCGTAGTACATCCACATGAAATCCACGGCGCTGCCACCATCGACCTGCGGAACGCGAACCCACACGACCGACTCACCGCCATCATTCCATGTCTCGATCTCGTGATCGAGCACGGCACCATCGGCATCGATGAAACGCAGGTCCGCGCCGCCGTCAGCGATGAAGTTGTATTCAGCGTAAGCCGGATCAAGCAGCACGGCGACTGGAAAATCGAACAGCGTCGACGGTTGAGAGCTGTTGTCGAACGTGATGCGCTGGCGCCGCAACCACGCAGTGTCCCACCAATCCGGCACGCCGTTATCGGAAGCCGTAAGCTTGATCGTCAGGTATGACGGGTATTCATGATCAATGGCGACGAAGTCCGCGCTGTCGACGCCAACGAAATCTTCGATGAAGTGTTCATGGCATGCGGACTTGCCCTCGCCGGAACAATGGTTGAGCACGACTTCCCAGAACAATGTCGAAGTCGAGATGGCCCCGTCCTCAGGGTCGCTGGCAGAGCCCTCAATGGTGATGATGTCACCAACACGCCAGGTGGTCGCGGGTGTCGGTGAGGTAATTACGGGTTGTGGAGGCGAATTGTCCACCGTGATCAGGATCGACGCTGTGCTCGCGTTGCTCTCATTGTCGGTGACCCGCAGCCTGACCAGGACACTGCCGCCAATGGTATACGTATACTGCGCGCTCGGCATGACTCCATCATCGAAGTCGCCATCGCCATCGAGATCCCATGCAAAGCTGATCGTGTCCCGGGCATCCGGATCGAACGATGTGCTGCCGTCGAAGTTGACCGTCAGTGGCGCTCCTCCGCTGGTGACGTCGGCGGTGAGCTGCACGATCGGAGGCTGATTGCCGATGAAGTAGATCACGCGATAAATGTACGTGGGCCCGAACCGATCGTAATCAATGAGGTACAAATCGCCGTCCGGACCGATCTCGAGGCCAACTGGAGCCACCGCCGTATCGAAGTCCATGACGGTGGATGGATCAGGATCACCACCAGGACCGGCGAACATGACCTTGAGCCATGCGGCACTGAAGTCGGCAAAGAACAACGCGCCGTCGTACGCGTCCGGATAGTTACCGCCGGCATAAAACGCGAGGCCAGTGATGGAGTTACCTGTGTTGGTGTAATCGTAATACGGATCGATCGCTGTCCCAGCGCGGTACAGGTCTTCACAGATACTCAAGTTGAGCGTATCGTATCCGGGCTGCGTGTCACGCCCTTCGTAACACGGCCAACCGAAGTTATCGACCACCGGGTCGGTCGGGTCGACCATTCGATTGATCTCCTCTGCACCGCCCCAACCGACATCGCCAATCCACACCTCTGAAGTCCCTGGCCGCATGGTGGTACGAAACGGGTTCCTCAGGCCGTAAGCGATGATGCGGTCGTCTTCAGAATCAGCGCCGCCCAGGAGTGGATTGCCTGCTGCGGCGAAACCCATGTCATCGACCCGCAGAAGGGTGCCGTTGTAGTTGACCGGATCACCCGCCGTAGCCAGGTCCTGGCTGCGCAGCGCCCCCCCTTCCTCGAACGGATCGCCACACGGGTTGACCACCTGTCCGTAATCGGCAAAGTTGAAACTGGCACCGTCGCCATGCGTGACGTACAGCGCTCCGTCCAATCCGAAGCGCACGTCACCCACCGAATGACTGGGGTACTGTTGGCACCAGCCCTCGATGAGCACCTCCTCGGGGCCGGTCATCACACCGTTTACGAGCTGCAGTCGCGACAACCGACTGCTGACCACGCAACCCTCGTCGGTGAAGCCCGGCGGATCCGGGCACCCGTCGCCCCACAACGGTGACTCGCCGCCGATCTGGGCATCGTAGGTATAGAGCACATATATATAAGGAGTAGTGGGGTAGTCGGGATGCACTTCCAGACCCAACAGCCCACGATCCCACGCGTTGTACACGTTGATCGTCAAGTTTGCGGCGACCGTGGGCGTCGGGTCATCGATCCCATCGAAGACTTTGATGATACCGGCACGTTCAGCGACGAAGACTGTTCCATTGGGTGCAAAGCGCAGGGCGACCGCATCGACGAAGCCCGTGCCGCCGAACATGATGGAATTCTGGAAGCCACGAGGCGGCGCTCCGGACAACACGGTTGAACCAACCGCAATGGCCCCGGCGACGAGCAGTACACAGCGCACGCTGCATGCTGGATGGATGGACAACTTGCTTCTCCTCGGGTTCCCGTGGGGGCAGGGATCACTCTCCTGCAGTGTAGGGGTTGAGCATCCTCTCGACCACATTCGTGCCGGTCGGAAACGGACCGGCGAGGCCACTACGCATCGAGCCGGGCCACTGCGCCTTACGCCATGCGCCATAACGTATTGCATGGCAGTACTCTGCGCGAGGTGATCGATTTTCGCGCACGCCTGATTCACCGGTTCACTTCGCACGGCTGGCGCGCGTACAATGCCAGGCACATGGCAGCCAACAACTCGCAGGACAGATTTCAGTGGAACTCCGGATCGTGGTTCGGTGCGGTCATCGGCAGCACGGCGTGGATGCTGCTGGCCGGCATATTCGTGGCCCGCGCCAGCACGCCGGTGAGCCTCGTCACGCTGGGGCTGTTTCTGGCCATCAACCTCATCGCCGTGCTGCTGTGGAGTCGGCGGGCAACTTTGCCTCCGTTCCTCTGCATGCAGTTCATCCTGGTCCTGATCGGGCTCGCTTCGTTCATCATCGTCTTCATCATCGATCGCTCCGGTCACTGGAGCGCGATCCAGGTCGGCGGCTTCAAAGTCCCGGCGCTGCTGATGTACGTGGCGATCGGCCTCGGGGTGCCGGTACTGGTCGGATTGATGTGGCTGCAAAGGTGGATTCACTCTCTCCCACACACCGAAGACGAAGACGGGTGATCCCGAACCAGGCTTGACACAGCGGGACCGATTGCACAAGCTGATGCGCCTGGCTGAAAACGGAGCGTGACTCCGTCCACCAACACCCAACACCCGGCACACGAGCACAACCTTGACCGATCCGACGACACCTGACTGCACGGCCCCTGCGGAGCCGGCCACCGATCTGCCGTCTACACCCCGGCCATCACGGACAGGCCTGACTTCAGTGGCTCTGTTGGCGATGATCTGCGCAGGTGCGCTTGTACAGCTTCGGCCTCCGCAGCACGATGACCTCGGCTTCTCTACTGCCACGGCTTACGAGCATCTCGCGGTCATCGCCGCCGAACCACGACCATTGGCCTCGCCATACAATGGTGCCATCCGCCAATACCTCCTCGATGAGTTCAATGCGCTCGAGCGCTTCGATGTATCGATGCAGCCTCATCGGTTCAACGACATCGAGGAAGACAAGGCCTGGGATATCGGCAACGTCATCGCGCGACTACCGGGCTCGACGCAGGAGCAAGCCGTGATGCTCGTTGCGCACTTCGATTCGGTTGAAGACGGTCCCGGCGCCGGCGATGATGGCGCCGCCGTCGCAGCACTGCTGGAGACCGCCCGAATTCTGTCCGAGGGGCCGCCGCTTCGCCGGGACGTGTATTTTCTCCTGACGGATGGCGAAGAGCGGGGGTTGTGGGGCGCCAAAGCATTCGTCCAGGCATCCGACCATGTTGATTTTGCAGGAGTAGTCTTCAATTTCGAAGCCCGGGGCAGTTCCGGACCATCGCTGATGTTCGAGACTTCGGGACCGAACCGGTGGCTCATCCGCGAATATGCCCGTGCGGTAGATCGGCCGGTTGCATCATCAATCAGCGACGACTTGTACCACGCAATGCCCAACGATACCGACCTGACGGAATTTGCCAAAGTCAACATCCCGGGGATGAATTTCGCTTTCATCGGTACTCCGGAAAACTACCACACCGCGAACGACGACATCGCCAATCTCGATCCCGCCAGCCTGCGGCACCACGGTCTGCAAGCCCTGGCACTGGCCAAGCACTTCGGGAATCTTGAAACGTTTGGACAGGATGACGACGTGCGCGCCGTGTACTTTTCGTTTCCGTGGATCGGGCTGATTCACTATCCAGCCCAATGGGCGGTCCCGTCGAGTATTGCCGCAATCATATGCGCCCTCTTCGCATGCTCTGTGGGGCTGCTCCGACGGTGGGTCACGCCAGGCCGACTGGCGAGCGCTCTGGCCTTGTGTATCGTGCAGCTCGCTGTGGTCGGCGGACTGGCCTATGGCATCATGCTCGTGCGTGATGCGGGGTTGACGACGACAGCGCAAATCGCAGGACACCTGTTCATCACGGCCGGAGCCATGGTGCTGCTGACCCAGATCATCGGGCGCCTTGTCGGCCACACCGAAGCATGCCTCGCCGGTCTGCTGTGGACCGCAGTCTTCGCGCTGATGACCGGACAGCCACAACCGGCTTCGAGTTACCTGTTCGTCTGGCCGGCCGTATTCGGCAGCTTCGGCTGGGTGATCGTGTGTGCGCGGAATCGCTCGCATATTGCCGCCGCGTTGGGCTGCCTGCTGACCGCGCCGGCGATCGTTATCCTGCTCCCCGTCGCGTACCTGGCAGCACTGGGGCTCGGCGTCCAGGCCGGTTATGTCCTCCGACCGATGAGCAGCGGTTATCCCGTTGCCACGCTACTCGCTTTCTTCCCCGCCTTGTTGATGTGGCAGGCCGCAATCCCCCTGCATGGATCTGCAGGTCGCACACGGATTGCACTTTCCATTGTGCTAGCGCTCGGCGGAACCCTGTTCACGATGATGGCCTGACTTGCGTAACCCGCAAGAGCCGCAAAGCTTACAGTCGGCTTGCTTTTGACTTGGATCGTGAGTGGTCCCGTTCTAGAATGAGACCATCAGCGGGCCAGTTCGCCGCGTGACACACACCACCGGAGCCAGCGACACGACAACCTGACCGGCAGCTCATTCGAAAGTACACGGTCGGAACATCCACTGAAGAATCGTTGGCTTTCCGTGGGAGGAAAGAGGTACCGGGAGACAATGGATTGTCTCCCTGTCTCATTCTTACCCCGCGACACGTTCACAACGATCCCATCCGATGTGACCGCATCCCCTGCAGTCCAACCCCGCACTGAAATCGAGCTCGAAAAGGGCTCCTGACCCCTTTTTGCTGCCGAAGTCGTTCGGAGAATGGTGGTTGCGGAACGCGGTGCGCACGAAAAAAGGGATCCGAGCTCGCCGTAACTCGGATCCCCAACAGGCTGACCTTCAGCCTGCCGTTCCGAGCATCGTCTATCGTGCGGTGTCTCTTCACATCGGTGTGGGTAGAAAGTGGGCGCAGGAGTGGGCGTGGCATCGAATTGCACCATTGAAGCAGGAGTGGGAGGAGGCCCGACCATGTGGAGGTACCAGGGCCTGCTCCCCCCTGTTGCGCGGGTGCTTCAGCCACAATGTAATTCGTCCAGGTCCAGTATGGTCTTGAGTCTGAGCGCAACGCGGGCGAAATATGAGACCCAATGGGCACCAGCGGTCATCTATTCGGAGTAGACGCGAAAACCGGGCCCACTTTGAAGTCGCCGTCTCCCGGTTTTTTCGGACGTGTTCAACGGAGCTTCAATTGTCGCGGGACATGGCTGCGGAAGTCTGACGAAAGGCCTTGACCGCACGCGGAAAGTCGCCGGCCATGAGCAGTGCACAGGCGTACACCTTGTGGTTCTCTGTAGAGCCACACAATTCGACAGCTTTGCCCGCCGTTTCGGCGGCAACCCGGTATCGCCCGCGGCCGTAGGCCGCCAGGGCCTGCCTGCGTAGAAGATCGGCCTGGGCCCGGATGGCTTGTGGTTCGGGCATGAGCATGGTGTCGATCTCCTAGGACTTGACCGCTTTGACCTCGGCGAAGCGAATGACCTCTTCACCGCACACGTAACCCTGACGTACGATCTCGCAGACGTGACCATCGGGCAACTCGTCGTGCGCCACGGTCTCGACAACACGCATGAACTGCGGATCAACCGGTTTTCCGATGCAATCGATGCGCTTGACGTCACGTGATTCGAGCGCGCCGTCGACACGGTGCAACGCCGTGTCGAAGTGGTCGGTCAACCCCGTCGTCAGCCCGCTTGGTACAAAGATCTTGCGCCAACCCAGGTCTGCACCGGCGGAACGTGCGGCCTGGGCGGTATCATCGAGAGTTTCACGGAGATCGAGCAGGAGTTCGAGCCAGTTGTATTGCGCGTTCTGCAATCGACTACGCATGCTCTCGCGCAAACGGTCGCGATCCTTGACCAGTGGACTGAGCAGTTCCTTGACCGAACCCTGGACGGTCTCCTGAACACCGTGCGATACGGTTTGCTGGACTTCTTGAGCGCCCGACTGCAACTTGTCGATGGCCTGATCCGCACTCGACTGCACTGTATTGAGCGCCTGATCGGCCACGGATTTCAGACTATTCAGCGTCTGATCAGCACCCGATTGCAGCTTGTTGATTGCCTGGTCGGCTCCGGATTGCAGCGAAGCGAGGGCCTGATCGATTTCCTTGCGGGCATGCTGCTCGGCCTCCGCTTTGCGCTGCATCTCTTGCCGGACCTCGGTCCACTGGGAGATGAGTCCGAAGAGCGACGTATCGACGCGCACTGCCTCGGAGTCGACATTGGCCTCAATGAGTTCGTCACGCGCGTGCTCGCATTCGAGCAACCACTGTCGAAACGTCGAGAGCGCAGCCTCGATGTCCGCGCGCGCCTCGGCCGGAACGGCATCAGCTCTGTCCTTCACGACCATCCCATCCTTAGTATGAATGCCAGACATATGGGTCTCTCCCCGAAGAGGGGCCGACGGTCGGGCACGCCTGGCCCAACCTGTGATATTTGAATGATCAACGGATATGAATGGGGATCCGCGGCCAGCCATCTTCTCGTCTCGCCGCCCCTAAGTCAATGGCCGCAAACGATCGCGATTGCACACCCGATCGCACCGAACACGCCAAGCGCGTAACGGGTCATGATCACGACGCTTACAGCTGCAATTGCAAAAAAAACAGGGCGCCCCTCGAAAGGGGGCCCTGTTGAACAGGAAGGAACCCATGAAAACAATTCTCAGCGGCTGAGCCGCTGATCGAATGTGATATTTAATCCGCCGCGTCGGCGACGGCCTCTGAAATCCGGGCGGCGCCCTCGACCTCGGCCGTGACCCCCTCTACGGTGTCCCGGAGTCCCTGCTTGAACTGCACGATGCTCGCGCCCATCGAGCGGGCAGCACCCGGCAACCGACGACCGAAAATCAATAGTGCTACGAGCCCGACCACGATCCACTCCAGTCCGCCCGGAAGGCCCATAAACGCTAGTGCATACTGACTCATGATGTGCCTCCTTTAAGCAACATGCCTGAGATCGACCTGCTGCAGCCCGCCAGGGAACAGCGCATCGAAACGACTCTGTGAAATCACGACCGAAACGACCCTCGAGCGATCACCGGGGTGCGCCAGGTCGGCGGCCGCGGCCTCGGCGGTCACATATAGATGGTTGGCGTTGTGCGCCTTGGCCGCGTTGGAGATTCGCATTCCACGACCGGATCTTTTGAACACGACCACGCCACCGTTGGCGCCACCCTCCGGGAACTCGGTCATCATCAACCCCGAGCCACACCCGACCAGTTGAGCCAGGCCACCGGCGGCGAACACCTGCAGAAAACCTCGTCGACTGACATCCATCTTGGCCATCTCTATCTCCTCGTGCCCAGCACGATCGGCCGCCAGCAGACGGCACGTTTGAAAAAGGGTGAGCGGGGAGAGGACCAGCACCCCTCCGGCGGTTCGTCCTGACATGCAGGACGGCCCATCCTCGACTGCAGGATTCACTGGACGCGGTGGTGGGTCGCTACTCTCAGCAGTCCCGCTCGCACCGCTGGCTCGCAAACTCACGTCCTGGCTTTCGCCAGACAATCAACCGGCTTCAAACGGTCGACGCTTCATTGCGACTCGGCGGGGCCATTTGTGGAATCGGATGCCCGATGCACGCACCGGATCGACTCCTGACCCCCCTTCATGTCGCTGCGCCGCCTCACCTGTCGCTGACCTGTTCGTTTGCGCTCCCTGACAGCCTTACCGCATACTCGGGCAACTGCTTGTGGGCCGCGCCATACGTGGTCAGCGGCCCGCTGTTGCCTTGACGCACCCCATAGGGCATCCACCGTGCCAATAGCACGCTAAACAGAACAACACATTGGACGACAAAGCCTTATGATTTCAGACGAGATTCAGACTTCGCTGAAATGGGGAGGATCGGTCCCAGGTCGATTCCCCAGTTGGGCAATAATGACCCAGGGAGACCCCACTTTGTCGAAACCCGTGACTTCGATTTTGCGGCTCGATAAGATCAGAGTATGACATCCGCATCAGGCCGGATGTCTCCCCCGGGGCGGCATGGCATCCGAGCCGACGAATCACCCAAGAGTCGGCGCAAGCGAGGCGAGTATGTGGATGAGAATCATTGCGCTGGTCGTCACGGGCCTGGCCGTGGTCACATCGGCAACAGCAAACATCCGTGTCTTCATGTCCGCCGACGGCGAACAAACCGATCAGCCCGTGACCGGGGCCACCTTCCTGCACATGGAACCCGACTCAACGGCCAAGATCATCGTGTGGATGGAAGACACCACGCCGGAGGGGGACAACCTCAACAGCTACCAGATGGTCTTGCGTGATTTCGCAGATCCACGCGAAGGGGCGACCGGGTCGGTCACCTATATCAACAGATTCATCGGGCAGTCAGGTGGGAACTCGATCGCCGTCGACTTCAATCGCCCCGACTGGGTGTTCACCAACATCCCGATTCTCGTGCCGGCGTTCTTCAATGAGACACCGCTGGCCAATATCTTCGGAGTCATCTACGCACTGCCCCTGGGATTGACCGTCAACCCGGCTGAACTGCGCGGCATCCAGTACCTCTGCGAATTCGAGCTGTTCGCCTCCGCAGGTGCCAGTGGGACTTTTGATCTGCGGTTCAACGTTGCACCCGAGCCCCCGCCACTGTCCGCTCTGTTCAACTCGTTCGGTGGGGAGTACATCGTCAATACGAAATATCAGCCGCTGACCGTGACCGTCGGCAACCCGGCGCCGATTTTCAGCCAGCCCCCCGATGGTGCGGTCGATGCCCGCCAGTCATTCAATCCCGATGACGGCATCGCCCAGGGCTGGACAGCGGTGGAGCTGCACTTCCCCGCACCCAGTGACGCCGCAGCAAGCGATTTCGAAGTCGAAAGCACGGGCAAGTACCAGCCTGTCGTCGCCGGGGTCGTCGCTCAGGGCCAATCGATGGTCCTTGAATTCGAAGCGCCACTCGAACCGGGCACCTGCACAACAGTTCGTCATATTCCAAGCGGATGGGATACGACCATCGCCTTTCTGCCCGGAGACGTCAACGGCGATCGCCGTTCCGGCGCGCGCGACATCCTGACTCTGATCGACCACCTCAACGGCGTGCTCGATCCACCGGCACGGATCTGGCAGTGTGACACCGACCGCTCGGGTGCGTGTGATGTGCTCGACATCATCCGACTGATCGACGTGCTCAACGGCGCCCACATGGACCACCCATGGAATGGCGCGACGCTCCACCGTTGCCGCAAATAGCCTGCCAGCGCCCATGACCCGGGCTCTGGTTCGGCGCCCGGACGCCTGCCCCAGGCTACGCAGACCGTGACTTGACCAAAATTATTGCTGTCTAACGAGTTACGTGTTTCCGCAGCACACGGAACCTGAAGTCGCCCTAATCTGAAGCTCCAGTCCCACTGCAATTACAGTATGATGTTTGTTCACAGGGGGCGGAGAAGCACAACCCCATCGCGTTTGAGCCTTACTTTGCACGGACACTGGGCGCCGCTCCCCCATCAAGGTCGCAGTTGAGGATCGGATCATGACCATTCCGCGCGTGTTGCTGATTGCCCTGCTGTCCGTGTGTGTTCTGGGCGCTGCCCAGTCATCCGCACCACCCCACAAGAGCCGTCGTGGCGGCCTGATCAATCTGCGGGATGCTACACCGCTGGCCAAGGACGTTCTCGGCCTGCGTAGAGTCGATGTACTCACCCTGCAGCCTGTGGTTGACGACGCTGGCCAGGTGCACCTCGACCTCGCAATCGACGGCGTCCCCGAACGAATCACACTCGAACCCTACTCCAACCGGTCATCCTCGAAGTACGAGGTGCTCGTTCAACACAGCGACGGTTCGATCACTTCGGCCAAACCGGGACCAGTGACAACCTACCGCGGTACGATCAGCGGGGTCAACGGTAGTCTTGTCGCCGCAACGCTGGACGACACCGGTATCACTGCACGGATCCGCTATTCGGCGAACAAGGAATACTGGCTCGAACCACTCGTCAGACACGCCGGGGTAATCCCGGGTACACACGCGCTGTACACGCCTGATGATGTCCTGCCACACGGCCGGTCCTGCGCGACTGAAGTTCGCAAGCACCTGGCCCAGCGCGATGGCGTTCGCCTGGCCACAGGAGGTGGCGCATGCATCGCCGAGTTGGCCTGTGACGCAGATGTTGAGTACTTCAACGACTATGGAACCGTGCCGGCTACCGAGGCCCGCATCAACGCGGTCATGAACGCGGTCAATATGCAGTACGAGTCCGAAGTCGGCATCACGCACCAGATCACGACAATCCTCGTCCGCACGGCCAACCCCGATCCTTATACCTCAACCGATGCGGAGACCCGCTTGTGTGAGTTCATCACGGAGTGGACCAACAACCAGGGCAGCATCCAGCGCGACGTTGCCCAGTTGTTCACCGGCGTCGAGATCGACAGCACCACGATCGGTATCGCTGCCGACATCGGCGGTTCGGGTATCTGCGTCAACTCGGGATCGTGCACAGGCGGCCCCTTTGGCCCGCTGGGCTCGTATTGCATGTCACAGTCTGACTTCAACGGCAACTTCGGCTGCGCCACGGACCTCAGTGCCCACGAACTGGGCCACCTGTGGGGCGCCTTTCACTGCAGCCCGAATTGCCCGGGCAACACGATGAACCCGGGGATTACCTGCGCCAATACTTTTGGCGGGACCAGTATTGCATCGATTACCGCCTACCGTGACACGCGATTCTGCCTCGATGGGGATTGCTCGTGTGATGTCGCATGTGCGGCCGGCAGTACGTCGGAGAACGAACCTCCGTGCGCGCCCGATTACGACGATACGACCAACGGCGGTTGCAACTCGACCGTCCCGGTGTGGAGTGCGCTCAGCCCCGGCCAGACAGTGTGCGGCGAATCCGGGACATTCACCGTCGGTGGCAATGACTCGCGCGACACCGACTGGTACCAGTTCACCCTGGCCCAGGGTTCGATCGTATCATGGTGCGTCGAGGCCGAATTCCCCGTACTGTTCGGGTTCGTCGACGACGGTGGCGGCGGGGACTGTGCCAATGCCGCCTTCCTAACCTCGACCACCGGGGCACCGTGTCAGCTTGAATGCATCACGACCACGTTGGCTGCCGGAACGTGGACGGCATTCGTTGCACCCGAGATCTTCACCAGCATCCCATGCGGGTCGACATACAACGCCACACTCGAGCTTCTGGGAGCGTGCTGCGACGGACCGACCTGCGCAATCGCCAGCCAGACGGAGTGCGCGTCCCAGGGCAGCAGTTACCTGGGCGACGGAACGGATTGCGAATCGACATCGGGCAGCCCAACGACGTATCAGCAGACCGTCAACCAGAGTATTCCCGACAGTGACCCGGGGAACCCGCTCGTGACCATACTCAACGTGCCCGATGCAGTCACAATCGGAGATGTCGACATCGCTCTCGAGATCCCCCACACGTGGGTCGGCGACCTCGTGGTTACCCTCGAACACAACGGCACCAGTGTTACGCTCATCGATCGCCCCGGCCTACCGGACATCGATCCAACATTCGGATGCTCGAGCAACAACTACGACGCCACCCTCGACGACGAAGGAGCCGGCGGCGCCATCGAAGACCTGTGCCTGGGCAACGACGATACGCTGCCCACGTCGCCCCCAAACTACACGCCCAGCAATTCACTGTCGGCATTTGACGGTCTCGATTCGTCAGGAAACTGGACGCTGACGCTTGCCGATTTCGCGTCACCCGATCCGGGTTCTCTGACCGAATGGTCATTGATCATCACCGCCCAGGGTCCGAATCCATGCGACGGTGGCGATCTGTGCGCAGGCGTAGATTGCTCGGCATTCGACGACGACTGTGCCGTCGGCGTGTGCAACGCGGCAGACGGCATGTGTTCGCAGGATACCGCATCGTTCAACGGTGTGGAGTGCCGGGCTGCGGCCGGACCCTGTGACGTTGCGGAGGCGTGTGACGGCGTCAGTGCCACATGCCCGAGTGATGGTTTCGCCACCGGACCGTGTGACGACGGCGACCCCTGCACGGACAACGACACGTGCCTGGGCGGCGCATGCGTCAGCACGCCGATCTCGTGCGATGATAGCAACCCATGTACCGACGACAGTTGTGTCGCGGGCGTGTGCCAGAACACCAACAATACCGATCCGTGCAACGACGGTGACGCCTGTACATCGAACGACACCTGCGCCGGTGGCGCCTGTGATGGCACGCCACTCGACTGCAACGATGGCAACCCGTGTACCGACGACAGTTGTGTCGCGGGCATGTGCCAGAACACCAACAATACCGATCCGTGCAACGACGGTGACGCCTGCACATCGAACGACACCTGCGCCGGCGGCGCCTGTGACGGCACGCCCCTCGACTGCGACGATGGCAACCCGTGCACCGACGACAGTTGTGTCGCGGGCGCGTGCCAGAACACCAACAATACCGATCCGTGCAACGACGGTAACGCCTGCACATCGAACGATACCTGCGCCGGCGGCGCCTGTGATGGCACACCACTCGACTGCAACGATGGCAACCCGTGTACCGACGACAGCTGTGTCGCGGGCGCATGCCAGAACACCAACAATACCGATCCGTGCAACGACGGTGATGCCTGCACATCGAACGACACCTGCGCCGGCGGCGCCTGTGACGGCACACCCCTCGACTGCAACGACGGCAACCCGTGCACCGACGACAGTTGTGTCGCGGGCGCATGCCAGAACACCAACAATACCGATCCGTGTAACGACGGTGATGCCTGCACATCGAACGACACCTGCGCCGGCGGCGCCTGTGACGGCACGCCCCTCGACTGCGACGATGGCAACCCGTGCACCGACGACAATTGTGTCGCGGGCGCATGCCAGAACACCAACAATACCGATGCGTGCAACGACGGTGACGCCTGCACATCGAACGACACCTGCGCCGGTGGCGTCTGTGACGGCACGCCCCTCGACTGCGACGACGGCAATCCATGCACCGACGACAGCTGTGTCGCGGGCGCGTGCCACAACACCAACAATACCGATCCGTGCAACGACGGTGATGCCTGCACATCGAACGACACCTGCGCCGGTGGCGCCTGTGACGGCACGCCCCTCGACTGCGACGATGGCAACCCGTGCACCGACGACAATTGTGTCGCGGGCGTGTGCCAGAACACCAACAATACCGATGCGTGCAACGACGGTGACGCCTGCACATCGAACGACACCTGCGCCGGTGGCGTCTGTGACGGCACACCCCTCGACTGCGACGACGGCAATCCATGCACCGACGACAGCTGTGTCGCGGGCGCGTGCCACAACACCAACAATACGAACCCGTGCGACGACGATGATGCCTGCACGACCGGCGACACGTGCTCTGGCGGAAGCTGCACCGGAGCCATCACGCCTTGCGACGATGGCAACCCGTGCACGGACGACGCCTGTGTCGACGGTTCGTGCGTGTTGACCAACAACAATGCCGACTGCGACGACGGGGACGTGTGCACGGAGAATGATTTCTGCTTTGAAGGCGCCTGCACGGGCCTGCCGGCATCATGCACCGATAACGATCCCTGTACCGTAAACGACACGTGCACGGATGGAGTGTGCAGCGGCACGGCGATGATCTGTGACGATGGCAACATATGCACCGATGACACCTGCATCGATGGCGTATGTGTCAACACGAGTAACGCCGCCGCATGCGATGACAGCGACGACTGCACCGAGAACGACGTCTGCTCGGGCGGATTCTGCAACGGCGAAACGGTTGTGTGCAACGATGACAACCCGTGCACGGATGACAGTTGTGTGGCCGGTGTCGGCTGCGTGTTCGACAGCAATACGGCCACGTGCGACGACGGTGATGCCTGTACGACGGGCGACGTGTGCATCGACGGCTCGTGTGCTCCAGGCCTCGCTGTCGTCTGTGACGATGGCAACCCGTGCACGGATGATGGTTGTGACATGCTCACCGGCTGCATTGCTACGTGCTCCGCCGCCGGCGGCCCATGCGATGCAGGCGATGGCCCGGGCAGCGGTACGTGCAACGGCATCTGCGGTTGCAATGCCATCGGCCCGAACTGCCTGACCAACGCCGACTGCCATGATCAGGACAACAACGGCATCCGCGACGATGCGTGCGTGTGGTGGTCCTGCGATGACGGAGTCTGCACGGGCATCGATATCGTCTTCGCTGACATGGGCGGCCCGTTCGGTGAGTGCCCGGTCGACGGCGTCGCCGATGGCAACGACCGCTTCCATGCACTGAACTGTTTTGGCAATATCGACCCGAATGTTCCACCGCCGTCGGATTACCCCTGCGAAGAGGCGGCGCCCGTGGCCTTCGCTGTCGATCCCGTCGGACCATTCGGCGCCTGCGCCCCGGATGGCGTCTGCGACGGCAACGATGCCTTTGCGGCACTGAATGCCTTCGGTGGGACGAGCAGTTGCAGTTGCCCTCTGGATGATCCAGCCCCACAGTTCGATCCGGGCGTCGAGATCGTCGACCACACGACCGTCATCATGGCGCCCGCTGCGATCAACGCCCACGCCGGCGACATCGTCGAGGTCGACATCCTGCTCGGTCACGCGGTCCGCGATTTGCGCGGTTACCAGCTGCACCTCGACATCCGCGGCGGCCGCAGCGGTGATGTGGAACTTATCGACATCGTCATCGAGCAGCGACGTGACGCGGCTCTGGCGGGGCTGCCCACCTGGCAGGCCGCCAACATCAAAACGGCCCAGGTCGTCGTGGGTACCGATCAGCCCGGAATCTTCGCCGCAGCGAACAGCTATCTGGCTACTGTGGTTGTACGAATCGACCCCGACGCCACGGGAGAGTTTAGAATAGATGTATTGAGCGACTGGACGGATCCGACCCAGCGTACATACCTGTTCCCGACACGACCGCATCAGGCGGTAGCCATCGACGGCACCAGTCCGGTCGAGATTCGGGTGCAGCGAGGAGTGCGCCGCCTGCGTCGTTGAGCGCCCGATCCCAGGGTGCACGTGACACGGTCACGCTTCAGTACTAAGGGGACACTGAATGACAGCGTTTACCGCGCGATGGACTTGTGCGCTGGTTCTCACGATCGGCGGGCACACGATGGCCCAGACACGGACGTTCCTGGCCCTCGACGGCCAACAGGGTACGGCCCCGACCAGCGGGTCGACAGAGATCGTCATGGTGCCAGGAACGACCGCGACCCTGATGGTGTGGATCGAAGGCAACACGACGGGACTGCTCCTGGGCGGCTATCAGGTTATCCTGCCTGACACGGCCACGCCGCTGAGTACGGCCGGTGGATCAATCCATTATGTCGACAACGCCCCGGGCGCCGGCAACGGTGACTCGATACGAGTCGATACGCAGCGCGGCGACTGGGTCTATGCCCTGACCTCGCGCACCCCACCCCTGTACAACGAGACGCCGACCAGCGGCATCTTCGGCGTCATCTACAACGCGCAGCCTGGCACGGGCGTCGATTTGACCGATGGCACGCATGTTCCGCTGCCGGGCGGTATTCACTATCTCGCGGAGTTCGACGTGGCCGTGTCCAGCGATGCGTGCGGCGCCTTCGAGCTGCCCTTCCATTTCGCCCCGCCGCCGAGCACATCATTCTTCGATCCGGAAGGTGGCGAGTATGTCATCGACGAATTTCAGTCGCTGATCATCGACACAGTCTCCGGCCCAACCAACGATGCATGCGCCGACGCCGCGTCAGTGATCGACGGGACGTATGTCCTGGATACCGTGTGTGCAACGACCGACGGGCCAGACCAACCCGGGCCACCCCCGGATGGTTGCCAGCAGTTCGGGCTGGCAACGCACGTCCACCGCGACGTGTGGTACGAATACGTTGCACCGTGCACCGGTACTTTAACCGTCAGCACGTGCAATTCCGCAGACTTCGATACCCGGATCGCGTTGTACGATGGCCTGTCTCCCTGCCCACCCGAACCGGACGACCTGCTCACGTGCAACGACAGCATCTTCGGGTGCCTGTTCACCGCCGAGATCAACACACCGACGATGATCGGCACCACGTACCTGATTCGCATTGGCGGACCGACACCCGAAGACAGCGGCGCGGGCGCCTGGTCGATCACGTGCACGCCGGCGTGCCCCGTCGGCCTGCCGGTCAACGATCCCCGGATCCTGGCCGATTGCGGCGCACCCAACTGTATGGACGTCGGATGTGACCTGGAACTCGGCTGCGTATTCTTCCAGCAGCCTGGCGGCGGACCGTGTGACAACGGCGATCCGTGCGTGGTCAATGACACGTGCGATGCCAACGGCCAATGCATTGACGGCACGTGCGATTGCACGACCATTGCCGACTGCGCCGATGTCGACCACGATGGGGTCCGTGACGACGGCTGCACGTGGTGGGCCTGCGCGAGCAACGTGTGCACGAGCACGGCCGTGGTGTTTGCCGACATGGGCAGCCAATTCGGCGCATGCCCTCCCGATGGCACAGCGGATGGCAATGACCGTTTCCAGGCCCTGAACTGTTTCGCCAATGTCGATCCCAACGCTCCTGGTGAATTGTTCCCGTGCGAAGACGCTGCGCCTGCGGCATTCAATGTCGATACGGGTGGCCAGTTCGGATCGTGTGCTCCAGATGGGGTCTGTGATGGCAATGATGCTTTCGCCGCGCTGGCCGCCTTCGAGAACACCACAACCTGCACGTGCCCGTCGGGTGGACCTGCACCGGCCGCCCCACACATGCCCCTCGAAGATATCGCCACGATCTCACTGCACGCAACCCGCGCACACGTTGATCCTGGCGGACTTGTCGATGTGCTCGTGTACTTGATGACCCCATTGAAGGAATTACGCGGATACCAATTGCACGTTGGTGTGGCAGGCGGATCGCGCGGCGCGATCGAACTCGTTGACATATCGATTCAGGATTCTGCTCGGGACCACCGCACACGCCCCACGATCGGGAGAGCGCACCCGGTCGACCACACGCAACATGTGTTCGAAGATCGGCGCTATTGGGATGCCTACAACACTCAGACCATGCAGATGCTCGTTGGTCTGGACGGGCGCGGAACGGCAGTCGCGAAGGGTTACCTTGCGACATTCACGTTTCGAGCATCCGAGAGCGCGAGCGGTACCTTCATCATCGAACTGATGGCGGATCATCGCGACCCGACCCACAGGACGTTTCTGTTCAGCAACGTGCCTGGCACTCGGATCGGAGTGAAGAGCACACCACTTCGCATCCGCGTCGAGTAATCATGCAAGGACCTGCTGACAGCGCGCTGCGTGCGCGCCGATTCAGCCGGTACTCTGCATCGCCGCAGCAATTCCGTTGATACTCGAGAACAGGGCCGGCCTGAATTCAGCCTGCGCGTCGTGCTCAACCGCACGCTGGCGCCTCAACAACTCCATCTGCAGCAGATTCAGCACGTCGGTGTAGCCATTGCGCTCGCGGATCGAGGACTGAATGACAGGGTTATTGTCGAGCAGGTCCTGTTGGTTGGTGATCAGCAGAATGGCCTGACGGGTGCGCTCGTACTCTTGTGCGATGCGGTCGTACAGTGACACGGACGCCAATTCATCATAACAGCGCGCAATCGCCAGGCGGGCACGAGCCATCTCCTGCTGGGCATTGTCGATCAGGGTCCGAAAGCATTCCCATTCACGATACCATCGCGTGAAGGTCGCGCGGGCGCCCTCGTCATCCGACATCACGGCCTGCAATGCCGTCCCAACACCGTACCACCCGGGAACGTTGAACCGCATTTGCGTCCAGGCAAATACCCAGGGGATGGCCCGCAGGTTCTCGAAATGCACCGAACCGCTCGTCCGTGCAACGGGCCGCGAAGCGATGGGCAGCGCGCTGATCTGCGCGATGGGCGACGCTTCGGTGTACCACGCCCAGAACGCCTTATCGTCGATCAACGCCCGATACGCAGCCATGGCGAGGGATGACACACGGTCCATCAACTGCCGATCGGCCGCAGGCAGTACATCCGGTTCGGCCGTGACCTCGGCCTGAGCAACCAGCATAGCGCTGGTCAACTGTTCGAGATGACGGTGGGCAATCTCAGGCAGTGCGTAGCGGAACGAGATCACCTCTCCCTGTTCGGTCATGCGAATGCGGCCGCTGCGGCTGTCGCGTGGCGTTGCCATGATCGCGCGACTCGAACGTCCGCCTCCGCGTCCGACGGTGCCACCGCGACCGTGAAAAAATCGAAATTCGACGCCCTGGGCCCGACACACCCGCGCCAACTCGGCCTGGGCATTGTGCAGCAACCAACCTGACATGAGGTAGCCGCCATCTTTATTGCTATCGGAGTAACCAAGCATGACTTCCTGAAAGCCACCGCGACGTTCGACATGCTGGCGGTACGTCGGGTGCGTGAGCATGGCCTCGAGCAATTCCGGCGCACGCTGAAGATCGTCGATGGTCTCGAATAACGGAACGATATCGAGGTCGGCGGTTCCGGCCGCGCGCAACAAGAGCATGACCTCCAGCACATCACTCACCTGGTGGGCCATGCTGATGACGTAGCTACCGATCGCATCATGATCAACTCTCCGCGCGTCGGCCATGACCCGCAGAACGGCAAGCAGGTCCTCGGTCGGTGCGGACGCGTCGACATCCGTAGAGGGCGCCACTCCGGCCTCGAGCACTTGCGCCAAGACGGCAACACGGCCAGCCTCGTCAAGATCGATGTAGTCCGGACACAGCTTGGACCCGACGAGCAACTCCTGAACGGCCTGCTCGTGGACAGCACTATGCTGACGAATGTCGAGCGCGGCCAGGTGAAAACCGAAGGCCCGCGCCTGGATCAGCAACTCGGCCAGTCCGCTCGACTCGACGATGTCCGCCAGCCTCATTTCGCGCAGACATCTAGCGAGTAATTCCAGATCCGCGACCAGCTGATCCGCATGGTATGCACTGTCGCCGGTTGCCAGGCCATCGAGTTGCCTGCGCATGTGTTTGATCTTGAGCCTGAACGGTTCGTGCCGCAACCTGGCCATGGTGGCCTCGGACACGGTATCTGCGAGTTCATCGGGATGCACGGAGGCGGTCAGCTCACCGGGCACATCCATGCGCCGTTCCGACAGACTCAAGCACTGGTACAAATCGCCAAGCTTGTCGTTGTACAACGCGACGGCCGCAGCGCGATGCAGTTGCAGACTCGAACGCGTCAGCTCGGAGGTGACCCGTGGATTGCCGTCACGATCACCGCCGATCCAGGTCCGGTAACGCACGATAATTGGCACGTCCACGGTCGCCTGATAGTACGTCTGCACGGCGTTCACCAGATCGCGATGGATAGCGGGAACGGCATGCCAGATCGAACTGACCAGGAAATAGAGTGAGCCCTCGATCTCCTCGAGGACGCCCAGCCGTTCAATGCGCACCTCGTCGGTACCATAAAGCAACAACACGTTCTGCAGAATATCCGTCTCCAGCCGCTGCCGGCCGGGGGATTCGACCGGTGCGACAAGGGCCAGCAAACTGTCCGTGATCTCACGCTGCTTGAACAGCAATGTTCGGCGCCGTGACTCGGTTGGATGGGCAGTCAGAGTCGGCTCGACGTCGATATGGCCAAGGATGGCCAGGACGTCGCGTAGACCCAGCCCCCGCGCCTTGAGGCCGCCCACGGCTTCTGCGATCGATTCGGATCGCGGCTGATACGTCGTCGCTTCACGTTGCCGCCTCCGGTTGATCCGCACTATTTCGACCTTCTCAGCTTGATTGCGCAGATGGAAACGGAGCGTAATCGATTTGATCAACTCGCGGATGTCGTCGAGCGACAACTGTGTGATCCTCGCCCGCGCCCCGGCAAAGCCGCTCTCGGCCTCGCGACGGCACAAAGCGACCAGGTCCTCGGAAAGCTGAGTGTGCCCCGGAGGGCCGAGTCTTTCGAGAACGTCGGCCAGGATGCCGTTCAACAATTGGATATCACGATCTAGTTCAACTGACATGCTGATAAGGATCGGTTATTCGTGGGAGAATTGCCAGCCGCGCACTCGGGCACGGTAGCGGAGGGGAACATTCCGACCTTCGGGCTTGGAACGCAGGAAGCAAGCGTCGCAGCCGATCGTAGCTGGCGGAGTGACCAGACAGAGCCTAGTGTATCGTACGCAGGGCCTCGACCAGGGCCTCCCGATCCATCTGGCATGGACCGTTCGCCAGCCGTTCGGAATTCACACCCGCCGCGATTTCGGGAATGGCGTCCGCAGGGATATCGAGATCAGACAATCTGGTGGCGATGCCGATGTGCTGCAGGATGTGCTCGATCCGAGCGGCAGCCCCGGTGGCATCACCCTCTCCCAGAATGGCGTTCATCTTGTCAAAGGTAGTCTGCATCTGAGAACTGACACACGCTGCCGCGTTCAGACGATACATCAGCGGCAATGTCACCGCGACAGCCTGTCCATGGGGCACATTCCATCGGGTCGTCATGATGTAGGACAACGCGTGGCAAGCTGTGGTCTGAGCCGCATCGATAGCCCGACCCGCCAGGTGAGCAGCTTCCGCGATTGCGGCGCGGTCTGCACCGGTCGGCTTGACGACAGCTGCCTCGAGGTGATCGACCAGCAAGCGCAGGGCGTCCAGCGAGTGAACGCGTGAATTGGGAGTGGCCCGGACGCTCCAGGCTGATTCGATGGCCTGAGTCAGTGCGTCGGCACCGCTGAGGGCGGCCTGGCGCGACGACAGGCTGGCGGTCAGATCGGCATCCACGATCGCCACCGCCGGACGGACACCGACATGCGCAATCGAATGCTTTACGCCGTCGACGTACATGACCGCGAAGTGCGTGGCTTCAGCGCCGGACCCAGCAGTGGTCGGCACCGCCCACACGGGCACCGGCACGGCAACCCAGTCCCCCTGCCACGCGGTCGCAGGGTCAGGCTGAACTGCGAGACCCGCGATGAGCTTGGCTGTATCGATGGCGCATCCTCCGCCCACGGCGAGAACGATGTCGGGCTCGAACCGGCATGCCTGTTCGACTCCCCGCATCACGGCGCTGAGTGTCGGCTGCGGATCGAGGTCATCGAAATGCTCGACCTGCACTCCGCTGAGCATCGTAGCAACATGTGTGGCCGCAGTACTGGCCACGAACGATGACTTGCCGGTCACCAACATGATGCGCTCGACATCCGCATGGCACAGCAGATTGCCCAGAACGTTGAGTGTCCCCGGACCAATGAATGTTCGTTGTGTTGTACATGTGATCATGGTCGGTCCTCGCCAACGCAACCGGCCGGCGTCCTGAGAAGGTTGGCCATCAGTGTGATCTTGCGATCCTCGGGTGTCGTGAGCGGTCGGCCGAGGTCGGGGCGTGCCCCAGCAGCAGTATGGATGTCAAGACACACCGGCCCGGCCCGGCGCATGTCTTCGACGTAATCGTCGAGTTCATCGGGATCGTCGATGCGGATGCTATGGTGGTAGCCGCAGGCCCGGGCAACCGCCGCAAAATCGACATGGCGCCCGCTGGTCGGCTGTCCGCCCACCGAATCATGCGCACCATTATTGAGAATGACGTGGACGAGATTTGGTGGCGCCGCCTGACCAATCGCAGCCAATGCACCGAGGTGCATCAGCGCGGCCCCGTCGCCGTCCAGACACCACACTCTGCGGTGCGGTTGAGCGGTCGCGATGCCCAGGGCCACCTGGGAAGCGTGACCCATGGCTCCGATATTGAGAAAATCCAACTCGCCCCGCTCACCGCGCGCCTGCCTCAACATGGTCAGCTCGCGCGCGGCGTGTCCAGTGGTGGCCACGACAACGTCCTGGGCATCGATGTAGCCCAGCAGGTGCTCGATGACCTGCTCTCGTCGAACATTCGACAGGCCCTGACCACCACAGGCTCGTGGTTGCTTCACAAACGTATCAGGGCGTACCACAATCGCATAGGGCGACTGCTGTTCGCGAGCCATTTCGAGCGCACGGGCGAGTGTCTCG
The DNA here is from genome assembly GCA_942492115.1 of uncultured Planctomycetota bacterium. GTDB lineage: Bacteria > Planctomycetota > Phycisphaerae > UBA1845 > CAIVHJ01 > CALODL01. Next base: position 141,426 of record CALODL010000021.1, read on the forward strand.
GCCACGCCGTCGTGGTTGCCAGGTAGAATCCGTGCTGGAATGCCCAGCAGCTCCAGTTGTTCGATGGTCATCCCGCCCTGGCGAAGGTGCTGCGGCTCGTCGGTCGTTCCCGGTTCTCCGCGCCAGCCAATCAGTAGAACCATGGGTACACCGTAAACGGTTGAGTCCGCGAGAGAGATCAGCGGATTGATGGCGTTGCCGAGCCCGGAATTCTGCATGTACACCATGGCCGAGCGCCCGGTCGCAAAGTGGTACCCGGCCGCCAGTGCGACGGCCTGCCCTTCATTGGATGCAACCCGGTGGCGTTCGGCGGGCAACCCGGCCAGGTGGGTGCACAAGCCGCCCAGAACGGAATCGGGAATGCCGGTCGAGAACTGGATACCTGCCGCTTCGAGCTGTCCAAGGAACTGTGCCGGATCCAACATGGGTTCACCCACCTGCTGTACCAGACAGCCACTCGAGACACGCCAAGTCTTCGGCGTCGTCATCGTGGTGCTCTCTGGATTCTTCGCTGGCATGGTTGTCGTCGGACCGCCCTTGACCCGCGCCCCACACCGTATCACTGATGCCATGACCGTCGATCAACTCGACGATGTGCTTGATCGGCATACACGCGTCGTCCACTTCCTGCGAACGGCCGTGCTTGAGTATCGTTCGAGCAGTTTCGAGCATTGCTGGAAAAGCGCTGCGTAATAGATGGTTTGCATGAATGACGAGATCGACCCCCGCCTTGATGAGCCTGTCTTCACTGACCCCGTTGTAGGTCGTGGGTACGGCAACAAGTGGAACCCGACCCGACAACCGGTTGTAGGCCTCGCAGAATGCGAAGACCTCGTCGGGTTGACGTTGACGGCTGTGAATCATGATCGCATCCGCACCAGCGGCGATGTACGCTTCGGCCCGTGCGCTGGCGTCCCGGACGCCCGCGCCACAAATGAGGCTCTCGATGCGGGCGATGACCATGAAGTCGTCGGTCAGCTGGGCCTGTTTCCCGGCGCTGATTTTGTGACTGAATGCTTCGATCGAATCCTGGCTTTGTTGTGGCCCGGTCTCGAGCAACGAGTTGCGCTTGAGTCCGATCTTGTCCTCGATGATGACTGCCGACACACCCATGCGCTCGAGCGTTCGAACCACGAAAGCAAAGTGCTCGGGTAACCCTCCCGAATCACCATCTATGATGAGCGGCTTGGTGGTCACATCGAGAATGTCCTCGATGGTTCTCATGCGCGACGAGAAATCAACCAGACCGTTGTCGGGTTTCCCCTTGGCCGTCGAATCCGTCAGGCTGCTGATCCACACGCCATCGAACTCAACCGCACGGCCACGACGCTGCCCGGTGGCGTGTTCGACAATCAGACCGGTGAGCCCATTGTGCGCCTCGAGTACCCGCACGACCGGCTGGGCCTCGAGCAGGCGCCGCAAGCTGCCCATGCGAACGGCCGGCGTGACGGCCACCTCGCGCAAGGCATCGTTCAATGCACTGGAGGTCAGGCCCGGCGTATACGCCGGCTCGACAAGCTGACCACCCCACTCTGCAAGCACGGCAATGACGCGCTGCCGGATTGAACGACGGATGCCGGTCTTCCAGTCGTCACCGTGCACGACGAAGTCGGGCTTGAGCAGGCGCAAGTTGGGCACGAAATCGAGGGTATCCTGGCGGACAACCTGTTTGACCCCGCGTATGTTTTCCATGACGACGCGGCGCTGCTCATAGGTCAGGACCGGGAGCCGCTTGTACGATGAAATGGCTTTGTCAGTCAGCAATCCAATGATGACATCGCCGAGTCGCCTGGCGTGTTCGATGATATTCAGGTGCCCCGGATGCACGAGGTCCGCACTCATGGCAACGTAGACGGTCTTGGTCGGGCGTTGGCGCATATCAATTAAACCATTGCTGAGTTTCATGAATGACCCGCTGGGCATCAGCGAATCCGGCGAACTCCCGCTGAGCAGCGATACCCATGGCACCGGGCACCGACACCACCAGCAGCTCACCCGGCGTTGTCGACCGCCGGCTGAACGCGTGGCTGACGAAGGGCGTCAGCACCGCCGAGTCTCCAGGCTCGAGAATGTCGTCCTTGAGTGTGCCCTCGACCCGCGAACGCAGTCCGACGGCCGAGTCGCCGTGGTTGTATATGTATGTATGCAATCCACAGCTGAAATCATCACCGGCACCCGGATCTGCAGCATGAACCTCGATATCGAACCCTTTGACGTGGGCCATCCGTGGGTGACGCACCAGCGGCTTGATACGGTATCGTCGGCCCGTGTCATCCGGATACCAGTAGCCGTCCTCTGTACCATGGCGTTTGACGATCACATCTTCCCCCGCCGAGTAGCTGGGCATCATGAGATCATGCACGGGCACACACAGTACTCCAGCCAACTGGGCCAGTTGTTCGTGGGTCAACTGCCCTGCGTCGTCGAATACGTCGTCCAGCGACATGGCCAGACCACGCGCGAGGATCATCGATTCGAGTCGTTCGACCGAGATGCGCTCATTGGCCATGAATTGTCTGATGAGATTGACTTGCGCCCGCCTACCCGGGGCACGTCCGTCGAGATAATAGTCGTGTGCTCGGGCACCGAGAGTGCACAGTTCCTTCTGCGCCCGACGGACGTCGCCACCGAACGTGACTGCAACGATCAGGGCTGTTCGGGTCGCATCCCGACTAGCGAAACTGTGCTTGAAGAACGGCATGATGTAGTTGGAATCACCCGTATTCATCTCAACGCACATCCTTCGACCGTCGAGTTCATAATAGAAGTTCACGGGTCCGAGGAAGAACGTCAACTGATGCAGGAAATGCCCGTTGTTGTAGGACACATCAGGGTTATTGGGATCTGCATCGTCAACGACGCGCAGTTCCTTGATCCATTCGGGATTGATTGGCGACAACCGTGACATGGCCGTGTCGCGATACTCGTAGTACGGTGTTCGATCTCCAGAGCGTGCGGGTCGCTCGAACACCCGACTCGAAGCCTCTGAATCCGCGCTACGCATGACGCGGACGTTCGACGCTGCGTCGGACTCCGGAATCATCAAATCGCTGGCGTCGATCGGGTAGTACCCGCTGATACGGTGAATGAGCTGCTGCATTTCAGCAAGATCGCGCTTGCCGTTGAGAGCATCGCCGATATCTTGCTCGTTCATCCCGAGCTCGGCTGCAGCTGCTTGTGGCGTCCGCTTGAGATCGTTCAACTCGCTGCGAATGCGTGCACCAAGTGTCTTGAGATAGGTCGCATCACTCATGAGCACGCTGCCTCCTTGTTCCATGTTGCTCGGGCACGCTCGAGGTCTTGCGGCGTGTCGATCTCCATCCATCCCCCGGCGATGTGGACGCATCCAACGGGGACGCCCTGGCGGACAGCGTAGCCCAGAAAATCACTCAAATAGGATTGCTCGAAACGCGCTGCACCTCCGAATGGCTGCCCGCGATGCACGGCGTGGGCGCGATCGTAGAGATCCACGAAGGTCGCCGCGCCGGCAGCGGTGCATCTCATGAGGCCAATGAACTCTGCGTGAGCATCTGCTTCCTTCAGCTCTTTGCCAATTGACAGCAACTTGCCGTCCTCGCCATGGATGACCTTCTCGGCTTCTTCGACAGGATGAAGGTCACGTCCGTCGTAGGCTGCACGCCATGCCGTGTCGACCACGATCGCAATGTCATCCGGAGCTTCGAGCAACGCCTGAACCACCGATGAGCCGTAGACGATGTCGCTGTAGGAACTGATGAATGGCCCGTTCATAGAACCGCGTGCGCACATCAACGAATGCAAAACGTTCGTCGAGGCGTACTCCGTGTTCATGTATCGTGTGATCCCCGGCCGTTCGAGGCATTCTGCGCGGTGTCCGACGACGAGGGACACCTGCTCGATTCCACACCCTCGTAGCGCTGCCAACTGATGATCGAGTATCGAGCGTGTCCCGATAGTCATCAGACACTTGGGCTGTTCACGTGTGAGGCCTTCGAGGCGACTGCCGAGGCCTGCGGCGACGATGATGGCCCGCGGGGCCGATCCATTGTGGTCTTTGCGTCCCATATGACAGCCTTATCGGAACGGCCTGATGGCGTCTCAAGGAGCGACTTGGGGAGCAGGTCTGATAACTGAGCAGGCTCGAGCGTGGCTGGCCGTAACCTGTCTGCGACATGCAGGGCTCAGTGTGAGGTCTCATAATTTGGTCGAATCACGGGTCGAGTCCGCCGACAACACCACCACGGAGTGACCTCATGAGCATCACACACATTCTTCAGTCCTGCGCGAGCTTCCGGCGGTTCACCGCTCTCGACGAAACGGCGCGTTCGATCGTCTTTTACGCCGAGGGACCTGGAGACTGGCCCCACCTCGGTCCGGTGATCGAAGAAGTCGGACGGCAACATCCGGTGGTCTACCTCACATCAGATGCCTCCGATCCGCAGTTGACGACGCCTCCTGCGGGCGTGCAATCGTTCTTCATCGGTTCCGGCCTCGTACGCACACTGATCTTCCTCAAGCTTCGCGCCGACGTCATGGTCATGACGACACCCGACCTCGAGGTCTACCAGCTCAAGCGCTCGCGTGTGCATGACGTGCACTATGCCTACATATTTCATTCTCCGGTCAGCACGCACATGGTCTACCGGCCGCAAGCATTCGATCACTTCGATACGGTGCTGTGCGCTGGACCACATCACATCCCTGAGATCCGCGCACGAGAGACACGGCTTGGATTGAACCCGAAAGTCTTGCTCGAACATGGGTACGGACGCCTGGATCGGCTCATCCACGAATCGAAGGGTGCGCCAGACCACCACCGCGATGGGGTGCGCTGTCTCGTGGCGCCCTCGTGGGGTCCGAACGGGCTGCTCGAAAACCATGCCGTGCCCCTGTGCAGTAGCCTGCTCGATGCCGGCTATGACGTCACCGTACGACCACACCCGATGACGTGCCGTCTGCGGCGTGACGTGCTTACGGCGTTGTGCACAGCGTTCGACAGCCACAGTGCCTGGCATCTGGATCTCGACCCCAATTCGAGCGCTTCCTTGACCACAGCTGATATCATGATCAGCGACTGGTCCGGTGCGGCATTCGATTTTGCCCTCGGTTTCGAGCGACCTGTCGTCTTCGTTGATGTCCCGCGCAAGGTCAACAATCCCAACTATGAAGACCTCCCGAACACGCCACTGGAGGTCAGTCACCGCCCAGCGCTTGGAGCGGTCGTGGGATTCGAAGATTTGGACACCCTGCCGCAGGTCGTTGGACAGTTGCTCGACGATGATGATTTCAGTGCACGCGTGCAGCTCCTGCGTCCACAGGTCGTCTTCAACGTCGGTCGCAGCAATGAAGTCGGGGCGAACCACATACTTCGTCTGGCCGAGCAAGCGGTAGCTCGCCGTGAGAGACGCCGTACGACGAGCCTGGCACCCGCTGGGGAGGCTGGGCTGTGAAGAGCTTGTTCGCCAAATTGCGGCGGTCTCCGACCGCACAACGTCGATGGCACGAGCGCTACGCCACGATGACCGCCGGATACGCGGCGGTCGCTGACCGCAGCCTGACTGACGATCTGTATCTGCAGGCAATCGATACCAAGATCACACAACTCCTTGCGATCTTGACACAGCATCTCGGCTCACTTGCAGACCGGACGATCCTGGATGCCGGATGTGGATACGGCAACATCACCCAAACGCTGCACACGGCCGGGGCCGATGTACTCGGCATTGATTTTATCGCCGCAGCAGTCAACCGGGCCCAGGCACAGTACCCGGACTGTCGTTTCGCGGTCGGCGACCTGGCGAACCTGCGCCTCAACCGCACGTTCGACGCCATCGTAACCATTGACACGTTGATCAATGTCGTCGATCACGAGCAATGGGCTGCCATGCTGGACGGCTTCGCTCTGCATCTCGCAGAGGGAGGCATCGCCATCATCCTCGAACGCATGCTGCAGCCGGAAGAACACATCGAGACGGCACCGCATGTCTGCTTCAGGACCCCGGAGACCTACCAGCGGACGGCGGACGGCTTTGGTCTCACCCTCATCGACCACCACACACTGTGGATCGAGGCGCAGGGGTTATCAGAAGACCTGATCGTATTCCGAAAAGCCACCGGCCCATCGGGGGCAAAACGTTAGGAGCGAAAAAGGGGTCAGGAGCCCTTTTGTGGCGTAACGTCATGCGGCCTTAGGGCCTATGGTCGACGCGCTGTTCTTAGGGGGCAACCTGGATCTCGAGCGCCCAGATCACACGTTCAAGGGAACACTGATGTTCGAATAGACCTCGTCGTCGGGGTCGGCGATCAAGCCGCTGCAAATGAGGTCAAGCATCTCACTGATGCCGTCCGGGACGCGTTTGGTGATCTCGGGAGCGAAAAAGGGGTCAGGAGCCCTTTTGTGGCGTAACGTCATGCGGCCTTGGGGCCTATGGTCGACGCACTGTTCTTAGGGGGCAACCTGGATCTCGAGCGCCCAGATCACACGTTCAAGGGAACACTGATGTTCGTATAGACCTCGTCGTCGGGGTCGGCGATCAAGCCGCTGCAAATGAGGTCGAGCATCTCACTGATGCCGTCCGGGACGCGTTTGGTGATCTCGAATCCGAGTTGTTTCTTGATGTAGTCGCAGTTGACTCGGTAATCGCGCGGATCGGATTCTTGAGGTACGCGGCGAATGTTGGGATCTGGGATCTGCTTGGACAGCTCCTCGATGAGCATCCGCTTGGTGTAGTTTTCCTCGGTATCGCCGACGTTGAATACCTCGAAAGCGACTTTTTCTTTCGGCGCCTCGAGCACCATGCACACAGCCTCAGCGAGGTCGTCGACGTGACAGTACGGCCGCCAGAAATGCTCACCGTACACGACCAGTTCGCGGCCCAGGGCCAGTTCGCGCGTGAATTCATTCACCGTAAGGTCAAATCGTACGCGCGGTGATGCACCATATGCCGTAGCAAACCGCAGACACGTTGGAACGCACGAATGCGACCGGGCATGCTCGAGCAAGTAGCGTTCAACTGCGACTTTTGTTTCGGCATACAGTGAAATCGGTGCAAGCGGCGCATCCTCATCAAGCATGCAATCGCTATCGCTCATGCGACCGTAGTTCGAGCAAGTCGACACGAAACAAAAGCGTTTGCAGCCAGCTTTGGTAGCCAACTCGAAGAGAGCCTGGGAGGCGACGAGGTTGACATCGTGGGCCAAGCCCGGCTCCGCATTGCATCCAGGATCGCCGACGATGGCGGCCAGGTGAGCAACAGCGTCACACTCGGACAGGACCGTCTCCATGCCCGCATGGTTGCGCACATCCATACGATGGAACGAGAACCGGGGATGCCCGATCAACTCGGCAAGGGTTGCTCCGCCAAAACGCAGGTTGTCGACCACACAGACGGAGTATCCGCGGGCCAGCAATCGACGAACGACGATGGAACCGATATAGCCAGCCCCGCCGGTGACCAGAACGCGACGTCCCTTGAGTTCCTGGGATGTGCTCATGACTTCGACCTCAGCTCGTTTGATGACTCTTACCAGTCACCCAACCTACTACGCGGTACAGTGTGCGACGCAGAAACACGCCTGCGCCAATCGTCGAACCCAGAATAAACGACAGCAACAGGCTGCCCGTCCCCGGATCGATATATGCGATCACGACCTCGTCCATGTCCTATTCTCCTGTCGGCGATGTCACGAGACTCACTTGCCCGCTAATTCGGGCGTCGTCGCCTGCGTCATTCACGATGCTGGTCAACAGTGTCTCGATGTCGCCGGAAGCCGAACGGAACCGATGCGCTCGCGCGATGAGCTGCCCGAGTCGCACGGTCTCGAAGGGTGCGCTGACCGCGACAGCCTGGCCTTGCCCTGGCATCTTGACCACCAACGGCACGTGGTTGAGCGGACCATCGCCGATCATCTCGTCGTAGACCCACGTGTGATCTGAAGTAATTATGATTAACGCATCTTCAAAGCGGCCGGAATTCTCGAGGACCGCGATAACCTCACCAATCAGACGATCGGCACACATCAGGTTGCGACGGTAGCCGGCCCAATCGGAATGATCGACCCAACCGGCACGAACCCTCGATCCACGATAGACGCCCTGCTCGTCAAGCAGGTACGGGTCATGGGGCATGGGGTAATGAAACAGAGTGAATTGTTCTTGCGGACCGTGCTCGATGACCTCGAACAGATCGGCTTTCATAGCCGCATATGTCCTCAGGGCCATTGCATCGAGCAGCGGCCTGCGGCACTTGCGGTACACCAGGCCACACCACGGGTCGGTCCAGTACATCATGGCCGCCCACAGGTCACGCCCAATGTTGAACACCATGTTGTCGCCACGGTTGTACAGCGGCCAATGGTACACGCGGCACAAATCGACCTGGTCTCCAAGCAAGAGACGATACGGCATGTAGTAGCCTATTGCACACGTGGTGTACCCTTCGCCAACCTCGCTGAAGATACTCTTGAACCGACCCGGGGCAACGATATCGGCGCCTGTCTCAAAGTCGACTCGGGCGTCGCCCCACCTTACGGGCAAATCCGTCTGCATCAGAAGCCGCGGCATGGACTGTTCTGTGCACGGGCCTGGTGAACGGGCGTTGGTAAATACAACTGCCTGTTCACTCAACGACCGCAGATTGGGCATGAGTGGCCCGGGCATGCCGTTCTCGAAGCTTCGCTCATAAGACCAGCCATCGAGAATCATCAACAATACGGGATGGCCTGCAGGCGCCGCCTGGGCAACCTGTTCTGCCGCATCATCATCGAATGCAATTCTCTCGAGTCGCTGGGGATATGAGGGTTGACTCAACAACTGCACGGCCACGACGCACACAGTCGGCGACAGAACCAGCGCTGCGCGCCGGCTCCAACGCAACAGACCCCATTGTGGGCGGGCCAGCGAAAAACCGACCAGAGCCATGACCACGAACCACATCGTACGGACCTCGGTGTCGATCTGGCCGATGTGATAGCCAACTGGCCGAACCGTGTGATACCACAGATTGGTCAGAACGCCCCCCGCCAGGGCCACGACAAACAGGTGCTGATAGAACAACAGGGCGCGCGACCAACGCAGGATACGCAATATTTCATTGATCCCTACGGCTACTGCTGACAGCAACAGGATACCGGCAAACAACTCTACGGTATCGCCGTGGGTCCACATGCGCAGTCGCCGAGTCTCGGCACGCATCAACATCGATAGATATGGGCCGAAATGCAAGAATACGACGACACACGCAGCCACACAGCGCGCAGCCATTGCGGCACTGGGCCTGGTCGAATCACGGTTGTCCACTGTGGGCAGGGTGTTGGTCATAGATCCAGTCCGACGGCTCACGGTCAACGTCTGATAGCCGTGCCGCCACTCTCAGTATCGGTCCGGGACCCTGTTTGGTTTACCACCATGCGTGGTGCTTATCGGACTGCCAGCAAACTTCACTCACCGCAGGACACGTCCGATACACCTGGAGCCTCGATTCCTCTATGGAGATGCCCCAATGCGTGCAGTCATACTCGCGGGCGGCAAAGGAACGCGCCTGCAGCCGTTGACCTTTAACTTTCCTAAACCGCTCGTCCCCATCGGTGGGATGCCGGTACTGGAAATCCTGCTGCGCCGACTGGTCAAGGCTGGCATTGTCGATGTCACCCTGACGCTGGGCTACCTCGCCGAACTGGTGAAGGCGTTTCTCAGCGAGCACCGCGCTTTGTCGGACCAATTGAACCTGTCGTATGTGCACGAGGACCGGCCCACCGGAACCGCAGGATCACTGGCCCTCGTCGATGGACTGCAGGAAACGTTTTTGGTCATGAACGGCGACCTGTTGACCAATCTCAACTTTGACAGCCTTATCCGCCATCATCACGAGGAAGGCGCGGCGTTGACCATCGCTACGACGACACGCCGTGAAAAAATGGAATTGGGCGTCGTCAAGCTCGGACACGACAACATCGTCGTCGACTACATCGAGAAGCCCCAGACTCTCCATACCGTCAGTATGGGCGTCTATGTGTACGAGCCACGTGTCCTGAGCTTGATCGAGACAGGTCGCTACCTTGATTTCCCAACACTGGTCTTGCGCCTGCTCGAAGCAGGCGAGAAGGTCGTGTCCTACGCCAGCGACGATATGTGGTTGGACATCGGACGGCCCGATGACTATGCCGCTGCCCAGGAACTATATGCCGAACACCGTGAGGAGCTCGACGTTGTCTGACACACCGAAATGGCGCGTGACGCTGGCCGACGTGAGCATGGACCATGGCGAACGCACAGCTGTGACTGAGGCTCTTGAATCGGGCTGGCTGAGCATGGGCCCACGGGTCAAAGCATTTGAGAAAGCGTTCGCCTGCTATCACGGCGTCGAACATGCCATTGCGACGAGCAGTGGCACTGCCGCATTACATTTGTCATTGATGGCGCTCAACATTCAACCGGGCGACGAGGTCATTCAACCGGCAATCAATTTTGTGGCAGGGGCCAACATGACCCGCGCCGTCGGTGCCCGCCCCGTGTTCGTCGACATCGCCCATCCGCAGCGACCGATCATGGAACCAGACCTGATCAAAGCCGCGATCACGCCGCGCACCAGGGCAATCATCGTCCTGCACTACGGCGGCTACCCGGCTCCGATCGAAGAGATCACGCGGCTCGCCGACGAGAACGGCATCAAGGTCATCGAAGATGCTTGCCACGCCCCGGCAACACCGTATGGAAGTCAGGCTCTCGGAACGTGGGGCTCGACCGGCTGCTTCTCGTTCTTTCCCAACAAGAACATGACGACCGCCGAAGGCGGTATGGTCGTGACGCGGTGCTCGGATACTGCGGAACGAATCGGCCTGCTGCGTTCGCATGGCATGACAACATTGACCTGGGAGCGGCATCGTGGACACGCCTCGAACTACGACGTGGCCACACCCGGATTCAATTACCGCCTTGATGAGTTACGTGCAGCATTGGGCACTGAACAGGTCAAGCGGCTGCCGAATTCGAATGCCCGGCGCCGCGATCTAACCGACCAGTACCGCAGGCGCTTCGCTTCCTACACGGACGTCGATGTCGTGTTCAACGACTTTGACGGCTGCCACGCAGGCCATCTATTCGTCGTTCTGGTACCGGCCGAGACCCGCAGTATGGTCATATCTGCATGCCGCAGCGCTGGCATTCAAACCAGCATGCACTATCCGTGCATCACACGATTCAGTGCATATCGCGACAGTACGGCCGTCGTGCCCAACGCGCTATCGTTTGCTGAGCGTGCAGTCACGCTCCCGTTGCACCCGGGGCTGTCTTCTGCCGACATCGACCTCGTCGCCGCAACCGTTACCAAGGCCCTGAGTACCTGCCGAAGCGTGGTATAGCATGAAAACGATCAATGATGACATTCGACCTTGCGATGTCCTTCTCGTTGGCGAGCAAACTGCACACGTCGCGCGCCTCGCTGCCGGGCTGCACGACCGCGGTGTTACAGTCGCGTGCCTTGATGGCGAGCGACTGACTCGGTGCCTGTGCACAGAGTATGGCATCGTCATTCCGAATTTTACGACACCGCTACTACACTTGCGTGGACGTTATCGCTTCGCTGTCATCCGGGCCATCGAAGAACGTGCGCGGCGCGCTTATGTGCAGTCCATCCTGCGTTCTGCCCGGCCGGGGGTCATCCATATCAACTCAATCGATCCAGCGCACGCAACCATACTGGACTGTGAGGCCTGTCCGCCCGTCGTTGCCACGGTGTGGGGAACTGACATCCACACCATCGCACAGGATGGAACGCCTGCACAACGGCAGGGTATCACGCGGATCCTCGAATCCGCGGCGGTCATCACTGCAGATTCGCCCTACATGCTTGATCTAACGGTTCAGCTCGTACCCACACGCGACCGCGAAGCCCTGCACCTGGCATTCTTCGGTATTGACACCTCGGCGTTCAGTCGTGCGACCGAGCACGATCGTCTGACGTGGCGACGCAGGCTGGACATCGCTGACACAGACCACATCGTGCTGGCCCCGCGCCGAATCAACCCGCGCGTTATTCTCCGGAGCGCGTGGTTGAGGCATTTGCCCGAATGAACACCCGGCAGGACAGTGTGCTGGTGTTCAAACTGCTCGGCGACAACCTGGCCGAGGAGCCTGCGTGTCAGAAACGTTTGCTGGAACTGGCCGCAACCCGTGGTGTCGCCGAGCGGATCCGCTTCGCCCCGCCTTGCCCGTACGATGCATTGCCCGGCCTGTATGCAGCGGCCGATGTCGCGTGTTTTGTCCTCGATCGTGACGGCACACCGTCGACCGCATTCGAACTGTGGGCAGCCGGCACCCCGATGGTGGTGGCGGATATCCCTCACTATGGAGGGATTCTCACCCCTGAGAACGCATCCCTGGTCCCCCCCGGGGATCCCCAGGCTACAGCGGTCGCCCTCGACGGCCTCCTCGGCCACCCCGCCCAAGGCCGGCAACTGGTCGGCGCCGGACGCAAATGGCTGGAGCGCCACGCCACGACAGAGGCCATGCTCGATGCCATGCAGGATGCATACGCCCGGGCCGGCCGGCGTGAGCCAGTCACGTCAAGCTGATCCCCATCCCGATGACGGGACGCCGGCACGCTCGAGATCACGCTCGAACTGGCCGGTGGCTCGCACCGATTTTGCAAAAAACCCTATATTGACAGCATAAACTGCACTTGGTAGTGTCTGCGCCGTGTTGCCACTCGCACGAAATTGAAAGGAATCACCAATGGCTAAGAAAAAAAAGAAGGCGGCCAAGAAGGCCAAGAAGGCTCGCACCAAGAGCCAGATCTTCGGTGAGATCGCAGACGAGGTCGGCTTGACCCGCAAGCAGGTGGCTGCGGTGTTCGACGGCATGTCTGACTTGATCAGCAAAGACCTCTCGAAGCGCGGCCCCGGCACGTTCACCATTCCCGGCTTGCTGAAACTCAAGGTTCGCGCCAAGCCGGCGACGAAGGCACGAAAGGGCATCAACCCGTTCACTGGCGAAGAAATGATGTTCAAAGCAAAGCCGGCCTCACGCGTGGTCAAAGCCACTGCTCTGAAGAACCTCAAGGAAATGGTCTGACAATCAAGACTTTGCGACGACATTGCCGCGGACGGGCCACGACGTGTGCCCGTCCGTTCGCTTTTGGAACCACCATTTGACACTTCAAAACAAGGGCCAGACGACAATACAACCCTTGACAGAATTCCTCAATTCCGCATACTTTTCGACCGGTCTACCAACCGTCACCCGTCGTGTTGGTGCTCCCTTTGCAACTTGAAGCGAGGACGCGAGTCCTCTTCTCATTGACAGGAGATGGCGATGTCTGACGCGATGATTACTGCTGACCGTCTCAGCAAATATTACGGCGTACTGGCGGCAATCGCAGATGTCTCGTTCGAGATTGCCCGCGGCCAGGTCGTCGCATTTCTTGGGCCCAACGGCGCAGGCAAATCAACGACCATGCGCATCCTGACTGGCTTCATCGCCCCGACTCACGGGCGAGCCTGTATCGCTGGCCTCAATTTGGCCGAACAGCGCATTGAAGCCGCCGCCAAACTCGGGTACCTCCCCGAGAATGGCCCGCTCTACGGCGACATGACGCCATTGAGCCTGCTGCGCTTCTTTGGGACCGCACGGGGCTTGTCCGCGGCCCGGCTGAAAACCCGGATCGACGATGTGGTCCAATTGTGCCAGCTGTCGACCGTGCTCGAAAAGCAAATTTCGAAGTTATCCCGCGGTTACCGCCAACGTGTCGGCATGGCCCAGGCCATTCTGCACGAACCCGAGGTCCTGATCCTCGATGAACCAACCAGCGGGCTCGACCCCAATCAAATCCATGAGGTTCGGGAGTTGATTCGGCGGCTCGGCCAGTCCAACACGATCCTGCTGTCGACTCACATTCTGCAGGAGGTCGAAGCTGTTGCCGATCGTGTCATCTTCATTCACGAAGGACGGATCGTATTCGATGGCACGATCGACGAGTTCAAGGGCCAAGCGGCATCCCTGGATGACCGTTTCCGTGAATTGACGACCGCTTGAATCCATGACATCGACCCGGTCGGCTTGACCGGGTTCAGTGAACGATCAAGGGCCGGCGGCCCCTGAAGGCGCCGTCGTGACAGTGGAGTCTTTAATATGCCAACAAATTCGACTGTGGCCTGGGCGATTTTCAAGCGGAACTTCTCCAGCTACTTCGTCAACCCAACCGGATATGTCTTCATTACGGTGTTCATCCTGCTCGCGCTGTTGCGGCGTTCTGGCAGGACGCGTTTTTCGCCAACAACCTGGCCAATCTCGACCAACTCAATCAGTTCTTCCCGTTGCTGTTGTTGTTCTTCATTCCGGCTCTGACCATGAACGTGTGGGCCGAGGAACGCAAACAGGGCACCGACGAGCTTCTGTTTACGCTCCCGAGTCGTGACATCGACATCGTCCTGGGCAAGTACTGGGCAGCGGTGGGCATCTACAGTGTCGCGCTGTTTTTCTCGCTCAGCCATCTCATCATACTCGCATGGCTGGGCGACCCCGATGTCGGCCTGATGGGCGCCACCTACCTGGGCTACTGGCTGGCCGGCGCGGCCCTCATCCCGGTCGGCATGGCTGCTTCGTTGCTCAGTGCCAATGCAACAGTTGCGTTCATACTCGGTGCGATCTTCACCGGGCTGTTCATGATCATTCACACTGCCGATGCACTTCTCGGGCCGGGGCTGGGCAAGCTGGTCCATGAGGCAGGCGTTATCCCGCATCTCCAACGCATCGCCGATGGTGCATTACCAGTCGCCAGCGTGCTGTACTTCGTGGGCCTCGCCCTGGTCATGCTCTATGTCAATGTCGTACTCGTCGACCGCCGACACACCTTGGGTAGTGAGCAGGCCCCGGTGCAGGCAACGCATTACACCCTGCGGGCTGTCAGCCTGGCCGCCATTGCTGTCGCGGTGTGTGTCGTGGTCGCACATGTCGGCTTCGCTTCGATCGATGTGACTGCCGAACGATTGCACACGCTTCAGCCGCAAAGTATTCAGATCGTCGAGGATATCCCTGATGATCGCCCCGTATATATCCAGGCTTTCTTCAGCGACGAAGTTCCACGACCCTACATTCCATTGCGCAAAAACCTCAAGAACATCCTCAACCGACTTGACCAGATCGGCGGTGACCGTGTCTATGTCACGATTCACGATGTCGAGCCGTACACCGAAGAGGCGCGCCAGGCTCAACAGAGCTACAACATCAACCCCGTCGAATTCGAGACGATGGTCGGCGGCGCCCGCTCCAGCGGCAAGATGTTTTTTGGACTTGTGTTCACCTCGGGACCGGAAGAATTCGTCATTCCGTTCTTTGACGCCGGCCTGCCGCCCGAGTACGAGGTCGCACGGTCGATCCGCGTGGTCACTCAGGCCGAGCGCAAGAAGATCGGTGTCGTGACCACCGATGCCAAGGTCTTCGGTGATTTCGATATCCAAACCATGCAAAGCCAACCGAGCTGGCCATTCGTCGAAGAACTGCGCAAGCAGTACGCAGTTGAACAAGTCCCTGCCGGTGGCCCTTACCCTGAAGATCTCGACGCCGTGGTGGTGGTCATGCCGTCGTCATTGTCTCAACCCGAAATGGATGCACTGCAGGATGTCATGCAATCCGGTACACCAACCGTGCTGTTCGACGATCCCAGCCCTTTGTTCAACCCGGGCCTGGCCGCGAGTGAACGCAAAAACGCCGGTCGCAATCCATTCATGAATCAGGGCCGTCCACCACCCACTCCCAAGGGTAACTTTGACAATCTGCTCGCCTCGATCGGCCTGAGTTGGACCCATTCCGATGTCGTATGGTCAACGTTCAACCCTCACCCGATGCTGGCGAACGTACCGCTGGAGTTCGTGTTCGTGGGCGCCAACTCGACCAACCCGATGCCGTTCAACCAGGACTCGGAGATTACTTCCGGACTACAGGAGGTCGTGTTGCTCGATCCCGCATCGATCTACCGCGGCGTGCCACTCAGCGGAGCGGACCTGACCTTTACGCCCCTGCTGCAGACAGGTCCCGAATCGGGCCTGACCAAACTCGATGACCTGTACAGCCGGCACCCGCTCTTCGGGATGACCCGGCGTCGCGACGTGCCGCGCTACCAGACCTCCGAAGGGTACACTCTGGCGATGGAAGTCAAAGGTACCCTGGCTCCGGAAGAGACCGGTGGTACACCCACGGCCATCAATGTCGTGTTCGTTGCTGACGCCGACCTCATTTCGACCCAGTTCTTCGAACTGCGCCGCCGCGGCGGCCTGGCGTTGGACAACGTCACGTTTGCCTTGAACTGTATCGATACGGTTGCCGGTGATGAATCTTTCGTGGCGCTGCGCAAGCATCGGCCGCGCCACCGCACCCTGGCCTTGCTCGAGCAGCGAACGAAGGATTATCTCGATCAACGGCAAGCGGCTGACGAGGCGGCCGAGGCAGCCGCTCAGACCAAGCTCAACGAAGCGCAGGCTCGGCTGCAAGACAAGGTCAAGGAACTACAAGGCCGGACCGACCTCGACGAACGCACCAAACGTGTCATGCTCGACAATCTCGAGCGCGTCGAGAATCGGCGACTCGAGGTGGTCAAGAACGGCATAGAAGCTCAAAAAGACAAGGAACTCAACATCGCCCGAACAGAAATGGAGATGGCTATTGCCCGGATTGAGCGGGAAATCAAATGGTGGGCTACACTGCTACCACCGATCCCAACCCTCGTACTGGCCATCGTTCTCCTCGCTCATCGACGTAAGCGTGAGCGTGTCGGTATCCCCAAGGGCCGACTGGTTGGAGGTTAATCAATGAGTGACTCAGCAAAAACCATGACCTACATCGTCTGCGCGGCGCTCATGTGCTGCATCGCAGTGTTCTCGACGCCCGGCTCGGCGCCCCCGCCCGATCAATTCAATGATCAGGGGGAGCCGTTCTATCCAGAGTTCAACGATCCGCTGTCGGCGGCGGCCCTCGAGGTCATCGCCTATGACGAGCAATCGGGAACCGCCGCCCCGTTCAAAGTGGTGGTCAAGGATGGACTGTGGTCCATTCCTTCTCACTATGACTACCCCGCCGATGGCAAGGAACGTCTGGCCAAGACTGCGGCAGGCGTCATCGACCTCAAGAAGGACAGGGTCCAGTCGGACCGCATCGAAGATCACGAGGCCCTGGGCGTCATCGATCCACTCGACGAAACGGTCACAACCCTTCAAGGCCGCGGCCAACGCGTGCGCCTGCTCGATGACAGCGGCAGTGTGCTTGCCGATTTCATCATCGGAAAGGAAGTCGAGGATCGCAGTGGGTTCCGCTATGTCCGTCTGCCAGAGAAGAAACGTACGTATGCCGTTAAGGTGGATATCGAACTGTCGACGCGTTTCGCCGACTGGATCGAAACCAACCTCCTCGACCTCACTGCCACGCAGGTCAAGGAACTGGGCATCAGTGACTATTCGATCGACGAAACCACTGGACGGGTCGATCTTCGCGACACCCTGGTGCTGACCAAGGACAGCGCGTCGACCTGGACGATGGACGGACTTGCCGACAATGAAGAGGTGAACCAAGCGGCCGTGCGCGGCATCCCGACCGCTTTGTCGCAAATCCGCATCACCGGGGTGCGCCCCAAACCTGCCGGTCTGAGCGCCGACCTCAAGACCGACGATGGGTTGAAGATCGATATCGGTACGCAATTGTCGCTGAACTCGAAAGGCTTCTTCATCTCGCAAAACGGTCAACTCCTGTCCAACGAAGGCGAGATCGATGCCGGAACGACCGAGGGCGTCTCGTACACGCTCCGCTTCGGTGAACTGATTTATGGCGAAGGTACGGTGATCTCGGCCGGCGGCGAGGACGATTCCGCAGGTGAAAGTGATGGTGGAGCCGAGAACCGTTACTTGTTCGTGACCGCAGCTTTCGACGAACGACTCCTCGGTGACGCGCCCCAGCCGCCCGACGGCTACGTCCCAACGACACAGCTGGATGCTGAAGACGATGCGTCGCAGAACGCACCCGCAGGGACCCCGGATGAAGCCGAACAGCAGGAAGACAGCGGTGACGGGGGCTCCACGGAGGAGACTGCCGATGAAGACGCCGACAGCGCTCAAGAAGCGGCGGACGCGGCCCGTGCAGAGCAGCGTCGAGTTGCTGCAGCGTACGAGGCGGAGCTGGCGACGTGGAATGAGAAGATCGAGACCGGACGCAAAGCCGCGACCGAACTCAACGACCGTTTTGCCGCCTGGTACTACGTCATCTCTGCCAGCGACTTCTCCAAGATTCGAGTCGGCCGGGAGCAGATTGTGCAAGAGAAGACCGAAGAGTAAGGCCTGGGGCTTGGCTCGTTCTTACAACCCGGGTGATAGATTGCGGGCGGGAGGGTTCGCGGAGGTCACGATTGTGCCAACGGGCTTCCTGCCATGAGCCGGTGCTTGAGGGCTGAGTAGCGTCGGGCTGCGATATTCTGGCTCACCGCGATCTGCACGGCGCGCGGCGCGCCCACCAGGACCACCAGTTGCTTGCCACGGGTCACGCCGGTGTACAGGAGATTGCGCTGCAGCATGATGTAGTGTTGAGTGTGGACGGGCATGACAACGACCGGAAACTCACTGCCCTGGCTCTTGTGTACGGTCATCGCATATGCGGGCAACAAGGCATCGAAATCTCCAGCCTCGTAGCCCACCAGACGATTGTCGAAACGTACACCGATGGTCGGCTCGTCAGGATCGACGTCAACGATGGTTCCGAGGTCGCCATTGAAAACGTCTTTGTCGTAATCATTCTCAGTCTGCAGAACGCGGTCACCCACCCGGAAGCAAAAGCCGAAACGCTCCAATTCGGGCTTGTCTCGCGCGGGGGGGTTGAGCACAGCTTGCAGCGTTTGATTGAGGTTGCGCGACCCCAGAACGCCGCGGTGCATGGGCGTCAGGATCTGCACGTCGCGCAAGGGATCAAATCCAAATTTTTCCGGAATGCGCCGCGTCACGATCTCGACAATGACGTCCAGCGCGGCCTCTGGTTCCATCGCTTGTGCAAAGTAGAAATCCGATGACTCTGACGGGCTCCGCAGCTCAGGCACTTCACCGCTGTTGATTTGGTGTGCTGCGGTCACGATGCGACTGCTGCCGGCCTGACGGTAGATTTCGGTCAACCGAACGGTCGGGATCCGCTCACTTGCGATGAGGTCACCCAGCACGGAACCGGGTCCCACAGACGGTAACTGGTCGATATCCCCCACCAGGATCAGGGCTGCGTGTGGCGGCACGGCACGTACGACGTGACAGGCCAATGTCAGATCAAGCATGCTGACTTCGTCGATGAGCACGACATCCGCCTTCAACGGGCGCGATTCGTTGTAGCGAAAGCTGCCCGTTGCCGGATCGTACTCGAGCATACGATGAATAGTACGCGCATCGCACCCGGTGGCTTCGGTCAAACGCTTGGCCGCACGACCAGTCGGAGCGCACAGGGCACACTTGAGGTTCTTGGCTAGAAAAATCTTCAAGATGCTGTCGACAATGGTCGTCTTGCCCACACCCGGACCGCCTGTGATGATCATGACTTTCTCGGTACAGGCGAGAACGACGGCGCGGCGCTGGGCCTCGGCCAGCTCCAGCCCGACCCGGGCCTCGACCCAATCAAGCGCCTTGGGCGTGTCGATGGCAGGTAATGGATGGCGTCCCCCCAGCAACTCGAGCATTTTGCGGGCCAATGACCACTCCGCGTGATAAAGGTGCGCGAGATAGATCCAGGACTCACCATCCACGCTGTCGCGCACAAGACGATCGCGGCGGACACCGTGCTCGACGGCGCTGCACACGATGCCTTCATCGACATCGAGCAGCACGCGCGCACGCTCGATCAATTCGTCCTCAGGGAAAGCACAATGCCCCTCGCGGCCCAGTTCCGAAAGGACGAACGCCACGCCTGCCCGCGCACGCAGATCGCTGTCGCGTTCGATACCGAGCCGATCCGCCAGCTCATCTGCAACCTGAAAACCAATCCCGCGAATATCCTCGACCAGTTGGTACGGATTCTGCTTGATCCGTTGAACGGCCTCGTCACCGTAAGTCTTGTAAATCCTGGTCGCCCGCGCGATGCCGAGGCCGTGCTCCTGCAGGAACAACATGATGCCACGTATGGCCCGTTGCTGGTTCCAGCTCTTGAGGATGCGCTTGACCCGCTCGGCGCCGATGCCGTCAACTTCGCGCAAGCGCTGTGGATCGCGATCGATGATGTCAAAAACCTGCACGCCGAAGGCGTCAACCAGGCGGCCGGCCAACTGGGGACCAATGCCCTTGACCATGCCAGAGCCCAGGTACTTGCGAATACCCTCGGGCGAAGCCGGGTGGGCCGTACGAATCATCGTGGCCCGGAACTGCTCACCGAACTTGGGATCGTTGACCCACATGCCATGGGCCTCGATGTACTCCCCGCTGGCGACCGAGGGAATCTCACCGACGACCGTGGCCAGATCACTCTGCTGGTCTACAGCGACGCGCAGGACACTGAACCCGTTGTCGGGGTTGTGGTAGGTGATTCGCTCAACGGTGCCGACCACGGTGGCAGATTGAGATTTGAGATCCTCCATGCGGGGCCATGCTACGGCCCCGATGGCTCGCTGGGCAACCCTCCCGGCGGACGATCTCCGGAATAAAAAGCTGCGGGCGGCGCGCTCCACATCTACCTCCAATTAAACACCTTACAACTACCGCCGCGGTTCCGGTCATGAGAATTCACAAATGCGATTCGGCCTGGTTGGACCCGTGGATTAAGATAGTTGGCGCCATCTTGGACTGAACGTCTTGTGGCGCATTCGACTCTGCCGCCTGGGGGGGTGGCATTCCTGGGGAGAGGCCAATTCCGTGAATAAGCAACGATCATTGATTGCGTTGGTTGCGCTGATCAGCACGGTCGGACTGTGGCCGATTGGCTGCACCGACCTTCCCATGGACGACACCATGGATCCACCGCCCCCCGGTCAGATGACGCCGGAGGATGGCGCCGGTTGTACGCCCAGCTCATGCGACGACGGCAACCCGTGCAATGGCCTGGAGACCTGCGTGGATGACCGTTGCACACCCGGGAGCCCCATCGACTGCTCGGACGATGATGAGTGCACCCGAGACCGCTGCATGCCTGATGGCGGTTGTGTACACGAGCCGCTGAGCAACAGGTTGTGTGACGACAACAATGCCTGCACCATCAATGATGCTTGTGCAGACGGTGTGTGTGTTGGCGGTCCGCGCAATTGTGACGACGACAACCCCTGCACATCCGAGGCTTGTGATGCGACGGTTGGATGCGTGTATACGACCACGACCTCGGATTGCGACGACGGTGATGCGTGCACTTCGGATGACACCTGCACCAATGGAACCTGCGCGGGTACGGTGCTCGACGATTGCTCTACGTGCGTCATCGACTCCGACTGCCCGGACATGGACACCTGCACAATCGAACGCTGTGTCGCCGGGCGCTGCCAGGAACTCGAACCGGTCGACTGCAACGACGACGATCCCTGCACGATCGATCGCTGCTTCATCACCACGGGTTGCACGAACGACAGCATCCCGGGTTGCGAACAACCGATTCACCCGTTCATTCCTCCAGTCATCCAATGCACGACCGACGACGATTGTGCTGACGATTCAATGTGCACGGTCGATGCATGCTTCCAAGGACAGTGCCTGCATACCCCAACCGACTGCACCGACGGCAATGAATGCACCGTGGAAAGTTGCAACCCTAACGAAGGGTGCATCATTGTCGATCTGTCGCTGAACTGTGACGATGGCGACGTGTGCACCGCAGACTCGTGTGCCCCATCGATCGGCTGTGTTTTCGAGCCAATCGAAGGGTGCAGCGACTGCAGCGGCTGCGACGACGACAACGCCTGCACCACGGATGACTGCACGGATGATGGCGCATGCATCTACACGTTCAACGACAACCCGTGCGACGATGGTGATGCGTGCACGACGAATGATTTCTGCGTCGACGGCACGTGCACGGGCACAACCGCGGTCGAGTGCGACGACGACAATCCGTGTACTGACGATAGCTGCGACGCCGACAGCGGATGCATGCATACCAACAACACGGAGGCCTGCGACGACGGCAATGCCTGTACTGTCGACGACACCTGCGCAAGTGGCACTTGCCAGGGCAGTGGTCCATTCGACTGCGACGACGGCAATCCGTGTACTGATGATACGTGCGATCCCGGGCAGGGTTGCCAGTACGCAGACAACGACGTCACCTGTGACGATGGCGATGCCTGCACGACGGACGACGTCTGTGTGGCCGGCACGTGCACCGGCACGATCCCGATCGATTGCGACGACAACAATCCCTGCACCGACGATGGCTGCGACGCCGCACAGGGCTGCGTACACACCAACAACACCGCAGACTGCGACGATGGCGACGACTGCACCGTCGACGACGCCTGCACACAGGGCGCCTGCCAGGGCACTAGTGCGCGCGATTGCGACGACGGTAATCCGTGCACGAACGATACGTGCGACCCCGCGGAAGGCTGCCAGTACACAGACAACGATGCCACCTGCGACGACGGCGATGCGTGCACAACGGACGACGTCTGTGTGGCCGGCACGTGCACCGGCACGACCCCGGTCGACTGCAATGACGGCAACGCGTGCACCGACGACACCTGCATTCCAGCCACCGGTTGCGACCACGTGAACAACACTGCCGCATGCGACGACGGCGATGCATGTTCCATCGACGACCGGTGTGTTGATGGCGCATGCGTGGGCGACGTCACGCGTGACTGCGATGACGGCAACCCCTGCACGGATGACACCTGCGACCCAGTCCATGGATGCATGTACACGCCCAATGACGCCACATGCGACGACGGTGATGCGTGCACGACGGACGACCTCTGCGTGGCCGGCACGTGCACCGGCACGACCCCGGTCGACTGCAATGACGGCAACGCGTGCACCGACGACACCTGCATTCCAGCCACCGGCTGCGACCACGTGAACAACACTGCCGCGTGCGACGACGGCGATGCGTGTTCCATCGACGACCGGTGTGTTGATGGCGCATGCATGGGCGACGTCACGCGTGACTGCGATGACGGCAATCCCTGCACGGATGACACCTGCGACCCGGTCCACGGATGCATGCACACGAACAATGACGCCACATGCGACGACGGCGATCCCTGTACCACAGAAGATCACTGCGACGCCGGAGTGTGCGTCAGCGTAACTGCACTTGATTGCAACGATGACAACCCGTGCACGACGGACACGTGCAACCCCGCCTCCGGCTGCACATCGGTATTCAATGACGACACCTGCGACGATGGCAACGCATGCACGACGCATGACACGTGCACCGACGGAACCTGTCTCGGCACCGGGAACCTGGACTGCGACGACGGCAACCCATGCACGGACGATACGTGCGACCCAACAGGTGGCTGCCAGCACGAGAACAACACGGCAACATGTGACGATGGTAACGCATGCACGCCAGTGTCCACGTGCACCGACGGCGTGTGCATGGGCAGCGGATCGCAATCTTGTGATGACGACAACCCCTGTACTGACGACACCTGCACGCCACAGAGCGGATGTGTCCATACGGCCAACACAGCACGATGTGACGACGGCAATGCATGCACTGCCGACGACACGTGTACCGACGGAATGTGCACAAGCACATCCTCTCTCGACTGTGACGACGACAACCGCTGCACAGAGGACGCCTGCGACCCGATGACGGGCTGTGCGCACACTCCCAATTCGGCCACCTGCGACGATGGTAACGCATGCACGAACAATGATCGGTGCACGGACGGTGCGTGCGTCGGCGAATCCGAATTCGATTGCGACGACGGCAACCCGTGCACGGATGACCTGTGTGACCCGAGTTCAGGGTGCTTGCACGTGGCCAACACCAGCACGTGTGACGACGGCGATGCCTGCACGGAGTTCGACACGTGCTCAGAGGGCACGTGTGCGGGCACAACAGTGATTTGCGACGATGCCAATCCGTGTACGACGGACACTTGTGCAACCACGACAGGATGCGTGTTCACCCACAACGATCTGCCTTGTGACGACAACAACGCCTGCACGGTCCTGGATGGTTGCGTGGACGGCGTCTGCCTGGGCGGTGGCGATTTGCCGTGTGATGATGGCAACCCCTGCACGACAGACGGTTGCGACCCAGAAACAGGCTGTACGTTCACACCCAACAGTGACCCTTGCGACGACAGTAATGCCTGCACGAGTGATGACACGTGTCTCGATGGCGTATGCACGAGCGGACCGTCTCGATCATGCGATGACGACAATATGTGTACGGATGACAGTTGTGACCCCATCGACGGCTGCGTGCATGAGCCCAATACGGCCTCGTGTGATGATGGGAATGTATGCACGACCCAGGACACGTGTTCACTGGGGACCTGCATCGGCACCGAACCGCTTACATGCGACGACGGCAACGCATGCACCACCGACACATGTGATCCGATCAACGGCTGCGTCCACTCCAACACTGACGACGGCACGCCATGCAACGATAACGATTTGTGTACTTCCGAGGATGTGTGCTCAGCGGGATCCTGCAGTGGCCGTCCAATCGATTGCGCACACCTTGATAGTGCATGCCTGGTGGGCACATGCAACCCGGGCACGGGTGACTGTGACGCCCAGCCACGCGACGATGGCACGCAGTGTGACGATGGCGACGCATGCACCTCTGCAGACCGTTGCGTGGATGGCGCATGTGTTGGCGACATGCTCAGTTGCACAGACCTCGATGGCGCGTGCGTCGTTGGCACGTGCAACCCCAATAACGGAACCTGCGAGACTCTGCCGCTCGAAGACGGGACTCTGTGCGACGACGGCGACACCTGCACGACTGCCGACCACTGCGCCAGTGGCTCATGCGTTGGAGCCGTTGTGGATTGCACGCATCTCGACGAATCCTGCGTGGTCGGCACGTGTAACCCGGCCGACGGGACGTGCGGCACGCAACCTCGTGACGACGGTACACCGTGTAGCGACAACGATGCGTGCACGACGACTGACCGGTGCAGCGGCGGCCGGTGTTCGGGCGACCGGACCGATTGCTCCGACCTCGACGACGACTGTCACATAGGCGTGTGCAGCACCGTCGATGGTACCTGTGCTGCACAACCGCGCGACGATGGTACCGTGTGCGATGACGGCGACAACTGCACGACCGCCGACCTGTGCGTGGATGGCATGTGTCAAGGCAATGCGATTGACTGCACGCACCTGGACACGGCCTGCCAGACGGGCGTATGCCATGCCGCAGACGGCACCTGTGGTACCGAGCCCCGTTCAGACGGCACGCCTTGCGACGACGGTGACGCCTGCACGGTCACCGACGTGTGTGCTATGGGTGCGTGCACCGGCACAACGGTTGACTGTTCATTTTTGGACGACACGTGTGTTTTGGGTGTGTGTAACCCCGACGACGGATCCTGTGAGATGATACCTCGCGCCGACGGCACACCGTGTGACGATGGCGCCGCCTGCTCTGCCGCAGACGTGTGCCTGAGCGGACTCTGCAGTGGCGAGGCCGTCGACTGTTCTCACCTCGACAGCGGCTGTCTCGTCGGGGCCTGCAATCCGGACGATGGAACATGCACCGCTCAACCACGCAGTGACGACACACCATGTGACGATGGTAGCCTGTGCACGACGTCTGACCGGTGCGTATCCGGAGTGTGCGCGGGTGATGCGGTGGACTGTTCCAACCTGGACGAAGCGTGCCGTATTGGCGCATGCGACCCGGCTGACGGAACCTGTACGACACTGCCACGCGCCGAGAATGCTCCGTGCGACGATGCTGATGCCTGCACGATGAATGATCGGTGCACGACCGGACAGTGTGGTGGCGATGCGGTCGATTGCACGCACCTCGACACCGAGTGCCTCACGGGCGCCTGCGACCCGGGGGACGGCACGTGTACTGCACAACCGGACGCAGACGGCACGTCGTGCGACGATGACCTCTATTGCAACGGCGTCGACACCTGCCTTGCAGGTACCTGCACACGAGCGGATGCACCATGCGCCGATGACAATCCCAATGTCGTGTGCAACGAAGAGCTCGATTTGTGCGAGAACACGTGTCCGTTCGACTGTAACGGCAATCAACTGGTTGACACGAACGATTTCACATTACTGCAAGGATGTTTCGGACTGGAAGTCATGCCCGGCGAGGTGTGCGCGTGTGCCGATTACAACGATGATGGCATCGTCGACGCAATCGACGTGGCGTTATTCAATGAGTGCCTCGGTATGGAATGTCCGTGCCCGGATGGTGGCCCGGAGCCAGCTGTCGCGACCACCGTCGACATCCGCATCGTCATGCGCAGCCATCCCAGCGCGTTGACCAGCAGCAAGGCGCTACCCAGTTCACTGCGCGCACTCGAGATAGATCAAACAGTCGTCGCCGAAGTGTGGGTCGCGGCAACGGGCGGACACCTGGCATGCGCCGCTGCTGATATCCATATCTCGCGGGCCTGGCGCGTGGGCCGCGTCGACGACAGCGCTGCGTTCCCTTTGTTGAGCCGGATCATTGATCAAGGCAAGAGCGCCGCGTGGACGATCAACGGGTGCATCGACCCACACGACCCGCCCAACGGAGGCTGGCTACTTCTGGGTTCTCTGACGTTGCATGCTGAACAAAGTGGCCGCGCCAGCGTCTATGCCCGTCCGTCGAGCGTGCCCGCCTGGATGCCGGCCATCATTGGATTCGATGGCCGGCCGAGCGTCGATCATGGCACGGCCAGCGTCGTCATCCACGACTGATCAGCTCATGGAGCGTTCGCCAGAATCTGGCCCGTCCAACAAATCCGTCCGCGGCTCCGGCCGGCTGCGGATGTCATGGCTGGCGTGAGCCCGCCCTGCCATGATCACCTCGTCAACCGCGTGCGAACGGTGTTGCCCGGTCTAGGATATTTCGTCACAGGGATCGACCGGCGAAGATTCACTGCCGCCATCACGGACGGTCGTCCACGCGTCGCAGAAATCGAGCATCACGTCGAAGAACTCCCGAACGATTCCCTCGATCATCCCATTGAGTGCGGCCGGGATACCCGCATCCGCGGCATTCTGCTGGGCGAGGGTGATGACCCCATCCATGGCCATGTCGGAATTGGACTCGAAGACCTCACAGAACTCATCGACTCCAGCGACCTGCCGCTCGCACGGACTGCGCTTTTCGTTCTGCAGAACAACCCGTTCGAGACCAAAAAGAGCCAGACCGTCGTCGACCCTGAGCTCGAACATCTGCGTTCCCTGGAATGGAACACTCACGGACAACACAGCACGGCCCGAGTCCAGATCGATATCCAGTTCATTCTGGCCGGATACGATGGTCGTTGGCACGGGAACGCCGGAAGCCATGGCAATCTCGGTGTCGAATTCGATCGAGCGCTTGCCATTGTCGATCTCCACGCGAGACAGCGCCTGCCGATCTGCATCGATCGTCAGCTCGAAATCACTACCTTCGTGCGCGATGGAAGCCCCATCGAGAGTCGCTTCGTCATCCCCTGCGGCAAAACTGGTTGGCTGGGGCGGGTTGCACCCAACGATGATGCCAGCAACCAGGCAGGACAGAATGGTCACACTGCAGTGGGTACGCGAACGAAGCATGATATGGTCTCCCCCAGATCGTGAAAGGACATGTAACGGATCGAGTATACAAAACGACCGGGTTTCACCAAGGGCCTGCCCGTTTATCGGCGGGGCCCAGCTGCCTGAGGGTGCTGCGGTTACCGGCCCCTCGCGGGCCCGATTGCCACACACCTTACTTCTCTTGCCGTGCATCGACTTAGACTCACTCATGCGGTTCTCTGAGCGAACCGCCGCGCGTGGCTTAAGTCAACCAGCCAGCTTGCCCGACAATTGGTGGGAACTAGAATGATGGTGCGACGCCCACCCCCCGGGAGAACAACCATGCGTATGACCTTCGTAATTGCCATTGCCCTGTCCACACTCGCACTCCACGGCTGCGGCGGTGCTGCGGACGAGCCAGCCGGTTCATCTTTTGCTGCAGCGGCGCCGCAAAACCCACTGGACGGTGCGGTCATCAGAACCGCCGGCAACGAGGCCGAGTGGATGGTCGAGGACGGCGCACTCAAGACGGTCGTAGTCAGTGGTCGCGAAAACGGCACCATCGAATTCGGAGAGCCGGCCAACAGCGTAGTCGTACCGCGCGAGGTCAGCACCGATGGAGGGGACAGTGTCTTCAGCATCGACCGCCAGGCCGACGAAGTCACGATTCAGACCACTGCCCCATTCGGTCTCGGCCCCGTTGAATTCACTGGACCATTGCCCAGCGAACTGGCCGTTACCCGCGACCTCTTCCTGCCCAACGCCCGCGTCAGCCAGGGGGTGGCCACCCTCGATGAAGTGTCCTGTGACGAAATCGTCAGCTCTGTCGATGCGTTCTGTGAGAACTACCTGAGCCAGGGCAACGCCGCCCAGCAGGAGATTGCCGATTTCGCGATCAACCTGGCCGAACGGGAACTGGGCAACAGTCTGGCCAACGGCTTTGTCAGCCAGACCATCTCAGAATACTTCGATGTCCTCGATGTCTTCTGTGACGGCTTTGAGCAGGTCACGACGGTCGACGCCATCGACATGTGTCAAAGCGTGCGCTGAGGCTCGAGACTTACTCCGGAAGACTGAATTCCCCCAAGCTGACTTCAGGCTCCTGTTCCCGTTACAATACGCGGCTCATGAGCGAGATCATTCGGACGTTTACGCTGCCCTCCTCCCTCACGCCCGAACGGCGGAAGCAGTTGGTGGCCGCGTTTGGGGCGCTGCAGGCGCGGCAACATCACCTGGCGAATCTGACGAAACACGTGGCCGCGGCAGTCGATGTCCGTGTCGAGACTGACCGCATCGAACTGCATTACCGTATCCCCCGTGCAACACATCTCGCGACGCCGACTACGCAGCCCGACGGGACAACGGTGGAACGCTGGGCGCAGCAGTTGTCCGCGACTTTCGCCGCGGCCTATCCGGCCGGCCAGGCCGCCGTCATGCGCCACGGCGGACTGACCACGGCAGCCCTGGCTGTCGATGAAGCGGGTGACCTGATCGTTCTCGACTTCGGCGTCGCCGAGTGTTTCGGCGCGGCACTGGATCCTGCCGACGACCATTGGATTCGCCAGGTCGCTGCTGCCGTACCGCCGGAAATGTGGACCACGCCGAGCGACTTCGGCCAGTCATCGGACATCTTCAGCGTCGGCGTGGTGCTCTACCAGCTGGCCACGGGTGTCCATCCGCATAACGCTGACCCGGATGACGCAGACTCATGTAAACACCGCATCCTCATCGAACTCCCGATCAATCCCGTGGACGCGGGTGCCCAGGTCCAGCCCCACGTCGGACAGGCCATCCTGCGGGCTCTTCACAGTCAGCCGGGCCACCGCTTTGCAACCTTCGCCGATCTCAGCGCCACCCTGGCAGGCACGGCGCTCGATCCACGCGACCCCAGCCGGCACCTCAGTGCCGAGGATATCCAGAGCAGCTCGATCGAAGCGCACCGCAAGCGTTATCTCGAACAGCAGGAGCGCCTGCGTGAGCAACGTCAGCGCACCGAACAGAAATGGGCCGAGCGAAAAGCGCACCTGGCCCGCCTGCTCACCCGTGTGCGACAGAACCTGTTAGCGGCCATTGTCGTCACTGTGGTGATCGCGGGACTTGCGATCGCCGCGGGGATGCTATGGATCAGCCGAAGCAATGCCCGAGTCGTCGAACGCACCCTCGCCACGACAGCCAGCGGCATGAACGCAGTCTTTGGACCCGACTGCGGGCCCGACATCGCCGCTGCACTTGGCATCGAGAAACCGACTCCACGACTCGTCAAGGCGATCAACGGGCTGCAGCTTGCTGCCCCGGCAACCGTGTTCGTTTTCAGCCGGCCGAGCTACGCGAACTGGCGGTGCACGAGCGGCACGGTCAATCTCGAATTGGCCGACACCCGAATCGATTTCTCGTTCATGCGCTCCGGCGATGGTCTCGAACTGCTCATCGGCGATACCGAGTTGACCCAGAAACTGATCAATGCCGGCCAGACCCTGGCCGCGGCAACGATGGATCCTGCAGTTCGCGAACTCATCGATCGGTTGCGCGCGATCTTCGATGGCGAGGCAAGCGCTGCGGATATCGACCGCCGGCTCAGCAACGAGATGGGCATCGCGCGACCGCTGGGGTACCTGGCCTTCCAGGGCAGCTCTGCACGCCTCAGCCTCGGCCCGTTCAAACCCGTTGTCGGCCGCAACGCTGTAGATGCCGAGGTCACCATCGTCGACACGGGTGGCCAGATGATCATGAGCAGCGTCGTACCTCGAATCATATTTGACTACACGTGTAATCAATCACGTACCGTGTGTGCCGTCGGCAGCACTGCCCTCGAGCCGTCGGAGCAACCCGACGCACACAAACAGTGGTGCATGACTGCAGCGCTCGCGGCGGCCGGAGCAGCCCTGGCCAACGGCGATGCCAACCGCCTGGCACAGTTGACCACACCCACGCGCCGGGCCGCCATCGAACGCACGATCGCGTGGACTCGTCAATGTTCCGCCGTAACACTGAGTACTCGGAATCTGTCGACCTCTTTGAGCCGCGGAGAGATCACAATCACCTATACCCCCGGCATACTGAATGACAACACGTACACTACGCTACCGTTCGATATCGCATTCGATCCGGATCACGAATGGCGCATTCAAACCGACCAACCCATCGAATGGCCTGATGCGCCACCCGAATTGCTTCGTCAGCAGTTGGGTGCCCCACTGTTGGAGACCTTTACCGCGGCGTGGGAACATGGCGACGCCGGCGCCTACCTGGGCTTGTTTCCGGGAAGCAAGCGCTCGTTCGACGACATCATCGGCATGTTCACACAAATAAAGGAGGATGGTGCGCGCTTCAGCATCGCAGCCCGCGAGGATCCGGCATCCAACACCACCCTGTTCCTCGACGTCAAACCGATCAATGCACCATCGGTCTCAGGAGGCTATGTCACCAAGTCCTTTGGATTCACGATGCACCAGGGCGACCTGCGGTGGAATCGTGTCGAGGATCCGCTGTGGATCTTCGCGGGCCGTGTCTTCGACAGCCTCGTGACCCGGATCAGCCGCGGCCCGTGGGAAGTGATCGCGGCCTTGCGCGATGAGTTTGAACGCACTGCCACAGGCGATCTGTCTACAGCCGAACGTCAGATCATCAGCGACTGGCTCGGTACGATCGACATGGCACGTGGCACGTTCGATCCGACCAGCGCAGACTATGTGGCCGGATTTCCTCAA
Organism: uncultured Planctomycetota bacterium; assembly: GCA_942492115.1. Lineage (GTDB taxonomy): Bacteria > Planctomycetota > Phycisphaerae > UBA1845 > CAIVHJ01 > CALODL01. Next base: position 172,739 of record CALODL010000021.1, read on the forward strand.
CAGGTCCAGCTCCTGTCGAATCCAGACGTCCGGTTCCACCTCGTGCGGTCCGACGGCCCGGATCAGCATCTGTTCTACATCCAGGATCGCGAACTGGCAGTGGTCGATATCGAACGCCTGTGGAAGAAATCCACACCCTGGCATGACTGGGAGGCCGTGGTCGGTGCGCCCCCTCACGGCCAGGTCGTCGGCCTGAGCTTCGATGAAGCCAACGACGTGGCCAGCCTTCTCGGGTGTGAATTGCCCACCGTTGATGAATGGAATTCCGCAGCCAGCTTCTTCGGGGAACTGCCGGGCAAACCCGGGAATCACGCGTTCTATGGTGGCGTGTGGGAGTTCTGCGGCCAGGACACGGATTCGGGTGAGGCTCCGATCATCATCGGTGGGTGCTGGCACGATTACGATCCACAACTGCTGGCCGCCGGCTTGCCGTCGCCCAAAGACCGCAACCTCATGAGCCGCCAGGATCGCTTCGGAACGATTGGCCTGCGGCTCTCACGGCGCCTTGAACTTCCTCCCGAGGCCCTGGCCTACTCGCCCGCTCCCGCCGAATGAAGCGGCCCTGGGACGAGAGGGCGCCCGACCTTCTGGTCCCGCGCCGTTGAGCCTTGCGCCGCCAGGTTTTATACTCCGCAAGGCGGGCGCCATCGAAACGAAGCATCCGGTGCTCGCATGCCGACAATACTGTCATGAACGACTCAGGACCCCCACATTCCGCAGCTCCGCTGAGCGCAGCCCTGAAGAAGCATTGCGCATTCCTGCAGGATCAGGACATCGATCCGGATTGCGCAGACCGGGCCGCTGCCAGTCTGGCGGAGACGGTCAAGCTGCTCCAGAGGATCAGCCTGGCCATGATCTCGGAACTCGAGGTTCTCGGCCGCAACAACCCGCGTATCAAGCAGATGCACGAAGCGATCGTCAGCCAGGGACTCCTCGATGTCGAGAGGGCGGTCGCGGCGGCCCTGGCACCTGACGAGACACGCATCACCAAGCTGACCCACTGTGCCGAATTGATGCTGCGGTGGTGGTCTGCCATTCTCGCCGGTATACAGACCACGGTCCTCGAAGTGCCTGGCGAATTGAACGACGCCCTCAACCCTGCGGGCTGGGGCGTCGAGAAGAAGATGTGGAAATCGGAAGACGCCGCCCTGTGGGAGCACTTCAAACTCGCGATCCGTCCCGAGCTACCGCTGCGACTCAGCGATCGCCTGAAAACGATCCAGGCACAGAAAAGCCTCGACGCCTTCGCGGCGATGGCTCACCCTCCGCAGGAGTGAAACAATTGTTCATGATCGGAAGAGCGCTACCCGCATTTGCCCTGGCACAGATCTTGCTTGCGAGCGGATGTGGTACGACCTACACGTTCGATATCGAGCGCGTCCAGCCGGACTCCGAAACGACCTCGCCGACGACGGTGGACATCGTAGCGATCGAACTGGAGGACATTCGGACAGATGCCAGCCTGAAACGCGTGACCGCTGCGGAGTGGTTTGATTTTCAATACGAGCAGGGCCACCCCATGGTCCATGAAAAACGCGTCTACTCCGTCACCGGGCTAGCAGATGACACCGTGGCGCGGGTCAAGATCGTCCATCCCGATCCTGTCGCCTGGTCGGCGGCGATCTACTTATTCGCCGAGGTGCCACACGCGGCAGAGTCGCTCGTTCCACGGCATGCATATCGCATCACACAGTTGCCGCCGCGCGGCGGAACGTACACGGTTCGGCTCAAAGGCGATCGCATGACCGTAGCGCGTGGGCCTTACCGTGGCCCCAAGGCGAGAAAGAGCTGGCGCAGCGATTGAGGATACCGAACAGCCTATGACTCACAACGTCATGGATCTGGCTTCCAATATTCTGGTAGCCGTTGCCCGTTTCAAACGTCAGGCCCAACGCGGAACCACGCCGACAGGTCAAGTGCTGCGCGACGAGATCGTCCAGACATTTCGTGAACTGGACCAGCAGGCTCAGGGTGACGCGCGCCTCAAAGAGGCCTGGGATCACGCCAGTAAGCCGCTGATTTTTCTTCTCGATGAAATCATGATCAATACGGAATGGGAGTACCGCGGATGGTGGGCGGACAATGACCTTGAAACCGATTTGCTCGGTCATCCGCGGCGCATGAGTGGAATCCTGTTCTACGACGAGTTGAGCAACGCCCTCGAACAATTCGACGCCCACAGCGGATCTGGCCGAACCGAGCACCAGGCAGCAATTCTGACAGTGTTCTATTGTGCTCTGCGCTTTGGTTTCGCGGGTAAGTTCGTTGGTCAGTCCAGCGAGCTGACCCGTGAAGCCCAACAGCTTCTGGCCAAGCTGCCCGCGGCCAATGTCCGAGCTGCACGCGAGTATTTTCCACAAGCGTACGCCCACACCATCGAAGTGCCGCCCAACTACCAGGCCTACATGCGACTCGCTACTGTCCTCGGCGTCGCCATCGGTCTCATCGTGTTGTTCGTCGGGCTGCGCCAGGTGGTGTCAGCGCAAGTCCTCGGCAGTCTCAGCGCGGCGGCCGAACAACTGGGAACTTTCTTCACGCCTGACGCGTGATCACGCAACAGCCGCAATGTTGAATGACTTATGCACAGCCTGCTCGAACGCTTCTTGAGACTGCCCCCGGAACTGCGCCTGCTCCCCGCGGCAGTCATACTCATCGTGCCCACCTTGCTGGCGCGGCCCATCCTGCCCGCAGGACTGTTCGGCTGGCTGCTCGGTGGCGTGGTCGCGATCTTTGCCGTGTTGTACGCCGTTCTCCTCGGATTGCGCCTCAATGCAATACGCCAGGGCCGGCGGCTCGACCGCGAAATCACCGGCCAGCAGATCGGCCCAAGCCGACGCGAGATTGCCGAGAAAGAGAAAGGCTACAAGAGCAAGTGGCTTGAAGGGATCGAGAAACTCAAACGGGCCAAGCTGTCACTGTATGACCTGCCGTGGTACATCGTGCTCGGCGAGCCCGGTGGCGGCAAGACCATGACCCTGTTGAACAGCGGCATGGACTTCCCGATGGGTAAGGACGAGCTTCCCGGTTTCGGCGGCACGCGCAATTACAACTGGTGGTTCACCAACTCCGCAGTCATCCTGGACACTGCCGGGCGCCTGGTGTTCGACCAGGAAGGCACCACCGACCGCTCGGAATGGGAGGCATTCCTCACGCTGCTCAAACGTCGCCGCGGCTGCCCGATCAATGGTGTGGTCGTCGCCCTTCCCGCGGACAAGCTGATGTCTGACTCGGCGGAACAACGCGAGCACAGCGCGGCCGTCCTCCGCGACCGCTTGCGGCAGATCCAGACGATTCTTGATATCCGGTTTCCCGTGTTCCTCCTGGTCACCAAAGCCGACCTTGTCGCCGGATTCACCGAATTCTTCAATGACCTCGACTCCGTGCAACGCAATCAGATCTTCGGCTGGTCGCGGCCGGGCAACTTTGACACACCATTCGAACCGGCCGAGTTTTCTGAAGACTTCGACGGCCTGTACAAGCGCTTGTACGAGCTGCGGCTCCATTTCTTGTCCCAGGATGCGACACCGAACGAACTTGGCTGGATCTACACCTATCCGGAGGCATTTCGCAGCCTGAAGAGTCGGGTCCAGGACTATGTCGACGTCATGTTCAGCAAGAACATCTTCGCCGAACCACTGTTCTTTCGCGGGTTCTATTTCACCAGTGCCCTGCAGGAAGGCCGACCGATCCTGGAGATCCTCGGCGAACACCTCTCCGAGGAGGAACTCGAGAACCTCGAGGGTATCTTCCCGCAGTCGCGGGCGTTCTTCATCCATGATTTCTATACGCGCAAGGTGGCCAAAGAACAGGGCATGGTGTTTCGTTCCCAGCGACACATCAACCGCATGCGTCTGCTCAAGCGCTCGGTCCTGTTCGTGGGCCTGCCGATGTACACGCTGCTGGCGGTCCTCGGTTTCCTGGGCTACCGCAGCTACACTCAGGCAGTCCGCGAGCCAACCCTGGCCATCGAGAAGGCAGCAGATCTCGTTGGGAAGTACCGCGACCAACAACAGGCGGACGCAACCTGGACGGTCGCACAAGACCCTGACGGTGACGATGTCAAGGCGGCACTGATGCTGTCCGCACGGCTCGACGATGCCAGCGAACAGATTCGCAATCCCGCCGGAGTCGGCACGCTACTCTTTTCGTCGATCGGTGAAGACGCCGACGCCAACCTGCGAAGCATCCAGCGTGAATTGCTCGGATATTGCGTACTGCGTCCGGCAGTCGCCCGGGTCGAGCAGGCCCTCGGCACCGCAGTACCCTTGACGCCTGGACAGTTCGAAGCATTCAACACCAGCCTGCGTGCATACATCACGCTGCACTTCAGACATGGCGGTCCGTCGCTCGAGGAGTTGACGCGCTGCGCGTCGATCAACGACATGCCGTACGACGGTATGGTGGAGGCGCTGACACGCTTCGGCCAAGACGCGCCGGAGGGGCTCGGCGGACGTGTTGCGGGCGGCCTGACGGGCGACATCGCCCATCGGCAAGACGTCATTCTCGCAGGCATCGACAGCGCCGCGGCCTATTGGATGACCTCCGCGGATATCGCAAACCACCCTGACTACGCCTGGTGGTATGGTCTACTGCAGCGCTGTACCGAGGTCCGTACGGCCTATCGCGCATTGATCGACGATGGCGAACGCTTCGCCTCCGCCATTGACCTCAAGACGATCGAGAACGCCGCAGATACCTGGCGTGGCCACTTCCCTGAAGCCGCGGCCGGCCTCAGCCCCAAGCTGTGTGCGGCCCTCGATGTCCACCTCAACCGTGCGCCGCGTACCGAGGAATCGGGCTCGGTCAAGTCGATCAAACAGTTGCTGCTGGTCAACCGCTCCGCGGCTGACGCCTTCTGGAACAATCTCGAAACCCTGCTACCCAAACCGGCGGAGGGCGTGGCCCCACAAAATTCCGAGTTCGCTGCGCTATGCAAACGACGTATTCGTGACCACCGCACGACGCTGGCAGAGGCTCATGCGACCAGCCAGCAGGCCTTCGCTGATCAGTTCATGCAACTGAGTGACGTGATCGACACCGCGACGCAAACGATCACACCGGAAGCACGTCGGGCGGAGAGCGCTCTGGACACCATGGTCACGCGGTCTTTGAGCCGCATGACCCTCGAACCGGCCCAACTCCTCGACGGGTGGACGACACAGCTGCGCGAGCTCATGAGCAGCCCGTCCCTGACAACCGAAGTGACACTGGCTCCGGCATGGGATCCGGATGGCTTGCAGCGTCTGGCGCAGGCCGTTGACGGGGCCCGGCGGCGCTATCGAGCGCGCCTGCTGGTCAACCACATCAAAGCCGCACTCGAGGCCGCCGCGCTGGAAGACGAGGGCATTGCCCGTTTTGTCGAGGACCACGATGCCAAACCGGCAACACTGCGGTTCGAAGAGCTGCGAAACCGGCACCAGGCGTCGTTCCTGGCCAGGGTCATCAAGAGCAAGCAGGCGCTGGTCTCGGCTCTGGATGCGCCGGATTCTCTCGTACCCGATCCGGCCGACGTCAAGGAACTTCTCGAGGACCGTGCGGCCGATTATGTTCGACATTACATGGCTGCGTGGTCGGATGCGTACACGCATTTCGAGTTCTTACCCCTGCAGGCCTTCAAGAGCACCCCACCTGCCGATTGGGATGCATACCGTGCGTGGCTCAATGGCAGCGCGAGCGACTTCCAATACAAGCCGCTATCTCAAGGCCTTCATGGATAACGCATTGCTCCTGTCCGACGCCATCGACAGTACCACCCGCACCGCCGTGCAGGCTTATCTGGCCGATATCGACTGGCCTCTAGACAGCCGCCTTGCGCGACTCCTGGAACGTGCCGCACAGGGAACGACCGCCGACGACATCGAGGGGATGGACAAAACCTGGCGTGACTACACGCGCAGTGTCGAGCGTTTGCGCTACCGCAGCCTCAACGACCTCGATAGCCCGCGCCCCATGGTGTTCCCCAACCTGCAGACGGGCGATCTCCTTGAAATCGAATGGCTGACGATGCAATTGCAGTATGTCGTCGACTACGGTGCCTGGCTGCTGTGGCGTGATATTTACACCAGCCTGCGGGATGACGACCTTCAGCCATTCGGTGACAAGCGGCCGTTCTTTTTCGACGGCGGACAGTATGACGGGCTGGATGAGCATATGCTGACGGCACTGCTGGCCAAGATGGGCACCATCGAACGTTTTGCCCGAACGCTGGCGAGCAACGGGTCAGCGCCACGGGCCACGGGCGGCGCAGCCAACGCCACCTGGCTGAGTGGCGCCAAAGGCTGGCAGTCGTTTCTCGATCGGGCCCACCACACCATCGACATCCGGTACGAGCCGATATCGGACCCCGGCATGTTGAATCCCGATCGCTACTACGGCTCTGTGGCACTCGAATTGCCTGGTTTACGGAATGCACAGGGCCAGGAACAGGGTCTGACCTGTAAGGTCGCCGAAGCCCGATCCTTTGCGAAATATCAGTGGCAACCCCATTCGGGCAGGGTGGTGGTGGTCCTGAGCGATCCGCACGAAACATACAGGGATCGTGATGTCGAGTATGAACCGCGCCTCCTCGAGCTACCGGCTGGCGAGTATGGTCTCATTGAGCTCATTCAGCAGCACGGGCAGCCCGCCGGAGAGGCATGGCAGATCGTACTGACGAAGGACGTCCACCAGATTGTCGGGCTGGCTGATGAACCCGCGGATACAGCCCCACTCGCCGTGTCATTCAGTATTCGCTTCGACCCGCCCGAAAACGGATTGCCGTCACCTTTGCCCTGGCCGGATCCGAATGTTCTCGCCGGGGAAAGACCGCAAGCGCCCGAACCGGACCTCGCCGACAAGCAACAGTAGCGGCGTCTTATTGGGCGTTCACAGTAGTTCTCGAATCAGATGCCCAGGCAAGGAACCCAGCCATGGCAGCACTGCGCAACCTGCTGAACCGCATCGCGGGGATCGATGACGACCGCCCCCGCGCACTGCAGGTGTGCGCATTTGGCAAACACCCCGCCAGCACCGAATTCATCGAATTGAACACCGGGGAAGGCGCCGCACACCTCGTGGAGCAGTGGATCAAACATGGCCACGACGAGTGGATTCGCAACAATCAGCAAAGGCAGCGCGGTAAAGTGGTTCCCGTTGGATTCATGGCAAAACCGCCTGATATCCACCCTCAGAGGGTCGTGGCATGTATGTGGCCCAGCCGCGATTCGGCCAGTCCTGCGCGGGTGTTCCCGTTGTGCCTGTTCACGATTCTGAAGGGGGACGGCGATGCCGGATGGGCCGAGCAGTTCGTTCTGACCACCCATCTGTGCAACGCCCTGAGCGCCGTATATCGGCCGGTCCAGAATACGGCCGATATCAGCTCCCTGCGGACCGCAGTGGTCGAGGTATCCACTCAACAGATCACGACACTCCAGACGGCCATCGCTGAACGGTCCAAGGCCATTGACAGTGCGGCCTGGTTAGCGGCCCTGGCGCCCACAGCACGGTGTTCGTCGGCCGAGCAATTCCACGGCCTGCTCCATGAACGACTCGCCGTGTGGCGCGGCGATCCGGGCGACCTTGCGATCCGGCTGCCATTGAGCCGCCTGTTCGACTTTGCTGCCCAGGGATTGACGTGGATCCGATGGCTGGCTGGCCACTTCGGACGCGACTGTCCGCCGCTCACCGCCGTCTACGCTCCGCCGAATGAATCCGCCGCGGTCCCGACGCTGGCTCTCAGCACACGCCAGATGGCCGCCAGTGACTTCCAGCTCATGACTTCGGACGCCAGCGAATATGCGTTCTTTGAGAGCCTGGTGGCAGGCGAGTCCATGCCAGACGAGCGGCCCGTACCCCCGAACCAGTCCACGTGGTCGTGGTCCGATCTGAGCCATTGAATCCAGTTATCCTGGGTACTATCCCCCACGATGGGCACACCCAATTGGGTACTCAACCCCAATCCAGAGCCTGATCAACAACGGAAGGTCTGAGCTGAACAGGCTAGTCGGCCCCGTCGGAGGTCACGATCGGAAGATCCATGCCGCGCCAGAGAGTGAGGAAGCGACGCCCCTTGACGCGGCGATACTTGGGCGGTGCGGGTGTCAGATCATCTCGCGCCAGGTCCCACAGCAGCTCGACGTCCAGGTTGGGGTCCATGAAATTGGAATCGACGAGGACGGCCGCCGTCGGCATGTACACGACGACCGGAGCGATGCCCAGCGCTTCCGCCTGGAGCGGCAGGTAGCACAGTGGCCCATCCGGCGCGATGACGATTCGGGGGTGCTGTGCGGGATTCTGTTTCTTGATATCGATCAGTTGATCCCACAACGAACTGAGCGCCGGGCGGCCGCCCAGCAGCCATGCCCCGGCGTCATCCGGCTGCTCTCCGACCTGTAAGGCGGCCACGGCTGCGCGACAGGCCGCAACGAGCTGGGGGCGATCCAGCGGCACCGCGGTCAACGGCAGGTACTCGTCACCCGGCGCGAACAGATAGAACGCCCACGCATCCTTCGGCCCGACGAAGTACTCAACGAACAATTCCTTGCGCGGCAACCGCTCGCCTGCTCCGAGACTGAGTAACTCGGAATCCGTTATGTTCTGCACGCTTGCTGCACCGGTCGCGGGATTCAGTGTACGGCCGATGATCAGCCCTTTGCACTGCTGCACGAGCTGCAAGGCGCCCTCTGGATCACCAGCTTGCACCGCACGCGCAATGCGCTCTTCGAATGCGGCCCGGATACGTGTGGTCATCCACGTGCGGGTTTCGATGAGCACGTCGGGGCCAAAGGTTCCGCGGCGGTCGCGATTCTCCGGCGCGGTGGCCAATTCAAGCCAGCCTTCGAAATCGTCGCGCCCCAGGTGAAAACGGGCCACATGTCGCGCCAGGTCCTCGCCGATGACCGCAGCGCCCCGCTGAGCCTGGATCGCACGAACGATCGAGTCGCACGCATCCATCCAGGTCGCGGCGTTATTTGACTCATCCTGAGCAATCATCAACGCCACCTCAGCGGCGCTCCAGAGAACGTTGAACTCGCTGAACAGCGTAAAAGTTCGTCCCCGGGGCGTCGTGCCCGACCAATCGTCGAGACGCCGATCGATCAACAGTCGCTCGTGTGCGACCTTGGCCTGCAAGACGCGTTCGTCAGGGCGTTCCGCCGGTGGCAGTTTGATTGCTTCCAGTGCGTTGCGCACCCACGTGTTGCATTGCGGCTCGTAATGACTGCGCGCCAGCCTTGCAGTCAGACACCACAACGCCGCCGCGACCTCGGGCATGTCGACATCGGCCGCCACCAGGCCCGCACCGGCATCCAGACTGTCTCGAATCACATCCTCGAGCGGCACATCCCCGGCCAGCTCACGCGACCAGTATTCAACAAGGGCCATAGAAGCGCGAGCGGCGTCCTTGAGCGCGTCGTTGTTCGACAGCCCCAATGGCCTGAACACGTTGTCCGTGGCCCGATCGAACTGCCCGCGGTCAACGAGATGCAGCCCGGCCATCAGGCGCAAGTGCTCGGGCAACGCTTCGATCTCAGAGGCATCGATGGTGTCTTGTCGCATCAACGCATCAAGTGTCTTGCCTCGACTGGCCAGCGTTTCCAGTCGTGCGAGGAGTTGCTGTTGATCGACGAGAACATCATCACGTAACAGGCGGATATCGTCGACGAGTGCGTCGTCCCACCCTGCGTCCTGATACTCTTCGGCTCGAATCATGGCCTGCTCGGCGTACGTCCGGACGTCATCCAGGTACCGTTGGGCATCGAGCATGGCATCTTCGTCAAGGTATTCGGCCGCCTCGGCCGTGGTCAGTGCTGCCTCGGCTTCATCCAGGGTAGCCCGGGCCTCTTCTATGTGCACCTCGCAGTGCAGGTCGGGCCGAAATTGCACGATCGCCAGTTTCACGGCCTGCTCATAGCGTCCTTCGTCGATGAGCCGCTGATAATGGTCGATCAGCGTATCGCTGCGCGCGGGCAACGCCCACGTCAGGGACACGAGCCCGCACATGATCACGCACCTTGCCGTGTGGACAATGTTCATTCGTCGAGTAGTCTTTCGGGGTCCTCAGTCAACGTGGTTGATCGATGACATTCTGCCCTTCCCGCTCGTGGGTGTCGAGCGGGCGTTTCCTGCCCTGGGTGTTCCTCTGGGCATCTTCTGCCGTCATGCGCGTCGCCTGGTCTTCACGATAGTCTCCCGCGCGTTCGCGGGGGGCATTGGTGTGGCAGCCCGTCGCCAGAACCGCAACGATCAGGGATGCAACGGATGGACGTTTCATAGAATCGGTTACCTCGAGCGCGACCGCCGCACGGGCCTGCTTCGTGGGCCTTGCGGTATGGACCGCGCCGCATCACGCGGCACCGTAATGGTGTCACGCTCTACAGTCAGGATGGGCGGCAAACCCGGACGCAGCAGGCGTCGGGCCTCCGCATCACGATCAGTCCCGAATTCGACAGCGCGATCGGCACGGACTGCACGCAACTCGGGTTCGCGTGCCGCAGCAGTAACCAATACGGCAAACAACAGTGTCCGCACGACGGGAGCAACCTGAAGTTGCGTCAGCGCCTCCTGGCTTGGAATATTGGCGAAGAGTTGATGGGCCACGTCCTCAAGAGTGGCCTCGCTCGTCACGTAGGCATCGACCCATGATTGTGTCGCGCGGGTTGACCGAATGACCGCACCTGAGGTGATCGCCGCAATCTCGTAGAGGTCGGGTTGATTGTCCCAGCGACTGCGGTCGGAAGAGGTCATTGGCTGCTGTGCAACAACGCCGGCAGCGTCGACCACGATCATCCTCGACCGCGAGATTTCATAGGTCCCGCCGTCAACCAGAGTGATCTCGCACACAGAATCATAGGTCCCGAACCGCGTCCCCGTTTGTTCGTCGTACAGTGCAAAGATTGTTGAACCCGTCACGCGCATCGAACCCTGAGGCGTACTGAGTAATATGTAAGCTCCGTGCTTGCGGGCATCGAAGTCCGCCTTGACCCCCCCCGCCGTCACATGGATATCGACCGGGCGTCGCCAGTCCGTTCCACGGCGAACCACGACACGGGAGTTCTGATCGACGCGTACGACGATGGCTCCGTCGAACTCAATATCGCCGGCAAAAAACACCATCGCGTAGCCGTTCGCCCCTGTCGTGATGACATCGCCTTCGTCGATGGACGTGCCGATTTCGAGGTCACGCTCGGTTCCCTCGATGTCAACGATCGATCCCGGTCCTGTGGTCGAGGTCATGAACCCCAACTGGGCATGCGCGACCATGGGCCACAGGAGCAGGCCGGAGCAAATAAAAAGGGCTCTGGTCATGATATTCTCATTCTAATGCACGACTTTCGACAAGAACAAGCCTCATGTCATGGCGAACTTCTCAGCGAAACGCAAAACTGAGTGTCACACCGTAGATCACACGATCGTACGAGTAAATTGCTTCTCCCCGAGCGTTGCGCAGGTTCGAATCATCCTGGGTCCATGCGATTTCGCCGCTGACAGTCATGTCGATGTGGCTGTCGATGACGAAATTGCGTGACAATGCGACCACGTAGCGCTGCTCGAAATCATTGCGTTTTCGCCGACGGCGATCCTGGCTGTTTTCCTGCCAGTAGTCCTCCCAGCTCCATTGTCCGAAGAACTCCAGACCGAATTCATGGGGCAATGGCATCCGCACACGGGCCGTCACAGCGTGCACGGTGCGATCGAAATCGTCACCCGTCGTACTGTCCTCCTGCCACCGATAGCCCACGGCGAACCGCATCCAGCGTTCGTCGCCGGAAGCGATCCACGGTTGATGCACGTTGAAAGCCTGCTCGATCCCGACGGTGTGATAGTCGCCGTCGCGCTCAGTTCGGCGGTCAAAGACCTCCTCGTGATAATCGCGCGGCTCGTAAACATAAAACAGTGTTGTATCTGTGAGGGGCGTCTTGTCGGGATGGTAAGCCTCGGTCAAACGGATCGAGGGCGTCACGCGATGAAGATCCAGAAAAGCATTGTTCTCGACCAACGTATAGTTGTACTCGTATTGCAGTCCGAGCGTCAGCGTGTCGCCGATGAAGTAGTTAGCGAACAGTCGTCCGCCGTAGGTTTGTACGTTGAATTCACCGAGTGACCCGTGCCAACTGTTAAACGTGTTCCCGCCTACGCCAACACGGAGGTCGTCGCTCACCCAGTGGCCCAGCGTGAAGTCCGTGCCGAGACCAAACCGAAAATCATCATCCGTACTCAAGTCGAGCGGCAGAGATGTATCCTCGCCCAACAGGATGACGTTGCTATCGTAGTTGAACCCGAGATCGAGATGGAAAACAAAATCAGTCGACCGCAGCTCGACGTCCTCAAAGTCGTCGAGCAACACTTCCTCGGCCAGAAGGCTCGCCCGGCTCTTGAGGTCGGGCTGCGGCGACAGAGCACTGCAGCGCTTGAACCGCTCTGATGCCTGCTGCAGTCGACCCTGCTCGACATCGATCCACCCGCGCCAGTATTCGATACTCGCCAGCATGGCCGCATCCTCCATGCCGTCCTCCGCAACGTCGAGGGCAGCAGTCGCCTGTGCAAAACGGCCCTCCTTGTACTCGACGACACCGAGGAAGAAGTGCGCCATTCGTTGCACCCCCTCACCTCCCGTGCCCGAACCAATGAACGCTTCGAGAGGATCGCGACTGAGAACGAACTCCTTGCGACCGATCAGAGCAATTGCCGCATCGAGTTTGACTTCCATGAGCTCGGGCTTATCGGCAATGACCGTGTCGAATGCCGTCGATGCGGATGGGTAGTCATTCATCTGCAGATGACACAGTCCCTTCCAATACAACGCAGCTGTACGCAATGCAGCCAGGCCCGTGTCATCGACGGTAGTCGTGTTGTCTACGAGCGTAGTAAACGCGGCGAGTGCGGCGGGATACTCGCCGTCCAGAAAGCTGACGATACCTTCATTGAACTGTACATGCAGGCGGCTCTCGTCACTGGCGTAAGCCCGCGGCGTGACGAGTGTGGTCGCCAGCACCATGAGAGAGCACAAATGGGGAACCCGATCCGTGGGTAGCCTGATCACAATGACGGTACGACTTCTTCAACTATCTGTGGCCCGGCCAGCTCTTCGATTTCATTGGTCACCGGGTCGGCAATCAGGCGGGTGCCAAGCAGAGCCAGTTCCGCGGCGAGAAACGCCTCGAATTGAGCACCGGTAAAGCAACCGAGTTGCGGCAGGATGCTCATACCGCAAAGCATGACGATTTTGAGCCAGATTCGTCTTCTCATCACACGAACCCGATCAGAGCAGAGTTCAGTGCGAAGAACACGAAGTCCGTGAACAGTGTTGATGCGCTTTCGACGAGAAACTGCTCAGTCGAGAAACTCGGGTTGACCGCACAGGTGCCCTGGATGACCAGGCCGGCGGACAGCCCCCCTAAACAAACGGTCTTGGCGCGCAGACGTGAGAACATGGCAAATAACTCCACGAATAGAATGCCCCACCAAACCCCCAGTTCATTTTTATACCTGTCGCCCAGAACCATTGCAATCCGCCACAAGAATACGTTGATCCTTGCGGGCGACTGCACTATGATCCTGCCGAACCCATTGACAGCTCGCTGATACAGCAGCCGCGTGAACCGGCGAATATCCCACCACCTGCCACCTGAGTTCCGCGCCGGTTCAGCGGTCGATACACTATGCAGGGCTACGCATCTTGAACCGACCATTGATTTTCAGTCTTGTCACCATCGGCCTGCCGGCCTGGGCACTGCCTGCAGGCGCCCAGCAAGGCGGTTTCGATGTTCTTGACGGGATCATCGTCTTCGTCGATGGCGAAGGGGACGGTCGGTGCGCCGCCGTCAACACCATCAATGCCGATTTCTTCATACGCAGCTGCGACCGGCGCCTGGTTCTGCTCCGTGGCAATGATCGGCCGGTGCCCTTCACCGTGACCCGGGGATTCGATGTCTTTCACGACAGCGGTCAGGCGGCCGGGAAATTGCGTTTCGCCAGTGATCGGGACGGTTTCAGGCAGGTTTTCTGGCTTAGCGATACCAACTTTCCGGAAGGTGAGGACCTCGTTCTGCGCTACAACACCGAGACCGATCAGCTCTCGGTCGAGGTCATCGAAGGCCAGGGCGCCGAGATGATCCCTGTACGACCCATCAACGTCACCGGCACTCAATGCAACCCGACGGTGACGTTTGACGGGGATGAAACCCTCCTGTGCCGCCGCACCTGTGGCCTGTCATCGATCGGAACCATGCTGGCCATGACCCTGGGGCTGGGCCTGCTCAGCTGGCGGACCCGCGCGCAGTTCTGAGCACCCGACCGCCGTCCCAGTGCCCCGACCTGCCGCGAGCGCTTGCGCGGCCACACCTTACGCCATGATTGACCGAACTTGTTACGCCCTATACAATTAAGTTGATGCACATCGCTCAATTGACGTCGATTCGAGCCCGTGAGTCATCTCGGGGCGACGACGTTCACAGACGCACATTGGGGATCATGCCATGACAGATGCCAATGCCGGACCCGCGCCACACCTGCCCCCGCCCGAACAGCTCATGCTGCAGTTGCTCAACAGCATGGGGCAATTCGACTCTTCGGACCTGCACCTCAAGGTCGGCTTCGCACCCTACTATCGCGTCGCGGGACAACTGCGCAAGGTCGGCAACGACGTCCTGTCGTCCTCGGAGTATGTCCAGGGCATGCTCGGCCCGCTGGTTCCAGCCAACAGGCGGCATGAATATGAGGAACGGGGTGACCTTGATTTTGCATACCACGGCCCCGACGGTTCCCGTTTTAGAGTGAATGTCTTCCGATCAACCGGCGAAATGCACGCGGCAATCCGAAGGGTCAAGAGCGAGATCCCCGACTTCGAAACATTACGGCTACCCCACGCGTATCAACAGACGATCGAACGGACCCATGATGGCCTGGTCCTCGTCAGCGGCGTCACGGGCAGCGGCAAGAGCAGCACGTTGGCTGCTATGATCGATTACATCAACCGCACACGACAGAAGCACATCATCACCATCGAAGACCCGATCGAGTTCGTGTTCAACCCGAACAAGAGCATCGTCTCGCAACGTGAAATTGGACTTGATATCCCATCCTATAGCGAGGCCCTGCGCTACGTCGTGCGTCAGGATCCCGATATCATTTTCATCGGTGAGATGCGCGACCGCGACACGATGCTGGCCGCGTTGCAGGCCGCGGAAACCGGCCACATGGTTCTTGGCTCACTGCATACGACTGACACACAACAGGCCTTCTCCCGTATCCTGGAGTTCTTCCCGCAGGATCAGCACGACTTCATCCGTTCGAGTCTGGCCAATAGCCTCGCCGCGATTATGTGCCAACGGCTCATCCCGACCATCGATCCCAAGATTGGCCGCGCGCCAGCCACCGAAATCCTCATCAACACGGCCACGGTCAAAGACAAGATCCGCCATGCCGAAGACGAGGATCTTCCGGCGATCATTGCGAGCTCGAGTGGTGAGGGGATGCGCAACTTCACCGCCTCATTGGCCGAAATGATCGAGAGCGAGTTGATCTACTACGACACGGCCATGGAATACGCCCCCAACCGCGAGGCTCTCGCCAGCCAGATCCAGGGCATCACAGTCAGTGCCCAATCCCTGGTCAGCAAACTCCGTCGCAAATAACCCATCCTGCCAAAAAGGGGTCAGGAGCCCTTTCTGAGCGGTAGCCCAAGGGCCACTTCGTGGAAAGAGGACTCCTGTGGAAAAAGGGCTCCTGACCCCTTTTTGGCTTGTGGGGGGCAAGGGGGGCTGCGCATTGTGATGGCAGCGACCGGATTGAACGCCCATGACGATATCGAGTTGTACTTCTTTGCCGCTCACGAGCCTCGACAATGATCGCCTCCTGTCATCCGGCCTGGCCCTGGAGCGGGTCTTTGACCGGTGCGCGACGAGCCTGTTTCGGTTCTTCGTCGTCCGCACCGGCGGCGACCAGCACCTGGCCGACGACCTCATGCAGCAACTTTGGCTCCAGGCTCGGGGCAGTCGGCGGGATGTGCCGGAGAACGAACTCGAATTCTGGCTGCGGGCCATCGCCCGCAACCTGGTCCGGGCCCACTGGCGACGGATCGGGCAACGTCCGAACCATGTGTCCCTGGCCGATCCGGCGCTGGCGGCCGACCTCGGCCGTCAACTGACCTCCGAGATCATTCCTGACGAGGTCATGCACAAGTCGGAGGTACGCCAGCAATTGATGCTGGCGCTTACTGAGCTGAGCCATGATGATCAAACCATCATCATCGCGCACTACTTTCACGGTAAACCCCAAGCCGAGCTGGCCAGCCTGCTGGGTATGACCATGCGAGCCGTAGAAGGGCGACTGTATCGTGCACGGCGGTCGCTGCGAACACGGCTCGAAGCACTCGAGACCTGAAGAAGCCGATCGGGCTTCTGGACCACTCTTCAAGGACACGAACAATGTCTGAGGTTAATCACAATCCGCTTCCCGGCGACCGTGCCGACCGCTTGACCGACGAGAACCTCAAGCACATGGGCGCACACATGCTCCCGCCGGCCGAACCGTGTGCCGGAGCGCTCGAGCGCTGGAAGCGTGGGACCTCCGATGCTCTCGCGTCCGCCCCGGGCCCCCACGCGGCGCCCACACAAGGAGCACGACTCATGCGTAACCCCCGTATCATGACATTATTCGGCGCCGGATCCGCGGTCGCAGCCGCCTTCGGCATCTGCACGTTCTTTTTCTGGCAGAGCGCCGGAACACAAGTCGAAGCCAGCACCATTTTCACGAGTCTGGGCAATGCCATGAGCCAGGCTTTCAAGATGACCTTCGCCAACGTGGCGACGGAGGGCCTGGTCACCAACGGCTCGGTGACCGCCGCGTTCCCCGATGACGAAACGGGCGGCGATACACCGCTGGTCCAGGTCGACATGCACATCGAGGGCGCCAATGACTCCGCAGAGTACGCAGGACTGGACCTCGTACTGCATGGCGAATTGCTCCCGGACAGCAAGTGGGTCTATCTCAAGACTGTCGGGCTGCCCGCGGCGATGCTCGAGGAAGTCCCCTTCCTCTCGGGCCTCCAGCAAATGGCTCAGAATGGCTTGATCCTCGACCTCAGCAACCTGCCCCACGATGACGATGAGAATACGCCAGGCGACGACGGTGAGGAGAGCGCCGACGGCGACAACACCATTGGCATCATGCTTGGTGAAACCGAGACGCCGGAAGACGGCAACTCGCTGTCCTTCAGCTTCAGCCTGGGGGCCTCCAGTGATGCCGAAGAGACCGACGCGTCCGGCAACTCGGCGGTGGTCAAGAGCGAATCCAGCATCATCATTCAGAACGAGTCGACGGATGACGAAGTCGGTGAACTCATTGAAGACATCATCACCCGTGACGCCTCACCCGATCAAATCGCTGCGTTCGTGGCGCTGTTGCAGGGAGCGGCCAACGATACATCGGTCGAACCACAAGGCGGCGGTCGTCATCTCCTCACGGCATCGGACTTCGATTTCGATGAACTCGCCGATGAGGATCCTGCGGATATCGAATGGCTGGACACCATCGTCCTGCAAGTGTCCTACCATGAGACCGATGGCGTCGAGTGGGCCCTGATCGATCACGTGGGCGACAACGACGGCACTGTGCGCCTGGATCTGGTCAATATCACACTCGACGAAGACGACATGGGCATGCAGTCCTATGTGGATGATGGCGTCCAGGTGTGGGACGTCGGCAGCCTGGTCGCTCTGTTCGGCGCTTTGACTGAATGAGGCGACGCTTATCGCGCAGTACAACCCCTCGGTCGCTCAGGCGATCGAGGGGTTTCCTATGCGCAGTGATCCAATTCCTATTCCCATTTTGGTTCTCCTCATGCACACGTCGATTCGCAGCCTGCTTGGAGAACCGCACGTCTCCGCTGCTGCGCGGAGTGGTTCTCTAAGTGCTCCCTTTCATAATTGGGTGTAGGGTTCTCCGCGGCGCTTGTCGTGTTGGGCAAGGCGCGAGGAGGAGGCGATGCCTGACATCGTTGACGACGAGCAACACAGTCCAGGGCGGCAAGCGTCCGGAAACCCTACAAAGAATTGTGAAATGGGGCACTAAGGGGCAGGGCATTGTTCGTCAGCCTCGCCGCGGACACGCGGCAGGTTCTGATGGTCCGACCCACTTGCGGATGTTGTGGTCGATCAGTCCAGTTGCCCGAACGCATCGCCCAGATAATCCAATAGATCACTCGCGATGAGGGAGACCTGGCCGATCTCTTCGACCGCCAGATCACCGGCCAGGCCGTGGATATGGGCGCCAAGGTGGGCGGCATCGAATGGGGTCAGGCCCTGAGCAGCGAGGCCGGCGATGATGCCGGTCAGGACGTCACCGCTGCCGCCGGTGGCCATGCCCGGATTGCCCGTCGTGTTGAGGATCGCGCGAGTCGGCTCGGCAACGACCGTGCCGTAGCCCTTGAGGACGACGACGGCGCCGCACAGGTTGGCCACGGCGGAGGCCAACGCCGAGCGATCGGCGGCGGGGATGTCGATCGTCGTCGGCTCGACGAGGCGGGCCATTTCGCCCGGGTGCGGGGTCAACACGACATGCGCGCCGCAGTGCGTCCACCACTGATCGACTTCGGCCAGGCGATTCAAGCCATCGGCGTCGATGACGATGGGCGTCGAGGTGTCGGCCAGTTGTTGCAGGATGATCGGGGTGGTCAGCGCCCCACCGCCTCCCGGTCCGATGGCGCGGACCGTCGGCACGAAGCTGCCCCAGTCATCGAGCGGACAGGTCATAGCGCAGGGGACGAGACCGGCCACGATGTCGCGAACCGCATCGGGACACGCGACTTGCACGAGGCCGGCGCCGCTGCGCAACGCGGCCTGCGCGGTCATGGCTGGCGCGCCGGCCATGCCCTGACTGCCGCCCATGACCAGCACGCGCCCGAAGTCACCCTTGTGGGCGTGCGACAGTCGTAGCGGCAGGGACGGCAGGTTCATGCAGGTGTCTCCGCAGCCAGGCGGTTGATCAGCGCCGCGCTATAGCCGGCACCGAATCCGTTGTCGATGTTCACCACGGTGACGTTGCTGGCGCAACTGTTGAGCATCCCCAGGAGAGCCGACAATCCACCAAAGTTGGCGCCGTAGCCGACGCTGGTCGGTACGGCGATAACCGGGACCTGTACCAGCCCACCCACAACGCTCGGCAGGGCGCCTTCCATACCGGCAACGACGACGATGACCTTGGCTTTCTGCAACTCGTCAGCCTGGGCCAGCAACCGATGCACGCCGGCCACCCCTACGTCGTAATAACTCTCGACCGGCTGATCCATGATCCGCGCTGTCTCGACAGCCTCTTCGGCGACCGGCAGGTCGGCCGTGCCGGCGGCCACGACAGCGATGCGCCCACCCGCCTCGACCGCGGCGCGGCGGCGCAGTACGAGAGAGCGGGCCAGTTCGTTGTAGCGGATCTCGGGAATCTCGGCACGAACCGCATCGTACACCGCGGCATTGGCGCGCGTCGCAAGTATATTCTCGTTCCGAGCCATGTGGCGCCTGAAAATGTCGGTGACCTGCCCGGGCGTCTTGCCTGCGCAGTAGATGACTTCAGGAAAGCCACAACGCAAATCACGATGATGATCGATTTTCGCAAAGCCAAGATCTTCGAATGGCCAACTACGCAGGCGTTCCACCGCCGCCTCGACCTCGACCGTGCCGTGACGAAGTTCTTCCAGAAGTTTCCTGAGGGTCGATTCGTTCATGAGGAGGTGTATGCTGTCTCGTGGGTTTCGCGGGAAGCCGCATCGAAAACCAATGTCGATGTGATGCCCGCCTCTGCCAACCAGTAGGCATGTGCAGCGATCATTGCGCCATTGTCCGTACAATACTTGAGTGGTGCGAGGTGCAATGCGATATCCTGCTCCATGCATAACGCCTCGAGTCGTTCACGCAACCGACGATTGGCCACGACTCCACCACCGGCCAACACGGTCCGGACCCCACTGTGGTCCACTGCGCGCTGCACCTTGGTCACGAGTACATCGACGACTGCCTCCTGGAATGTGGCTGCAACGTTGGATACATCGGCCTGGGACATGCGTGCGAGACCACCACTCGTCTGGCCTACCCCGTGAACGTGGTACAGCACGGCAGTCTTGATCCCCGAAAACGAAAAATCGAGCGAATCCCTGGCCAGCAGGGACCGGGGAAAGTCAGCAACGCGCGGGTCACCGCCTTCGGCGGCGCGCTGAATCGCGGGGCCTCCCGGATAACCCAACTGAAGTATCGCCGAGACCTTGTCGAAGGCCTCTCCGGCAGCATCATCGATCGTACACCCCATGAGGCTGATGGCCGTCGGACTGTCCACGTGATACAGCGAGGTGTGCCCACCCGAGACAACCAGCGCGACAGCTGGCCACGGTGGCTCGGCAGACACCATTGCGGGACTGGTCACATGAGCGTGGACATGATTGACCGGGATGAGCGGTTTGCCGAGTACCCAGGCCAGGCTCTTCGCTGCAGTGATCCCGATGAGCAAACACCCAACGAGCCCTGGACGATTGGAGACGGCCACCGCATCGATGTCCTGAAGCGTACAGCCTGCCTGAGCGAGCGCCTCGTGGATGATGGAATCGAGTTGTTCGAGATGGGAGCGGGCAGCGATCTCGGGGACGACACCACCATACTTGCGGTGCAGATCGATCTGGCTTGCGACGACGTTGCTGCGGACCTCGCGGGCCCCGACGACCACTGCAGCAGCGGTCTCATCACACGAAGTTTCGATGCCCAGAATAGTAGTCCATCGTGCCACGGCGGTTGGCTCCAGGAGGTCTCTTCGTCAGCATAACCTAAAAACCCATCCCAGAGGAGTGATCTGACGGTGTTATTCGCTCCCAGCGCGGCGCGCCGCCATCAGATCCATGAGCGTGTTGACCGCTCCACTCAATTGCCGATCTTCGGCAACAGCACGATCGGCAGCAACTTCGCCTTTCTTTGGAATCACATGGGCAACCGCGAGCGCTTCGAGCATTGCCTGGGTCTGCTCATAGTCGAGTACAATCTCGATGTCTGGCATGATGCCCCATTCATCACCATGCGGATCACCGTATGCGCGATCGATACACCGCCCGCTTGGCAAGAAATAATAAGCAGTGGTCAAGCGCAGTGCACTGGCCCCATCTGCAAGCGGGACGACCGTCTGCACACTGCCCTTACCAAAAGAGCGTTCCCCGATGACGGTGGCGCGATTGTACTCCTGCAACACACCTGCAAGGATCTCTGCTCCACTGGCCGTCCCGGCGTTCACCAACACGACGATCGGCACGTCGGCCAAGCGCTGATCGGCGTCTGCAAACCACTCAGAGGTGACCTCGCGACGATTGACCGTCTCGAGCAGCTTTCCGCCGGTCAAGAAATTGTCCACGGTGGCCAGCGATGCACTCATGTCGCCACCAGGATTGTTTCGGACATCAATGACCACGCCTTCGATGTGGGCGTTATCCATGCGGTTCAGAGCCGCGTCGAACTCGGCGGGCGTGTTGTCCCAGAACTCACTGATCCGCACGTACCCGATTTTGTTTTCGGCATCGAGCACGAACTCCCAGCTGGCGTCTGATCGCCGACGATAGCCCTGGACACTGCGCGTTGGAATCCGGCGCCGGGGAACGGCAAAATCAATAATCCGACCATCCGGTGGGCGGGCCACCTTGAAGTGCGCGACCGATCCTTCCACGCCGGTCAGTCGCTGGGATGCCTCGAAGGGTCGCAAGGTGTCGACCCCGAGCCCACCGACCTCGAGCAGGACGTCGCCGACCTTCACGCCGGCCTCGAATGCAGGGCTCCGTTCGGTTGGGCTCGTGATGACGAGTTCCCCGCGCACGGCGTCGAACCGCACCTGTATTCCGATACCTACGTAAGCGCCCTTGGTCCGTTCGACGAACTGAGCGTATTGATCGTCGGACATGTAGCTGCTGTTGGGATCGAGTTCAGCGACCATTCCGCGAATCGCCCCCTCGATGAGGTCTTGTTCGGGAATTTCTCGAACATAGCGCTTTTCGACCTGCGACTTGATCGCCAGAAGCGGCGAGAAGGCGCGAAAGACCTCGTCCTGTTTCGCGGCAATCGGCGGCAGCACCCAGAAGAGGACGACAAGCAATCCAAAGGTCACCAACCACGGAAAGTGGCGACGAGCGGAAACAAATTCTTCATTCATATCTTGAGGCACGGCGACCATTCTCGTGAGTTGAGGGGTGATGTCAAACGATTGGACGCATCGTGGAGAGCTTCAATCCGGATGCTCAAACGCGTGTGAAGAAGCCTAGTCGGTGATGTAGACCTGGCCGTCGGTCGGAGCCAGATTCTGGATGGCATCCCATATCCGGGCGGTGGCCTGATCCAATTGCCCGCGATTCCTGGGATCACTGAATTCGGACAGGTCTACCGGCGTACCGTAGCGAATCCTGGCACGATGCCGCGAGAAGAATGGCCTGAGCAGGCTGTCGTTGTAGTACACACCCGAGACATGCACGGGAACGACCGTCGCGCCGCTGCGCAAAGCCAACAACGCCGCACCGTTCTGCAGGTCCGGTTCTTCATCAGGCCTGGTGATGCGTCCCTCGATGAACAGCCCAATGGCTTTACCAGCGCGCAAGTGGCGCAACCCCTGGCGGATCGGGCCGAACTCTGCTTCGCCGCGCCGCACACGAATGCACTCGAGGTATTTGACCAGATGCCTGAACACGGGTGGGTCGGCGTATTCATCGGCGATGTAAAATCCGAACACGCGATTGGGACAGGTCGCGAACAAGAAACTCGGGTCCAGGCTGGAAGTGTGGTTGGACACCACCAGACACGGCCCATCGAGCGGAACCGTACAATAGCCATCGCGACGCAAGCGATACCAGAACTTGCACAACACCTCATTGAACCACCGCAACGTGGTGAACCACGCCTTGTATGGATAGCGCTGAATGTGGTGGCGCCACACGACGATCCCCATGATCGTCAACGTGCCCCCGAGAACGAAGAGGATATAGCCGATCATTGCGTCAAGGTTCGGGATGTTGACGATACCGAGAACGAACGTCGCCCCCACCATGCCGCACATGTTGGTCAGGTCCACGATACCGAACACACGCCCACGGGTACGGTTGGGCACGATGCGCTGCAGCAGCGTGTTGGCGCTGACCAGGATCCACACGCCACAACACCCCACGCCCACGGCCCAAATGCCGCCAAGCCAGGCCACCGGCGTCAGCGCGAACAGCATGATCATGATGCCGACACCGACCAGGCCGACCATAATGTTGTAATGCGCCCGCGAGCTTTCGGCGACGACAGTCAGCAACGCTGCCCCCAACAGCATGCCGGCACCAAGGGTCGCTTTGAACGGGCCCCACCATTCGGTCCCAAGGTCGTACCACTTGAATACGACGGTTGTCATGATGCTGCTGAATGCTCCGGCAGCGGTCCAGAAGGTCGCCGTGAAAATGATCAACTGCCACACATGACGATGGGCTTTGATGTAAGCAAAGCCCTTGACGACATCCTCGAATACGGGCCTGCGGACGCTAGCCTGCTTGACGCGCTGCGGAAGAACACCGATGAACGCGACCAGGATGGCGCTGACCAGGAAAGTTCCCGCATCGGTAATGAAATTGAGCGTCGTGCTGATGACAGCCAGCCAACTGCCGACAATAAAACTGACGATGCTCGCAACGGGAGCCAACCCGCCCAGCACGCTGTTGGCCTGCGTCAAGTGCTCGTCATGCACGACCTGAGGAACGAGCGATAGCCGCGCGGGGTTGAAGAAGCAGGCAAACAAACCGAGGCCGAGAATCGGCATCATCATGGGCCAACCAGTCTTCTCGGGCAGAATCCCAACATAGACTGGCAGCGTAAGGCAGATCGCACACCGTGCCAGGTCGGCCACGATCATGATCGCCCGGCGGGGCAGCCGATCGGCCAACGCTCCGGCAATCGGCCCCAGCAAGACGTAGGGCAGGAAGAAGAAGAACATGATCTGTGCACTGGCCCGCGTGGTATTTTCGCCCTCCTCGAGACCCATCTCCTTGATGATCGCGGCCTCGAGCAGATGATCACCAAATGCACTGATCGCGTAGGCCAACACCAGCAGGATAAAACTGCGATGACGCCATAAACTGACAGGGCGTTGGATCGTGGGCATGTTTGCGGTACCCGTTGACGCTCATCCTCATCCGGGCGACAATGACGTCGGCCCCGGAGTTTATTCAATGCAGAATTCAGTGACTGTTGCACCACTGCTCATCGACCTCGAGGCCGAGCCCGATGCAGTGCGCATTCATGTTATTAATCCCGAGACAGGCGTCCTCGAAGTCCCGCCGGCATTCGAAGATCACCTGCGCGAAGCCGTGGAGAGCCACTCCGCGCAATTGAAAGACAAGACTCTCTTACTCGAACTCGGCAACATTCCAGCCATGAGTTCACGCCAACTGGGCATGATTCTCACGATTCGTGAAGTCATGCTGCCGTTTGGCCGCTTACAGTTACAGAACGTCAGCACCAGTGTCAAACAGCTGATCCACATCACGGGCACAGATCGCCTGTTCGATCTCTAGGCTGCCTATTGCGGGGTTGTCCGATGACGCACAAACTGCTTGCCCTCGTCACTATCCTGATCTGCGGAGTCTGTGCCTGCCGCAAAGACGAGGCCCAGGACATCCCTATCGAATCCAAACCACTACCGCAGTCGGCGGAACCCGTCGAGACAGTCACGCCACCCGCAGCCCGACCGGTCGATATCGACGTCGCTCAGGATGCCCCCGAAACCCCCGGCTGGTTGCCGCGCCCTCGGGATATCGTCGGATGGCAGCGCACGGGCAACACGACACGCATCGACATGACCCGCTGGTCAGATGCACCCGCGGGGCTGGCGGCCGTTGCCGCCGCATACAACACGCGTTCAGCCCTCGAAGTTCGCTACTCCGCGCAATCGCCCGGGCCGACCGGCGTGGATGCGCGACTGATTCTCATTGCCACGGCCAGCCCGGCGGACGCCTATGGCATGCTGACCACGATGGTTCGCGGTGTCCCGGATCGTGCTGTCGGCACCGTGTCCGCCGCGCTCTCCGAAGACAATCGCTACGAAAGGTTCTGCTGGCAGGGATTGTATTATGTCCACGTGGTCGCCACCGGCGCACACGACCAGGCCAGGCAGGCGGCCACGGACAGGCTCATCGCAGCGGTGGTCGAACCGATCCCCAGTGCCGATTATCCCACGCTGCTGGCCTACATGCCGATCACACACCGCATGCCCGGGCGCACATGGATCGTCCGCCGCAGCCTCGGCGTCCTGCCGGAAGAGTTCCAGAGCGAAGTACTCCACCGCACCGCTCGCGAAACCAGCGAGGCACTCGGACTCAGCCCCGAGACTCTAACGGCTATCGTGGCCTATGAACCCGACCCCGAAGAATCACCCAACTATGTGTGGCTGACGCGCTACCCTACGGCCGGCCACGCCGCGCAAGCCATGGCGCGGTACAAGAGCACACTCAACGTCATGAAACCGACCCCGCAGGTCATGATGCCCACGCCCGTCGGACGCTACCTGTGCGGAACCTGGACTGCAGGCCAGGAATCGATCCCGACCATGATGATCCTCCCACAAATCCAGGATAAGCTGCCGAAAGAATAGACGGCCGTCCCCCGAAGTTAAGTCTGACATCCGGGCCGCCACAGCGAGTAACAGCGTGCCATAGCAGACGGGGCAACTCACCCCGGAGAACACCACAAGCAATACAAAGATCATCCCCGCCCCGCGAGGATCCAACGGGGCAGAGCCCCTTGGTAGGGGGGCTCGGGGGACGACCGTCCCCCGAAGTTAAGTCTGATGTCCGGGCTCGGGGGACGACCGTCCCCCGAAGTTAAGTCTGATACCCGGGCGCCCCTGCGAGAATCAACCACGCCACAGCAGACGGGGCAACTCACCCCGGAGAACACCACAAGCAATACAAAGATCATCCCCGCCCCGCGGGGATCAACGGGGCAGAGCCCCTTGGCAGGGGCTCGGGGGACGGCCGTCCCCCCGAAGTTAAGTCTGATGTCTGGGCTCGGGGGACGACCGTCCCCCGAAGTTAAGTCTGATACCCGGGCGCCCCTGCGAGAATCAACCACGCCACAGCAGACGGGGCAACTCACCCCGGAGAACACCACAAGCAATACAAAGATCATCCCCGCCCCGCGGGGATCCAACGGGGCAGAGCCCCTTGGCAGGGGCTCGGGGGACGGCCGTCCCCCGAAGTTAAGTCTGATGTCCGGGCTCGGGGGACGGCCGTCCCCCGAAGTTAAGTCTGATACCCGGCCCTTACTTCACCTGCAGGGTCAGTGCGGGCCCGGTATCGATCGTGATCCGACCACGTGGTGCGGTGGGAATCAGGAAGGTGCGTTCGGTGCGCATGTCGCCGGCAAGCAGTTCCACGACGAAGGTCCCCCGCGCGTCAGCATCCACGCGATACACGTACGTCGCGAGGTAACCCGGCGCTACCGGAACTCCGGGCAGATCCGTACCGACCGCCAGCTGTGCCATCTCGATGTTGAACGCAGACCAATATGGCACAACGGTGGCAGATGCAGTCGCGCGCTGGCGGCGGTCGCGCAGCGGCGTGTCCTGCACAGCAGCACGCGCGGCCAGCACGCCTGGTTCCCGGACGACGATGTCAGTGAGTTGCAGGGTGCCCGACTGTCCACCGGATACGCCGAGATGCAGTTGATAACCTCGCAAATCCGTGAGTGGCGTTTCAAGGTACACGTCGACCTCGATCGTGTCACCACCACGAACCGCCTTGCGCGCACTGCGCAGCGACGTACGAGCCGTACCCAGGTCGACAGGACTCGCCTCCCATTCCGGTGCGGGGCCACCCTCGCCGGGGCAACCACAGGGCGACGCGTGCCCGAAGGCCTGCAATGCGTGGAATGCATCGTGAGCGTCACAGACACCGTCGGGTTCGCACGAACCAAAAGCACCACCGGCGTCTACATTCCACGCAACCGGGGCGAGGTTTTCACACGGGTAGTCGGGGTTACCGAAAGCGTCCAGATCGGAGAAACAGTTCAAAGCATGGAAGCGGTCATTGGTATCGGCCGTACCATCCGGACCGCACAGACCGAATTGGCTACCCATATCGGCGAACACGATCGCAGACCCGACACACTGGTCGTAAGCGCACGCCCACCACGTACAGCCATTGTCTTCATCGGCCTGGACACAATCACCCGCTGTTTCGCAAGTCAGGAAGCTTTGCAATTCGAACGCCCCCAGATCGATCGTGCCGTTGACCACGCGTGGATTGCCATCGTGGTCGACCGAGATGTCCTCCGTCGTGTCCCCATCCCCATCGACATCAGGATCATCAGGAGGCACGGTCGTTGGATCGGCCTGATCGATACCCGGCGAAGTGGGGTGGAGCCGTGGATTGTCGTCGTCGGTCCCGGCCGTGCCGTCGGCGCCCATGGGGTCCATGAACACTGGCGTGTCGTCGACATTTCCGGTACCGCCGAGGGCACCGGTCAGGCCTTGAATCATCGATGAGTTGATCGAATCGATACTGAGTTCGACCTGCGCAGCCTCGGATTCATCGCCGGAGGTGCCGCTATTGCCCCACAAAATACAATTGGACGCATTCACCCCCGAGGCAGACTCGGCGAAGATACCGCCCGTGGGATGATTGACAGACTCGTTATATACGATGGTGCAGTTGACGATGTCATACGTGCCTGCACCCAGCTTCAGTGCTCCGCCACGATCACCAGCACTGTTGCCAATGAACAGGCAATTGAACACCACGGCTTCGACATCCTGGAGCCCCACTCCGCCGGCCACGCAAGCCTCGCACATCGACACGTTGCCGCGAAACGACGTATTCAGAATCCACGCGGGTATCGTGCCCTGGTGCACGCCGTGTACCGCAAGCCCTCCACTGTTGTTGGCGTAATTGTTCATGAAGCGGCATCCGATTACGCTCAATACCGTAAACTCGGCATGCATCCCGCCTCCGGAGGACACCGATAAATTGTCGGTCACATCGGTGTAGCGAACGTCGAGGTCCAGTGACACATTGCTGCTGATGGCCCCACCAAGCATCGCCGCGTTACTCGAAAACAGGCAATTGCCGATATAGTGCCGGCCGATCGTCATGTATATTCCACCACCGGACGAATTGGTGGCGTCATCGATGGCATGCCCGCCAATGATATTGAACCCGTCGATGACCGCCGTGCCCTCCGCGGATGTGTGGCCGGTCACGACATGATGGCTGTTGTCGATGCGCGTCGGCTCATTCTCGAGTTGTGCAGGATTCGCGACCGGCACGTCGTCACCCGCAAGATCACCGACCAGACGCGTGTCGCTGTAGAGCCCGGCGCGCTGCCACAGGAAATCCTCGACACCGAAGAAACCACCGTACAGCGTCACGTCGGCCTCGAGTTGAAACGTCGCCGTGCGATCCTGGGTGTAGCTGGATGTCTCGGGATCGTAATCCGGCCGGTATGAGCCGATCGCCACCCAGATCTGGGTGCCGGGCTGGGCATTCTGCAGCGCGGACTGCAGTTCGACATAGGCGTTGGTCCAGCTGGTTCCATCGCCCGCCCCGGTGGCATCGTCGTCCACATAGACGATCTGGGCCTGCGCAGTCGCCGCCCACGACAGGATGAAGCCTCCCACGATCGGCAGGGCGTTGCGCATCATTGGATGATTCCTCCGAAGTGTTCCGACTCCTTGCCGGGGAAGGCCTGATCGGCTCGATGACGGTCTTTTATTTTATCACATGGGCCATGATCCGCCGTCGCACCGATTACGTAACCCAGCCAGAAAGCTGCCAGTGTCCTGCGCGCACACCGCTAGCGTCGACGTGAATATATGTGCGGCAATAATTTGCGCTCATTTTTCGATGTGAGCGCTCTTCCATTGCCCCAGCGTCGTTCCGTAGAATGTATGCAGTGTTTGCGGCCCGATACCGACATCCGTTTTGATCGAATACAGGCGAACCTCAGGTCATGGCCACCGAGAAGGACAAACCTCAGGCCAAGCGCTCAGCCTCGACGGACGACTACCTGCCTCAGGTCTACGACGAGCTGCGGGCCATCGCAGCGCGGTACCTGCGCCGGGAACGTGCCGGTCACACCCTGCAGGCCACCGCCCTCGTACATGAGTGCATCTTGAAGTTCTCCAACGGCGCGGATGTGTGTTGGGAGAATCGGGCCCACTTCCTGCGTACGGCGGCACGGGCAATCCGTCAGGTACTCGTGGATCACGCCATTGCCCATCGGCGCATCAAGCGCGGTGGCGACCGCAAACGCCTGCCGCTCGACGAGGACTCTCTTGCTGATGCCCAGCGCGACCCCAATCTCGTCGAGCTCGATGATGCTCTTGACCGCCTGGCCGAGATCGACCCACGTAAAGCCAGGGTCGTCGAATTGCGCTTCTTCGGTGGCCTGACCAACGACGAGACCGCGCAGGTGCTGGCGTTGTCCGCCCGTACGGTCGAACGCGACTGGCGCCTGGCCCGAGCCTGGTTGCATAAAGAGATCGCCAAGGACGACGGTCATGAGCACTGAACACTGGAAACAAGTCGAGCAACTGTTTCACACCGCGTGCGGTCTGCCGGCAACTCAGCGTCAGAACTTCCTGAGCAAGGCCTGCCCGGACGATGCACTGCGCGCGGAAGTCCAGGAACTCCTCGACCATGAGGAAAAGCCACTCGAATTGACTGACCATGACGGCGCATCGAGTATTTCCGATCTACTCGACGAGTACAAACCGAGCGTATTTCCGACGCGGGCCATCGGTCCCTATCGTATCGAGCGGCAGATCGGCCTCGGCGGCATGGGCATCGTCTACCTGGCTTCGGACGACGAGGGCCGCCGCGTGGCCATCAAGCTCATTCGCCGCGGCCTCGTCTTTCCCCAAGGCCTCCAGACGCCCAATGACCGTGGCGTCTTGACGCGCTTCCACAACGAGCACCGTGTCCTTGAACGTCTTGACCATCCGTACATCGCCAAGCTGCTCGACGGCGGCACGACCGAGGATCATCTGCCTTACCTCGTGATGGAGTACATCGACGGTGTCCCGATTGATCGCTACTGCGACGAGCACATGCTCGACACGAGCGCGCGGCTGCGGTTGTTTCGCAAAGTGTGCGCCGCCGTGCACTACGCACACCAGAACCTCGTCGTCCACGGTGATCTCAAGCCGCACAATATCCTGATTGCCTCGGATGGCGCGCCCAAACTGCTGGACTTCGGCATTGCCAAACTGCTCGATGACTCGGCAGGCGGCACGACGGCCACCACGGTCCGCCCGATGACGCCGGAGTACGCCAGCCCCGAGCAAGTTCGTGGTATGAGATTGACCACCTCAACGGATGTGTACGCACTCGGGATCGTTTTGTGTGAGCTGCTCAGTGGCCATCGTCCCTATCGGGTCGAGCGCCGGGCACGGCATGAAATCGAGCGGGCCATTTGCGAGCAGGAACCCGAGAAACCCAGTACCGCCGTCGGGCGAATCGAGGACAAGCCGGAATCCGACGGCACCGTCTCGACGCTGACTCCGGAAATGGTCAGCTATGCGCGCAACAGCCAACCCGAACGGCTGCGCCGGGAACTGGCTGGTGATCTGGACACGATCGTATTGATGGCCTTGCGCAAGGAACCGCATCGGCGCTACGCATCGGCCCAGCAGCTGTCCGAAGATATTCGGCGTTACCTGCTGGGCATGACCGTCGTTGCCCAACATGACACCTTTGCCTACCGTGCAACCAAGTTCGTCCGCCGACATCGCATCCCGGTCGCGGCTGCAGTCGCCATCGCACTGAGCCTTGTCGGCGGCATCACGGCTGCGTCGATCAATGCGCGTGATGCTCAGCGCGCGGAGAGACGTGCGCTGCAGTCCGCCGCCGAAGAAACCTTGGCGCGGGTCGCCGCTGCACGCGCGGCCGAGAAAGCGCGCCAGGTCACGGCATTCCTGCGTAACATGTTGTCCGCTGTACAACCCCAGGAACGGGGCCACCGAGTCACTGTCGTGGAAGTCCTCGATCGGGCCAGTCAGCGTGTGGACCGTGATTTTGCCGACCAACCGCTCGTCGCTGCGGCGTTGCACGAAACGCTTGGCGATGCCTATCGAGCCATCGGGACGATTGATCGTTCGACGCCCCATCTCGAACGGGCCGTCGAACTGTATCGGGCAATCGAGGACGGGAGCCCGGATGTCGCCCGGGCCACGATGCTGCATGCATTGAGCTTGAAGGACGCCGGACACTACACCGACGCACAGGCCCAACTGAACGTTGCCCTGCGTTTGTTCGAGGCCCAGGGCAACCAGGCTGAATGGGGCGCGTGCAAGAGCAACATGGGCCAAGTTCAGTTCCTGCAGGGCCAACTCGTTGCGGCGGAACGAAGCCACACCGCAGCACTGACCATCCTGCGGGCGGCGAATCACCCGGTGAACCTGGCGGCGTGCCTGGGCAACCTTGCCAACGTCGAACTCGAAGCCGGGCAGTACAAGAACGCCGAGACCCATCTGCGCGAAGCGATCCAGATCATCCAAGCGTTGCCGGTCGAGGACCACCCGCACGCTGCCGTTCTCGACATGAATCGGCTGAGCCTCGAGCTGATGCGTAAAGGTGAGTACGGTAGCGCCTCGGATACTCAGCGTACCGCTCTGGGCATTATGAAGAATGTGTTTGGCGAGAACCATCCCGACGTTGCCGTGGCAGTCAGCAACCTCGCTGTCATGCTGGAGAAACTTGGCAACTATCCCGAGGCTCTCGAGCTCAATCGTCAGGCACTCGGGTTTGCCCGCACTCGGTTGGGGCCCGAACATCCCAAGGTCGCATTGCGCCTCAACAACCTGGCCATGGCGTTATACCGCCAGGGCCTGTACGTCGAAGCTGAGGCGCGCATCCGTGAAGCACTCGCCCTCAAAGAACAGATTCATGGGGCCAATCACTGGCAGGTTGCTGTCAGCCAGAGTGTCCTGGGTCGCATTCGCCATGCTCGCGGTGACCACGCGGACGCCGAAAAGCAATATCGCCGGGCACTCGAGCTGGCTGCCCAGGTCATGCCACCGGGCCACCTCTTCCCCACGGCAGTGACCCTCCGTCTAGGCATGGTCCTGAGTGAAACAGGACAACACGACGAAGGCGGGAAGCGCATTCGCCAGGGTCTCGAGGGTCGACGATCTGCGTTGTCGCCGCCGCATCCGGATATCGCTGAAGCCCTGTGGGCACTTGGTGTTCATCAGGCCCGCATCGGCCAGTTGGAGGACGCAGCACGCAACATCCGAGACGGTATCACCATGGACCTCGCGCGTCTCCCGGCCGACCATCCCGACGTCGCGCGCGGGCAATTGGCCCTGGGCGCTGTCCTGCTGACATCCGGCACCCCGACCGAGGCCGAAACGATGATGACCACGGGATGTTCATCCTACATCGAGCGCCTGGGAATCGAACATCCGGCAAGCCAGTCATGTTGTACCCAGGTGGCCGAGTTGTATGACCACCTCGGCACACCCGACCAGGCCGCCGCCTGGCGCACCCGGGCTCAACCCGTCGCTCAGCCTGCCCCCGACGAGTAGACCTCGTCTCGAATGACCCGCGCCGATAACACGCCGAGTCATCGGGCTCGGATGCGGGCCGCGCAGACCGTCAGGAGATGGTATGCTTGGTGCGCAGTGGACGCCTTGTACAACGTCATCGGATACATCGGCGAGAGCCTGTGGATCTCGGCTACGCAGTTGGTGATGGTCTTCGGGCCACTCATGCTCCTGGCGTACGTCATGCACCGGATTTCAGGTGCCCTGCGCCGCAGCGCCAGGTGTATATTCGGCGACTGGATCTACGTGTGGTCGACCGCGTTGGGCACGGCGGTCCACGAGCTCGGCCATGCCCTGTTCTGCGTAATCTTCCGCCATCGCATCACCGACATGAAGCTGTTCAAGCCGGACGCCCAGGGAACACTGGGGTACGTCGAACATGGCTTCAACGAGAATAGCCGCTACCAGCGCATCGGACACTTCTTCATTGGCACGGGTCCACTGTGGCTGGGCAGTGCGGTGATGTACGGCATTATCTGGGTGTTCTTCGGCAGCGCTGCTCTTGAACCGGTCGACCGCTTCGACCCCTCGGCGGTCGAGGTCACCAGCCTGGCAGGAGCCAAGGCCCTGGTGCGCGACGTCGGCTCGATTGCGTGGGACATCGTCATACGCGTGTTCGATCGCACACGGTTCACCGAATGGTCTTTCTATGCGTTCCTGTACCTGGTCTTCTGCATCGGCAGTCACGTTACGCTCAGTACGGCTGACATCCGCAACGCTGCCATGGGCGTCACGACCGGAGTCGGGACTGTCGTGGTCATCAACCTCGCAACCTTGTGGATGGGCGACTGGACTGCACGGATCTGTGCCGTGCTGACGGGCTACAGTGCAGTCATTTGTGGCGTGATGTTCGTCGCCCTGGTCATCAACATCGTGCTTGCCGCTGCGCTGTGGATCCCAGCCAAAGCGTTCGACGACTGAGGTTCGAAATATCGCCCGGATTTCCTTGCGCTGGTCGCCCACCGTTCCGTCTAGATGATGGACCGCCGTGCACAAGGAGATCACAACATGCTTCGTCATATCACCCGCCTACTCGGTTCTGCCGGCCTCATCGTGCTGTTCGCCAGTTCGACCGGTTGTCCTACGAGCTACGTCGACAGCGGTCACACGGGTCCGGATTACACCCTGATCGACTGCGACGACCCCCGCGTTCTGGCTGCAATCCCGGAATTCTGCATGCCCCGGTAACCCGGGCTGGCGATACTTGGCATCACGTGTGCCTATTGCCTATCATATTTGAGTGCAGTCAGCGCTTCGGGGGCACGCCAGAGCGCTGCTGAAAGTGAGCTTCCCATCATTATCGGTCATTGGTTCAAGGATATGCGCATGCGCGACGCGCTGATCTGGCTTGCAATCGGTCTACTCGCAGGTGGTGAGGTCCTGGCGGAGCAGGTCCTCCTCTCGCCCTCCCAGGACAATACTCTGTACGAAGAAGAGGCCGGTGAGCTCAGCAACGGCGGTGGTCAGTACTTATTCGCCGGTCGGTCGCAACAGGGCGTGGGTCTCGATATCCGTCGCGGCCTGATCAAGTTCGATCTGTCCGTGGATATTCCCGCAGGCGCAGTGGTCAATAGCGCAACACTGACCTTGCGCATGAGCCAAACCATTGCCGGATCACATCCCGTTACGCTACACCGCGTACTCAGCGCGTGGGGTGAAGGAACATCGGTTGCCGAGGGTTCCGAAGGAGGCGGGGCGCTGTCGACCACTGATTCGGCCACGTGGTTCCATACGTTCTACAACAAGGATTTCTGGACCACTTTGGGTGGCGATTTTTCCAATACAATCAGCGACAGTACGACGGTCGGCGGAAGCGGTACCTACGCGTGGAGCTCGCCGGGCATGGTGCTGGACATCCAGGAATGGGTCAACGATCCATCAACCAACTTCGGCTGGCTGGTGCGCGGCAACGAATCGGCCGTGCCATCTGCCAAGCGATTCAACTCCCGCGAAAACAGTTTCTCGCCGCCGACCCTGCTCATCGATTACACCATTCCACCCGACTACGGCGCCTGCTGCCATGCCGATGGCGTGTGCCTGCTCAATAATGCTGCGGGGTGCTCAGGATCGTCGGGTACGTTCCAGGGGATCTCGTCATCCTGTTCACCGAATCCCTGCCCGCAACCAACCGGCGCCTGCTGCCTGATCGATGATTCGTGCGTTCTCGACACGGCCGATGGCTGTGCTCTCCTGGGCGGCCAGTACCAGGGCGACAATGAGCCGTGCACTCCCAGGCTGTGTGCCAGCCCCGGGGCCTGTTGTTTCAGCGGTGCCAGTTGCACTGAACTGAATCCGGCTACCTGCGCTGATCAAGGCGGGGCGTTCCTGGGCTCCGGTGTATCGTGTGACCCCAACGTATGCCCTTTGAATCTCGAACCCTTCGTCGATGCCCTGCCCATCCCGCCGGTGGCCCAGCCACTCGTCGGCCAGCCAGGAGGTGTGGCGACTTACAACATCGGGATGACGCAGTTCGATCAGCAACTGCACCGCGATCTGGCGCCGACTACGGTGTGGGGCTACGACGGGATGTATCCTGGTCCGACGATCGAAGCCCGCGCCTTCGAGCAAGTCACCGTGCGCTGGCGGAATGATCTGCGCAATTCCCAGGGCACGCTGCGTCAAAGCCACTACCTGCCTGTCGATTTGTGTCCGCACGGTCCCAACGTTCACGGCGATGTACCCATGACGGTCGTCCACCTGCACGGCGCGCACGTCGGCGAATTGAGTGATGGCCACCCGGATTATCTCTACCCGCCGGGAAGTGAAGATACGTACTACTATCCGAACGGCCAACTGCCCGCGACCCTGTGGTATCACGATCACGGCCTCGGAATCACGCGATTGAATGTCTATATGGGACTCGCGGGTTTCTATATCATCCGTGATGACGTCGAGGATGCGTTGAACCTGCCCGCCGATGAGTACGAAATCCCGCTGGTCATTCAGGATCGGTCGTTCAATCTCGATGGCACGTGGTACTACCCCGATTCACTGCAGGATCACTTCTTTGGCGACTACATCCTGGTCAACGGCAAAGTGTGGCCCTACCTTGAAGTCGACCAGGGACTGTATCGTTTCCGCATACTGAACGGTTCCAACGCCCGCGCGTATACCGTGTCCCTGTCCAACGGGCGCCACCTTCCAGCACATCGGGACAGACGGCGGCCTCAAGCCCACAGCTGACATCCTGAGCAAACTCACATTGTTTCCATCAGAGCGTGCCGACGTGATCATCGATTTTTCAGCCTACCCGGCGGGCACCGAGATCGTCCTGACCAACACCGCACCGGCGCCATACCCGGGTTCCGAAGGTGTCGGTGTCGTTCCGCAAATAATGAAATTCATCGTCACGGACCAGCCGGGCGAGACGACCCCCATTCCGGGCAACCTGCGTCCGCTCGAAATACTTGCCGAGTCGAAGTCTGTCATCACGCGCGACTTCGAGCTGCGCAAGGAAAGCGATCCATGTGCTGGCACCACCTGGTTGATCAATGGCCTCGGCTGGGACGATATCACCGAGTTTCCACAGCTTGGATCGACCGAGATATGGCGGTTCATCAATCCGACCGAGATTACGCACCCCATGCACGTCCATCTCGTGCAGTTCCAGCTCCTGGACCGCCAGGTGTTCGAGCTCGTCGACGACGTGATCACACCCGTCGGAAGCCCGATTCCACCTCAGCCAGAAGAAGTCGGCTGGAAGGATACGATCCAGGTTCATCCGATGGAAATCGTGCGAATCATCGCGCGGTTTGAAGGCTTTACCGGCAAGTTCCCCTACCACTGCCACATTCTCGAACACGAGGATCACGAGATGATGCGGCAGTTCAAGGTCATTGCGACCTGTGATGATGTCTCTGATTGCGCGGACGTCGATGGCAACGGGATCCGCGACAACAACTGTCGGTGGTGGGCCTGTGTCGACGGCTTGTGCCAGGATACCGATGTGCCCTTTGCTGACCTGGGTGGGCAGTTTGGATCGTGCACACCGGACGGTACGGCGGATGGCAACGACCGGTTCCACGCCCTCAACTGTTTTGCCAATGTCGACTCCGATCAGCAGCCGGGCTACCCCTGTGAAGACAACCCGCCCGACGCGTTGAACGTCGACGGAGGCGGCCCCTTCGGCATATGCGAACCGGATGGGGTCTGCGATGGCAACGATGCCTTTGCGGCACTCAATGCTTTCGCCGGATCGACGAATTGCAGCTGCCCGCCGACGGGTAGCCCGACACCCGAATTTCCTCAACCAGCGTACACGGCTGAACTGCGCCTGCGACCAACACAGCGTATGATCGCTCCGGGCGGCACCGTCGAAATCGATGTATATCTCGATTCTGCCCTGGCAGACTTACGCGGCTATCAATTGCATCTCGATAGCCTGGGCGGGCACTCCGGGGCTCTCGAACTCGTGGACATCGCCGTTCGCCAGGCAAGCGTTCTGCACCGGGCCACCCGCCAGCCACCGATCCGGGCGGAGCGACGATTGCGCAAGACGGAAGCTCCGGAGTCGGCTTTGTGGTCGGCATTCAATATCGCGACACACCAAATGGTCGTCGGCATGGATCAGACAGGTGTTGCGGTGCGGCCGGGATACCTGGCCACGTTCACGTATCGCGCCACCAAGAACGCCGCCGGCCGCTTCGCTGTCGTGGTCCAGGCCGACCCCGAAACCCGTACGGCCCGTACGTTCCTGTTCCCCACTCCAGAGAATGGCCGCATCGATATCACCACTACCCCGATATCCATTCAGGTCGCCCGCTAGCCCAGCAGCCCCGGGGTAAATCGCCCTGCACACGCCCCTGGACCGATTCAGATGAGCGAGGAGGCTGAACACGGGCTCGGGGGCCGGGTTACGCAGAGCTGGATTCGGAGCCATCTTCTGGATATCGTCTGCGCCTGGACGACGTCCCACAGCGACAATTCGATCATTCACCTGCGTGCAGGAGCAACCTGATGAAGACCCTGAAGAGAATCCTGATCAGTCTATTTCTTCTACTATTCATTGTCGTCATGGGCATCTTCTTCTACATCGATGGAATCGCCCGCCACGGTGTCGAGGCCGGAGCGACGTATGCCCTTGGGGTACCCACTACTCTACGCAGCATGAGCATCGGTATCCTGAGAGGAAGGGTCGCCATGGGCGGCCTGAATGTTTCCAACCCGGATGGCTTCGACACGGACCACTTCATGGCCATGGAGGACGGCCGCGTGGAGGTTTCTCTCGGCACACTGCGCCAGGAGGTCGTACGCCTGCCCGAGTTGACGCTGGCCGGCCTGAGTATGAATCTCGAGAACAAGAGTGGTTCGGCCAATTACAAAGTCATCATGGACAATCTCAAGAAGCTGGATTCAGGGAACCCGCCCGCCGAGGAGTCCAGCTCCCCGCCGAAGAAATTCGTCATCGACACATTGCTGGTCAAGGACATCGACGTCAACGTCAAGACCATCGGCCTGGGTGCCATCCGCCCGGATCTGCCCCTGCACATCGATCAGATCGCACTCAGCAATGTCGGTAGTGACGGCCAGGGTGTCGAGATGTCCGAGCTGTCCGGCATATTGATCAAAGCGATCCTTGACTCCGTCCTCAAGCTGGGATCCAACGTGCTCCCCAAGGAGTTGATCGGTGACCTGTCCAGCGGGCTCAAAGAACTGAATAACCTGCAACTCGGCTCCATCAAGGTCGGCGACATCACAGCACTCATCGACGGCAAAGAGCAAAGCCTGGAGAGCTTCGGCAAGAAACTGCAGGACGGGCTGCAGAACACGACTTCCGAAATCACCGACAAGACGAGAGAAATATCCGAACAGGCCGGCAAAGCAGGGGAAGAACTCAAGAAGGGCCTGGGGGACCTGCTGGGCGGCGACAAGAAGGATGACGACAAGGACGACGAGTGATCGCGTGGTCGATTCATGAAATCCGCACGCATAGCCCAACCCACCCGCGAATTGTGGCGGGTCTTCGGACCGACTGCTGTTCTGGCCACCATCGGCTTCGCCGTGGCCTACCAGTTCGTCGACCCGGCGCCTCCGCGTTCGATTACGCTGACGACCGGTCGACAGGACGGCGCGTATTATCAGTTCGGCTTGCGTTACGCAGAAATCCTTGACCGCGCAGGCATCGAATTGACCCTGGTCGAGTCAGCCGGATCGCAGGAGAACATCACTGCGTTGCAATTACCCGATTCCGAGGTGGATATCGCCGTGATCCAGGGAGGCACGCCTGCGGATCCGGATGGCGCCAAACTTGCCGCCCTGGGCAGCCTGTTCTTCGAACCGCTATGGATCTTCTTCCGCCAACCTGCGGAATACACGCGCCTCCCCCAGTTGGATGGGTTGCACGTGGCGATCGGACCCGTGGGCAGTGGTACCCGCACGGTCATGATGCAATTGCTGGCCGACAACGGCCTGGTGGACGTGACCCTGTCACCACTGAGCGGCATGGACGCAGCAGAGGCGCTCAGTGCCGGCGAAGTCGATGTCGTCGCGCAGGTGGCCTCTGCACAATCGCCGGCCGTTCAGCGGCTGTTGCGCGATCCCGAGATCACCCTGATGAGTTTCGCCCGCGCACAGGCCTACGCCCGCATTCATCCGTTTCTGTCGACCGTGGTTCTGCCCGAAGGCGTCGTCGATCTGCAGCGGAACATTCCTGCCGCCGACACGATGCTGGTCGCGACAACAGCTGGTTTTGTCGTCGACGAGCGGTTTCATCCAGCCCTCAGTGATCTGATGCTGCAAGCGGCTACAGAGGTGCATGGGCACGGTGGTCTGTTCGAACGGCCCGACGAGTTCCCATCTGACCACTATGTCGAGTTTCCACTGAGCAAGGAAGCTCGACGTTACTACAAGTATGGGCCCCCGCTGCTCCAACGGTACATGCCATTCTGGGCCGCAACGCTGATTGACCGCCTCAAGATCATGCTCCTGCCTCTGCTGGCCCTGGCCTTGCCACTGTTCCGCTTGATGCCTCCGATCTATCGCTGGCGCATTCGCTCGCGCATTTACAAGTGGTATCGCGACATCGATCAACTGTTTGATACGTCGCTCGGTGTTGGTGGCGATCGGGCGGAGGGTCTTGCGCGTCTCGACGCCATCGAGGCCGAGGTCGCACAAACTTCCATTCCGCTGTCGTACCATCAGGAACTGTACAACCTGCACCTGCACATCGACTACGTGCGGAAGCACATTACGAAGTAGGTGCTGCGCTGCCCTGGCGCGGGGTTCTCGATGACAACCGCCAGAGCCTGCCCGTGGGTGCGACGGGAGCAGGGATCCTGAAGAGTTCCTGCTGCACTCTGAGAAATTCTCATAGAATGGGAGCATGCTGGCTGCCACTCTCATCCTGGCCGTGATCTGTCTCCCAGCTCCCGAGCCCCCGCAGAATCTGCCTCCCGAACTGGCCGCGCGGGCCCTACACCTTCAGGGCATCATCGACGACCACCGTATGGCGGGTCGTTTCGATGAAGCCCTGGTGGTCGCCCACCAGCGCCTGGCCCTGCATAGAGCGGCCCAGGGACAGGAACACTGGCAAGCCATCGATGCGCACAATCAGGTTGTCCTGCTCGAACACCTGCAGACTCGAAGCCCGGCCGAGATTGCCGAACTCACAGCGCTGACTGAGCCCGGCAAGACGGCCATGCAGCACATGAATGCCGGTTCCTTTGATCGAGCTCTTACTCTGATCAAGAAGCAGATCGATGTCCGGCGGCGCATCCTGGGTCCTGATGCACCGGGCACGCTGAGGTGGATGCTGATACTTGCTCGACTATACAAGAACACCAGTCGCAATTCCGCATCCGAAGTACTCCTGCGGATCACGCTCGATGGGTTCGCCCGTCAGGCCGGCGCCGATCATCCGCAAACACTGAGCGTCAAGAACAGTCTTGCTCAAGTCGTGCACTCGCAGGGGCGCTACGAAGAATCCGAACGTTTGTTTCGTGAAGTGCTCGACGGCCGCCGCCGGGTCCTGGGCTCCGACGACGCAGACACGCTCGGGGCTTTGCACAACCTTGGCATGATGCTCAACAGCCGCGGCGCTCACGAGGAAGCCCTGAGATTGGTCACCGCGGCCTCCGAATCGTTCGAGCGCAGCCATGCCGGCGACCATCACATCGCGTTGATCATGATGACCAGCGTGGCCCGCGTGACACGCGATCTCGGCCACCTCGAAGAAGCCGAAACCATGTTTCGGTCGATCCTGATGCGCCGCCAGGCGCAGTTGGGTGATAACAACCCGTTGACCAGCCAGATGGTCCATCAACTCGGACTGGTGCGGTGGGACCGTGGCGCAAGCGACGAAGCAGTCGACCTGTTGAGCCGTGCCGCCGAGACACACAGCCGCTTGATGGGCCTCGACCACCATCTGTCTCTGGTGATGCATAACGACCTCGCACGCATCCATTTTGCCCGCGGCGATCTCACTTCTGCGGACCTGTATTGGAGCCGGTCTGCGGAGGGCTTCGAGACCGTGCGCCAGCGCACATCATTTCAAGGATTCCAACGTGTGCAGTTCGCCATGGACCACACCCCTTATCCTGGCCTGGCGGTCTGCCGGGCCGCGCTGGCCCGCCCGGAAGAAGCATGGTTCTTTCTGGAGTCGAATCTGGCCCGCGGTCTGCGCGACGCAGTGCAGCGTACCGCCCCGTCGCCTCCTGCTGCCAGAGAGGACATCCAGCGCGACGAGCGGCGGGCCATCGCCCAATCGTTGAGCGACCTTGATGAGCGCATCTCGATGCTCAATGATGGTCATCGTGCCGTTGAGCGCACCCTGCACGAGCGGCGACGGGCGCTCGAAGCCAGACTGGCTACACTCGACCAACTCGATGTGGGACCATCGAAAGTTGCGGCCGACACGGTTTACCCACTGGAACGCATACGACAGGTTCTACATCCGGACGAAGCCATTGTGGCATGGATTGCCATCGAGTCTTCGGCATCCGGACTCGATGCTACGGCAACGACATGGGCCTGTATCGTCAAACACCAGGGTGCACCGATATGGATTCCGTTGACGGCTGAACACGACCTGCCGCACCGCGCGGGCCGCATGTTGGCGCGCCGCCCGGGAGGCACGCAGGATCGCACCACGCTGTTGCAGACCCTGGCGGCACAATGGCTGGACCCCGTGCATCAGCACCTGCGCGAGATCAGACATGTCATCGTCCTGCCCGGAGCGCTGGGCGCTGTCCCCCTCGAGGCCATCTCGGAGCGCTTCACCGTCAGCTACGCCCCTTCGGCCACGATCTTGACGTGGTTGATGCAGAACCCGGCAGCACCGCGAACGCACAACCTGTTGGCGGTCGCCGACCCAGTGGTACGGGGTGACCGCAACGCCGCGCTTCCAGCCTTGCCGGGATCCGGACACGAAGCCCGCGCCATTGCGCGCCTGTTCGAAAACAATACCAGCCCGGTGACGGTCCTGTTGGGCAGTGCTGCCTCGGAGGCAGAGATCGACACGCTGTCCGCTTCCGAGCAACTGGGCCGCTTCAGCCACCTGCACTTCGCCACGCACGGCGTGCTCGACGATCGGGCTCCGTGGCGTTCTGCCCTGATTCTCACTACGCCTGACAGACCGACTGACGTGCGCGCGCTCCTTGAAGACCAACCCATCCGCGATGGTCGTCTGACTGCAGCGCACATCATGAACCACTGGTCGTTGGCCGCCGACCTGGTCACGCTCAGTGGCTGCGGAACAGCACTGGGCACGACCGGGGGAGGCGAGGGCTTCGTCGGCTTTTCGCAGGCGCTATTCGTCGCCGGCGCGCGCAGCCTGGTCCTGAGCCTGTGGCAGGTGGACGACAAGGCCACGACTTTGCTGATGCAGCGGTTCTACGAGAATCTGCTCGGCGCCGCGACCACGACCCGGCAGGTGGGGATCAAGACGTACAATGCCGGTTCGCCCATGCCCGCATTCGCGGCTCTGCATGAAGCCCGACAGTGGTTACGGTCCAATCGCCCGCAGGATAACCGCCGGGCACTCGCGGCCCTCGGCTTCGACCTGACGGCGGCGCCCAGCGTCACACGTGGCATCAAGATCAGCAACGAACAACCACGAATTCCGTACGATTTCTCAGACGCGCACTACTGGGCCGCGTTTATTTTGATTGGTGATTTCAGGTAAAGCGACAGACCCGGCGGCCCGACGGGAATGACAGACCTGCCGCTGGTCCAAATGCGTTCAACTGGCTGCTAAGTGCCCCATTTCACAATTCTTTGTAGGGTTTTCCGGACGCTTGCCGCGGAGAACCCTACACCCAATTATGAAAGGGAGCACTAAGGCGCGGGTTCCGCCAGCGGTACCACTTCACAGACACAGGGCAACTGGCGAACGAGCAGATCGCAGGCTTGGGTGGCGTTTTCGGGGAGAATCGACGGCATGTCGACGTCCTGCAGTCGCGTCGACAGATTGCTCTGCGCGCCCAACAGAATGGCATGTGTGCGCTCGGCTCCGGCGGCATGTTCGAACTCCTCGGGAACCACACGATAGCGCCCGAAGACATGATGGTCATCGACTTCGGCATGGGTCAGGACAGTCAGGTCACCCGCACGATCCAGCGTGAGCAAATGGACGACGGTGGGCTCATCCACGGTCACGGCCACATCGAACTCACGCACGTGCGTGTACTCTCCCCTGACCACGTCGTGATACACGTGGGCGCGGACAGAGAGCGGGTGGTGTGCGACACCGGACATCATGAACAACGCCACGAGCGCCGCCACGGCCAGCGAACCGGGCATCAGGTTCCACAACCACTGCCGACGCACGACCACGTGCGGCGGTTCTACGCCACGTGCAGCGGCAACAACCGTATGGCACGTCGTGCACTGAAGTACATGAACGCCGACCTGCTCATCTCCACGGCCTTCGATGAACGCCGCGAGTTCAAGAGCATCGGGACAGTCCTCTGCTTCGTCCTCATCCCGTGCAGCCAGAGACGCCGCTGCATCGAGACAGGCGTCCGCCTGATCGACCGCTTCACGACACGTTGGGCACTCGGCAAGATGACGGGTAACCTCCTCACCCGCTCGCTCACCCAGGCGTCGCGCCGCAGACACACTTGCGATTTCTTCGATGTTCAGATGTTCGACCATGGGGTTCACACTCCCGTCTGCGGGCGAGATCACAACACGCCCTTGGTGTGCAGACACTCGAGTACCTGTTGGCCGGCCTCGCTCAACACGCCGCGCACCCGACCCGCACTGATGCTGACGAGCCGTGCGATCTCCTCGGTCGCGAGCCCGTTGAATCGCGCCATAAAGAACACTTCGCGCCGACGCCCCGTAAGACGCTCGGCACACTCACGCAGGGCAGCCAGCAACTCCTTGCGTTCACCGGGGTGGGCCGCTGTACCAACCAGCGGTGGGTGCACAGCACGCAACCCCTCCAGGTGATCGTTGTGCATGTTGATGCGGCGCCGTGCCGTCAGAGCTTTGCGCACCGCGATAACGGTCAACCACCGCACGAACGTCGCCTTGCTCGCATCATAGCGGTCCAGTTGGCGATGAACGATCCGCCAGACATCCTGAGCGACCTCCTCAGCAAGATCCGTGGCCCCGTCGGGCAGGCGCGGATACACCTGCTTGAGAACGAAACGCTCGAAGCGCTCGTGCAACATCTTGAACGCGGCGGCGTCTCCGTCTGCCGCTTGACGGATGAGAATGTCGAGGTCGTGGCTCACTACCCGATCGGGCACTCCAGTGGGAACATGTGTTCCTTGAAAGCCTAACACGAGTGCTCCGCCCGAGCCACTGGTCAACGCGCGCTCCTCGAACCTCGTCACCAACATTTCCATCCACAATAGCACGCAGACGCGACCGTCGACGCTGTACCGATGCCAGGAACGAGTTTCGCCCCGAGCTTGGCGATGAGGCGCGCCGCTTTCTTCTTACCCAATCGCCTGGCCAGCCGAGCGCCAGCTGCGGCCACGCGCCGTACGGCTTGATTCAGGGCACCGCTCTTGATGTCATCGGCGATCTTACCGAGACCGGCGCGCATCAACTCGTCGACATCAGTCGAATCGAGCCCCAGCATGCACATGATGAAACACTTGGCCGACAGTTGCCCACTTGGATCGACCATCGTCCATGGGTTGTTCCCGGCATAGGTGTAGCCGTTCCCGAGGTTTCTGCTGTCCCCCCAAATCCCGATCGTATCGCGGGTCGTAAAGCGGCCCGCCTCAGGATCGAGATAGCGCGTCCTGTAGTAGTACAACGCTGTCTCTGCATCATAGCGCCGCCCCGTGAATAGATACGGGTTTCCTACGGACGAGGGCTGACCCAACTGCGGAGCGAGCGTGGCGTTGTCCACAGGTCGGCCGTAACTGTCGTACTCGTAACGCTCAACGACGTTACCGGCGACGTCAGTCAGCGCCATAACGTTGTACATGTCGTCGGAATGATAATAG
This sequence comes from uncultured Planctomycetota bacterium, assembly GCA_942492115.1. Lineage (GTDB taxonomy): Bacteria > Planctomycetota > Phycisphaerae > UBA1845 > CAIVHJ01 > CALODL01. Next base: position 217,699 of record CALODL010000021.1, read on the forward strand.
AACACGTTGCCATCTCGCACCATGTTCAATGCTTCATCGACATACCGCCCGTACGAGTAGGTTGCCTGTACTGCGTCGTTGCCATCCAGTTCTTCGATAACTCTCCAGCCATCGTATTCGTAGCGTGTCGTAATCGGTCCGTTGCTCACGCCATCCGCGTCGACTACACGGCGGACGCGCCGGCTCAGGCCATCGTAGCCATATGTGTGCACGTCACCTGACGTGACATTGCGATACTCGACCATGCGATTGCGGTAGTCGTAGCTCAGAGTCCGAACGTCGATATCGTCGGCACAGGTCGGCTGCCCTTGCGCAGCATCGATCGCCGCCAGGATGTCATCAAGGCTCACGACACCGTCGCCGCCACCGCACGGCTGGATATCGGCGTCGTCCACGCCACAGGCAACGAGGTTGCCCACGAATACGTTCAGGACACACAGCACATCGGGAAGATCGACCACGCCATCGCCGTTGATATCGGCGTAGAGATGGATCCCCGAAATGGCAACGAGGTTGCCATTGGCATCGTACTCACGAGTATCGAACGGGGTCGTAGTGTATTGATTGACCTGCGCATCGGCAGGGGTCGGGTCGCCAGCATCAAGCAGATAAGCACCCGGGTCGGGAGCACCTGTGACCGTGGATCGGTTGCCGGCAGAATCGAAAGCATATTCTGTTGTGCGCAGCGCCGCGCCGGTCACATTGACGCGGGTCATGCGATATAACGCATCGTACTCGTAAGTGTGTGTCAACTGCGGTCCGCCTACTCGGTCATCCGCGCGGGTCAACTTGTTGCCCATGCGATCCCACGTATAGCTCCGGTCGTCGATGATCGCCCCGTCGCCGATGCGTGTATGCAACGTTCTGATGACCTCACGGACACCCGAATCACCGACAGGATTCGGCAGGATGCCGTCATACGTAAAATCGGACCGCGTCCCGTTGCCATATTCTCGGCGCTCAACACGGTGCGGACCAATATAGTCATACTGCGCAATCGCGCCATCTGTATCCGCTACCGTTTTGACGCGATCCAGTTCATCGTAGGTCGTCGTGATGACCCGATTTCCTGGATACGTACACGTCAATCGATTGCCCACCCCATCATGTGTCGACGCCGTCGTACGGCCATTGAGCGACTCTGTCACGACATTCGACAACGAATCGTATTCTCGCGTGACCACGTCATCGTCATCCTCCACCCGCACAACGCGCGACAGGCCGTCGTAGTCGAATTGTTCGAAAGTGGTTGTACCGGCCACACCGGGCCCAACTACAATACCGTGCGCCGTGACCCGATCGAGTGCGTCGTACGTGGCCGACACAACCGAGCCGTTGGCATCAACACGGATGATGATGTTGTGGTGTACGTCATAGCCTGAAGTGAAACCACCAAAATCGGGCACCGTTGCACCTGGCAACCAGTCGCCCGCAGTCAGGCCCACGCCGTTCTGTGTGATCGTGCCATCTGCAGCCCGTTCGGCCACGATGCGATCCAAGCTGTCATATGCATAGCGGGTCGTGTTGCCGACGCCATCCGCCTGGGCAATCAGGCGCGAAGAGTCATCATATTGCTGCGTGGTAACCACATCGGTGCCGTCTCCGTCGGCGCCGTCCCCATCCATGTCGCGCGTGTCTTCGATCAGCCGACTGAGTCCGTCGTACACGTAGCGGGCCTCGTGTGCCTCGGCGTCGTCCTCGACCGTACGATTGTCACGCGAATCGTAACCATAGGTCGATTCGTTACCGGCATTATCGACGCGGCCCACGAGTCGGTCGAGGCCGTCGAATTCGAACGTTGTAACGAACGTCTCGTCGGCCGCTGGCGAATTCAGACCCGATCGCTCCACTTCAGTCAACTGAACGATATTTGAGTTAGCGTCGTATTCCCGCGTCTCGACATTGCCTGCGGCATCGGTGACGCTCGACACACGATTCGCAGAATCGTACAGCGTTACGACCTGGTGACCATTGTCATCGGTTCTCAGAATCTCCTGCGAGGCATCACTGAAAACATACAACGTCTCTGATGCCCCATCTCCAATGGCGGTTTGTGTAGCCGTATCGAAGAACACGCGGACGTCGGCAACTCGACGATCCAGCGCATCGTACGTCATGCGCCGTTCCTCGAGTCGATGATTACCGACTGCCCCGGGCACATCCACATCCTCGCCAAACAGGCGTTCTGCAAATGGGTGTGGCACGCCGGGACTGAGGTCGCCCCCCAGATTGCCGTTGGCGTCGTAGTGGGATTCTGTGGCGTTCCCCATCGGGTCGGTAACCGAAGTCATCCGGTCGTAACCGTCGTAGGTCCACACCGAAATCCTTGGTGCATCTTCAACACCCTGCGCCTCCCGAACAATATTGGCGTTACCGTCATAATCAAACTGTGTCGAGGATTGCACAGCCGTACCCGGGGCTTCCACCGTCTGGAACACCAGGTCACGCTCATCAAATAGATTCAAGACGACATTGTCAGGATCACTGCCATCGGTGGCGGCTCCTTTGCGCACGACGGTGCGGTTGCGGTTGGCGTCGTACTCGTACTCAGTGACGACAAACTCGTTGGAATCGACGCCGGCACAGTCCAGAACGGTCTGTGCCACGTTCTCGGAACCGGCCTCCGTACACGTACGGACCACCTCATTGAGAATGTCGTATTCCTGTATGGTAGTGAAGTGCGTATTGGCGTCCGTCGCTCCGGCATCGTTGACATTCTCGATATCGACGCGGACGAGATTGTCGTTCGCATCGTAGTAGTGCAGCTTGTCGTAACGAACTCCACCGCCGGCGACCACCTCCGCACTTGATTCCAGAACGATCTGATCCAGATCATTGAGCACATACGTGGTGTCGAATCCACGGGGATCGATCACGCGCGTCAAGCGACCAAGGAAGTCATATTCGTAGGTGGTCGTCAAAGCGAACCCGGTTGCATCTACGATCAGTGATTCGCGATACCCGGCCTGCGGACCTGCGAGGTAATAAGTCAACTCGTCACGCCGACGGTGGCCGCTGCCATTATCGGGTAAAACATGGGCAGTCAGTTGACCGAAGAGGTTGTACTCGAAATCTTCCACGATACTCGGAATACGATGAGTGGTTTGCAGACGATTGCCATTGGCATCGTATGTGTGCAATGTCTCGTTGCCACGCCCATCTACATGGCGCGTCACAAAGCTTGTCCCACAACACCCGGCGAACCCGTCATCGTATTCAAACGACTCAGTGATAGTCGGCTGGTCCCCACCCGCTGGACCTGCGACGCGTGTGTGTGTCACCACATTGGCCTGGGCTCGGCGATCCGGATTGACCCCATCGTAGATAAAAATATCCTCATTCAGATTCGGATGAATAATTCGTGTCGTAAGGCCATCGGCATCGAACTCGAAACGCGACTCGAAGAAATCGGGATCACTAACCCGGACCTTTCCAACAGGACGGTTGTCTACAGCGGTCGTGAGCAGGTCCGCGTCAGCCACCCCGGTATACTCGCGCTGCATGACACCGTTATTGTTGGCGTCGTAGAAGAATTCCTTCACGTGGCCTTCGCGATCGTTGATGATCACACGCATGACGGCGTTGTTATTCACCACGGGATCCGGTGCCACCTGGATGTAGAACGCGTCAAGCAGGTCGCCGACATCGCCCCATGTCTGGGTCACGATCCGACCATAGAACAGATTGCCCGGATCGATGGTGAACCGCGGATCAAGCGGATCCACGGTATGGGCATAGATGTTCTGCAGGTAGGTCTGTCCCAGCGGATCGGTGATCGTCAGCAAGTCATGGTTCAACTGCTCGTCGGCAAAACCAGTGGTATAGGTATACGTCGTCGTCTTGCCTGATGGGAAATCATTCCCATTGGGCAGGCCGGACACCGACGGCGTGGTCACGGACTTCAGATCACCGGCGGAACCCCCTGCATCGCCATCCTCGTAGTAGTCATAGGTCACGCTGCGCCCACCAAAGTCGGTCACAGATTGCACGAAACCGTCCACGTTGTAGGTCACGTCGATGTCGCGGCCGAGGGTGTCGGTAATCGTTGTCAGTAGACCACCGGTGTATCCAAAGGACATCGTGTTGCCGTTGCGATCGACGATCGAGTCGATCTTCCCGCCCGCGGGCGAACCATCGATCACATTGAAATTCCACGTCGCATTATTGGGAAAGGTCACCGTCAGGCTGGTGTCCGGATTCTGTGTGATGACATGAAAATACTCCGGCGCGGTCCAACTCCCGTCGGGTTGCAGCGTGTGCAAATCGAAGCGGTTGTTGCCATTGAACAACACCATATCCGTGCCGCAGGGCTCGATAGTCAGGTTGTACCCGTGGTCCCAACCGTTGCCCATCGGCGTAACGCTGCCGAGGTGGGCGCGATACATGGTGGTCCAGACGAAATCGAAACCACGGCCCGGGATTCGCAGATCCGTGTGCCGGGTGTAGTACTCCCCACTGAACAAGTAGACCGGATCCAACATCCAATCCTCTTCCGACTCTTCGGGACACACGCCGCTTTCGCACGGCGCAGCAGGAGGCGCGTGCTTGGTCCCCGGCTCGAACGGCGCGGGTGGTGGCAGTTCGTTGATGCAACCGATACCTGGGTCGCAGGAGTCAATGGTCCACCCGTTGCCGTCATCACAGTCCACGACTGCGTTCTGGCAATCACCCGTCTCGGGATCGGCGAAATCCACCGTACACAAGTCGCCGTCGTCGCAGCACACGCTCTCGCATTCACCAAGGGTCGTCATCGGGCCGAACGGCACGAGGACGCATGATGAATCGAAGCAGTCGTAGCCCATCTCGACGAACTGTGCACCCTGCAATGCAATCACGTAGTCACCGAAATCGCCGGCGCCGCTCCAGCCCCCGACCTGCTGGTTGCCCCCGGGACCGTCGGGCCCGGACACCTCATTGAATTGAAACTGGTTGAAGATCGGGCCGCCGCCGGACTGGGGATCGTTGTCAAATCCGGTGATGGCCAGGAAATAGAGCCCGGGGTGCGTGATGTTCTGATTGGTCCCGTCGGTGGCGGGGCTGAAGATGTGCGACAGGTTGTTCGGACACCCAAAGAAGCAATCGTCATTGGCCAGGACACCCAGGCCCCCAAGGTCCGCATCGAACAGGAACAACTGGGTGTCGAACGTGGCCATCCCACCTGGAATGACCCCACTGTCGGTGGTCGCCTCGAAGCTGTTCGGGTCGTCGATCAGAATGAGGTACATGTCCTCGAGATCGGCCCCCGAGGTCGATCCAGCGATCTCTGCAAGTGGCCCGGATCCTTCGACGATCTGCATGTCGCCGGGCAGGCTGCCCGCATCACCGGACTCGGTCCACATCTGACCCCAGGCGGGGCCAACCACGAACAGGGGCACCACAACAAACGATCTGAGCCATTGATACTTCATTTCAATCCTCTCCAGCTGCGGAAAGTAAACCGTGCGCTGTCTCGAGTGTTCCCACGACACCGCCCGGGCGCTCGCCGGCATTTCGAAGAATTCTTTCAACGTGGCATGCTGCCCGGGACCGGCAGGAGCGAACGCGACATGTTGCGGCACAAGAATTTAGACGGCACGCACAACCTCACCCCGTGGATCGGGCTGGATAATGCAGCCTTCCGGGCGAGCGCGTGATACTATGGATGGAACACTGCGATATCCGGGACCGCACGAGCGGACCACACGATATTCTCAGCTCGATCGCGAAGGGGATGACCACCATGAAAACACGCCACTTGCTCGTTGCCGTCATGGCACTTGCTTCCTGCAGCGCCGTACTTCACGCCGCCGATGTCGCGCTCAAGGTCGCCGCAGTCAACGCCATCCCGGTTCCGGGAGGACCTCAATCGACCATCGAAGTCGATGCCGGCGATCTGCTGACTGCCGAGATATATCTCAGCAACTGGGCCGGTGATCTCCTGCGGGGCTACCAGGTGCAACTCGATGAAGCGTCGCTGACCAGCGGCGCGGCGGGCAGTTTCTCCCAGGTTGTGTCGGGCAGTACCATCGATACCGCACACGGCGACTACATCTTCAACGGACTGAGTTCAGACCCCAACGACCAGGTCAGCTTCGCGGTGACCGATACCAGCACATCTGCGTTCCGCTGGACGGCCGGGGTTTTCGATCCGGGAACGAGCGCCGCAGATAGCGGCGGCGAGGTGTACCTCGCCACGGTCATGCTGCAGGTGTCCAACGATGCCGCCGGGACATTCAACGTGTCCTTCGGCTCGGGCACTTTGCTGCGTGATGATGCCAATCCGCCCGGAGCAATCACGCCGATCAATTTCACGGCAGCGGCCATCACCATCGACAGCGGTGGATCGTGCACGACATTGGCGGACTGCGGTGATGCCGACAACGACGGCTTTCGCGACGATCCGTGCCTGCACTATCGCTGCGTCGACAGTACGTGCGTCGAAATCGTTCGCGGCCAGGGCCAATCGGACATGGGTGGCCAATTCGGTGCCTGCGAGAATGACGGGACGTGCGATGGCAACGACCGCTTCCTGGCCCTCGGGTGCTTTGGCAACGACTGGCCCGGTGACCCGTGTGAAGTCTCGCCGCCCTCGGCGATCAACGTGGACGCCGGAGGTGCCTTTGGAGCGTGCACGCTCGATGGTGTGTGCGACGGTAACGATGCGTTCGCCGCGTTGAATTGCTTCGGTGGCGACCGGAGCTGCGCGTGTGGTGGCGGCCCGACTCCGACGACGCCCTCCACCGTCCAGGTGGTCGGAAACACTGCCGTCAGTTTGCGCACCACAGCCAAGCGGGCCGCAGCTGGAAGCCTGATTGCCGTCGATGTCTACTTCGACGATGCAGTGGCCGACCTGCGAGGATATCAATTGCACCTGGCGCCGTCCGGCGGGACCCGCGGACAGCTCGACCTCGTGGACATCTCCATAGAGCCGCGAAAGGATGCGGCGTTCACCGCAGACTGGCAGGCATTCAACAAGACCACCAGCCAGATGGTGGCCGGGCTCGATGGCCCCGGACAACCCACGAGCGGCCCCGCTTACCTGGCAACCTTCACGTATCGCAGCAGTCGCGACGCGATTGGAACATTCGCAATCGATCTTCTGTACGACGACGCGGATCCGAAACAGCGCACGTTCCTGTTCCCCACGCCGAACCGGGCCAAGATCGCTATCAGCGACGCGAACACGGCGACGATCGAGATCGCAGCACCAGCCCGCAGTTCACGCGATGACGCCAAGCGTTGAGTCGCTGTTTCCAATTCATTGCATCCCAAGGGGGCTGATCCACATGTGGTTCAGCCCCTGTCTTGTTGCTCCGCGGGAATCGCAGCCCCACCCCGTGAACCTGGCAATCCAACCGCCATCCGGGGTATCCTGTTGACGCCTGCCACCCTCTCAAGGAGATCCATCCATGCGTGCACCGCGCAGCCTCGTCATGTCCACGCTCGTTCCGATACTCGTCTACGGCGGCCTTGCACATGGTGGCACCACGGGATTCACCAATGTGACGACCACCGCAGGACTGTCTTCCGCGGTCAATGACAGCCAGGGAACCGGGGGCTTTCTCTCGGGTGGAGCGGTCGGTGATTTCAACAACGATGGCTGGCAGGACATCTATTTTCCTGTGGGTGGCGGCGCGCCCGACATGTTGTTCATCAACAATCAAGACGGCACCTTCACGGACATGGCTGCCGACTGGGGTATCGACCTCGCGCACCGCGGCACGGCCGCGACAGTCGGCGACTTCGATGACGACGGCTGGCTCGACCTCTATGTCACCAGCCTCGGTCCGACAGACGCCCCGCCCAGCGGTACGGCCCATCTCCTGTACCGCAACCAGAGCGGCTCCGGTTTTGTCGATGTCGCTGCAGAGGCCGGAGTCAATGCTCTGACACCGCCAGTCGAAGACGGCTATGGCGCCGCCTTCGGCGACTATGACCTCGATGGGGACCTCGACCTCGGCGTCGCCAGTTGGGACGGCAGCAATCGACTGTTCCGCAACGACGGCGATGGTACGTTCACCGACGTGACGCTCGCGGCCGGCCTGACCACGCTGGATGACGTCCGTGGCTTCGCCCCGCGCATCGTGGATATGAACGGCGACCGTTACCCCGAACTGTTGTGGGTCGGAGACTTCGGCACGACGCAGTATTGGATCAACGACGGTGACGGGACGTTCACGAACTTCACCACGGGGTCCGGAACGGCCCTGGCCGGGACGGAAATGGGGCACACGGTCGCCGACTTCGATCACGACGGCTTGTTCGACTGGTATGTCACTACGATCAACAACAACAAGTTGTATATGAATCAGGGCAACCACATATATGTCGACCAGGCCAGTACCGCCGGCGTGGTCAACAGTGGCTGGGGCTGGGCGACGGTCACGCTGGACTTCGACCACGACGGTCTTCCGGACATTGCGGCCACGAGTCAGAGTTCGGGCCAGTATCTCTTCCGCAACGAGACATCCAGTCCCGGAGACCCGGCTTTCACTGAAATGGCTGCTACCGCAGGCCTGTCCTCGGGCGTATCCGGGCGCGGCCTGGCAAACTTCGACTACGACAACGACGGCGACCAGGACCTGGTGTTCTTTCCGCGCAACGACCCGATGCAGCTGTTCCGCAACGACCTGGTCGGTCCCGCGACCAACTGGCTGCGCGTATTCCTCGACACCTCCGAAGCTGAGAGCCTGCCTCCCGCCGGCGTGGGGGCCGTCATCGAAATCGCACACGGCGGCACCACCTGCCTTCAGCGGATCGATGGCGGCAGCAACTACCTCAGCCAGAGCGAAATGTCAGCCCATTTCGGGCTGGGCGACACGGCGATCGTCGACACGCTGACCGTGCACTGGACGGACGGCACGACGACCGCATTGAACAACGTCGCGGCCAATCAAACGCTGACTTTACATGCCGGCCCCAGCTGCGCGACCCTGGCGGACTGCGCCGACATCGACGGGAACGGCATACGCGATGACAACTGCATATGGTGGCTGTGTGACCATGGAGCATGCGCGGCAACGGATATACCCTTCGCCGACATGGGTGGCCAATTCGGCGAATGCCCCCCCGACAACGCGCCCGATGGCAACGACCGCTTTCATGCGTTGAATTGCTTCGCCGATCTCGCTGCCAATGGAGAACCCGGCTACCCGTGTGAAGACGATTCGCCCAATGCACTCAATGTCGACGCCGGTGGCCCGTTCGGTGACTGCGCTGCGGACGGTGTGTGCGATGGCAACGATGCGTTTCATGCCCTCAATGCGTTCGGGGGTGCTTCACCGTGCAGCTGCCCGCTCGACGGTGGGCCCACTCCGGAATTCGCGCCGCACCAGACCGAGTCGGCATCCGTGTCCCTCCGCGCCCATGACACCGTCATCCGGCAAGGCGAGACGATCGAAGTCGAGGTTCGGCTTGCCACTCCGTTGCACGATCTGCGGGGATATCAACTGCACCTCGGGGTGAGCGGCGGGACATCGGGAACCCTCGAACTGATCGACGTCGCGGTCGACCACCCCACCGTGTTCGACCGGGGAGGCCGAGCGGACGGTGTGGCGCGCGGGACGCCATGGTCAGCATTCAATCTCACGACCGGGCAAGTCGTCGTCGGGCTCGACAGCCCCGGAGTCACCGTGGAGCCGGGCACTCTCGCCCGCTTCTCCTTCAAGGCTTCCGCCCGGGCCACTGGACGGTTCACCATCGATATCCTGCACGATGGAGCAGATCCCACTCAGCGCACTTTCCTCTTCCCGACACCGGCCACGGGCAGAATTGGCATCGATGATTCAAAGCCGCTGATCGTCGCGGTCAGCCCACCGCAGTTCCGACGACAGCCCTAGCGCGACTCCGCCGGCGCGGCGGGTCGCCCGCAGTGCATGTCTCGAGTCGCAGGCGGTGGAGCGGGCCAGGGGTGCGGGGTGCCGCCAACTCGGGCCATAAAGCCTTTACTCAAGTGGATTTGCAACACCCACTGAAACCGGCCCAGAAAAGGGTTTCATCGGTCTGGACGAGGGCAGGCGATCCCGTTACCTTTAGGTTATCGAGCTCGTCCCACCGCCTGTCTTTCCTCATGGGGGCCACGGGGCGAAAGAAGCAACCCAACAACTTGTTCGTAACGGTCGTCGGAGGGGATTCGCAATCCCAAACGACAGTTAACTGATAGTTCATTATTGGCAGTGATTTTTCTGAACGGAGGAACGGGGAATGAGACGGATGAGCATGTACGCGACGATCGCCGTCGGTATGATGAGCGCAGCGGCCTTTGGCCAATCGCGCGCTTTCATGGACGGCGCAGGTAACGCTGGCGCAGGACAGCCCACCACAGGCAACACTGCCATCAGCATGGACCCTGGCACGAGCCGGGAAATCGAAGCCTGGGTGGTCGACGCCGATGCCGGCGGACCCAAGATGGCCAGCTACCAGCTGATCTTCCAGTGCGCCGGCCAGGCCCAGGGTGGGGCAACCGGTTCCGTTGATTATCTCGACAACAACCCGGGCATGGGTGGCGGCGACAGTGTCGTCATCGACACCGCCCGCGGTGACTGGGTCTTTGCCGGCTCACTCGCCATCACGCCGCCGGTCTACAACGAGACCTGCAACACCAATATTTTCGGTGTGATCTACAACACGGCCATCCCGGTCGACGACAAGGACATCAACGCCACATTCGGCGACGCTCCCACGTACATGGCGAGCTTCACCATCGAAGCATCGGGTGATGCGTGTGGCGACCACCTGTACGTCTGGAATATCGCAGAGAATGGTGGCGTTCCTCCGCTCGCAGCCCTCTTCGCCCCTGGCGGTACCCAGTGGGAAGGTGGCGACCAGCCGACCGAGTTCCAGAACCTGCTCATCTCGATTGGTCCTGACAACGACGCATGCTCCGATGCGACCGATCTTTCCGGTCCGCAGGTCGTATCACAGGCCTTTGACACGACGTGTGCGACGGTTGACGGCCCGCAGGATTGTGCGGCCGGCGCCGACATCTGGTTCAGCTACACAACCGCCGGCGCGTGCCTGGGCGGTTTCGAGTACAGCGTCACCAACGGTGACGTGGCTGTCTACGAGAATGGTGCCTGCGTCCCGGGTCCCGGTGGTGAGTGCAACGGTGCTCCGATCGTGAACGCCGGTGGCGAAACCTACCTCATCCAGGTCATCGGTGACGGCATCCAGGGCAACCTGGATCTGCGTTGTGCCGGTTGTGCCTCGAACGCCGAATGCGACGACGACAACCCCTGCACGACAGACACCTGCAACCCGGATATGACCTGTTCGAACACACCGAACAACAATCCGTGTGACGACGGCGATCCGTGCACGCTCAGTGACACCTGCTCCGGTGGCAGCTGCCAGCCGGGCCCGGTCGATGACTGCAACGACTTCAATCCGTGTACCGACGACTCATGTATCGCCGGCACAGGTTGCGAGAACACGGATATCAACGGCGCCACGTGTGCCGTCGATGCCGATTGCAACACCGGCACCGTCGAAGGTGCTTCCTGTGACGACGGTAGCTGCGCCTGCACCAGCGGCATGGTCAATGCACTGTGCCTCGAACTGCGTAACCCGAAGGAAGACGATGACACACCACAGTGTCCGGTCGACGGGGCCGATAGCAACTGCCCCGATGGCACCCACTGCATCGACGGCGCGTGCGTCAGCCAGGCGTGCTACGCACCGGGCAGCGAAGTGGTCGTAGACCTCGAGCTGTTCCCGACCCCTGAAGACACCATCTGCGGCGGCCAGTTCTTCCTGAACTACGCCACCGAGTGCCTCACTCTGACCAACCTCGAAACCGACCCCGACGGCGAACTCGGCTGGAGCTTCGTCATGGTCAACCAGGTCAGTGGTGGTGACATCGATCTGGCTCTCGGTATCGCCCCGGCACAGCAGTGCTGTGTCGACGCGGGCAACCCGCTCTGCGGCGGCACGCGTACTGGCGGCACCATCGCTCGCCTGACATTCCAGACCACCGAAGGCGCCGAAGGCGACTGCAAGTGTGACGGCGTCAACTTCCGCGTACACAACCCGCCGACGGGCGCTTCCGGCCCGAAGGGCGCCGTCGATCTCGGCGGATGCAATGACGAAGCGAACCCGAGCGACACCGATGCCATGCGTATCCAGCCGGATACCTTCATCGTCGGCGGTCCAGCCGAGGATGACATCGATACCGCGGCCGACTGCGGCACGTTCACCAAGACGATCACCTACCCGCCGTTCACGGTCGAAGATCCGTGTGCCGAGGGTACGGCGACGCCTGATTGCACAGTCATGTTCAACCCGGCCTGCTTCGACAGCCTCGACTGCGGCATGGGTGACCTGTGCAACAGCGATGATGATTGTGGAAATGGCCCATGCATGGCCAACGAAGCTGCCCAGGAAATCGGCTTCACCGGCTTCTGCGCTCTCGGCACCTGCGTTGACGGCGTGTGTGACAACGCCGCCGTGCCGCCGGGCGTCAATCTGGACGACTATCTGGATTGTTCCGATGGCTGCGACTTCCTGCCTGGTGAGACCACCATCTGGTGTGAATACACCAACAGCTGTGGCAACACCGAAGAGCGTCACATCACCATCGACAACAGCGGCCTCAATAAGCTGCTCGTCGATGTCGAACTGTCGCCGAGCATGGTCGACGGCTCGGCCGCCGATCCGATCACCCGCTGCATCGACTTCAGCCTGTCAGCTTGCGATGCGGCCACGTTCTTTGCCTGCAGCAGCAGCTCGCCAACGCCTGGTGACCTGTGCTTCCCGCAGGACATGAACGCCTGTGGTGGTTTCCCCGAGATGTGCGTCGAGACACCCGCTGACAGCGTTGACGTGTCCGTCAATGTGGTCTTCGGTGCCCCCGAGAATATCCCGGGCCATGGCACGGCATGCATCGAAGTCCCGCCGGCCAACTACGACTGCCTCGAAGCCACCGATCCCAAGCACTCACTGACCAGTACGTGCACGGTCGAGTGCAACGAGGACGGCATGTTGTATGCTCAGTTCAAGGGTTCCAAGGCCTCGCATCCGAGTTGCCACTGGCTGGTCCAGGGTAACCTCGATGGTAATCCGAACATCGATATCTTCGATTACACCATCGTGGCCGGCGAATACCTCAACAACTACATGAGCAATGACACGCTGTGCAAGGATCCGAACAATCCGCCGGAAGGCAACAACTTCAACGCCGACTTCAACGGCGACAAGCTGGTGACCCTGGCCGATTGGAGCTTCGTGGTGTTCAACTTCTTCTGCGCCTCGAAGGATCCGTGCAGCGTCATCTGTGATCCGGCTCCGCAGGTGGGCAGCCCCGCCGCCAAGCGCGACAAGCCGCGTGGCCAGGTGACTGTGCGTGAACTGTTCGCGATAGGCCTCGGTGACTACGCCGAAGCCGCTGACGTCAACAACGACGGTGTGGTCAACCTGACCGACATCTCGCTGTTCTTCGAGAACGTCGATGACAACGACGGCGACGTCGAGTCACTGAAGAAGCACGTCAAGCAGCTCGAGCGTTCGCACCGCGAACGTGACCTGCCGCGTGCCAAGCGCACCCGCTGATCCCGCCTTCGGCGGATCGAGTTAGATTGAACACGCGGCGTGTAGCCCGCCTTCGGCGGACTGCACGCCGCGGTTCTTTTTTTACTCAAACCCCCGGCATCACAGGCCTTTACGCCGGGCCATACAGCTTCCCGCCCGCCTGGGATACAATGGCAGCAAGGCACATCGACTCTTTCACACACGAGGTCGCCATGCACACGCCGCTCACGCTTCGCCGTTGTCCTGCTTGCGTACGCCGCACTGAGCCTGATGTCGTCGGCCACGGCCCAGACCCGGATCTGGATGGATGCCGCCGGACACGGCCCGACGGGACAACCCACGACCGGGACGACGCACATCACCATGGCACCCGGCACGAGCCGAGTCATCGAAACCTGGATTGTCGACGCTGATCCGCGCGGCAGCTTCCCTGCCTCGTACCAGCTCATTACCCAGTGCACGGCACACCCACAGCCGAACGCCGCGGGTATCGTCGAGTATGTCGACAACAACCCCGGGATGGGCGGCGGTGATTCCATGTTCATCGATGTCACCCACAACGATTTCGTATTCGGCGGCTGCCCAACGGGCGATCCCCTGTACAACGAGTCGTGTAGCTTCGACATTTTTGGGGCCGGCCTCAGTACGGCGTCACCACTCTGCGATCTGGATATCTATTCCGGCCAGCCAGACGGCGCGTACCTGGCAACGTTTGAAATCTCTGCCTCCGAAGACGCCTGCGGCACACACGTCGTGATGTGGAATCGGTCCGAGAACGGCGGCAGGCCGCCGCTGGCCGCCTTCTTCGCCCCCGGCGGTGCGCCCTGGGAAGGCGGTGATCAGCCCACCGAATGGATGAACCTGGAGGTCCATGTCGAGGGCTGCTGCGACGTCGATCAGGATGGTATCCGCGACGATGCGTGCGTGTGGTGCAGCTGTGACGGGTGTGCCGTCGATCAGCAGATCGATATCGTGTTCGGCGACATGGGTGGACCGTTCGGAGAGTGCCTGCCCGATGGCGTGACCGACAACAATGATCGCTTTCATGCGCTCAACTGTTTTTCCAACGTCAGCGCAACAGGCACACCGGGGGCGTACCCCTGCGAAAGCAATGCCCCGGTGGCCCGCAACGTCGACGCGGGAGGCGCTTTCGGCTCGTGCATTCCAGACGGTGTGTGTGATGGCCATGATGCCTTCCTGGCGCTGAATGCCTTCTCCGGAACGACATCGTGCAGTTGCCCACTCGATGGCGGCCCGGCGCCCGTGACCACGACCGGGCAGCACAACCGCGAAGAAACCGCTATCGAACTCAGCGCCTCACGACATCGGCTGACCGGTCATGAACGTACAGAGATCCGCGTTTACCTGCAGCAGCCCGTACGCGACCTGCGGGGTTACCAGCTGCACATCGGCAGCAGTGGAGGCGAGCACGGCGCACTCGAAATCGTCGATATCTCCATCGAGGAAGGGTCGGCATTCGCAAAACTGGGCGCCTGGAGCGCTTTCAACACCGCGACGGGCCAGATGGTCACCGGGCTCGACACGCCGGGCGTCGCAGTGCATGAAGGCACTTACCTGGCGACGTTCACGCTCGAATCCACGCCCGACGCCCGCGGCACGTTCATTGTCGACCTCCTGCACGATGACGCTGACCACCGAACGTTCCTGTTTCCCACGCGCCCGATCGACCGCATCACACTATCAGACGCCAAGGCAGCCCGGATCGTGGTCGAACCACAACGACTTCGCCGCCCTGGCGGCGCCCCTGTCGAGAGGTGACGTGGGGGGCCAACTCATGTCCGCACCAACGCTTAGGGCATGTGTACAGCTGCCGCGCGCAGGCGGGTAGAATGGACTTCCGGGAACAGCGCCTCCTTCAAAAAGGAAAGACATACGCATGACCACCTGCTCGCTGCGCAACTTCATCGTTTTGTCCATGTTGATCTCAGCCCCGGCACTTGGCCAGTCCCGTGCATTCATGGACGCGGCCGGCAACGCTGGCGCCGGCCAGCCCACGACTGGCCCGACCATCATCACCATGGCTCCAGGCACCAGTCAGGAGATCGAAGTGTGGGTCGTCGACGACAGCCCACTGGGCTCGATTCTTGCTGCCTATCAAATGATTTTCCAGTGCACGAGCATCCCGCAACCCGGGGCAACGGGCAGTATTGACTATGTCGACAACAACCCGGGCGTACTCGGCGGGGACTCACTGGTTGTCGACACGGTGCGCGCCGACTGGGTCTTTGCCAATTCGATCGCGCCGGTCGATCCGACGTATAGCGAAGAGTGCCCGAGAGACAACGTGTATGGTGTGGTGTATTTCACCGTAATTCCCACGGACAACGTGGACATCAACGCGACTGCTGGCAGCTCCCCCCGTTACCTGGCAAGTTTCACCATCGAAGCATCTGCCGATGCGTGCGGTACGCACGAATTCAGATGGAATCGCTCGGACACCGGCGTCCCACCGCTCGCAGCACTGTTTGGACGAAATGGCAGCCAGTGGCTGGGCGACGAATCGACGCCTGCGGAGTTTCAGAATTTGCTCATCCAGTTCGGGCCGTCGAATGACACCTGCAGCAATGCCATTGATCTGGGCGACACCACGACCGTTGATCAACCATTCGACACCACTTGCGCGACGGTGGATGGACCACAGGGCTGCGCGAGCGGATCAGATCTGTGGTTCTTGTATCAAAGCTCCGTGCCCAATCCTCTAATGGTCGACGTCACAGCCGGCGACTACGTTGTTTACCCGGCCCCGGACGGCTGCCCGCCAACAACACCCGGGTTCTGCAGCAACGAGATGCCGCCCGTCGGGGAAAACTATCTGATTCAAGTCATTGGCGATGACGTACAGGGCGTCCTGTCAGTCCAGGTTGTGTGCTGTCTCGACTCTGCGAGCTGCGACGACGACAACCCCTGCACCGACGACATCTGTGTGTGTGACTGCGAGAATCTGCCGAACACCGATCCCTGCAATGATGGCGACCCGTGCACCATTGGTGACACCTGTGCCGCCGGTGCGTGCCAGCCGGGCCGGCCTGCCAATGCCGATGACGCCAACCCCTGCACGAATGATTTCTGCCTGCCAGGTAAGGGTATCCAGAATGAAGATATCAATGGTATGGCCTGTACGATCGACGATGATTGCAACATCGGTAGCGTCAGCGGTGCGATCTGCGACAACAGCGTGTGCGTCTGTCCGTGTGATGCCGGGTGCTGCGACGACAACGGCGACGGAATTCGCGATGACGGTTGCGTGTGGTGTCAGTGCGACGGCCTGTGTGGCATCAGCACAGGTGAGATCGATATCGTGTTTGCCGACATGGGCGGGCCGTTCGGCGACTGCTTCCCCGACGGCGTGGCCGACAACAACGACAGCTTTCACGCGCTCAATTGCTTCGCCAACGTCAGCGTCGATGGCATCCCGGGGGCCTATGCCTGCGAGAGCGATCCGCCGGCGGCTGTCAATGTCGACGCGGGCGGGGCCTTCGGCGACTGTAGTCCCGACGGCGTGTGCGACGGCAATGACTCGTTCCTCGCGCTGAACACGTTTGCAGGTCTGTCGTCATGCAGTTGTCCCCTCGATGGCGGCCCCATGCCGAGCTCCCCCGACAAGCCGCACGTCGTCGACCGTACGTCCATCCGCCTCGTCACGGACAGCGCGCACGCATCAACACAGGAAGAGATCGTGGTCCGCGCCTACCTCGATCGCCCGGTCAGCGATCTCCGCGGGTACCAGTTGCACGTCACTGTCAGCGGCGGCCGACATGGCACGCTCGATCTCGTCGACATCGCCATCGATCAGACACCGGCCTTCGCCGGCCTGGGACCGTGGACCGCGTTCAACGTCGCTACGGCTCAGATGGTCGCTGGTCTGTCCAGCCCCGGAGTCGCCGTCCCCAGCGACACGTACCTGGCCACGTTCATACTGCGGCCCACCCGAGATGCGCGCGGCTCATTCGTCATCGACCTGTTGTACGACGACGACGATCCCGCACAGCGCACGTTCCTGTTCCCCACGGCACCCCGAGGTCGAATCGAGTTGACGGACGTAACGCCTGCAATCGTGACCATTGGGCGCAAGAACAGGACCCGGTGAGGCGCGCTCGAGAACCGGGCTGACGCCTTTTCCTGTACAATTGATGCCGTGTCCGACGCACCCCACCACATGACACCGGACGAGTTTCGTAAGCAGGGCCACCGCATGGTGGACTGGATTGCGCACTACATGTGCACCGTCGAGGACTATCCGGTACTCAGCCAGGTGGCGCCCGGTGATGTGCGGGCCGCACTGCCCGACAGTCCGCCGGCACACGGCGAACCGTTTGACGCGATCTTCGCCGATCTCGAGCGCGTCATCATGCCGGGCATTACGCACTGGCAATCCCCGAATTTCTTCGGCTACTTCCCCGCCAACGCCTCCGGACCCGCGATCCTGGGCGAACTGCTCTCGGCTGGACTGGGTGTTCAAGGCATGTTGTGGACCACGAGCCCGGCGTGCACCGAACTGGAAACACATGTGCTCGACTGGCTGGTCGGTGCCCTGGGATTGCCTGAGCGGTTCAATTCACACACTGCCGGTGGTGGCGTCATTCAGGACACCGCATCCAGCGCCACGCTGTGCGCCCTGATCGCCGCTCGTGAGCGGGCGACGGGCCTGAAGTCCAATGCCGAAGGTGTGCGGCAACCGCTCGTGGCCTATGCCTCGGACCAGACCCACTCGTCGATGGAAAAGGCCTGCCGCATCGCCGGCCTGGGCGATCAGAACCTGCGCCTGATCCCGACGGATCAGGCCCGAGCCATGCGGCCCGACGCCCTGGCCGAAGCCATCGCGAGCGATTTATCCAGTGGCCATCGGCCCTGTTTCGTCTGCGCGACGATCGGGACCACGTCGAGCGGGGCGATTGACCCCCTTGAACCGTTGGGTGATATCTGTCGGCGTCACGGACTGTGGTTGCATGTCGATGCCGCGATGAGTGGCAGTGCGGCAATCTGCCCGGAATTTCGTGACATGCACATCGGCCTCGAGCAAGCCGACAGCTACTGCTTCAACCCACACAAGTGGCTGCTGGTCAATTTCGACTGCGACTGCTTCTATGTTGCAGATCGTGCAAGCCTCATTCGCAGCTTGAGCGTTCTTCCGGAGTACCTGCGCAACGAGGCAACGGCCTCCGGCGCGGTGTTCGACTATCGGGATTGGCATATCCCGCTGGGCCGCCGCTTCCGAGCCCTCAAATTGTGGTTCGTCATGCGGTACTACGGAATCGAGGGACTGAGAACCCACATCCGGCAGACGGTGGAACTGGCCCGTCACTTCGCCGACGCGGTCAACGCCGATGCCGACTATGAGGTCGTCGCGCCACAGCACCTCAACCTCGTGTGCTTCAGGCATCGCGGCGGAAACGACATCAATCAGCGCATCCTTGACCGGACGAATGCTGCAGGCCGTCTGTTCCTGACCCACACGCGCCTGGAGGATCGACTGACGTTGCGCCTGGCCGTCGGCCAACCCCACACCACCCGCGAGCACATCGACCGTGCATGGGATCACCTGCGTCATGCTGGGCGACAACCCTAACCCATTGCATAGCAATGTTCGCGACGATCTGGGGCCACGGTGAAGCGCTGTCGTTTGCAGCTCGCCGGCGCTGCGGATATCCTGAATGTACGCCCATTTCCCGGATCCGAACTATGGCTCGACCTCAGCCAGAGCTCGTAATCTTATTGTGCCTTCCGTGCCCCGCCGGGGCCACGCTCGTTGCGCAGCGCTGACCGGTTCTTTGTAAGGAGAACACAATGCGACCACTCTTCCTGGCCGGAATCTCGTTTGTTTCACTCACTCCTGCTCTCGGTCTTGCAGGTGACAGCTGGGTCACCTTCGTCGAAGAGACCTCGACCCGTCTCGTGGCCGATGCAGCCATTTCGACCGCAGATCCCGAAGAGAAGGACTACGCCTGGGGTGATTTCGACCATGATGGCGACGATGATCTGGCCATTGTTCGCAAGCAACCCTTCACGACGGCCGGACGCAAGCGCAACGTGCTGCTCATGAACGAGGGCGGCGTGCTCGTCGACCGTACCGTCGAGTATGCGACCAATGCCGATGACGGCGGCCAGGGATTCCTTGATTTGACCAATGATCGCGACGTGATCGCCACCGACGTCAATCTCGATGGCTGGCTCGATCTCGTCACCGCTCCGGCCTGCAACTCCTGTGGTGGCCTGCCGAAATCGATCACCCATCCGCGCGTGTATCTCAATCTTGGTGAATCCGCCGGTGTGTGGCTGGGCTTCCAATACCAGGAAGCACGGACTCCCCAGTTTTCAGCGCCGCCCAATTTCTGTGGCGTTGCTGCCGGCAACCTCGACGACGACCCTGCCCCCGAAATTTATTTCACTGATTACAACAGTTCACTGGAAGACCGCTTGCTCATCAACGATGGCAACGGTTTCTTCACTGATGATACCGCCGCGCGAATGACACCACCGATGTACGAATCGGGTTTCGGTACGCACGCCACCATCGTCGACATGAACGGCGACGGGATCAACGACATCCAGAAGGGCGAGAATGGTCCGGCCGAGGTGTTGTACAATGGCGGCAGTGGCATGTTCACTGCGTTCGAGAGCGTCCACAACGGCGCATCGTATTTCACACAGACGGGTGAACTGAACAACGATGGACGCCTCGACCTCATCATGAGTGACGACGGCCAGGACGTCTATCGACTCAACCAGGGCAATGGCGCCGACGGCCTCGCCGACTTCATTGCGACTTCCTTCACCTATGCCGATGGCCAGTTCGATGACGGCTTCGCATCGAACAGCCTGGCCGCCGACCTCGACAACGACGGCTGGAACGACGTCATCATCGCCGACGTCGATGTCGATGCGGGCGGCTGCGGGCGCATCACCAAAATATACCGCAACCTGGCCGACGCCCCGAACGTCACCCTGCAAACGCAAGGGACGGTCGGAATCGGCAGCTCCAATCTTCAGGGCGTGCACGATTTCGCGGTCATGGACATCAACAGCGACGGCTGGCTCGATCTCGTCATCGGTCAATGCAACACGACCAAAGTCTGGATCAACGAACCGCCATTCGGGATGTCGATCATGTATCCCAATGGACTCCCGAACCTCATCCCGATCGCCGAAGTCTCTACTCTGGCTGTGAGAATGGAGCCCGTAGGCGCGGCGACGACGCTGCCGTCGACCGCCACGCTGCATTACTCCATCGCGGGCGGACCGTTCTCGACAATACCCATGACCCATCTGGGTGGCGACGATTTCGAAGGGGCCCTGCCTGCTGCAGGTTGCCTCGAGGACGTCAATTACTTCGTCAGTGTCGAGATTGCCGAAGGTGGCACATTCACCGATCCACCCAATGCGCCCAGCGAGACCCATCTGGTCATTCCTACGAGCGGCCTGCACATGACCATCAACGACGGCATGGAGGGCTCGACCGCCGGGTGGACCATTCTCATTGACCATATCGACGGGGGCGTGTGGGAACCGGCCGAGCCCATCGGCACGGTCAACAACGGTAGTCTTGCAGCACCCGGCGAGGATGCCGATCCTGAACCCGAGAACGTCATGGCCATGGTCACCGAGAATTGTGCTTTTGAAGGATGTTCGGCAGGCAGCGCGGATGTCGATGGTGAAGCCACCGACCTGATTTCGCCCATGATCAACATTGCCGGCTCCGATGCCTTCGTTCACTACTATCGCTGGTTCTTTTCCACCGGCGCCGACGTGCTGGAGGTTGCAGTGACCAATGACGGCGACAACTGGGTGCCCGTCGAATCCGTCGGCACGACCGTAGGATTGAGCGGCCAGACCGAATGGCTGCAGCATTCGTTCCGCGTCAGCGATTTTGTGGAGCCGACCAGCACAGTGCAGGTTCGCTTCCGCGCGAGTGACCCCCCGGACGCCGCATCTATCACCGAAGCCGGCATCGACCGCTTCCAGGTCGAACGTCTGATGTGCGGTGCGTGTGCTGATGACAACTGTTGCGATGCCAATGACGACGGCATCCGCGACGACGGCTGCGTGTGGTGCGAGTGCAATGATCCATGCGGCGGCAGCAGTATGGAAGTCGATGTCGTGTTCGCCGACATGGGGGGCCAGTTTGGTGATTGCTTCCCCGACGGCGTCGCCGACAACAACGACCGCTTCATCGCGCTCAATTGTTTCGCAAATGTCGACACCCAGGGCAACTCGGGCGCCTTCCCGTGTGAAATCGATCCCCCGAATGCACTCAACGTCGACGCCGGTGGCCAGTTCGGCGATTGCAATCCGGACGGCGTGTGCGACGGCAACGATGCGTTCCACGCCTTGAATGCATTCGGCAACAGCTCACCCTGCAGTTGTCCGCTCGACGGCGGCCCCGCCCCAACCGTGACCACGAAACCGCAGATCATCGATCGGACCACGGTCCGGCTCGAGTCCGCGAGCACACGCGTGGCGATCGGCGACATATTCGAAGTCAAAGCGTACCTCACCCGCCCGGTCAGCGACCTGCGTGGTTACCAGCTGCACCTCGGAGTCAGTGGCGGCAAGTCCGGCACGATCGAGGTTCTCGATATCGCGATCGCGGATGATGCTGCCGTTTACGACGGCCTGGGGGCCTGGAGTGCGTTCAATACCATGACCGCACAGATGGTCGCCGGCCTGGACACGCCAGGCATCGTGACACGGGCCAATGCTTATCTGGCCACCTTTACCTTGCGGGCGTCGGCCGATGCCGCGGGCGCGTTCGTCATCGACCTGCTGTACGACGACACCCGCAGTGACCACCGCACGTTCCTGTTCGCAACACCGGCCACTGGCAAGATCGAACTGACCCACGTCACGCCGGTCATCGTCGATGTGACCACGACACGGACCAACGCCAAGCGGACGCGTTAATTCGGGCACGCTTCAAACCTTGTAGCAAGAAGAGCCGCCCCACTCGGGGCGGCTCTTTTGTTGCGCTGATACGGCTCCTGACGACGAGGACATCGTGAGGGGTGATTCAGACGACTGTCGACTGACGACAAACGACCATCGACAGACGATCGGGCGCGCAGCGCGCGACGCGACGCGAAGGCGTCTGGACAGCGCACGATCGGGCAGTATTGTCGGGTCTCGCCTCGCGCGGCGCGCTTCGCGTAGCGCGCCCTGCGCCGATCGAGGGCCGCCGCGCGCTGGTCGATGGGTGAAGGTCGCGGGTCGACAGTCGAGGGTCGAAGGTCGCCTGGATCTGAGCGTCGCGCAGCGACGCGAAGATGATTGGGGTGGGAGCATAGATCAAGGCGTGTCCAGGAGAGAGCTACAGGGTGGGACGTTCCATTTATTTTTCTGTGTGCGAGTATCCAGCCGGAAGGGGGTAGTCGTCTGCAGCTGCGGGGCAAGCGGTGGCGCAGGCTTGTTCGGCATAAGGATGATCGGGGAGGGGTCGGATCGCCGACCCTCGGTTGTCGACAGAAGTCAAGCCGAGTACATGCCGCGGCCCGCAGCGGAAGATGACTGCCGCCTGGAGGCAGACGTGTCATGAGACGTGATTCAAACGATTGTCGATAGTCGACCGACGACAATCGCGCCTCGCGCCCCGCGCCAATCGCGGGTCGTTGGTCGAGGGTCGCTGGTCGACGGTTGAGGGTCGCTGGTCGAGGGTCGAGGGTCGCTGGTCGAGGGTCGTTGGTCGTTGGTCGTTGGTCGTTGGTCGTTGGATGCTGTGTGGAATAGCTACCCTCCATCCGAGTGATCAAGCGTAGCCCACCGGTCCGGCCCGTCAAGTCGGAAGCATACTCCCCTTTTCAATTGTTGCGCAGTGAGTGTTGGTTCAACCCTTCCGACTGGACTGGCCGGCTGCGGCGGGCTGGGGCGGCGCGGACGGATGGAGGGTGGCTTCATTCGAGTGGTTGGATTCGCACGGGAGATGGTGACATGGCACATGTCAAGAAATTACGGGTGTGGGAATTGGGTATGACGATCGTGGGTGAGGTGCAGCAGATGGTGTCGGGGTTTCCGAGGAGTGGCGTGGGCGAGTTGAAGAATCAGATAGTTCGGGCGGCGATCAGTATACCGAGCAACGTAGCTGAGGGGGCTGGGCGCGGAAGTGCTGCCGAGTTTCGTCGGTTTCTGCACATTGCATTGGGATCGTGTCGCGAGTTGGAGACCCAGATCGAAATCGTCAGACGGATGGGGATTGTTGACGTACACATGAGCGAACGGGTTGCAGAGTATGTCGATCATGAAGGCAGGATGTTGACGAGGTTGATACGGGCGGTGAAGTGACGTGTCGAATCGCGCGGCGCGCCCAGCGTGGCGCGCCTCGGTGTCATGAGTCGCGATTCACACTACTGGCGACAAACGACGAACGACAAACGATTGGGCGCGCGACGCGCTGCGAAGGCGTCTGGACAGCGCACGATCGGGCAGTATTGTCGGGTCTCGCCGCGCGCGGCGCGCCTCGCGCGGCGCGCCCTGCGCCGCGCGTAGCGCGCCCCGCGCCGATCGAGGGTCGTTCGTCGAGGGTCGAAGGTCGTTGGTTGCAGGTCGAGGGTCGAAGGTCGAAGGTCGCATGGATCTGAGCGTCGCGCAGCGACGCGAAGACTCGTGCCACATTCGGTTTTTGGTCAAACAGTGCTGGGGGAGGCGGCGATGAAACTCGGCGGGCGTGGAAAAATACGCGGTGGGTGCGAGAGAACTGTGGCGATACCAGGCTGATACCTGAGCTTGGGACTCCGATTCTGTGTCT
Source organism: uncultured Planctomycetota bacterium (assembly GCA_942492115.1). Classification (GTDB taxonomy): domain Bacteria; phylum Planctomycetota; class Phycisphaerae; order UBA1845; family CAIVHJ01; genus CALODL01. Next base: position 241,955 of record CALODL010000021.1, read on the forward strand.
AATAACCTCCACGACAACCACACTGGCGATACAATATTCAATAGACACCATGCTGAAGCGTACACAGATATAATCGCGTTGAGCTAACGGTGTCGTGTAGTACGCGTTACCTCACAGGTGCCCTGATGTTGCATCGTATCTTCCATCATGCTCTGGTCGCAACCATCTCTGTAATGATGTGTGACTATGCCTATGGAACACAACTTTTTGTTCCACAAGAGTACCCCACAATCCAAGGTGCAATTAATGCTGCGAATGATGGAGATACAGTCCTGGTCGCCCCAGGCCTCTACACCGGCCAGGGGAATCGCGACATTCAGCTTCTCGGGAAGGCCATAACCGTTCGGTCTACAGACGGACCCGAGGTCACAATTATTGACGCCGAAGGAAGCCCGGAAGAGCCCCATCGTGGATTCTGGATACACCATGGCGAAACCCATGATTCCATCGTTGAAGGTTTCACAATCACTGGTGGGTACTTGTTTGGTAATACTGGTGGCAGTGGTCCCGCCGGAGGAGGTGGTGGAGGCGGTATTCTTATCCGGAATAGCGCACCGGTTATTCGCCAGTGCATTATCCGAAACAACTATTGTGCGACACTCGGTCAGGTATTTGTTGTGGATGGCCTGGGAGGCGGCGTGATGGTTGATGAGAACAGTACGGTTGTCATCGATAGGTGTACTGTTCTCCAAAACCACGCAGATAGAAGAAGTGGCGGACTACATGCTCACTCGAGCAGTTCGGTAATTATCCGGAATTGTGTCATTGCACACAACGTCGCGTACGGACCCAACCATGGCGGCGGACTAAGTATCCATTCCAAAGACTCATCACTCATTGGTTGCACAATTGCGTTTAACGAGTCTCTAAGCGGAGGGGGCGGGCTACATGCCACATCTCCCGTGCGAGTATCGCATACCATATTTTGGGGCAACACTGCGTTGGGGGGTGACCAGATACTACTGAACGAGATTGCAGGAGAGCATACCACGCTATTTCTCGAGTATTGTAATATCGAGGACGCCCACAAGGGAATTCTTGTAACGGATGGCACCGTTATCTGGGGGACCGGAAATATCAACAGATTTCCGTACTTCTCGGCTCCGGAGAACGATATGTTCCAGGTCGAGATGGGCTCACCCTGCATTGACGTCGGCCCTTATCCTTACAACCGCGAGGATGAGACAGATGTAGCAGGACACCCCCGGATTCAGAACTGCAGAATCGACATTGGTGCCTACGAATCGTCATTCTTCGCGGATTGCGACTTCAACCGCAGCCCTGATGCGTGTGACTCACAAGAAGGCGTCGTACCAGATTGCAACAAGAACCTTACACCAGATGAGTGCGATATCGAAACGGGAATATCATTGGACACGATTCCTGCTAAGGGTGATGGCGTCCCTGACGAATGCCAGTGCTTCATTCTTGACACGATTCCACCTTCGGGAAGTATCGACGCCCGCATTTCGTCGAACGACTCTGGCGAGCTAACAGGTTGGTCGTCCATTGAGTTGTCAATGTGTGCCGAGGCTGATGATATCGTTCAACCTGAACATTTTGATGTCTTCTCAACTGGCACGGCACCATTCGTTACGGACGTGCTGACAACCGATGGATTCGCCTCGCTCACGCTTTCATCGCCCATTCCCGTTGGCGACTGCACGACAATTCGCCATCTCCCTACGGGCACAGATATTCACCTTGGGTTTCTTCCGGGGGATGTGTCTGGTGATGGTCTCGCAAACGCACTCGATATTCTTGTCCTCATCGACTACTTAAACGGGATTACTTCTCTCAACGAATGGCAATGCGACATCGACCGCTCAGGCGAATGTGACCCGCTCGATATCCTGCGACTCATCGACCTGCTGAACGGTGCTGACAAATATGACCTTTGGCTTGGCGTTGAACTTCCCCCCTGCCCGTAGCATCGCCCCTCCCATCATCGGCAGTTCAACAGAATGCCTGCTATGGGACTCCTGCTCCGAGTCTATTCAACAGAACAGCTCATTCACGGACCGCGCCCCACTGCCTCTACTTATGCTCTTCACTTCAGCTTCGCAATCAATCGAACCAACATCCGACATTCATGGTCCACCAGACGACAGGCGACTATCGACAGACGATTGGCGCGCGACGCGACGCGCGCATCGAAGGCTTCTGGACAGCGCACGATCGGGCGTATCGTCGGGGCTCGTCGCGCGCGGCGCGCTGCGCGCTGCGCGCCGATCGAGGGTCGTTCGTCGAGGGTCGAAGGTCGCGGGTCGACAGCCGCCTGGATCTGAGCGTCGCGCAGCGACGCGAAGATGATTGGGGTGGGAGCATAGATCAAGGCGTGTCCAGAAGAGAGCTACAGGGTGGGGAGTTCCATTTATTTTTCTGTGTGCGAGTATCCAGCCGGAAGGGGGTAGTCGTCTGCAGCTGCGGGGAAAGCGGTGGCGCAGGCTTGTTCGGCATAAGGATGATCGGGGAGGGGTCGGATCGCCGACCCTCGGTTGTCGACAGAAGTCAAGCCGAGTACATGCCGCGGCCCGCAGCGGAAGATGACTGCCGCCTGGAGGCCGTGGTGTCCGGCTGCGTGATGTGGACGACCGACGACAAACGACCATCGACAGACGATTGGGCGCGCAGCGCGCGACGCGACGCGCGCATCGAAGGCTTCTGGACAGTGCCTGATCGGGCAGTATTGTCGGGTCTCGCCGCGCGCGGCGCGCCTCGCGTAGCGCGCCCTGCGCCGCGCGCTGATCGAAGGTCGAGGGTCGAGGGTCGACAGTTGCCGGAGGGGCATGATCGGCAGGAGTCAACGATAGGTCATACCGCGCTGGAATCAGCGCATGACGCATCGTGCACGACGCGCTGCGCGCCTTGGGCCGTGCGCCTTCATGTGTTCAGGCCAACAACGACCCGCGCCGCAACTCCTTTCCGCAACTCCAAGGCTCGTATCTCACTGCACCGCGGCGCATCTTGGGTTAGAATAATCAGGCATGCCCTGCCAGGCCGGCACCGAGGTCAATCCCATGGTGCCCCGTCTCTCCTCACTGATCTTTGCCGTGTTGTTCATGACGACTCCACTCCGTGCCGAACTCGATCTGTTCATGGTGCCGCAGCGCGATGCGTTCTCGGTGATGCTCGACGAGCCCCTGTTGATGTGCATCCGACCCGACTCCCCTTCGCGCGTGACGGTGTGGATGGAGGACACGAACCAGAACAACGTGTTGAGCGGTTATCAGCTGATCGTGCGATGGACATCGAGCCAACGAAAGAATGGCACCGGGTCGGTTGAGTACCTCGATGACGGCGGTTTCTTCCGTTGCAGCGCCGGACCTGTTTTTGATGCCTGTGATCCGCTGGATGCCCTGGCCTGTGATGACCAACCCGAGAGCTGCGTCCTGTTCTCCGGCAGTTCCATGTTCGTCGACGACGGCTTGCCTGAATTCGTTTTCGCTTCGTCGAAGATCTTCTCGCCGGTGTACAACGAAACGCCTCCGCCGTTCGATCCACCACACTTCGGAGTATTCGTTCAACTGCTTGATCACACGACAGGACTGGCGGTCAAAGGCCGACGATACCTGGGCGAGTTCCTGGTTCAGGCGGCCCCCAACACGACTGGGGACCATGTTGTGCAATTCGTCAACACCGGGCAGACGCCGTTGACTACGCTGTTTGCCCCTTTCGGCTTCCAGTTCGGCCAACCCGATCTACATTCTCTGACCGTTCGCGTCGGTTTCCCCGTAAACAGCGATCCGCCGCATGACGCCATCGATCCACGCCAGCCGGCGGAACTCGATGGGGCAAACGCATCTGGATGGGACCACATCACGCTGTCGTTCGACCGTGATACGACCACGATGTCCATTGATGACTTCGCCATCGTGTCCAGCCACGCTCAGGCGCCCGTCGTCGCCGGCGTCATGACTGAAGGCAATACGGTCATGCTCGAGCTGGATCGCCCCATCCCACCTGGTGCTTGCACGATCATTGAGTACCGCCCCACGTGTGATCATGTGCGCCTCGGGTCCCTGCCCGGCGATGTAGACAACGACGGTGTCACCACACTCCGGGATCTCGACCGGCTCATCGGACATTTTGATCACACCATGCCCGAGCTGCCGCTGTGGCGTTGTGACATCAATCGCTCGGGTGCGTGCGAACCCCAGGATATTCTCAGGCACATCGATTTGCTCAATGGAGCAGGTGCCTACGAGGCGTGGCTGGGCGTTGGCCTCGCTGCCTGCCCATAGCACTGCCTTGCCCGCACTGTTGCGCCCGGATCGTATTGAGGTGCCTTACCGCAACAAGCTGATCTGAAAACCCGTAGTGGGCCTCCAGAATTCTACACATTGCCGTCGATGTACTGGAAGATTCTGCGCCGTTTCAGGTAGAGCCCACATATGCCAAGCCAGTACTCGTATGTCATGCTCGTTCAGGCAGCCGGCCTCGTGCTGGTCGCGTCATGCACACCTCCGAATTCGGCACCTGACGCCGGACCCACGATCGAGCAGCCTGGCCCCGCCGTTGAGGTGCTTCCAGCCACGCGGTTTGCTGAACCGCGTGAGCGTCACCCGTGCCGTGACGATGCCGCCTGCGACGATGGTCTGACGTGTAATGGCCTTGAAGTCTGCATCGAGGGTATGTGTCTGCCGGGCACGCCAATCGATTGCGCCGACGACGACCTGTGTACGATCGACACCTGCATCGATCAAGATAGCGGTGTCGTGTGCATCCATGACACGAACACCTGCCCTGTGCCGCTGGTGTGTCGCCCGGAGACCGGAGTATGTACGTGTATCGAAGACGCGCCCTGTGATGACGGTGATGCCTGCACCGTGAACGACTTGTGCACTGCAGGCATCTGTGTCGGAGACCACGATTCATGCGACGATGACGATCCGTGTACCCTCGATGGTTGCGACAGTCAGATTGGCTGCATCCACCAACCACTGATCGATTGCGTCGAACCTGGTGAGGATCCGGCTGAAGATGACAACGCAGACAACGACGACCCTACTGCCCCTGGTGGCCAGACACCCGAAGACGACGACCCGATTGATCCTTCACAGAATGTGTGCGTGCCCGTCGACTGCGATGACGTCAATCCGTGCACGACGGATGTCTGCGTGGACGGAACATGTACCCACACACCACGCACCGCGCCTTGCGATGATGGCGACGCCTGTACGACCAATGACCACTGCTTGAACGGTACTTGCGCTCCGGGCCTGCCGCTGGTGTGCGATGATGGCAACCCGTGCACGGCGGACACGTGCGATTCCCTGACCGGTTGTTCCGCGGTACCCGATGACACCCTACCCTGCTCGACGGACTTTCCTTGTCTCGATGCGCCGGCCTGTGTCAACGGTACATGTATCGGAACGCCGCTCGCCGACGACATGCCGTGCGACGATGGCCAGGCCTGCACGTCCGACGACGTGTGTTCTGCTGGTGTATGCCTGGGCACGACAACCGAGGATTGTGTGCCATGCACCACGGCAGGCGAGTGCGACAACGACGCCTGTACGGTTGGAGATGAGTGTATCGATGGCGCATGCGTGCCTGGACAGCCTCGGGATTGCGACGATGCCAATCCGTGCACCACGGATAGCTGCGACCAACAGGTGGGCTGTATCTACTCCGCCGATATCGACGCGTGCGACGACGGCAATGAGTGCACGACGAATGACACGTGCATCCTCGGCAGCTGTATTGGCAGCGTTGTCCTCGGATGCGGCGATGTACCTGGTGTATTGTTCGTCAAAGCCGATGCGACAGGTCTGGGCACCGGATCGACGTGGGTAGATGCGTTCACCGAACTTCAGGCAGCGCTTGCGGCATTACATGGATCCGGTGGAACCATTGACGAAATCTGGGTTGCAGCGGGCACTTATCGAGCGGACTTCGACGTGGACACGGGACTGTATACCGAGGATCGCAATGCAACATTCGAACTACCCTCAACCGTCGCATTGCGGGGTGGCTTTGGTGGTTTTGAAACCACCGTCACGCGGGCGATCGCCGCTCACCCCACGGTGCTGTCGGGCGACCTCGGAATTCCGGACGATAGAACGGACAATTCTTATCACGTCGTGACCGCTACCGATGTCACGACTACGATCGAAGGCTTCATCATCACCGCGGGCAACGCGACCGGACACGCGGTCTCCTCGGGCGGTGGCATGCTCGTGACGCACGGTGCCCCCACGGTCGCGCATTGCTGGATGATTGACAACGCAGGACTGAATGCCGGCGGGTTGTACGCGATAGACAGCATGGCCTGGATTACAGGGTGCAGGTTCCTCGGCAACACCGGTACCGGCGCAAGTTCCAACGGCGGCGCGGCCAACATCCAGGGTGGTCAGGTCACGCTGTCCAGCTGTGTGTTCTCGGGCAACACTGCCGCGATCGGAGCGGGCCTCGTTGCCGGTGGCATGCCCCGCATCACCAACTGTACGTTCAGTCGCAATACCGCGTCCTCGGTAGGCGGAGGTATCTATGTCCTGGCGTCCGCGTCGGCGACCATCGGCAATTGTGTATTGTGGAATAACATTGACCACACGGGCATGACCGAAAGTGCCCAGATCACTGCTCCGGGAAACGACTTCACGGTCAGTCATTCGATCGTGCAGGATGTGGCGGACTTCGCCGGGTCGGGCAACATGGGACTCGATCCCATGTTTCGTTCTCCTGACGGGCCGGACGGAGCACCCGGGACGGCTGACGATGACCTGCGCGTCCGCGGGGACTCGCCCGCGATCGATGCTGGAGACAACGGGATCGTAGACGGGAATGAAGACGTCAATGGACAGGCGCGCAGGGTCGACGACACCTGCACGACCGATTCAGGCAACGGAGCTGCTCCGGTGGTCGATCTGGGTGCGTATGAATCGGGTTCATGCCCGGACTGAAGCCGTGAATGAGGAACTCAGAATCAGTTCCTACCGGCCACGAGGGTCAACGCCATCAGCAGGACAGCGCCCATGATGTAGATGCCCAGGGCACTGGATGCAGGCACGGCCGGGGGCGGCAGGAATTCGACGACCAGACGTGGTCGCTGGTCCGGGTCGCTGTTCTCACGGCTACCGATGCGGCGCGATGTACCGCCGGATGTCTCAGCCCCCTTGATCATCCAACCATGGTTGGTGGCCGGATCATCGCGCCAGGCCTGAACATCGGCCACCAGTTGAGCGCTGGACCAGGCATACACACCCGCACCATCCAATGACCGTTGGGCGCTGGGCGCCAGCTCGTAATCACCGTCGCCACCGGGAGCAGACCACGTGATGCCGTCGTAGAACCGATACACCCAACTGGCGTCGCCTGCTTCAGGAAGCGCCCCGGCTCCTCCGGGGTCACCGGCATCGGACGCCCCTTCGCCCCAGTCAGCGGTCAACCTGTGAAGTGTGACGCTATTGGGGTTACCCGAGGAGGATGCACTGACTGCCAGTGTCAACTCTGCGGCCGTAATGATCGAACCCGGCGGCACCTGGGCAGCCACGTCGAAGAATACGAGGGCGCGACGTGCGCCGAAGGCGCCGGTGCGACCGGCGAACAGGCGAACCCCCTGCCCATTGCTGCCACCTTCGGGGCAGCCACCACCACACATTTCATATATGGTGTTATCCTTGGACGGGGCGACGGTCACGGTCTCCGCAACCGCCATGGCCGAAGTGCACAGCAACACCACGACACCTCTCCCCCAGATTGATTTCATGCTCTGCTCCCCTCTATCGGACCACCCCCAATGATAGATGGCCCGTGTGAAATGATCCACATACGGCCGCGTGCCGCCCTCTAATCTTCCATCCTACTGCAGATGCACGAGTTATGACCTATTTGATGGTGCCCTTTCATGGGCCTGTGACTGAGCGTTCCAAACCGGTTACAATGATGTTTTGTGCAAACCTGCAGGGAGAGCAACTGCTATGAAAACATTTGTGTGCGCGATCCTCGCATCCATTGTGTGTACCGCTTCGGCCTTCGGTCAAACGACTATTGATTTCGATACCGTCGCTGGCGGCGGACCGCTCGACAATGGTCAGGCGATCAACGACACGGTCATACTTCCCGACGTCGTATTCTCGTTCGTTGCATCAGATGATCACCTCGAGGCGGCGATATTCGATTCGACTCCAGACGGCCCCAACCAGGACAGCCTGGATTGGGATCTGCTCGTCGACACGGGCAACGTGCTCATTCTGCAGAACGAGGACTACCCCGAACAGTCCATCGGCGAGATCTACGACACGCCCAACGACAGCGCGCTCGGTGGAACGTTGACCGTGCGATTCATGCACGAAGGTGGCGTTCGCGCTCTGAACATCCGTGTTATCGACATCGATGAAGACGAGAAAATGACCTTCATCATGACCGACACCGACGGCAACACGTTGCAGACCGAGACTGACCTGGGTCTGACCGGCAACGGCGGCCAGGCACTGTTCGACTTCCCGGGTGTCGAGCTTGGCGACGACTTCGACCCCAATCACGTCGTGGCCATCGACATCGTGCTCGATGGTTCCGGGGCGGTCGATGATCTGACGTTCAGCACGGGCACCGGCATGTGCGAAGACGACATCGATTGTGACGACGATATCTTCTGCAACGGACAGGAAATGTGCATTGAAGGGGAGTGTTTCCCGGGCAAGAATCCCTGCCCCGGCCAGACCTGCGATGAAGATGAACAAGTCTGCAACGAGGGCGAGTGCAACGCCGATGCCCAGTGCGACGATGGTACCCTGTGTACTGCCGATACCTGCGATGACGGCGTATGCAACTCGACCGTCATTCCGGGCTGCGACGATTGCAGCAACCCCGGCCTGTTCCTGACCAGCGAGTCATTGCCGATCATGTCGGCCGAACCTCTCGTCGTGGATATCATGATGTCCTGCAGCGAAGAGCCCATCGTCGGAGCCCAGTTCTTCCTGCTCTATGACGTGCAGGCCCTGACGCTCATCGATCTGCAGGTGGGTGAGTTCCCCTTCGACATCGAAATCTTCGAGAACGTCGATCCCGTGAATGGATTGATCGACTACGCCGTGCACGTGCCTTTCGCGCCGCCACATCCCGGTGACACCGGGCCGATACGATTGGCCACGGCAGTGTTCAGCGCAACCAACGACTGCGGAACGACAACGGTCCATTGGCGGCGCAACAATCCGCCGACCCGGCTGTCCACCGCTGGTGGTGGCGAGATTCAGCCAGAGCTCGTCGACCTCAACATTCGCGTGTTGTGTCCACCGGAACCCGAGTCACCAAACACCGATGACAACATTTCTCTAACCGAACAGGACTTGACTCAACCGCCATTGAAGAAGGTTCGCCGCAACCGGGTGCCGTCACAACGCGACGGCCGCAGCGGGCGGCGACCACGAACCAGATAGGCGATACCGTCGTTGTCCAGATCACAACACACCTCCGCCCCGATTGGGGCGGAGGTTTTTTTGTGGTCGATTACGGTGCGCCATGGAGAACGCAGGGGGATCACAACGACTCTGCTACGGCCGTCGTGTAGATCTGGGCGTCGAGGACACTGTTCTCAACGGCGGGCAAGGCCCAGTTATCCTGGTTGACGAAGAAGATCCGACCATCGAGCGGCTCACGGATGCGTTGAATGTGCCCCTCGGCCATGAGACCGCGGTGAGCCAGGGGCAGCGCATGGCCCCAGCGGGTCATGCGGATCTCATGGACCGCCCTGTCGGATACACCGACGAGTTGGAGCATGGAACGAATCTGAGGAACGATCGACTCCGCGTAGTTTTGCCACGCATCATCGGTAATCAGCGTGAATCGCCCGGTGCTGAACGGCAATGGCCAATACAACGTCAACACTGCTTTGTGGCCTGCGGCTGTTTCAGCATAATGGCCGTTGAGCATATCGACGACCCGCGAAGCGGCCGCGGCCTCACCGGAATCGGTGGGCAGGCCTTTCCCGAGCAGGAACACATCGTAGAAGTCCAAGTCCACCGGCGCATCCAACAAGACGTTGGCCACGACATAGGCATTGTATTCGAGACTGTGCATCGAATTGAGCCGTGGCTCATCAATGTTTTCGAGATCATGAATGATGTACTTGCACAGCATTTTTGGACAACTCATGATCACGCGCTTGGCCAACAGCGACGCAGCCTTGCCTTGATCATCGATGTAGGTCACCTGCACGCGATCGTTGGCCGCCAATCGAACATCAACGACCTGTGAGTCCGCGCGCAGCAGACGGCGATGCGGGTTCCCATCGTTGGCACGCAGGCGCTGCCACAAGGCGTCGGCCATGTACGATGTGCCACCCGGGAACACCCAGCGACCGTACTCCTCAGCTGCCAGGAAATTCCACCCGCTGGCGGCCGAGAGCTGCTCCCATCCTTCGGCAAACGACGAGTAACAGTATGCCTGAATAGCATGCCCCAGGGCCTCTGGCACCGGAACCCCCATCCGCTCGGTGATGTCATCCTTGAACGACTTGCGATCGAGGTCGAGAATCCAGTCATTCGAACCATCGAACGCAAATGGTATGTCGGGGTAGCTCGATCCGGCCATCTCCTGCACGACCTGGAAGTAACGATGGTAGGCCCGTTGTTCCTCAGGAGAGGACGCCGCGCCGGTCCAGAACTCAGGCAACAGCTTGCCGCCGAACTCGACGAGATCACGCGCGTCATGCACACGCACCACGTCGCGCAAACCGAGCTCGGTATAGAACGTATCCAGAAAGCTGCCGGCGTCCGGCGTGATCACATAGGCGTTCCCCAATGAATAGCGCACACCAGCCCAATCCTCGCCCATGGCCACGCCGCCAAATCGTGAACGCATCTCGAACAGCACGGTGTTGTAGTCGCGCAACATATACGCGGAAGCCAGGCCAGATATACCGCCGCCTACGATCGCGACGTCGATCTCTGCAGTCGGCGCAGGCGGACCGCCCGGTCCGAAGCAGTTCTCGCAGGTATGAAACGGAAAGTCTTCACGGTAGTCGTCGCCGGTCCACCAGTTGTTAAATGGCAGGCCATCGATGATGACGCGTCGCTGCGGGCAATTGAGCGTCTGCACCGGTCGTGTACGATCGCGAAGCGGGGTCGTCCCGAACCCGGCGCACGGCCCCTTGAGCACCTGCGGCCACCCAGTACGGGCGAGCGCCCCGAGAAGCAATCCGCTGGCGCCGCCCTGCAGGAACACCCGTCGTGAGAACATCGGGTCTGTTGACATGATTTATGTATTGTATCGAATCAGAAGTGGGTTATCCAAAGACCCGTCGCCCCATCGCGACCTACAGGCTCAAGTGCATACCGGGCCCCGGTGGCAGTCCACAGGGTACAGCCGTGGCGCAACCACGCCTCAGGACATTCTCAGGTTGATCGATGTGCTCAACGGCGCCGGCCAGTTCAAATCCTGGATCGGGCGCTCTCTGCCTTGAGCACCTGCAGTGCGGCGGCTGCCCTGTGCAACGACGGACGCCGGCACGCCGTTGTGGAGGCTTGCCCTCGTAAATGAACAAGCACGGCGAGGTCGCAATTCGCCGTGCTTGTCCGAGGAAAGAAAGGGAGGGTCGTTGTGGCTATGTTCGTGTGTAGTTCAGTACATATTCCGGTGTTTCTATGCCAGGCGTCAGCCTGGGGTCGGTGAGCGGCGTTCCAGGCTGCAGGGTCAGTGGGATGACTCCAGCCCATACGGGCAGGGCGTAGTCTGCTTCTTCGTCGCCGGGCGGGCCGGTGCGGACTTTTGCGGAACACTCGTCGATGGGTATGCTCACGACCGCCGTCGCGTCCATCTCGTTGACCGATGCACCCCGTGCATCAGCCGTCCGGCCGGGAACGACTTGTTCGACCAGAGCATCCAGAATAGCGCGCTTTCGAGTCTGGTCGGTTACCTCGCAAGCGGATCCCAGCACCACCACCGAGCGATAGTTCATCGAATGATGGAACGCGGACCGCGCCAGGACCAACCCGTCGAGCAATGTAACGGTGACACACACAGGGGCGCCGGTCTTGAGGATTCTGAGCATGCGACTGCCGTGTGACCCATGAAGACACAGTCGATCGCCGACACGCACATGAATGGTCGGGATGACGAACGGCTGCCCGTCGGCCATGAACCCGACGTGGCAGATCGTCGCTTCGTCGAGAATGGCATCGATTGTCGCGCGGTCATAGACACCCCGCGCCGGGATACGGTTGATCGTCGTGCGTGTGCTGGGGACGCCATCCATCAACAGCCCTCCTTGACTTCGCAGGTCGCCGGCTGCGCGCCGAAAGTCGGACCGGTCGGGCGGGGCCGCGCTCCCGCGCCCCTGCAAGGCTCCTGTGGGACGGGCGGCGCTGCCTGTCGTGCCACGGTAATGAGCACGATGGCTGCGAGGATGATCGCCGCCGCCACGACCACGCGGGCGCTGAGCGGCTCATCTTTGAACAAGAAACCCAGCGTCATCGCGACGACGGGATTGACATAGGCGTAGGTTCCGACGCGCGCAGGCGTCGTTGCCGTCAGCAACCACACGTAGGATGACAGGGCCAGGATCGACCCGAACAGAATGAGGTACACCAGAGCAACCAGTGACTGCCAGGACACGCCAGCGATATCGACCTCAGCCCATTCTCCACTGGCGCTGCCGATGACGATCAACACGGCGCCCCCGCCAAGCATCTCCATGGCGGTTGTTTGAAACGTCGAGCGGGGCAACTCGAGACGGCGGGCCAGTAGCGAACCCAGCGCCCACGCCAGACATGCCACGAGCATTCCGGCCGCACCCCACGGATCGATCGGCTCTCCACTCAGAGACGAACCACCAATCAGGAGATACACACCCATCAGACCAATGACCAATCCGGCAACGATGCTGAGCGTCGGACGCGGACCGCGGAACAACCCCCAGTCGAGGGCCACGAGCCACAGCGGCACCGTGGCCACCAGCAGCGCTGCGATCCCGGATGGCACGACCTGTTCGGACCAGCACACCAGGCCGTTGGCCGTTGCCAGCATCAGGCAGCCGATGATCGCGGCATTGCGCCACTGCACGAACGTCGGACGACCTGCTCCGCGCCAGCGCATGATGGCATAGAGCAGCGCTCCTGCAACGGTGAAGCGCACAGCGGCCATGAGGAACGGCGGCATCGTTTCGATGGCATAGCGAATGGCCAGATAGGTCGAGCCCCACACGACATAGACCACGGCAAAGGCGGCGATGATGCCAAGGGAGGTGGGCGTCGAACGTTGTGCGGTAGTCATGCAGTCACCTGGTTGACAGTGATCCATTTTTTGTTATAGTACAATACCATGTCCGATCTAGTACAAAAATACATCACCGGGACCACTGCCGTCAAGATCTGTGAAAGTATTGAGTGTGCCGTATGCAGCGGACACCTCGTCCCGGGCCAGAAACTGCCCACCGTGCGTGAACTGGCCGCGACTCTCGGTATCAGCCCGGCGACGGTCGCCGCAGCCTATCAAGCCCTGCAGGCCCGCGGGATGCTCGTCGCCCGTGGGCGGCGCGGCACCTGCGTCAGCCACCGGGCACCATGCGGTCCGCGGCCACCGGTCAGCGCTCCTCCGGGAACACGCAACCTGTACGATGGCAATCCCGATCCCGCACTCCTGCCCGACTTTGCCGCGGCCCTGTCCGGTATCGATACGTCACCGCGACTGTATGGCGATGCTCCGCAACATGGCCCGTTGGTGAAGTGGGTCAGCCGACGGTTCACTTCGATCGGCATTGACGGCAGCGAAGTCAGCATCGTCAGTGGTGCTATGGACGGTATCGAGCGTGTCCTTGGCGAGCATACCCGGCCGGGTGATGTGGTCGCTCTCGAGGATCCAGGTTACTGGAACGTGTACGATGTCGTACAGTCACGAGGTCTGGCGCCGATCTCGGTCATGATCGACGAAGAAGGGATTGTGCCCGATGAATTGGCTCGCGCATGCCAGCGGGGCATCAAGGCACTGATTTGCACGCCGCGAGCGCAGAACCCTACAGGCGCCGCGATTTCAGCGGAGCGCGCATCGGACTTGCAGCGCATACTCAAGAAGTACCCGGAAGTGCTGATCATCCACGACGATCACGCCGGCTTGATCACCGAAGCGCCGCTCAACCCGCTGCACCGTGGACATCACGGACCGTGGGCGTACATCCAGTCGTTCTCCAAGGCGCTCAATCCGGACCTGCGCCTCGCCGCCATCACGGGTGATTCTTCGACCATGCAACGCCTGCGGGATCGACTCATCGTCGGCGAGCGGTGGGTCAGTCATATACTGCAGCGCCTTGCGCACGCGCTGCTGTCGGATGCCACGATCCGCAAGCACCTGCAACATGTGGCAAGAACCTATCGCCGACGGCAGCAGGCCCTTATCGACGCCCTGGCCCATCACGGTCTCGAGGCCACCGGGTCATCGGGTTACAATATCTGGCTGCCCGCTCCCGAAGAAACCAGTCTCGTTCAGTCACTGGCCGCCCAGGGCTGGGGGGTGTGTCCAGGAGAACGCTTTCGCATCAACGCATCACCGGCCATCCGCATTACAGCCTCGACGCTCGAACCGGATGATGCTGAATCTCTTGCATCACATATCGCAACCGACCTTCAGCGCCGCCCGCACATCTCGAGCGTGTAGCGCGCAAGACCAGTGCCCGGGACTCATGGTCCGGGCATTGGTCTCGTGACACTCTGCCAGAGGTGGTCTACGGTTGGGCGTCTGCAGTGGATGAAGTCACTGACTCCGCATCCAGCAGCGCCTGCACTGGCTGTGGTGGATCGAATTGATCCGCCGACAGTGTGATGTCGTGTTCGATTTTGTGGACAGTCATGACCATTTCGCGTGCATCACTGGTCTGACGTGTCACGTGCGGAATCATGATGCCGTCGACCTGGCGGTAATCGGCAAAAACCATTTGCGCCGCCAGGGTGCCCTCGGCGGTGTGTACTTCAACCTCACGCTTGACCAGCAATCGCGTCTTCTTGCTGAAGAACAATCGCTCCGGCTGCCCCACAGGGGGCGTCAGGATCACGACAACACAATCGACATCCTCAACGGTCTCGTTCCCTACATACTCCGCTGTCTTATAGCTGGTGCGCCAGGATGCCAGGCCGTCGAATTGAGCAGCACGCAATGCAACCGCGAGCTCCTCACCCCGCTTGATCCGAGGCATGTCGCCGAGCATTTGCCAGGCAACGGTACCATCGCAACCCTGCTCGCGGTGGCCAGATTCACCAGTGAACACCCAGCGCCGCTTGTCGGGGCGTGCCTGCCAGGTGATGAACTCTCCCGCAGTGTCCTGGCCCGAGAAGGATACCTGGCCAGTCATCTTGCGATTGTTCACACGGCTACGCGCAGAGCCACCGGTGGCCTCGACGTATGCCGCGATGATTTCGGCGCCCGTCTGTGCAGCCTCATGTCTGGGTTGAGGTCGCTGCACCCTGTTCTGCCTATGCCACAAGGTTACGATTTATCCTGCCGTCCTTGTCCCACTTGCCTGAACTTCGCTGGCGGTATAACCCCTACAGCCATGCGCTGCATGCCAACCGTGGGGGCGCTGTCCCGGCTTATCGGGCGCCGGGGTCTGGGAAAGAGCGGCAAGTTGGGCACAGTTTGACAGGTAGGAGGACCGTATCTTACTTCGTAGGTTGCGACACGGGACTGACTGGGGTGGTCAACGCGGCGCGTGCAACGGACGACGACAACGCCAGCAGCCCCATGATTGGTGCTTGAGCAGCTCATGGCCACGGGGGGACACGGATGGCAAGACATCAAACGAATGTATGGTGCACATGGCTGACCCTGACGGTGATCACCGGATTGACCGGATGTGGAAGTGGCACAGGCCCCGTGAACGCGTCCGGGCCCGCACCTGGCAACGCAATCAACGATCTGGGCGCCCCCACACCCGTTGGCACGGCACAATCCCTGGCCCAACACCGTGACACACTGAGCCATGACCAGGCGTATCACCTCCTGCGGCGCGCTGCTTTCGGAGCCACCCCGGAACGTGTTCAACAGGCTGTCGACGAAGGACTCAGCGCAACGGTGGAAGACCTGCTCGAGATCAAACACGTCCCGCAATGGATCCATAATCTGGCCAATGAATACAAGATCGAGGACATGGACAAGCGCTGGCTGGTCTATCTCATCGAAAGCCCCAATCCCTTACAGGAACGTCTTGCCTTGTTCTGGCATGATCGCTTCGCCACGTCTCGCCGCGTGCTGAACGGGCGCGACAAGAGCCTGGGCAACACGCACTGGGAGTTGCTTCGTCGCAATGCCCTGGGAAACTACCGCACGTTCCTGCAGGAATTGACCATTGACCCGCTGATGCTGCTGTGGCTCAACGGTGCTGACAACCCCAAAGAAGCGCCGAACGAAAACTATGCCCGCGAGTTTTGGGAGTTATTCACGCTGGGCCGCGATGTCTTGTACACGGAAGATGACATCAAAGAAGCGGCCAAAGCCTTTACCGGCATTCGTCTGCTGCGCGAGGATGACCAGGACGCCCGCCCCGTGTATGACATTCTCAACCACGACGAATCGCTCAAGAACATCTTTCCCGGGCGTGAGCCACCAGCAAACTACGATTACCTCAGCATGGTCGACCTTACGATCGCCCAGCCCGAGGCGCAGCGCTACGTGGCCCACAACTTGTTTGCCCTGTTCGTGCACGACCAGCCCTCGATCGAGATTCTCAATGAACTGGCCGACGATCTGGAACGCAACAACTTCGCAATCAAACCGGTCGTTCGTCGAATCCTGATGTCAGCTGCCATGTTCTCCGAAGACGCCCGGCGACGACAGATCAGTTCACCCGTGGAACATGTCATCGGTATGGCCAGAACGCTGGATATGCATATACATAGCGAGGACTCACAGGGGTCAGTCATTAACCGGTTGCGCGACGACCTCCGGCGCGCGGGGCACCATTTGCTCAATCCGCCGAGTGTCGAAGGCTGGGGCGAAAACGCTGCCTGGCTGAAGAGTCAGTCGCTCATTCATCGCGCCCAGGCCATTGGCCGTACGATGGAATACGGCCCCGACCGCACGCCGGGACTGCCGTACCACATTCTGCCGCCCACGGTCTCGTGGGACGATCGCGATATTCGAGAACGCATCATCAACGACTTGGCGGACGTGTTTCACGTACAACTGACGGATGAGGAGCGCGACATCTACATCGAGGTCCTCGACCAGGATGGCTGGCGCGCGTTTCACCTCGAAGAGCCCGATCGGCAACCCAAGCATGTCTTTGAACTCATTCGCCTGTTCTCCATGCACGAGGATGTCATCGGCAGCTGATGGTCGCTGCGACAGCGCGCCCATGCACCACGAACCGCGGCACTCGAAGGCTCTGAAAGGGATGATCACATGATCGAATGTAACGAATTCAAAGCACTGACTCGTCGAGCCTTCCTGCGCAAAGCCGGGGCAGGTCTGGGAGCCATCGCCCTGGCTGACCCACTGCTGCACAATGTGGCGACCACTTTCGCCCAATCGGCCGGCGGCAGCGGCAATCTGCTCGTACTCTGCCAGTTGCGTGGCGGCCTGGACGCGCTGAGCTTCCTGGCCCCGTTCAAGAACAGCGTCTATCAGACCAACCGACCGCAACTGGCGTTGACCGCTGATCAGGTCACGCCGACGATCACCGGCTCGGATTACGGCATCAACAATCTGTTTCCCTATTTCAGCGAACTGTTCACCAGTGGGCAACTGGCCATCGTCCAGCAGGTCGGCTATCCCGATGCGAACGGATCGCATTTTGAAAGCCAGGAGATTTATGAATTCGGTGTCCGTGATCTGGGCTCCGGGCCGGGGACGGCAGCGCCGTGGTACGAGCGACTGCGCATGGAATACTTCGACGAACCGTTCGGCGTGCTCGACACTGAACGGATCGGTGATCCCAACCGTTTCGGCTATCCCGATTCCACCTATCGCCAGGCGGCACAAACTGCTTTCGCACGATTGGCCAGTTTGGAAAAGAGCGACGACGCCACGCACAAGGCGATCCGCGCGGCTTATCGCGATATCGATGCTCTGGCCGAGACGATCCGGTCGAGCACCGAGGGCTTTGAATCCATCGGTGAAGCACGCGGGGATTTTCATCGCGCCGCCATGCTCGCTTCGGCCGATCTGGGCACGCAGATCATCAAGGTCAACTATGGTGGTTATGACACACATGGTTCTCAAGCCTCGGCCAATGAAACTCTCTTTCCCCGTCTCAATGACGAATTCCAACAATTCGTCGGTGACCTCCAGGCGATGGGAATGTGGGACAGGACGACCATCTGTTTCTACTCGGAGTTTGGACGCCGCAACGCCGAAAATGCCAGCCCGGGAACTGATCACGGACATGGTGGACACATGATTCTGGCTGGCCCGGGCGTCCGCGGCGGCCTGCACGGCCAGGCCGTCACGTCGGCGGATCTCAAGGACCGTAGCTTGCCGCACTACGTGGATTTCCGTGCGGTCTTTGGTGCGTGCATGCGCGACTGGCTGGGCTTCGACCCCCGCCCCGTATTCAACATCGGTGGCGAAACGTATGACGAACACACGGGATCGGATCTGTTCAAGTAGCTTGTTCATGCGCTCGGGATTCATTTGGCTACTGGCAGCGAGTAGTGCGATTGCGGTCGAGTTGCCCGACGGTTTCGAACTGGCGACGGTCGGAACTGGGCTCACCGAACCCATCGCGCTGAACTTCGCACCGGACGGTGCCCTGCTCGTCGCCGAGCGCGGGGGTGGATTGCGCTGGATTCGCGACGAACAGGTCGAAGATCCCTTCACTCACATCGAAGTGCGCACCAGCGGTGAAATGGGACTGCTGGGTGTGGCACTTGGTCCGGACTTCTCGACTACGCGGCACATCTATGTCCTGGCCACGGTCTCATTCGACGAACAGCGCATCCTGAGGATCCACGCAGACACGCCTGAAGATCCACTCGTGATCCGCGGCAATCTGCCCGCCGGTACAGTGCACAACGGAGGCTGTCTGCGGATTGGTCCCGATGGACACCTGTACTTTTCGATTGGTGACACGGGGCTGCGTGACCTGGCTCAGGACGTTAGCTCGTTGGCCGGAAAAATCAGCCGGGTCGCCCTCGACGGCTCGGTTCCCGATGACAATCCGTTCGTGACGATCACGGGAAGTCGCCGTGCAGTCCTCGCCATGGGCTTTCGCAACCCGTTTCGTTTTTGTTTCAGCGCGCAAGGCCGTCTCTATGTGGGTGACGTCGGCTCATCAGATACTGCCCGCCGTGAAGAACTCAACGTCGTCAGCCCCGGAGACAACGCCGGGTGGCCCGACATGGAGGGCGCCTCCGACGCCACGGCACCGTCCCATTTCATTGATCCCGTGGTGGCCTATCGTGAGGATGGAGCATCGATCAGCGGTTGCGCCGTCTACGATCATGTGCAGTTTCCGGCGGACTATCATGGGGACGTGTTCCACGTCGACTACGTCAGCGATACTCTGTTTCATGTGGCCTTGCATGAAGACGGTTCGGCAACACGTACGCCATGGGCCACGACGCACAACGGCCCTGTCGACCTGACCGTTGGCCCGGACGGCAGCCTGTTCATCGCCAACATCCGCAGCGGGACCGTGCAACGCCTGCGTTACCCGGCAGGCCCAACCAGCCGCCCCAATGACTCCGACCCATCTGACACGGTGTCCCCGATCGTCACGCAGCCCCCATCACCCGACGATGACACCGGTACTCCTGAAACGTTCGCTCCCGCAAGTGGTTTGTGTGGAGCAGGTGCAGCTGCGGCGGGATGGGTTATGGCAGGCGTGTTCCTGGTCTCCGGAATACGCACCCGGTGGCGCATCGTGTAGAACAACGCACGTCCACCCATCACAAAACCCGAGGCGGCTCCCCGGGTTTCATGAGCATACGATCATTGGCCTCCTGGAGTCAGCTTACGGCATGCACACCTCCTCTCCGACCTCGAAGATCTTTCCGCAATACACACTCCCGACGACCGCTCCGGAACAGTCGATATGTTCGGGCCAGTAGGTCGTCGTTCCGCAAAACTCAAGTGGCACGTCGTTGACAAAAGTACGGGCGACGAAAGCCCCAGCAGCGTCGAAATACTGCACTCCCGCGGTGAAGCCGCCGCCCTCATAAACGAACTGGGTTCCATCCGAACAGGTTCCGGTGACCAGGAACGGGAACATATTGTCGCACGTACCAGGAGGTAATCGACGCACGGCATCATCCACCACGGTATCGAAGTCGTTGAGCTCATCCAGTGCTTGGCATGATCCAGTTTCCGGACATTGCACGACACAGGGATCGGGACCGCCGCGACGGTGCCCGACATCCGAATCGTTGATTTCATGCCGCGTATGGCTCATCGCGTCAAGTTCGGCCAATTCATCTTCCGCGGCATCAACCGCCTGCAAAAGGTCGTCAAGGTGCAGTTGTGCGGCACGCATTGCCACACTGGCCTGCCTGCTCTTCGACCGTCTCACGAGCCTGCGCAGGACCGACACGTCTTGCTCGACGATGTCCGCCTGCTTGTCCAGTACATCGATCAACTCGATGACCACGCCGCGCTGATCATCGATCCGCTCGTCGATACAGTCCTGGGCCATGGCCGGCAATCCGCTTCCTGACGCCACCAGCAGTACCGTTCCCATTACCATTCTCAGTGTCCAAGCACTCATGATCTGTTCTCCTTCTTCAACGGGCCTCACCTGTCTGGAAGGAGTACCCCGTCCTCCATCGAGTCTTCCACTGAATTTCCTGAGAGCTCGCGCACCCTCGTCAGAGGCTGACAACGCAGGTTTCGGGACGTCCAGGGAACGCGGAATAGGTGGGTCCTGGAGAAGAAGGGAGTGGGATCTCACGCCGCGCCTCCGGTTCATCAAAGACGCGACGTGAAATCGACAGCGGCCGTCAGGGTTCGACAACGATGGACACGGGCTTGATCGCGTGAATTGCGATGCGTCCCTGGGCCGGAGTCGGGAACAGGAATGTCCGCGCATCCGGATCATCATCGTCATGACGTAGTTCGATAGTGAATGTTCCGGCAGCCTCGCTGGACGCCTGCAGGGTGAAGGTCGCAAGCACGCCAGGGCGTGCAACAACACCTTCCGAATCGCGCCCGGCGACCATCTGTGCGGTGTCCACGTTGAATGCCGTCCACTCGCTCACAAACGACAGGTCGTGATCCATGCCTGTACGCCGAGCGCCCTGTGTCCGCAACTGAGCAGACGGTGCTACCTCGATGTCGATCACTTCGAGACGCCCTCGCTCACCGCCACTGACGCCGAGATGCAGCTGATAACCGCGGAGATCCTCGAGGCGGTTGTCCAGAGATACAGTGACGGTCACGATGTCGTTCGCATGAATCGCACCACGCTCGACGCCCAGCAGCAAACGGGCGTGATCGACGACTACGGGGTTGAACACAGGAGCCGGGCCACCATCCAATGGACATCCACACGGCGTGGCGTCACCGAAGGCGTTCAATGCATGGAACGCATCGTTTCCATCACACACACCGTCTGGATTGCAATCACCGAATGGCCCGCCTGCATCAACATTGAACGCTGCAGGCGGATTGGCTTCACACTGATAGCCTGGTGTTTGATCGGGGCCTACGTTGGCAAAGCAATTCAACGCGTGGAACCGATCGTTGCCATCGGATGCACCGTCGGGCGTACACGCGCCGAACTGTCCACCCATTTCGGCAAACACGATACCGGTCGCGACACAATCTTCGCCCTCACAGTTCCAATGCACACAGCCGTCGTCACGAATGCCATCGCCGTTCTGATCAGCGCACTCCTCGACAGAATGGCAACCGAGACCCTCGCATTCGTCAGGAATCAAGTTGCCATTCTCATCCGCACTCACGCCTTCGAGCACGTCGCAGGCATCAGGCAGAGCGTTATCGTTACAATCCTCGAGGTCATCAAATCCGTGACACGTCTCACATGCATCGCCGACCGTATCGCTATCGCTGTCGAACTGCAGAGGATTATACAGCCCGTCGCAGTTGTCGACACCATCGAGCGTGCCGTCCCCATCGCTATCGGGATTGCACGGATCGAGTTCACGCAGCAACTCTTGCTCGGTGGTCAGACCATCGGTATCGAAGTCATCGGCCAGGCCGCCGCACACACCAGCACGACTGAGTTTGAGATCGTCGTAATACACCGGGGATGACCCATTGCCGAACAAGTCCACAGCGGCGATATCCAGAGCACCACCGCCGTCACCAATGACTCCGCCGGTCCAGGAATATTCCGTGACGAGCTCGTCGTCGTAGTACACACGAGTCCAATCATCCTCCAAGTCGATGATCGTTTGAATCTTGACCCAGCGATCCTCCACGTATGGCACATTGATGGTGTTGTCGCCATTGCCATTCCACACTTTGAGGGCGTTGATGGTCGAGTCTACACCAATCTGAACCGACCAATGGTATGGGCCGCCGCTGGCATAGGTATTCAGCAGCATGAAATACGATCCTGTAGTCGTGCCAGCCCCACCACTGACGAAGTCGCTGGGAATATACTGCCACGCGGAAAAGGACCACACTTCGTCATCCTCGACATGGCAAAACTGGCGTACGATATCCACGTCATCATCGACTTCGAGCGTATTGTATGCACTGCGCGGCCGATCGAATTCGGTGAGGTCCGTGACCGGCGCATCGAAGGCCGGATCGTCGTCCCACCCACTCCACGCCCGCGAACCATGCACGCCCCCCTGGGGATCGTAGGACTCGAAATCCTCATACCACGGGACCGCTGGCAGGCAGGCGTCCATCAGACCATCGAGATCACAATCCTCACCGTTACCCATGATGATGTCATCGGTGTCCAGGATACCGTTGCCGTCACAATCACCCAGGTGGGTCAACGTCTGCACCTGCTCGTAGCGCAGTTCCTCGCCGAGTGGGTTGACCGCACCGTGGACGGCATTTGCCCAATTGCCGGAGGACGGATCGTAGAACACGAGACTGTTCCAATCATCGAACCCGACCAGCGCCTGCCCCGCCGGGGAATTGGGATTGGCCGGCACCTGGTTTATGTTCGACCATGCACAAGGGTGTGTTGACACGGTATCGCCGTTCCAATCCACCGGCCCGCCTTCCCACACGAGGCGGTAATTCGCCGGTGGCCCGACCGGGGTCAGCAGACCCGGATTCCCTCCGATCCCAGCAGGCTCGTTGAGACAGTTCTCAATGAGCGTTGGCAGCGCCGAACGTGAATAGTCCAGGAACCAGATCTGACTGAACAGCCCACTCACCGCCGGCACGGTCCAGTTGTAGCTCATGCCACTGCGGTAGTTGGGCTTGTAGTTGATCGTGTCACCGCCACCATGTTCGAGCCCGAGATTGTGCCCCAATTCGTGCATGAACACACCCTGGATTTGCTGAGCGGTTCCCCCTGCCGGCGTCCACGCGCCCAGACTGAGAAAGAAGTCATTGCCGCGCAGTTCGCCCATGCCTGAAACCGTGTTGACGATCTGCGTTCCTATGACTGCGGGAAACTGGTTGGCAAAGAAACAATAGTGATAGGATCGAATCTTCGCGGAACGCATGGCGGGCCAGTTGCCCGCGGCGCGCTCGCCCGGAGTGCCAAATCGGGCGTTCTTCTCGTTGGCAAAGTCACTCCACGGGGTCGTACCGGCGCCGGCATTCAGCATGGTCCACCACTGGACCAATGGAATAGCCGTCTCGTCGATATTCAGGTGCAGGGTAATACCGGTCGAACCGTCCGGATTGGATACCGGCGCATTGGCAAACGCACTAACGACTGCATTGAGTGTTGCCAGCGAGGGCACGCGCCCGGCATACCCGTCGATCTCGACGTAGATGTCCTTGCGATTGGGATTGGCCCCGGTGAGGAACAGATCGGGGGTCCCGTCGCCATCCCCGTCGACTCCGCCGGTCTCCTCGCTGTCAAGAAAGCCGTCCCCGTCGCTGTCGATCGGGAGATCGACGACATACACATCCTGGTGCACGTTGGTATCTGCCGGCAGCATCGCCAGAGACGTCGAGACCGCCGCGCGGCCGCCCAGCCCGGAAATCGACAGCGCCCCGGATGATGGCATCGGTGACCCGATATTGGCGGAAACGCGCGAAGCGATTGCTCCTGTTTCATCGAACACACCATCACCATCGACATCACGATCGTGGGCGATGACCCGCAGACCAAACACGGGCAGGTCACCGTAGTTCGCTGCCCACGTGGTAAAGGCCAGTCGCCGGCCATCGGCTGATATGGCAGCGTCCCAGCAATCGTCCCCGCCCTGGGCCCCGGCAGTCGTCACACTGGAACGCACGGTCGCCCCGGACTGAGTGTCGTGCACAAACACGTCACTACTGGTGTTGGTGTCGTTGGGCACAAGATTGGTTGCAAAACTGACGAACGCGATGTGACGCCCATCGGCGGAGATCGAACCGGAAGCGCTGAATGATCCGCCATTGGCCTCCGTTCCGCTCGAATCGACACTCAGGCGTACGAGGGTGCCCGTCTGCTGATCATAGCGGAACACATCGGAGGCGCCGTTGAGGTCATTGGGCACAAGGTTGGTTGCGTCACTGCTGAAGAGAATGTAGCGACCGTCGCTTGATATCGACGGCGAATTGGAGTGCAGGTCGGCTTCGTTGCCCATGGCATCGATGTTAACGCGCGTGGTCGTCGCGCCCTGACGGTCATGGACGAAAATGTCAACACGCCCGTTGTTATCACCCGCGACCAGGTTGGTCGCCAGGCTGGCAAAGGCCACATAGCGGCCGTCCGCTGAAATTACCGGTGAGTAACAGAGGTTGTCTGCCTCATTGCCCTGGGAATCGATACTGACACGAGTCGTCGATACGTCCCCGGGTTGGTCGAAGATGCCGTTGCCACTGACATCGCGATCGCGGACGAATATGTCGGTAACCAGCGTCGTCCCGTCGCCGGCCACCAGATTGTCGGCAAAACTGACGAAGGTTACGAAGCGGCCATCGGGTGATATCGACACCCCTTTACCACCGATCCCCAGAATCCAACCCCCGCTGTCCGCATTACCCTGCACGCCGTTGGTGTCGACACTCATGATCTGCGTGGTCCCGGCCACCAGATCGCGAACGAAGACGTCACGCCAGCCATTCGTGTCTCCTGCCACAAGATTCGAGGCGGACGAGGCAAAGGCAGCGTACCGGCCATCGGCCGACAGTGCGACACCGGCGGTCGTCTCGCTGTCGCTGGTTGCCGGCGCGCCGTTCCACGTCGTAGACACGAGCGTCACTTGCCCGACCGCCGGTGGCATGACCGCGGCAGAGGCCAGCATGGCCAGGATGATAATGACATGATTGGGTCGTGCGTGGGCCGTCGAGGTTGACATCGCTGTTCCTTCCAAAGAACCCGGAAACCGTGCCGATTCATCAGGTGCTAGGAACGCTGCAGTCTTCCCCTGACATGATTATGACACTTTTTGGGCCGCGAACGGGACAGTCAAGCGGGTTATACTGACCATCATGGTGACACCGACGACACATGCTACGCTTCTGCAAAGACTTAGATCTGGCAACGATCAGGTCGCATGGCGTGACTTCGCGGACCGCTACGGCCTGTTGATCCGCAACGTGGCCCGCCGCCACGGCCTGCAGGACGCCGACTGCGACGAAATTGTCCAGGATGTGCTCATCTCACTGGCCCGCGCCATGCCCGCCTTCAGATACGATCCCGCCCGCGGTCGCTTCCGTGGTTATTTGAAAACCGTGGTGGTTCATTCCGTTTTTCAGCGATTGCGTCAGAAACGGAGCGAAGCCTCCATAGAGACTATTGCAGGCACCGCGGATGACGCGGGTGCCGAGCAGGTGTGGGACGATGAATGGCGTCAGTATCACCTGCGTCTCGCGATGCACACGATTCGTCACGAGTTCAACGATTCTGATTGTGCCGCGTTCGATCGCTATGCGGTTCGCGGCGAAGATGCAAAGGCGACAGCCGACATGCTGGGTATGACCTTGGACCAGGTCTATCAAGCGAAGTCCAGGATCTTGAAGCGCCTGACGGATATCGTTGCACAACAGGTCTCTGACGAAGGTTGAGCACGAATCACGCTGGGATGCCAGCGCAACATTAATCGCACAGTCACACAGGGTGGGTTGATCAGTGCCCGACAATGAACAGTGGTATACAACACCCGATGCCCTGCTGGCCGAACTGCAACGCACCGACCTGCAGTTCGACCGCACCATCGAGATTCGCGGTTACGATGACATTCGGGAACTGGGCCGTGGAGGCCAGGGCGTCATTTACACGGCGACCCAGCGATCGACGAAGCGCGAAGTGGCCATCAAGGTGCTGTATGACAGTCCACTGGGCGTGTCCACGCGCCGCCTGCGCTTCGAACGGGAAATCGACCTGGTCTCTCATCTTCAGCATCCCAACATCGTTCGCGTCTATGACAGTGGTGTGACGGGCGATGGGCGCATGTATGTCGTCATGGAGCGCATCACCGGCACGACACTCGGTGCGGACCGAACACGGACCGATCCCCCCAGCGGTCCGTCGAGCGCAGTCACACTGCAACCCGAAACCAGTCCTCGTCGCCCATCCGACCTGCCAGACACCCTGGAGTTGTTCATCAAGATTTGCGGCGCGGTCAATTACTCGCACCAGCGCGGCGTCATCCACCGTGACCTCAAACCCAGTAACGTGATCATTGATACGCAAGGCGAGCCGCATGTTCTCGATTTCGGCGTGGCCAAGGCCACCGAACCACAAGGCGCCTTCGATACCGCCAGTGGACAGTTCATGGGCACACTGGCCTATGCCGCGCCGGAGCAGATCGATGGTCCGCCGGACGATGTCGATACGCGCTGCGACGTTTATGCCCTCGGGGTGTTACTCTACGAACTGTTGACTGGACGCTTGCCCTATGTTGTCGACGGTCCCGTAGGCCAGGCCATCGCCGCTATCACAACCGCAACAATCACGCCGCCAAGCCGACTTGGTGTTGGCGATGACGAACTCGATACCATTGTCATGACGGCACTCGCCCGCGATCCGGAACGACGTTACCAAACGGCGGCGACCCTGCGTGACGACTGCCGACGTTATCTTAACAACGAACCTCTCGAGGCCCGACGCGACAGTCGATGGTATCTGTTTCGCAAATTCATTGCCCGTCATCGCGGTGCCGTGACCGTCGCAGCCACCTTTATCGTCATGCTCGTCGGTTTTGGCACGGGCATGACCACGGCTTACACCCGGGCCCGTACCGAAGCCGACAAATTCCGCGCGATCAATGCCTTTCTGGAAGACACTCTCTACGCCCTCGATGTCGATCCGGAGCAACCGGTCACTCTCGAACAGCTTCTGGATGCCAGCGAACCCTGGATGGACAGTACGTTGGCCGACGATCCGGCGGTCGAAGCCGCAATACGAACAACGATCGGCAAGAGCTACCTCAGCCTCGGATTGTTCGACAAAGCAGATCAACACATCAACAGCGGTCTCGACATCCGTCGTGCTCTTTACGACGACCCCCACCCCGACATAGCCAAGAGCCTTGCAACTCTGGCCCAGTTACACCACATGCGTGGCGACGTCACCGAGGCAGAGGCGTTGCATCGCCAGGCGCTGGATATGCGCCTCGACTACCATGGACCGCTCCACAGTGATGTCGCGATGTCCCTCGGCAACCTCGCGATCCTGGCGCGTGAGCGTGGGAATATCGATGAAGCTCTCGAGATGTTCGACCGGCAACTGGCCCTTCGCGAACAACTGTACGGCATCCCTCATGCAACGGTCGCGCTGGTTCACTTCAACCGCGGTGCAACACTGGAAACGTCCGGTCGCCTCGAAGAAGCGCTGGCTGCATACCGCCGGGCCCTCGATCAGCGCCGGGCCCTACTTGCAGAAGACCACCCCGACCTTGCACGAACAACGCGCGCGTTCGCCCGGGTGCAGAACCAGGTTGAACGCACCACCGAACCGGGCGACTGATCCACGGTACAGCGCCTGTCCCCACAAGTCTTGCGCAGTTAGTATGTGCAGATGTCGTCTGGTCATGTCTCACCTGCCACTACGCCCGTTGCCTGGTCGCGCATTGACCGTCTCCTGCTGCTCTGTGCGTTTGTCACGCTGCTGCTCTTCAGGTTGCACGCCTTCGGCGCCCCACTCGAAAGTGACGAATGCAACTATGCGTATTTTGCTGAACGGCTGATCGCCGGTGACCATCTGTTCGATGATCTGTGGGACCACCAACCTCCCGGCATCTATCTCTTCCTCGTACCGCTCACTGCCGCACTCGGATCAGAACCGTTCGTCTACCGCATGGCCGCGCTGCTGGTGACGGCCGCAACCCTGTGGCTGCTGTGCGCCACGGCGCGCAAGCTTGCCGGCCGCGAGGCCGGCTGGGCGGCGGCGATTCTGTTTGCCATCGCCTCGAGCGATCCCGGCATTGCCGGCGAGGGGTGCAACCGTGAACTCTATATGAACTTCATGACCGCGTTCGGCGTGTGGTGGATCGTGCGTGGCCCACATCCTGCACACGTGTTGTGTGCCGGCATATGTCTTGGGCTGGGTTCTCTGATCAAGACTGTCGTGGCCGCCCAATGGTTGGCGCTGGTCCCGGTCATCATCCTTGTTCATCTGCAACGATGGCCACTGAGCATCGCGTTGTACGCAGTAGGCCCAACTCTTACCTGGCTGATTGCGACAGCCTGGTTTGCCGCGGGGGGTCGCGCGGAGGCCTTCTTCGATGCGGTGTTTACGTACAACCTCGGCTACAGCGCAAGCGAAGGCTCGTGGTTCGCTCGGCTGTGGGCATTCAACCACGCACACATCTTCATGACCGGCGCGGCCGTATGGATCGCCGGTGCGTGTGGCCTTGTGTGGACACTGATCCGTCGCCCACCAGCGCATGGCCTGTTGATCGCATTGACACTGGGCAGTTACCTGGCCGTGTGCCTTCCGGGACGCTTCTGGCCACACTATTTCCTGCTGCTTCTACCGGCGGCAATTCTTCTGGCTGCTACGCTGGTCGGCCAGGCCGCGCAGCTCGATCGCCGCCTGGGGTACGCGGCCCTGATCATTGCCACGGGCGGGCTCCTGGCCACGGAAATCCCATACTACGCGGGCGTCGAACCCGACGCTCTTGGCAGCGCGCGATATGGCCCGCGCATGGCTTGGGTTCGAGACCAGGCCTACCGGATCAATGAGGTCACTGCGCCTGAGAACAGCATCTATGTCTGGAGTACGGATGTTGGATTCTACTACTACAGTCAGCGCCGTTGCGCGACACGGTTCACCATGAATGAGCCGCTCATGGCCTCCGGCCCGGCCACGCTGCGCCGCCGTGAGCAACTGCGCACCGACCTCGAAGCGGACCCGCCGCGCCTGATCCTCATCATCGCCCGCCCGGACCACCGGCACCCCTGCCCCGAACTGCTGCAGTTCATACAGGACCGCCGTTACGTCGCTGCTGGCCGCGACGCGCCCCATGGACTGGAAATCCTGTGCGACAGCAAGCGCCCGATCCTGCCGATCGACTGGACGTGGCCCCCTGAAGACCCGGAAGTCGATCTCGATGAGTGACGCCGGTACAAACAGGCGCATGCTTCAGTCGTGATACATTGTGGCACACCGTGGATCGCCGCGCGCCAATCGCCCCGCGCTAGGCGCCTTGCGCCGGTCGCCCGTCGCCCGTCGCCGAACGCATGTATGCGAATACCGGGCCCGCCCATGAGACCTTCACCGCGCTTTCCCAGCCACCTCATCCCCGCCGCTGTTGTCGAGATCGAGACCACCCGGGGCCACAACCTCCAACTCCCCCATCTGGAAGATACGACTGACGTTACGCAGTTGCACGATCGGATTGACGGTATCCCGGCCCATGGTCCCCAGACTCTGAAACAGCTCCAGCTCGCAAGTCAGAGTGCGAGCTATTATCATGGATATTGTAAGTGTCGCTTTCGGTCGATCAAACTCGCCAACTCACCTACCGGGCAGCGGCCCAACGCCACTGTAACCGATGTTGGAGACTTCCCATGGATCGCCCGGCGTTTCGTCGCCCAGGTGCTTTTACGCTCGTCGAGCTTCTTGTCGTTATTGCAATTATTGCGCTACTCGTCTCGATTCTGTTGCCGTCACTGTCCAAGGCGCGCAGTGAAGCACAGAAAATCAAGTGCCTGGCCAACATGCGTGATATCCTGCAGGCATCGGTTGGTTACGCCAACAGCGATCCCAGCGAGTACCTCGTCCCGGTCATCTCGACCATTTATGGATCAAACGGCAACGAGTTGACCGAACGCGTCAGCGCGTCGCGTCGTGCCTTTGGAGGCAAGAGCGGCAAGCATTACTACGATGACCCGTCGTTCCCCGAAGAAGTTACGTGGTACGAAGAAGAGTTTGGTATGTGGTCGACCAAGAATGGGTTCGGCCCCGGCCACCGGCCGTTGAATCTCTACCTCTTCAAGTCGGCCCCACATCAGATCGGCTACGCAGGAATCGAAGAAATGGAACTTGAAGAGGCTCTGCGAGACGAGGAACTGGACTATGATATCTTCCAGTGCCCATCAGACACGCCTTACGACTCCAGCATTGACGGCGACGGCGACGTCATCTTTGGCTATGGGTTCTCCGGCACGAGTAACCGGGTGTTCACGCTGTCGATGACCTCCTTCGACGCCATGGGCAACAGCTATGCGTGTGACGCGATCCTCGCCGGGAGCCAACAGCGCACCCTTGGTTTCGGTGCATATTTGCGCAAATACAGCCAATTCCCCAATCCGGGCCGTATCACGACGTACATCGAGAGCAAGGGTTTCTATACCATGTTCTGGAACAGCCCGGACTTCGACTCGAGCGGCGACTATTCCATGGGCAACCACGGCATCATGCGTGAGCACAATGTGGCTTTCGCCGATGGATCGGCACGGCCCGTCAAGTACGAAATCCTGTCTAACGTGGTCAGTGTCAACGAAGACGGCAGCGTCAACCGCGGCGCAGAGTACACGCTCCGCGGCGGCGAGCCACAGTCGATCAACTGGACACCGAACTACGACACCGGTCTACCTGGCGACCTGAGCTACGCGGGCTGGGCTCGCCTGCTGCTTGGTGGCAATAACTGGCAAAACCATGCTCAACCCGCGCCCCCGACGTACACGAATAGTTTGTGCAACCCGGAGTTGCAGTGCCCGTAGCAATACGTTCCCTCGAATGAGGCCAGGTCTCGACCACTATGTCTCCCGGCGTTCGATAGTGAGCGGTCGCGATCCTCATTGAGCAAACAGTTGACTGGAATGGGCTTAGATCTTTGCGCACGTGTTTCCTCGCCTATCGTCAGCCGATCGGGTACGATGATCGAGCCACGCTGCCCACGGCTTGCACGAGGTTGACCATGTCACGTCCTGTACACCACCGCGGTTTCACTCTTGTCGAATTACTCGTGGTCATCGCCATCATCGCCCTGCTGGTGTCGATCCTGCTGCCCTCATTATCGCGGGCGCGCGAACAAGCCAAGGGCCTCAAGTGCCTGGCCAACCTCTCTGATCAGATGAAAGCCGGCTATGCCTATGCCGAAGAGGACCCGCGCGATCAACTGATCCCGGTCCACGCGCGCTTCAAGTTCAGCACGTCCAGCGGCCCGTTCGGGCGTGGACGATACGTGTCCTGCGTCCGCCGGGCCTATGGTGGCAAGAGTGGCGAACACGACTACCGAGAAGGAAGCCCGGGGGGAGGCGAACATTCGCTCGACCCCATCACCGGACACGGTCGTTACTCGACCGGCAATTTCATGGGCCCGGCAACGCGCCCGATGAACAAGTTTCTCTTCCGCAACGGCATTCAGGATCGCCTGGAGTCAGCGCCGGGGAACGTGGACGAGTGGCGCAAGGATGAGCAACTCGACTTCGGCGTGTTCCGCTGCCCGTCGGATGTTGGTTACGAAGCGGGCAAAGATGGTGGCGAAGATGGCGAAGGCATCTATATGTCACAGGACATCCACCATGACAAAGCCATCCCCTTCTACGATGCAATGGGCAACAGCTATGCGACCGACTCAATGCTGGTTGGCACACCGGGAGCCCCGCTCAATTCCATCGGCCCGTGGCTACGTTCGTATACGACCATCCCCAATCCTGGTCGCACGACGATACTCAAGGAAACCAAGGGCTTCTATTCGTCGTACTGGAACAATGTCGTGTGGACCGACGACTCCCTCGAACGCTATGCATGGGGCAACCATGGCACCAATCGCCAGCACAACGTCGCATTCGTCGACGGCCACGCCTCGCCGGTTCTCTATGAGGTTCGCACCGACTACACCGGCGTGAACCCCATGGGTGAGGTCCAGCACTCGGGCCAGTTCGTCCTGCGCGGGGCCACCCTGGATGAGGATATCCAGGTCAACGGCTTCCGTGCGGACAGCGGACAGCAATGGGACATTCAAAGCCTGTGGCATCTGATCTTCAGCGGGCCGGACTGGCAGGAACACTGCTTTCCGGCTCCAGTCTTCAACGATCCAACCATGACGTGGTAGGCGCATAGAAGAGGCCGAGCACTGACGTGCCCGGCCTCCGTGTGAGCATACTTACTCTTCGTATTACATGTCTAACGATTACGGCAGTTGCCCAACGGACAACCCTGTTCGTTGGCAGCTGCCAACATGTTCTTGATCGGACCGAAGTTCCCGGAGGCGTAGGCCTCCTGGACCTTGGCGATCACCTGGGCAGTCGTGTAGTCACTCTCGACATTGCCGGACGCGTTGAGCAACGCGGCCACGGCATGACGCCCTAGCGCGTTCTCGCCACCACCGCCCTGACGCAGCGCGCCGCGCAGTGTCAGACCATGTGACGACGTCACGCCAAACACGGCATCAAATGAGTCGTCGGTGTCGTAACCGACCCAGTTGCACTCGTGGTGACGCTGCTTCCAGTAACCCGGTGTGCAGCCTTCGCCACCTCCGCACTCGCCGTTGTCCTCATTGACGCATTCACCATCGACGCAACTGTCGTCAGTGCATTCGTCATTGTCATCACAAT
Organism: uncultured Planctomycetota bacterium; assembly: GCA_942492115.1. Lineage (GTDB taxonomy): Bacteria > Planctomycetota > Phycisphaerae > UBA1845 > CAIVHJ01 > CALODL01. The sequence continues at coordinate 274,916 of CALODL010000021.1, forward strand.
CGATCGGCGTATTGACGCACTCGCCGCCGACACACTCATCTTCGGTACAGGCGTCCTGGTCATCACAATCGATCGGCGTGTTACGGCAGTTGCCGTCTACACACACGTCGCGGGTACAGGCATCGCGATCATCGCAATCGATCGGAGTGTTGACACACTCGCCATCGACGCATTCGTCGGTCGTACACGAATCCTGATCATCACAATCGATCGGCGTGTTGACACACTCACCATCGACGCACTCGTCGGAGGTGCAGCTGTCCTCGTCATCACAATCGATCGGCGTATTGACGCACTCGCCGTCCACGCATTCGTCAGTCGTGCAGTTGTCCTGGTCGTCGCAATCGATCGGAGTGTTGACACACTCACCATTGACGCACTCGTCAGAGGTGCACTCATCATCGTCACCGCAATCGATCGGCGTATTGACGCACTCGCCGGCCACGCATGCGTCCTCGGTGCAGGCGTCATCATCACCACACTCGATTGGCCGATTGATACACTCGCCTTCGAAGCAGGTATCCTCGGTACATGGATCATCGTCGTCACATTGACAGAACACGACGTCATCGATAGCACCCGAGCCATTGAGCTGCACGTTCATGAACACGACGCCCGGAATATCACCCAGTGACACTTTGGCCACACCATTGTTGCCCGGCGTCGGCAGGATTTCGGTCGTAATCTCGACGCCGCCGGCATCGAGCAGTGTCACGACGGCCGGATCTTCTTCGTCGGCTTCAGTATCCAGAATGGTGATCGAGTCGATGAACACCGGGCCAATGCCCGAGAAATCGAAGTTCAGCGTTACGCCGACGACGTCGGCGTCATCCGGATCATCGACCTTGCCATCGGCATCGCCGGCGGCCAGGCCGTTTTCGTCAACGATAAGAAGGTTCCCTTTGGGGATGCAGTTCTCGAACTCCATGCCCATCTCACCGGCCTCACCCTCTCCAGGGCCCGGGGCATCACACGTTTCATTGGGTGTACCGAGATCGACATCACCGCCCGATGGGTTGCTCGAATCAAAGATGACTGCAGTGTTCTGGCCCGGGATATCCGGATTGACTCCAAATACACCAATCGGCCCGCTTCCGCCATCACCAAACACTTCGTCGACTACACATCCACTGACGAGCGGAGCCTCGAAGTCGATTGTCTCGACCTGAGCGCTCGCCGTGGCAACGAGGGCGCAAAATGCGCCCGCTACAAGACCTACCTTGATACCTCTCATACTGCTGTCCTCCTCCTGTGGTGGAACTGAATTGAATCTAAAACCCACGTCTTTCCATCGTAGACCTGCACCTGAGAGCCTTCTACCGTTCACCTGCCCAATCGCATGACGTCCTCTAAGTTCAACCCTGGTACACGGTCACACCGAGAGCCATCCAAACATGGACCGTTATCGGAGCGACCTGATCCGCGCACAAAAAGAAGGCCGGGTACACCGTGTACCCGGCCCTTGAAAACGAGGAGTCCTAACTACTGCTAAACGACTAGTTGCCTACCGGCGGATGCAACTGGAGGTTGCCGCCGTCGAGATAGCCGTACACTTCGTAAATCACGTCCGTCTTATTCAGATCTGCACCGGCTTCGACACCGGCGTAGATCGTAATGTGATAGAAATCAGGACAACCGCAGTTGGCCAGGCCACCTGCTGAGCCTTCAGCTGGACACTCGGGGCCGACGTCATCCTGGCCGGCGGCATGCCGACCGGTGGAGCGCGCGGCACCGCGCCGTGCAGCCGAAGCCTGACGAGCGGTCGAGCCCGGTTCGCCGAGATCTTCGACGTGGACCTCGAACCAGTGGTAGGTCTCACCCGGCACGACACCGGCAAGGTCTGCCGTGGCGTTGCGCAGGTTCTTGAACGTCCCCACGCCTTCGAAATCGAGCTGCTTGGCTGGAGCCGGACGGGCCTGCATGCACCACCCCGGATCGCTGCACGTGATCAGATCGATCTCGGTGCCTTCCGGTGCACTCGACGTGCCGGCATGGAAGATGAAACCCTGGCGACCCGGACCACGCTGCTCGTGATGCGTCCATTCGCCACGCGGCTGCGGCTGGGCCGCGGTCGGGGCACCCGCCTGGCCACCGAAGGTGTACCGATGACCGTCATAGGTATCGTGACCACCGCCGGTCATGCGGCATTCGAGGCCACACTCGCCATTGTCTTCGTTGATGCACTCACCGTCCACGCAACGGTCGTCAGTGCATTCGTCGTTGTCATCACAATCGATCGGCGTATTGCTGCACTGACCGGCTTCGCATTCGTCGATCGTACAGTCATCTTCGTCGTCGCAATCGATCGACGTATTGACACACTCGCCATCTACGCACTCATCGGTCGTGCAATCATCCTGATCATCGCAGTTCATCGGATCATTGAAGCACTCGCCGTCGATGCAGTAATCACCAGTGCATTCATCCTGGTCATCGCAACTGATCGGATCGTTCACGCATTCACCCGCAACGCAGGCATCGTTCGTACATGCATCATTGTCGTTGCAATCGATCGGCTCGTTGATGCATTGGCCACGAACACAGGAATCGACCGTGCACGGGTCGTCGTCATCGCACATGCAGAACACGATGTCATCAATCGCCCCCGAACCGTTGAGCTGCACGCTCATCGAGGACACGTTAGGTACGTCGCCGAGAAACACCATGGCCACGCCGTTGTCACCCGGCGTCGGCATGACCTCGGTCGTAATCATATTGCCCATGCCATCGAACAGCGTGACGACATCGGGATCTTCTTCGTCAGGCTCGGTGTCCAGAATGGTAATCGAATCGATGAATACCGGACCGATCGCGGAAAAATCGAAGTTCAACATCGACCCCACGACATCGGCATCGTCCGGATCGGCTATGAAGCCATCCGGACACCCGGGATCTGCGATCGCACCGCCGTCTTCGTCGATGATCAACAGGTTGCCCAACGGTACCGCATTCTCGAATGGCATGCCCATCTCACCCGCTGCGCCGACGCCCGGGCCGCCGAACGTCTCATTCGGCGTCCCAAGATCGATGTCGCCACCGGTCGGGTTGCTCGAATCGAAGATCACCGCGGCGTTTTCCCCTGGGAAACCCGGGTTCACACCGTTGACTCCGATCGGACCGCTCCCGCCGTCGCCAGTGACTTCACTGACGATACATCCTGGATCGAGACTCTCGAAATCGATGGTTTCGACCTGTTGTGCCTGGGCGACAGTCGCCATCACGCTCATGGCGCCACACAGGGCGCCGACCCTTAAACCCCTCATGCTTTCTCCTCCTCAGTTGTGTTGGTGGGTGTTACTCGGACGGTCTTCGTCCGCCGGTGAAATGCTAGGCCGGGTGCGAGGTCCGATCAAAACCAGTGGTCCGAGAACATCAACCCGTGTTCCGACGGTTTCAGGACAGGTCCTCTAATGTGGGCACTCTTGATCCTCAACGCCTGGAAACAGAAAGTGCCTTACTCCATTCGGGGGATCAAAAAAAAACTTCGTTCGATAAGAAAGTCTCCTCAGCAGAATCCGTGGGTGAGTTCTGGATGAGACAAGAGTCAGAGGAGAGAGAGCTCTTGATCTGCCACGGATTGTGCTGAAGAACCCCCCAAAAAAAAAGAACCAGGCCCCCCCGTGCAGGAAAGAGGACCTGGTTCCTCATGCTGCGGGCCCACCGTTGGGCCCGGTCAATGTCCCCAAACACCTATGGCTTGTGGATCCTCGATTCGTGTCGTCTCTCAACTTCGATCGTGGCCGAGGTCGACTCACGAACGAGAATCTGACCGTTGGCGAGCGTCGGAAACAGGAACGTCCTGTGACCCGAGTCGTCAGCGTCGTGCAAGATGTCAACGACAAACCGGCCGGATGCATCCGGACTGGCACGATAGATGAACGTTGCCAGATATGATTGAGCCGCGGTTGCGCGGCCTGCCTCATCTGTCCCAGCGACCATTTGCCTCGTAGCCACGTTGAATGCAGACCACATGTTCGTGTCGCCGGCACCCCGGTTGCCGCTTCGATGAACGGATCCGGTTACCAATGGGCTCGCCTGATTTACGACGATGTCGACGAGCTCCAGCCGACCCGTTGCTCCGCCCCGCGCCGCAAGGTGCAACTGGTAACCGCGGAGATCCTTCAAAGCATCTTTGAGGATCACATCAACTTCGACAATCCCGCCCGGTCGGATTCTCGAGGCAGACGGAACCAGCGAGAGGCCAGTATGGCCAACCGTGATTGGTCCGCCACTGGGCTGCGGGCCACCCAGCGGACACGTGCACGAAGTCGTTCCAGAAAAAGCATTCAGCGCCAGGAAGGCATCATTTCCGTCACACACACCGTCCGGTGCGCAGCTACCAAATTGACCGCCCGCATCGACGTTGTAAGCGACGGGCGAATCGGCCTCGCACGTGTAGGGGTCACCCGGGTTGCCGTTGGGATCTGTGTCCGAGAAGCAATTGAGGGCATGGAATCGATCGTTGCCATCCGGCGTTCCATCAGGCGGACACAAACCGAACTGACCACCCATATCACCGAACGGAATACCTGTTCCAACACAGGCCCCCGCCTCACAGGCCCACCACGTACAGTTGTCGTCCCGGATGCTGTCGCCGTTCGTGTCAGCACAATCGGCGATCGTGCTGCACGGGGGCACGTCCGTGCTCGACTGAATTGCAGCCGAAATGACCGACTCACGCGTACCGTTGCCATCGTCATCGTAGAACAACAGGATGTCATAGATCCCGAACGGCTCATGCGCCGACATCTGGACATTGACCCCAATGGTCGGGGTGCCCAGTGTCGGTGGGATCTTGACCGTCCGCACGACGGGCTCACCCGGTGGCAGACCGTCGAGACTGATGAGGTCACCACCATCACCACCCGTCGGATCCATGACCACGATCTCAGCGTCGAACGTCCCGCCCGTGCCGTCGGCATCAGCTATCTCCCACACGACCGCAATGCCGCCGCCACCGATGGGGACAGGCGTCACGGGCGTTGGATCAACCGCAATCAGGCACCATTTGTTGACGGCCTGGACCGAACCTCGACAGTTGAACTTGTGCCCCGTATCGAGGTTGGTGACGAAGAAGTCATAGCAACCAACCAGGTACGGTGTCAGGCCGGCCGGTCGATCGATGGTCACGGTGATGGTCGTGCACGTCCCCGCGGGAATCGTCACGGTACCGCCCGATGGCGAGAAAACCGTTGGACCATTGATCAGGCATCCCGGAGGGCCAGCAGCCACGCCGCCGAGTGACCAGCTGTAGTCGTGGGACTCGTTGGAGTAATTACAGATGACCAGATCGACGTTGCGCTGTGTTTGACCGTTACAGAACTGGCGGTCCCACGGCACGATGCAGGTCTCTTTGCACTTGCCGGCCGCACCGGCCCGGTAGAGATCCTGAACTTCACCGGGCGTCAGAACACGGCGGAAAATCTCGACTTCGTCGATCTCACCATCAAACTGACCGCCCGAGCCGGCAGGATGACCGGCGCCGATGAACAGGTTCAGCGCGTTGGAGGCGCTGCCGGGGGATGGCGTCGGATCATGCGTTGGCAGGATCGGGGCGCCATCCACGTAGAAGCGAATGCCAGTGGGCGCGTCGCGATCAACGGTGACCGTAACATGGTGCCAGATGCCATCGGCGACGAACGCGCCGGAATCGAAACTGGCCGCACCGCCGGCGTCACCCATCTGGAACGCGAGATTGCCGTTGAACAGGAACATCTCGTATCCAACGGGATCCTGGATACCCTGCTTGTCCACGATCGGCGACACTTCGGCGATACTGCACGTGCGGACCCAGGCATCGATGGACCAGTCGCTGCCGGCCATATCAATACTGCCGTTGTCCGGGACGACGATACGATCGTCCACACCGTCGAAGCTCACCGCCCGCGATACGGCACCGGTCACGACCAGCGGACCGTTCGTATGCGTCCCATCATTTCCGCCAGCGATGTCGACAGCAGTCGGTCCGCTGGGTTCGTCCAAGGTCCACCACGCGACCATGGTCGGCGGCGGCGGAACGCAAGGCGTGCACGGGGATTCGATATCACCCATGCGCGTCTTTTCCTGCAGGAACAAATCGCCATCGAGGTCAACCAGGACGCTGTTGCCCACGTTACCCCCCGTACCAGGCAGGCACTGGGCGCCGTAGATCGTCTGGGGACCGAACTGCAGTGCATCGCCGGTGGCCCACACGTTCCCGGACAAGTCGTAGTCGACACCGCCCGTCGAGTTCTCGCCCGTAAACACGCCGATGGAGAACAGGTTTGGGGTCGGCGCCCACGACGAACCGGTCCAGAAATACTCCAGCACGCGACCGGTGTGTGCCGCCGGGTTGGTGTCGCCGTTCATCGGGCGTTCGCCGAGCAACATATGGCCGCGAGTCGAGAAACTGATGTCGGACACTGGACTCGAACGGTTCGATCCCGTGCGCGGCGGCATGGTGATTTCGAGTTGTTCCGTGCCGAGGAAGTCCGCACCGGTCCCGCCACCGAGGCTCACTGACCAGATCTCGTTGGCTTGGGCCGGCTCGACATTGCCTTCGTCTTCCCACCATATGCCGTAATATACACGGTTGTCATAGACCTGGACGCCCCACGGCCGATCGCCGCGCGGAGCAAAACCGGCCGAACCGGAATCCGGTGCACCATGATCGAAGGTACTCAGAATCGTACCGGTGAGACTGACGCGGTAGATCTTGCCGTCCTCCATATTGGTCACGAAGAACTGCCGGTGACGACAATCATAGGCAATGTTACCCAGACCCGGCCCGGTGTTCGGCAGGTTGGCCAGAACGGTCACCGCACCCGTTGTATTGTCGAGCCGGTAAATCGCTCCCGCGGTGCCGATGCCGATGAGATCAGAGTAGTACGATGTCGTTGCGGTCACGTAGATGTGCCCGAAGGGATCGAGCGACAACCCATAGATTGAGCCCAGCGTGTTGCCGTCCCATGTCGGATGGCTGTAGCGTGTCGCCGCGGCCCAGTTGGTGTTGAGCGGCGCAGAGGGCTTGTTCTTGGTATCCACGACGACGACGCGTGGGTCGGTCAGCGCCGGAGCATCCTTGGTCACCACGACCACCTCGCCGGTGAAGCCCGCATAATCAGGAGCGGTGTACCTGGGCGGGCGCTCGCAACATTCGCCGACGCCACAGTCGAAGACCTCCTGTGGGCACTCGACGTCGCTGCACGTCGTATCGTCCCCCTGATACACGCCGAACTGCTCGTTGCACGATTGCGACGTCGTAATCTGACAGAACGAACCCGCTCCAGGTTCAAAGATGCAACAGGCTCCTTCGGGCTCGTCACAGATATCCACTTCGGCACATGATGTGAAGTTCCCCTGGTACAGTCCGCCCATGTCGACGCAGTCGGTCTGGTTCAGATCGGCACACGTCGCATCAGCGCACGGTTCAGGAAAGCAGCAGGCCCCGATCGGGCTCATGGGATCGCACGGATTCGGCGTGCACGTGGATCCGTCACCGAAGTAGGTCCCGAACTGGGCGTGACAGTCCGCGGAGCTGATGGGCTCGATGCACATGAGACCACCCTGCGGACCCTCGACGCAGCAGGCCCCGGTCGGATCGACCATGCCGTCACAGGGTGGACACGACCAGATCAACTCGCCTGCCGGGCCAACGTTTTCAACGGCCAACGGGCACGGCGTCCCGTCCGGACAATCGGCTACACACTCAACGATATCGCCCATCACGACCGGGTGACAGACATCGGGACTGGCTTCGCAATCACAGGACGTGATGCGGAAGGTGTCCGGATTACCCGGCTGCAGTTGAGTAATCTCCTTCGGCAGACAAATGTCATCGGGCGTCGGAGCGGGACACGGCCCACTGCAAGCCTCAGTGCATGTGCCGGGTTGGTTGGGGTTACACACCGTCGACACTTCGCATAGCTGGGGATCGGTGTCGTCGTGACAACCACACTCGTACAATACCCGACCATCGGCGAGGGCATATGATTTGAGTTCGCACGGACCGGGCGGGTTGGTATCGAAGCACTCATTGATACAGTTGAAGATGCGGAGATCGGCGTCGTACTGGATTCCACAACTGCCAGCACAATCACATGATGCGATACTGACTGAGCCGTCCAGACCCACCACGTACCTCGATGGTACGCAGCTCTGATTCATGCCACAGCCGCCTTCACATGACTGACCGGTTGGATCGGGAACGCAGTCATCCCCACCTCCGGAGGCTCCGCGTCCGGCATCCTGTCCCCAGGACACCCCGCATAGCACGGTGGCCAAACACACACTGACGTTGCACATCGACTTGAGCATGGTCCTTCCTTCCCGCATCCGAATGGCACGTCTGGCCACTGGAGGCGTAGTAACTTCCCGGTAGGTCTTAACTTGTGATCTCGCGGTCGCGAGGCAGCGGGGATTTGCAGTACAATGAGCGGGCACCCTGCACGGTGCCCCCTGCACAATGGAAGAAGCACCATTTCTAGCGCAGGAAGCTCAGAAAAAACAAAAAAAATGGCCGATCCTCCCCCGGACAGTTCAGCGCCTCCTGAAGGCGACGGTATGACACAGGACCTGCTGCCCATCGTGTACGAAGAGCTTCGGGCCCTGGCCGGGGTCTACATGCAGGGCGAGCGCCTTGACCACACCCTGCAGCCCACCGCCCTGGTCCACGAAGCATTCGTCCGGTTGTCGGGCAAGGACGCGCGGTGGAACGACCGGGCCCACTTCTGCCGCGTCGCCGCACGAGCCATGCGCCGCATCCTGGTCAATCATGCCCGGGACCACCGGCGCCAGAAACGTGGGGGGGCCGCACGCAAGCTCGAGCTGACTGAGGTCGACGTGCTGAGCAACGTTGCGAACATTGATCTCATTGCCCTCGACGAAGCCCTCGAGCGCTTCACCGCCATCGATCCACGAAAAGTTCAAATCGCCCAACTGCGCTACTTTGGCGGATTCTCCATCAATGAGACTGCCGAAATCCTGGAGATCTCGGTGGCCCAGGTCAAGCGTGAATGGGTGCTTGCGCGCGCCTGGTTGCTGCGCGAGCTGGACAAGGAGTCGATGTGATGACGCCGGAGCGGTGGCGCCAAGTCGAAGTGCTGTTCGAGAGCGTATGCGCACAACCCCCTGATGAACGCAGCCGATTCCTGGCGGTAGCCGCCGGCGATGATTCCGAATTGCGCAACGAAGTCGCCTCACTCATCGCCTCGAGTTCGCGCCACGACGCGCTCCTCGAACAACCCGCGTTCGGTGGCGTGAACCGCATCCTGGAGCGCGATCCCAACGACGATGATGCAACGCGGCTCGTCGGGGCGCGCCTCGGAGCCTATCGTGTCACGCGCGTCATTGCCTCCGGCGGCATGGGCACGGTATTGCTGGCCCACCGGGATGATGCACAGTTCGAGAAAAAAGTGGCCATCAAAGTGATCCGCCGTGGACTGGGCGGCGTCGATGCCCACCGCAAACGTGACGCCGTACGTCGCTTTCAGGTCGAACGCCAGGTTCTGGCCAACCTCGACCATCCGCACATCGCACGATTGATCGACGGGGGGACGACTGCAGGAGGGCGACCGTACTATGTCATGGAGTATATCGAAGGACAGCCGATCGATCGGTTCTGCAGCGAACAGGCGCTGGCCCCGCGCGACATTCTCAGCTTGTTCAGCCACGTTGCGGATGCGGTGCAGTATGCCCATCAGAAACTGGTCATTCACCGCGATCTCAAGCCCACGAACATACTGGTCACGGCGGCAGGAGAACCCAAGTTGCTCGATTTCGGTTTGGCGAAACCTCTGGACGATTCAACTGTAACCGAGCACACGGTGAGTGGTGCTTTCATGGGCTCGTTTCACTACGCCGCCCCCGAACAGCTCACCCCCAAGCACGGCACCGTCGACACGCGAACCGATGTCTATGCCCTGGGCTTGATTCTTTATCGCCTTTTGACCGGCCGACCACCCTATCCCATCAGCGGAACGATGTCTGATATCCTGAACCACATCGCTGATACGGACCCGCCACGACCGTCGCTCGTATCGCACGCAATCGATGACGAAGTCGACACCATCACACTCACGGCGTTATCCAAAGAACAGCACCGACGCTACCAATCGGCAGGCAGTCTGCGGCAGGATATCCGACGATATCTTGCCGGCGAACCCATCCTGGCCAAGGGTGACAGTCACTGGTATGTCCTGCGTAAGACCGCGCACCGCTTTCGAGTCCCACTTGCACTCGGGGCGACGCTCGTCGTGTTGTTGGTTTTCTTTGGTATCGGCATGGCGTTGTCCGCGAACCGGGCACGAATCGCCGAGCGACGTGCCGCGGCCAGCGCCGCCTCACTCGCCGAAGCGCTGCATTTCAGCACGATTGAGCGGGGACGCGGCGGCGGACGCACAGGCAATCCGGCGCTGGCTGAAAACTGCATCTGGCCGGAGTACCTTTCGCCCTCGGAACTGGCCGGAATCAAGCCCCGGGGCATACATGCCCATTGGGCGCTGCGCGAGTTGTACTCGCAACATCCTTGCCTGGCCACTTTGAAGAGCGGTTCACGCTTGAACATCGTGCGGTTCATACCCCATACGGACAACATTGCGACGCTGCTGACCAACGGTGATATCGTTATCCAGGGTACCCACCCGGCGCGGATGGAACAGCGCATTCCTGCCGACGTGCACCAGGCCGGTGCCATGGACGTCACGTCGGATGGACGGTGGCTGGCCCATGCGGGACGCGACAACACGATCGTTCTGTGCGACACAACGACCTGGCGTGCGACGCGGACGCTGCGCGGCCTGTCGGCCATACCGACCTGGATGCAATTCAACACCGCTTCAACTCACCTGGTCGCCTCCAACGCCGAGGAAGTCATGGTGTGGGACATCGACACGACTACGGCTGTGTTGACACTGAATGTGCCAAACGGCGAACGGACCGCAACGCTCAGCCCCGACGCCAGCGCGCTGGCCATTGCCAGCCCACCCAATTTCGTCGACCTCTACGATACGGCCAGCGGAGTACGCACAACACGATTCGATCGCGCACAGCGCAGCGTCGCACAACTGAGTTTCGGTCCCGATGGCCGCCTACTCGCAGCCGGTGGTTGGGATGATGCCGTGCGTGTGTACGACGTTACCGACGGCAGCGTGGTCACGCACATCCCCGAGTTGTCGGCGTTTCCGCGCACCATGCGTTTATTCGAAACAGCCGATGGGTTACTCAGGCTCGTCGCGGCGGGCGGCGACAAGATCCTGTACTTGTGGGATATTCCAAGTGGCGAGCAAGTGTTCACTGGAGCAGGACACACAGCAGGAATCATCGAATTCGATGTCGACATCAACCGCTCACTGATCGCTACGTCTGCTGGCGACCAGACGGTCAAGTTATGGGAAATGGCCCCACTGTTGAACATGCGTAAGTTCCTCGGCCACACGTCGACAGTGTTCAGTGTGTCCTTCGACCCTCAAGGGCAACGACTCGCGTCGAGTTCCGGACACGATGACCTGGCCATCAAGATATGGTCGACGACCTCTGGAGACATTCTGCATGATCTCCGCGGCCATACCGGCGTGGTTTCAAAAATCGCCTTCAATCCAGATGGCACGATCCTGGCATCGTGCAGCTACGATGGCACGGTCAGACTATGGGATCCGGATAGCGGCCGGCATCTGCATACCTGGGACAAGCATTCGAGCACGATCAATTCTCTGAGCTTCACGAGAACGGGCGACGTTCTGGCTTCGGCAAGCGACGACAAGACCATTCGACTATGGAACATGGCCACGCTCGCAGAGGACGCGGTCCTGTTGCAAGACACGATTCGAATTCCGTCGGTTGCGCTGCATCCCTTCGACAACATGCTGGTCACCAGCGGGGGTTACAGTAAATCGATCGTTCTGTGGAACCTCGAAACGATGACCCACCGTGAAATACCAGGTCACGAACTGTGTAGCAGGGCTGTCGCGTTCTCACCTGCGGGTCAATGGTTGGCTTCAAGCGGCGACGACCATGTCATCCATTTGTGGTCGGGCCGGGCCAACGACCGCGGTCGACACATCCGGACACTCGAAGGCCACGATCGCGACGTTTTTGCTGTCGCATTCAGTTCCGACGGCTCCATCCTGGCCTCCGGCGATCGCGATGGCGATATCAAGCTGTGGGAAACGTCCACGGGCCTGTGTCTGGCGACACTGGCAGGCCATCGTGACATGGTATTCTCTGTCATGTTCAGTCCAGACGATCGATTCCTCGCTTCGGGAAGCCGTGACACCGTCGTCGGCCTGTGGGATCTGCAGTACTACGATCGACACATCGAAGGCAACCGCGCCCACCAGGCAGCGCGTGTGGCGCGCCGCCAACATTCCATCGAAACGTCCGCACAATAAAACACCTCCTCAGCAGAAACTATGGTCGCGTTCTTGATTGGGGCAGGTTTCCAAGTGCGTGATAGATGACCACGAGCGTCATTAAGCAACAACATTAAACGGGCTTCGAGCGCTGCTTCCTGGCCAGCTCCAAGAGTCAGAAGACGAGGGAGCTATCGAGCTTCCACGGGTTCTGCTGGAAAGCCATAAAGAAGGCCCGGCGCATCGTGATGCGCCGGGCCAGTTCACATTGTTCAACTCAACTCGGTATCACCCACCGACAGGTGGATGAATCTGGAGGTTGCCATTGAAGTAGTTGTAGACTTCGTAAATGACATCCGTCTTGTTGAGCGCTTCGCCGGGCATGACGCCCTCATAAATGGTGATACGATAGAAGTCCGGGCAATCGCAGGGTGCGATCTCGCCAGCATGCCCGTCTGGCGAACATCCTTCAGCCGGATCCTGGCCACCGAATACGTGACGATCACCATCGCGTCCACGCTGACCGGCACCCCGTGACCGCAGGGCATTGCCGTGGCGGTCCGATGCCGAGCCCGGTTCGCCCAGATCTTCGATGTGCACCTCGAACCAGTGCAGGGTTTCCTTGGCGATCACACCATCAAGATCGTCGCTGGCGTTGTGCAGGTTCTTGAATGTCCCGACGCCTTCGAAGTCAATCTGCTTCGCGGGCGCCGGTCGGGCCTGCATACACCAACCGGGATCACTGCACACGACGAGATCGATCTCGGTCTCATCCGGTGCACTGGCCGTTCCTGCGTGGAAGATGAACTTCTGGTTGCCTGGGCCCTTACGTTCATGGTGCGTCCACTCACCAAAGGGTTGTGGCTGACTGGCGGTCGGCGCGCCGGCCTGACCACCGAAGGTGTATTCGTGGCCATCGAACTCGCTGTTACCACCACCGGTCACGCGACACTCCAGGCCGCACTCGCCATTGTCCTCGTTGATGCATTCGCCGTCATCGCATGAGTCATCCGTACATGGATCCTCGTCATCGCAATCAATCGGCGTGTTTTCACATTCGCCGTCGACGCACTCGTCTGCGGTGCAAGCGTCTTCGTCGTCACAATCGATGGCTTCATTGACACACTGACCGTCAACGCACGAGTCCACCGTGCAATCGTCCATGTCGTCGCAGCTGATCGGCTCGATCACACACTCGCCTTCCAGGCAGAATTCGCTGGTACAGCCATTCTGGTCATCACAGTTGATCGGCGCATTGATGCACTCGCCCGTCTCACGGTTGCAACTGTCGATCGTGCAGGCGTCGTCGTCACCGCAGTCTTTTGGCGTGTTGATGCACTCGCCGTCGAGACACGTGTCGGTCGTGCATTCGTCACCATCGTCGCACATGCAGTAGACGATGTCGTCAATGGCACCGGAGCCGTTGAGCGTAACGTTCATGAACACGACACCCGGGATGTCGCCGAGTGATACCTGGGCCACGCCGTTGTCGCCCGGAGTCGGCAGGCTCTCGGTCGTGATCTCGACCATCGCACCATCGAACAGCGTGACGACAGCCGGATCCTCTTCGTCGGGCTCCGTGTCCAGAATCGTGATCGAATCGATGACCACGGAACCGAGAGCCGAGAAATCAAAATTCAACGACGCGCCCACAACATCGGCATCGTCGGGGTCGGCAATTGCAAAGCCGCTCGGGCACGTGCCATCCGCGGCCGCCCCGCCGTTCTCGTCGACGATCAACAGGTTGCCCTTGGCGATGCAGTTCTCGAAGGGCATGCCCATCTCACCAGCAATCCCCTCGCCGGGACCCGCCACAGTGCAGGTTTCATTGGGCGTACCCAGATCGACGTCACCGCCGGTCGGGGCGCTCGAATCGAAGATCACGGCAAGATTGCCGGCCAGGGTCGGATTCACGCCGTTGACCAGGACCGGGCCGGTCCCCCCGGCGCCATGGATCGAATCGACCACGCAGCCAGGGTCGATCGACTCGAAATCGAGTACGTCAACCGTCTGAGCCGATACGATTGTCGCGCAAGCACACGACACGAACGTACAGATCACTACTCTCTTCATTTCACTCTCTCCTTCACCGTGGGATGACAGAAATTGGCTGTGAGTTTTTACTCAGGCCCATCAAATCAGACAAGAAATATTTAGCCCCCCAAACACATACAGCAGATCGCACGGGACTCGAGTACGATCAACACCGGCAACGGCGCATATTGATAACGCAAAAAAACACGCGTTCCTACTGTGAGAATGGTCATTTTCTCAGGAAACGGCCCATGTGCCCCATGTTCGCCATTACCCCAAATGACGTTGCTCAAGCCGCAGCCGGGACTTACGACCTGAGCCACGCGCCCAAACCCAGTCAAACAGAGTTGAGAAAACCTGCAGGCGCGGATCACCGTACTACGCGCTATAGATGAAGTCGTCCGCGGCGCCCGGACATACAATGGGATTGCGATTGGGCCTGCAGCACAATGAATTCCGACCACGACCATGACATCCAGACGCTGATCGAACGCGCCATCGCAGGTGATGGTGAAGCACTGAGTCATCTGCTGTGCAGGTGCCACGGCGAGCTCCAGCGTCGGATCGCGGGCCGCATTGCCACCATTCACCGCGGTGCCTTTGATGAGGAGGATGCCATCCAAGTGACCTACATCGAAGCGTTCATGCGCTTCGAACAGGTCGGCGCACGCGACCTCAAGAGTTTCATGGCCTGGCTGACTGCCGTCGCCCGCAACAACATTCGCGATGCGGTCAGGGCTCTCGAACGTGACAAGAGACCGCCCCGCCACAAGCAGATTCAGGCCTCAGATGATTCCTATGTCGACCTCATGGCTTCGCTTGGACGCAGCGCAACGACGCCCAGCCGCCACGCGGCGCGAACAGAAGCACGCGAAATCCTCGAGACTGCACTCGGCAAGTTGCCCCCGGATTACGAACAGGTCGTGCGCCTGTACGACCTTCAGGGCCTCAGTGCTCCGCAAATTGCCAACGAGATGGAACGGAGTGCTGCAGCGATACACATGCTCAAAGCCCGTGCCCACGACCGGCTGGCCGAGATCCTCGGTTCCAGCGCGGGCCTCATGACGCACACATGGTGATGAACGATCCTGGCACACAACGGGAACCGGTCGATGCCGCACATCGTGCCGTAGCCTATGCCCGCAAACAGGCGGCACGGGCGTTCAATGCGCCTCTCGTGCCCACAGGGCCCCCGGGTTACACCCTCGTTCGACGGATCCACCAGGGTGGCCAGGGTACGGTCTACGAGGCGTTGCATGATGCCACGGGCCGTCAGGTGGCCATCAAAATCATGCACGCCGGTATCGGTCACAGCGCATACAACGAGGCTCGCTTCCAACGGGAAATCGAGATCCTTTCAGAATTGCGTCATCCACACATCGTTACGCTACATGACGGCGGCGCCACGCCAAGCCATCATTACTTTCTGGTCATGGACTATGTGGACGGACTGCCACTCGACGCGTGGATCCGCAGTCACGAACCCGATGTCCGCGAAACCGTCGAGTTATTCGAAAAAATCTGCGCGGCCCTGGCCGCAGCTCACCTGCGTGGCGTTGTGCACCGCGATCTCAAGCCCAGTAATATTCGGGTCGACCGCAATGGTGCCCCGCGGGTTCTCGACTTCGGGTTGGCCAAGATGTCGGGAGCCCAGGTCCACGGTGACATGACGGCCAGCGGGCAGTTCATCGGCTCGCTGCCCTGGGCCACCCCCGAGCAGGCCATGGGTCGTCCGGAACGGATCGACGTACGGACCGACGTCTACGCCCTCGGGCTCGTGCTGTTCAACATGCTGACCGACGACGCACCCTATCCTGTCGATGGGCCCGTGCGCGACGTCTTGAACAACGTGCTCGAGACTACTCCGGCGCACCCCAATAAGCTGCGCCTTGGTATTTCCACTGATCTTGACACCATCATCATGAAGTGTCTGGCGAAGGAACCAGCGCGGCGCTACCTCAGTGCCGGCGAACTGGCGGCTGACATCGGGTGTTACCTGCGTGGCGACGCCATCGCTGCCCGGCGCGACAGCGCGTTGTACATCGTCAAGAAACTCGTCGGACGCCATCGGTGGCTGACTGCTGCCACGGTCGGACTCGTCGCACTGTCAGTCATCACCGCGATCACGACCACGGTTCTCCTCCGGAGAGCGAACAGCGCCGAGAGCGAAGCCCGCGACATGGCCGCATTCGCTGCAGACCGCGCCGAGCATGCGCTCGAATCTCTGCGTTTTCTCGTTGCAGAAGTGGCGACGGAGTTGAGGCACAAGCCCCGCACGGTCGCGCTCAGGAAAAGAATACTCAACGGTGCGTATGAACGCATGAACCAGTTGTCTGAAGAAGAGACCGACAACCCGGTGTTCTGGCGCCAACGTGCGCGGGCCCACGCCGGACTCGGTGAGATCGCCATGGACTTCCATGATCTCGAAAGTGCCCACATTCATTTTGACAAGTCGGCCGAGCTGCGCCGACGACTGGTTGGACTGGACTCGGTCACCCCTGACGACGAAGCGGACCTGTCGATCAGCCTCGTGCAGTTGGGTGATGTACAGGGACGCGAAAGCAATCATTCCGCCAAGTTCGAGCTCTACGAACAGGCGCTGGCCATTGACGAGGACCTTGCCACGCGCTACCCCGACAACAACCATTTCCTGGACAATCTGGTATGGAGTTACGATCGGATCGGGGCGTATTATCGCAGCCTGGGGCAAGTGGTCGAAGGTAAGACGTATCACCAGAAACAGGCGGAGCTGGCCCAGCACCTGGTCGATCGTGAGCCCACCAACGCCCTGCGGTGGTTCGGCCTGAGTATCGCCCATGAACAACTCCTGACCGTCTGCAAGTTGGAGGACGATCCGGCTGGTGCCGCGGACCATTGTGCCGCAAGCATTGCCGCCATCACCCGCGCCATCGAACTCGATCCGGAACATTCACTCTATCTTCGTCGGGCCTGCACTGTGTACGTCAACGCGGCCCGCATCCTCGGAATGGCCCGGCGTGACGAGCTGACAGATCGTGCCCTTCACATCGCTCATACTCTGCTTGCCACTGACCCGGACCATCCCGAAAACAGCCTGGTGTACGGATCGGCTTGTTCGCAAATTGCGTCTCAGGCCACTGCCGAGGATTCAACGAAAGCAGAGAACTATTACCACAAGGCGATTACCGCCTTCGAGCATTGCTTGAGTGTCGCGCCGGACCACGACATCTGCGCTGCCCGACTGTTCCACGCCTGGAGCGGCGTGGCCGATGTCCTCAATACTTTAAGTGGCAAGCGCTACGAACAAGCGCGGAGCGACGTGCTGCGTGTCCTGCGCAGCGCGATCGACGACAACCGCGTCACGGACAGAATCCTGATCACGGCATGTCAGATTGCCAGTTTCCTTCCATTCGACGATCAGGCCGAGATGCAGACATTGCTCGAAGACACCATCGCCGCCCACGGCGCGATCGTCAATCCACAACATGTCGCATTGATCGGCCGAGCCTACCAGCAACTCGGCCGTTGCGACCTGGCCGTTCCGTTGGCCCGGCAGGCCCGTGCGGAACTCGACGCCTCCTCCGTCACCGATCGCCGCGACGCCGAACGCATCCTGATCGAATGTGGCGAGACGGCCGTGGATTGAGTTCACTCGTGTAACCTCATACCAGCAATATGCTTACAACAGATCAACGCGTGCGGGGACCGATCCGCACAACGCAGGGCAACCCACAACGCGGTTGCTGGCGAGTTTCGGCGCGTATGTTGTAGTCGAGGCTGGACCTTGCGTCGCAAGCGTATGTTGAATCACGAACGCCGGGCCAGTAACGTGGAGGTGTTCAAGGCACATACCCGCATCGAGGAGAAGCACATGGGGCACGCTCGCGCCGCAATCGCGCTGGTGGTCTGTTGGATGGGTTCACTGGCCACACTGACATCCGCGGCTGAACCGCCGGCGGTCAGCGTCCGGACTGCCCGCAGCACCGGTGTCGCCCGGTTGGTCACACCTGCCACCGGCCAGACACATATCGCCATCGAGCCACGAGGCGGTCGGCGCATTGCCGGCACCAGCGACTTCCTCGCTGCCCACGGTCGCCTGTTCGGAATCACCCGTGCCGCCACCGAACTCAAGCTCGAGGACACGCGTATCGACCACCTCGGCCGCACACGTACGCGCTACACGCAGCAGTACAACGGCCTGCCGGTGTACGGCACCTTCCTCGATGTTCATCAGGATAAAGCTGGGCGATTCACGGCCGCCGGTGGGACGTTCGTTCCAGGCATCGCAGTTGACACGCAACCGACTGTAACCGCGAGTGCGGCGCGGCGGGTTGCCCTTCTGCTCTCGGCAAAAGAGCACCTGGCCAAAGACCTCATGGTCGAATCGTCCGAGTTGACCATCTTCCGAGCCAACCTCCTGCGCGGCATGCCGGGAGCGAATCACCTTGCGTGGGACATCGTGGTGGCCAACGGCACCTCGGTGCACGATCGGGTTTTCGTCGATGCACGGGGCGGATTCGTGATCGATCGGATCACCGAGATCTGTGATGTCCTGGACCGCGAGATCTACGATGCAGGACATGGTGCGGAGTTTCTGGTGTGGGAAGAGGGCGACGCGACCCCTTTCGGTGTCGATGACATCGACAATGCCATCGACTATTCCGAAGACACTTACAATGTCTTCGCCAGCATGACCGACGGTGACTACCTGTCGTGGAACGGCGACGACATCACCATGCAGGTCGTGACCAACACACCTTTTCTCAACTGTCCGAACGCCAGCTGGAACGGCACCTGGACCAACTACTGTCCTGGGGTTACACCGGACGACGTCGTGGGCCACGAATGGGCCCATGCGTACACCGATGGCACGCACGACCTGATCTACCAATGGCAATCTGGAGCCCTGAACGAATCGTACTCCGACATCTTCGGTGAGGTCGTCGACCTGTTGAATGGCGCCGGCCTCGATTCCCCGACCAGCCTGCGGCTGAGCGATGAATGCTCCAGCATCGGCGGTGGGTTTCCACCCGTGTTCGAGGTCACGTCCCCCGGAGCGCTCGCCGGCGTATACACCGTGGCCGGAGCAGCCTTCAACCCGCCAGCACCAGCGACCGTGTCCGGCACGCTCGAGTATGTGAACGATGGTGATGACGAGGGAGGCGAGGCGAGCGTCAATGACGGCTGCCAACCATTCGTGGGGTTCACGGCGGGCAACATCGCCTTGATCGATCGCGGGAGCTGTCCATTCGTTGCCAAAGTGAACAATGCAGAGGCCGCCGGAGCAAGCGGAGCCGTCATCGTCAACAATGCCGGTGACAACGTCTTCAGCATGAGCGGTGGTGGCGCCCCGACGATTGCGGCAGTCATGCTCGGCCAAAGCGACGGTGATCTCATCAAGAATGAACTACCTGGTGTCGAGGCGACCTTCGATTTCCCGCCCTCGATCGACCCCTCACTGCGATGGCTGACCGGTGAAGATTCCACCGGATTCGGCGGCGCCATCCGCGACATGTGGAACCCCAACTGTTTCGGAGATCCCGGCTCCACCCAGGACGTCGGGTTTTATCACTGCGGCACCAGCGACGGTGGTGGCGTGCACACGAATTCCGGCGTCCCGAACCACACGTTCGCATTACTCGTCGATGGTGGCACGTACAACGGGTTCACGATCAACAGCGTTGGCCTGACCAAGGCCGCGCACATCTATTGGCGAGCGATGTCCGTCTATCAGGGGCCAACAAGCAACTTCGCTGACCACGCCGACGCTTTGGAAATGTCGTGTGCCGATCTTGTTGGTGTCAACCTGATGGCATTGAGTACGGACAGCCCTGCCGGAGTGCCCTCTGGTGAAATGATTACGAACACCGACTGCATCCAGGTGACCGCCGCCATCGCGGCGACCGCGCTTCGCACCGCTCCGGATCACTGCGGGTTCGTTCCACTGTTGGAGCCGAACGCCCCGGCCCTGTGCCCGGGTGAAAAAGTCAGTGTGTTCTTCAATGAGGACTGGGAAACGGGCCTCGGTAGCTGGACCGTCGGTACGCGTGACCTGCTCGATCCGGGCACTTTCGACACGCCTGATTGGGCCGTGGTCGACGGCTTGCCCGCTGGGCGCGAAGGCTCGGCAGCGTTCGTAGCGGATCTCATCATCGGCAACTGCACCGATGATACCGAAGCGGGTGTGCTGTTCATGGACAGCCCCAGCATCGCCATTCCGCTCACGGCCATCTCTCCAAGACTGACATTCGACCACTGGGTGGCCACCGAAACCAACTGGGACGGCGGCAACCTCAAGATCAGCATCAACGATGGCCCCTGGCAAATCGTGCCGGCATCGGCATTCACGTTCAACCCTTACAACACGATCCTCAATATCGGTGACAACCCGCTGAGCGGCGAAGAAGCCTTCAGCGGTCTGGACGGTGGCGAGTTGACCGGCAGTTGGGGTCAGTCGCAAGTCAACCTCAATGGTATTGCTCTCCCCGGTGACGATATCCGGCTGCGCTTCGAGATGGGTCTCGATGGCTGCAATGGCGTCGTTGGCTGGTACGTCGACGAGGTCGTGGCATACGAATGCACCGCGTGCAAGTGCGAATTGCATGCCGACGTCGCGCCTCCGCTGTGCAACGTCAACGTCGACGACGTCATCTATGTTCTGGACGCGTACGTGTCGGCCAACCCAATGCGTTCGTTCCCGGGCAGTGATGTGGTTCCGTGTGACGGCGGAGCGCCGTTCAATGTCGACCTCGATGACATCCTGGCAACGATCGATTCATCGGCAGGCAACCCGCATTGTGCGCACCCGTGTGCGCCGTAGGGTTATCAGCATATCGCCCACATAGCGCTGCGGGCGGCGCAAGAATCCGGAAGCAGGTCTACACCGCCGCGCGTCGTGCGGCTGGCGAGTCGGAGGTTTTATTGGCGCGCGATCGGGCAGGATCGTCGGGTTTCGTCGCGCGCGGCGCGCCTCGCGTATCGCGCCCTGCGCCTCGCGCCCTGCGCCGATCGAGGGTCGCTGGTCGACAGTCGACAAACGATTGGGCGCGCTTCGCGTAGCGCGCCCTGCGCCTCGCGCCCCGCGCCGATCGAGGGTCGCTGGTCGAAGGTCGCTGGTCGAAGGTCGAGGTCGCCTGGATCTGAGCGTCGCGTAGCATGAGTCGCGATTCACACGACTGTCGACTGACGACAAACGACCATCGACAGACGATTGGGCGCGCACCGCGATGCGAAGGCGTCTGCACTGCGCACAATCGGGAAGTATCGTCGGGTCTCGTCTCGCGCGGCGCGCCTCGCGTAGCGCGCCACGCGCGGCGCGCCCAGCGTGGTGCGCCTCGGTGCCATGAGTCGCGATTCACACGACTGTCGACTGACGACAAACGACCATCGACAGACGATCGGGCGCGCAGCGCGCGACGCGCGACGCGATGCGAAGGCGTCTGGACAGCGCACGATCGGGCGTATCGTCGGGGCTCGTCGCGCGCGGCGCGCCTCGCGCTGCGCGCCCTGCGCTGCGCGCTGGTCGAGGGTCGCTGGTCGAAGGTCGCATGGATCTGAGCGTCGCAAAGCGACGCGAAGATGATTGGGGTGGGAGCATAGATCAAGGCGCGTCCAGGAGAAAGCTGCAGGGTGGGGAGTTCCATTTATTTTTCTGTGTGCGAGTTGCCAGCCGGAAGGGGGTAGTCGTCTGGAGCTGCGGGGAAAGCGGTGGCGCAGGCTTGTGTGGCATACGGATGATCGGGGAGGGGTCGGATCGCCGACCCTCGGTTGTCGACAGAAGTCAAGCCGAGTACATGCCGCGGCCCGCAGCGGAAGATGACTGCCGCCTGGAGGCAGACGTGTCATGAGACGTGATTCAAACGACAGTCGATAGTCGACCGACGACAATCGCGCTGCGCGCCACGCGCCTCGCGTAGCGCGCCCCGCGCCTCGCGCCCCGCGCCCCGCGCCGATCGAGGGTCGCTGGTCGAAGGTCGCTGGTCGAGGGTCACATGGATGCTGTGGTGGAATAGCTACCCTCCATCCGAGTGATCAAGCGTAGCCCACCGGTCCGGCCCGTCAAGTCGGAAGCATACTCCCCTTTTCAATTGTTGCGCAATGAGTGTTGGTTCGGCCGTTCCGACTGGACTGGCCGACTGCGGCGGGCTGGGGCGCCGCGGACGGATGGAGGGTGGCTTCATTCGAGTGGTTGGATTCGAACGGGAGATGGTGACATGGCACATGTCAGGAAATTGCGGGGGTGGGAATTGGGTATGACGATCGTGAGGGAAGTACAGCAGATGGTGTCGGGGTTTCCGAGGAGTGGCGTGGGCGAGTTGAAGAATCAGATGGTTCGAGCGGCGATCAGTATACCGAGCAACGTAGCCGAGGGGGCTGGACGCGGAAGCGCTGCCGAGTTTCGCCGGTTTCTGCACATCGCATTGGGATCGTGTCGCGAGTTGGAGACCCAGATCGAAATCGTCAGGCGGATGGGGATTGTTGACGTACATATGAGCGAACGGGTTGCAGAGTATGTCGATCATGAAGGCAGGATGTTGACGAGGTTGATACGGGTGGTGAAGTGACGTGCCGAATCGCGCAGCGCGCCCAGCGTGGTGCGCCTCGGTGTCATGAGTCGCGATTCACACGACTGTCGACTGGCGACAAACGACCATCGACAGACGATCGGGCGCGCAGCGCGCGACGCGCGATGCGATGCGAAGGCGTCTGGACAGCGCACGATCGGGCAGTATTGTCGGGTCTCGTCTCGCGCGGCGCGCCTCGCGCGGCGCGCCCTGCGCCCCGCGCCGATCGAGGGTCGTTCGTCGAGGGTCGCTCGTCGAGGGTCGAAGGTCGAAGGTCGCATGGATCTGAGTGTCGCGTAGCGACGCGAAGATGATTGGGGCGGGCGCATAGATCAAGGCGTACCTCGAAGAGAGCTGCAGGGTGGGACGTTCCATTTATTTTTCTGTGTGCGAGCTGCCAGCCGGAAGGGGGTAGTCGTCTGGAGCTGCGGGGAAAGCGGTGGCGCAGGCTTGTTCGGCATAAGGATGATCGGGGAGGGGTCGGATCGCCGACCCTCGGTTATCGACAGAAGTCAAGCCGAGTACATGCCGCGGCCCGCAGCGGAAGATGACTGCCGCCTGGAGGCAGACGTGTCATGAATCGTGATTCAAACGACAGTCGATAGTCGACCGACGACAATCGCGCTGCGCGCTTCGCGCCTCGCGCCCTGCGCCACGCGCTGGTCGAGGGTCGCTGGTCGCATGGTGCGCAGGCTCATTCGACGACCGTATTTTCGCGGCGGGGTCGGATCGCCGACGCCCGGTTAAGCGACAGGAATCTGGCCGAGCACACTCCGCGGCCCGCAGCGGAAGATGACTGCCGCCTGGAGGCAGACGTGTCATGAGTGGTGATTCAAACGACAGTCGATAGTCGACCGACGACAATCGCGCGGCGCGCTTCGCGCCACGCGCCCTGCGCCTCGCGCCGATCGACGGTCGACGGTCGAGGGTCGACGGTCGGGGGTCGTGGGTCAATGGGCGATGGGCGAGGATTGGGGATCGACTTGTTCGAATGGCCAGCGCTGTGGATATGGAAAACCCCTGACCCGGTCCATAGCCAGGTCAGGGGTTGGTCATGCTCGATTCGATGCGCCGTGGGATCAGTCGTTGATGATCTGCAGGCCGACGGTGTAGCCGATGATCGTACCTGTGCAGTAGTTGACGACCGCTGATGACCACGCTTCTGGGTCGTCTGCCAGACGCACCTGCACGCGTTGCTGCAGTTCGAGTTCGTCCTTGCAGTCCAGCTCGATCGTATCGGGAGTCGCGGTCATACTGTGCGCCGCGATATCATGACCATCGACGCACAACACAAGCTCTTTGCAGATCTGGCGGTAGGGAAACTCAGCTCTATCCATCTCCGGACCGGCCAGTTCGAACAACACTTCGGCGATATTCGTTGCTGTAATCATGCGTTTACTCCTTGGACACGTGCGTGGTGTCCGGGGCCGGGGGATCCACCATGCCCGGGCCGCCGGGCGTTCCCTGTTCATCGGTCGAGTCGGAACCCGACTTGTGTTATGAGACGAAAAAAATCAGTTCGCGGGATCATAGCGATCTGCCATCAAGGAACGGCCAAGAACCGTGCTCATTCCCAAACAATTGTCGCGAGGGAGCCGGCGCGCCCTCGGCAGCACGAACCATATTCATTATGATTGGCCCCATGGACCGATCCGAAATCTGCGAAAAGTTCCTCGACCAGCTGCCGTTCGACCCCTACCCCTTCCAGGAGGAAGCGCTGCTGACGTGGTACGAGGCCGAGGGCGGCATCCTGGTCACTGCTCCGACCGGCATGGGCAAGACGCTCATCGCCGAATCGGCCATCTTCGAAGCCCTGCATCTCAATCAGCGGCTGTACTACACCTCGCCACTGATCGCCTTGACCGACCAGAAATTCAGAGAGTTCCAGGAACTGGTCCAGAATTGGGGGTTTCCCAAGGACCGGGTGGGGCTGATCACCGGCAACCGTAAGGTGAACCCGGATGCCCCCATCCAGATCGTCGTGGCCGAAATCCTGCTCAATCATCTGCTGTCCAACGACCCGGCCCTGAACGAGACCACCGCCGTGGTCATGGATGAGTTTCATTACTTCAATGACTGGGACCGCGGCATCGTCTGGGAGCTGGCCCTGGTTCTGCTTCCTGCTCACGTCCGGCTCATGTTGCTGTCCGCTACGGTCGGCAATGCGCCCGACTTCATCCACTGGCTGAAGACCGAACATGGCCGCCAGGTCCAACTGGTTCATACCAACGAACGACGTGTCCCCCTCGAGTTCGAGTGGGTCGAGGACCGCCTCCTGACCGAATTGCTCCCCAAGCTGGTCGCGGACGCCGATGCGGACAACCGGACCCCCGCACTCGTGTTCTGTTTCAACCGTGACGAATGCTGGGAGATCGCCGAGCGCCTCAAAGGCGCTGACATCATCGACAAGGCCCGACGGGCCGAAATCGAAAAACATATCGATCCGGCCGACTTCAAACTGGGCATCGGCCCCAAGCTGCGGCAGATGCTCATCCGCGGCGTGGGCGTGCACCATGCGGGCGTTCTGCCCAAGCACAAGGAGGTCGTCGAGCGCCTGTTCCTCGAAAAGCTCATCCCACTGGTGACGTGCACCGAGACTCTCGCTGCCGGTATCAATCTGCCTGCCCGATCCGTGGTCGTCACGGCCCTGATGAAGGGCCCCAAGGATGACAAGAAACTGATTCCACCATCGAGCGCCCATCAGATGTTCGGTCGCGCCGGCCGGCCGCAGTTCGATACCCAGGGCTACGTCTTTGCCATGGCCCACGAGGATGACATCAAACTGAACAAGTGGAAGAAGAAGTACGAGCAGATTGATCCGACCAGCAAGGACCCTGGCATCATGCGGGCCCGCAAGCAGCTCGAACGCAAGAAACCGAGTCGCCGTAAGAACGTCCGCTACTGGACCGATGGCCAGTTCCGCACGCTCATCGAGGCCGGTTCTGCCCCGTTGTCCAGTCGCTCGATGATTCCCTATCAGGTGTTGCTGTACCTGCTGTCGACCACCGGCTCGCTGACCACGATTCGTGAATTCCTCGGCAAGCGGTTCAATGATGCTGCGCGCATCGAGAAGTTCGTCCAGCAACTCGAGCACATGATCGACAACCTGGCGACCTTCGGCTATCTCACGCGCAACGGTGAAAACGATGTTACGCTCAGCGATACCGTTACCAGACTGGGCCACTTCCGCAGCATCGACCCGTTGTATGGGGCCTTCATCGGCCAGCAGCTGGCCCGCGCCGACTTCAGCGAAAAGGTCCAGGTTCTCGAATCGGCCCTCCCGACTCCTCCCGCCTTGCGGTGGAAGACCAAGCTGCCTGATTATCTCGAGCCGGGCCCGCTGCAGACCACTGAGCTCGGCCCGCTACTCATCAAGAAGGGGCTACTCATCTTCAATGACGAGGGCCAGCTGGTGCAGCCCTATGCCGATGATCACGCCGATTACTACGACAATGAAGACCGCAGACCGGTTCCCGGCGTCGCCGAAATGGTCAAGCTGCTGTTCGACTCGCACCTGGCCACCCCCGAAGACATCCTGGTCCAACCCAAGTGGGTTGCCAACGGCATCTTCGAAGCCAACGATGACTTCTACGGCTACACTCAGAATCGTGAGCTGTCCAAACAGGAAGGGATCGTGCTGCGCCATCTCCTCCGCCTGGTCATTCTCGCCGGAGAACTCCACGAGTTCAGCGGCGAAGACCCCGACTACACGGCCATCGCCGATCGCGTGACACAGGTCTGCACCCAGGTCGACGCCCGCTACACGGATCATTTCCTGGCGGACCAGAAAGAGGTGAAGTCGCTGGCCTCGACGTGATCGGACGGCAAAGAAGCCGGCGCCCAAACCCATTCGGTGAGCTCTGTTTGCGACCGGCTCGTGTGCCTTTCGATCGCCGCCCTCACTGAGTGCCCCCACTCAGCGCACGTGGGCTGAGCAGAATTCCTTGCGCTTCTTCCTCAATGCGCCGTCTCCATTAATGGATTGATCGTCCCGGGGGTCGGACAGTAAAATAGTAGCAGTGCACCCAACTGCACCTGTCCTGAACGGGAGAAGCCACATGGATTCGGAAAAGATCCTCGAATGGATCAAGAAGCGACCTTTCCTGCCGTTCAGGATTCGCCAATCCGACGGCACGATTCATGACGTGGTCCACCCGGATCAGATTATGGTCGACCGCCGAACATGCCACCTCGGAATCGGCAGCGATCCGACTGGTGTGTTTCAGCGCATCACCATGATCTCCAACGTCCACATCACGCGCCTCGAACCCCTGGATCCGCCGGAGCGGCAATCGGCGTAGCATGCCACACCCTGTGGCCAGGCCCGGCCCGACATGAGCGGCCTGGACAGGCACTCGCCCAGCGCAGCGCGCACTATTGGGTATACAGTTTCTCCTTTACCGTCGGCCTGCGGGCAGCGATCGCGCGGTGGACACCGTAGGTATCGAGGAGGGCGCGGATACTGGCGCGTTGGACAGTCCAGGCCCGGTCACTGTAACCGCCGCCGAGAACCATGACGATGGGGATACCGCGGCGGTGGGACTCGGCAAACACCATGGCGTCGCGCCGGATGATGCCGTCGGCACTAAGGGCGAAGTCGGCCAGTGGGTCGCCCTCGAGGCTGTCGACGCCGGCCTGCAGGAACACAATATCCGGGTTGCTGTGTTCGAATACGGCAGGCAGGTACTCGGCGAGGGCGCCTAGAAATGTGTCATCGGTGGTGCCGGCTGGCAGTGGAACGTCGAGGTCGTTGTATTCCTTGGGGACGGGGTAGATGTCCTCCTGGAACATGTCGAACGTGTACACCGTGTCATCATTCTTGAACGACAGCGCCGTACCGTTGCCCTGGTGGACGTCGAGGTCAATCACCAGGGCACGCTCGATCAAACCCTCGGCCTGCAGCCGTCGGATGGCGATGGGCATGTCAGCATAGATACAAAAACCCCCGCCTTCGTACGGACCGGCGTGGTGATAACCGCCGCCAAGATTAACGGCCATGCCGTGGTCAATGGCCAGGTGGCCAGCGAGGATCGTACCGCCCGTCGCATGCCGAAAAGGTTGCAACACTGCCCGGTCACTGAATTCGGCCGGCGCCCAGGCCAGCAGCTCGAATTCGAGATACGCGGCGAGTGCGCCAGGATCTGTAAGTGATTCGAGGTAGGCCGAGGTATGCACACGACCAATGTCCGCCGCACTTGCGATTCCCGGCACGTACACATCGTCCGATGCAATGACCCCATCGGTCACCAGCCCCAGGTAAATCCTCGAGTACTTGTTGATGTCGAACGGATGCAGCTTCTCCAGGCCTCCGAAGTCGATCTGATACGCATTCGAGTACACCACACAGACCCGCCCCACCGGCCGCCCCGCCCGCGGCGCATCCACCGCAGTGAACGACCGCGGTGTACCACATCCGGCGACCAGTAACGAACTGGCAGTAAAGTAGACTATGGTCAACAACCTGCGGAAGCGTGGGGCACGCATGATACTGAATCATACCCTCGAGCCCGACCACAACAGAGCAGAACATCCAAGAATCTCCCATCCGATGGCGTGAGTGCGCCAATTGAGTTGGCTCGTGTGCGCATTGCAGTCCATAGCAAACCAGACGTAGAATGCAGTCCAGGTCGATCGGTGCCATTTGGGAAACCAAAATGATATGGAGATCAACCTCTGGTGGCTCCACGCAATCAAACCACTCAAGATGATCAGATCATTTTGGTCGGAATCACTCTGTCTTGGCGAACAGCACCTGCGGCACGGTACGAAGGGGGGGGCGGTGAACTGGACGCCAAGGAGCGGGCTGCTGCGGGGCATTCGATGGACAAGCGCTGTGGCTGTTGTTTTTGCGATCGGGTGTTGCACGCTGGCATCGATAGAGCCGTACTTGACCGTTGATCGCTGGTCGAGCGAACTCGTCGAGACAGACACCGGAGAAGACCTGCTAAGACATCGCTCCTTTGGGATGATGCCAACGATCGGGATCGGACTCGCTGCATGGTTGCTGTTCCTCGTAATGCATGCGACTGCCGGAATGATGGGCGGCTACACAACGTGGGTCGTGATCCTGTTGACGATCATGATCGTCCTCAGCAAACACGTCGTTCTTGCTGTCCAGGGTGTCCCGATCCCCGCGGCCACAAACACCGGCCTAATTTGGCTCCGTCCTGATGTGATCTTCTTCAGGAACATAGGGGCCTGGATCGTGCTCTTCATGCTGGTCTCCCTGTACTCACGAGGACTCACGCTACGCGACATGTTCGGCCGGTAACGCCCCGTCCTTACGGCGTACAGAGCATAGCCTGGATGACTTTGCTCATTGATCGCAAACTGCATTCAGGCATCATCAGTGACGTGTGCTGCGCCCGCCCCGACAGTTCGCATCCCTTGGCGCGACACTCTGGGATGTTTCTGATTCGTGTTGGTAGAAGGTGTGCCTGACAGTTTCAACCAAGAACTTCCGGCCTCGCGCAAGCGAGGACGTTGTTCGGGTGGGCACACTAAAAAAGGTCATTCGAACCAGGCAGCTACTGGGTGGGGAGTTCCTGATAATAATAATTGGGGGGCCACCCAGGTATTCATCCAGTCATCTCCATACACCGCGGTCCCACTGCAACCAGTCTCGAGGCGTGGTTCGACTGCAGCCCACGCAACCGCCGAGTAGGCGAATCGAGACGGACGATAGTCGGACGCCATGTGCGCTCGAACAGAGGCGAGTCGGGGTTTCTCCTGACGGAGTGAGCGACCAGAATTCGACGGCCGTAAGGCCCGGTCGACAGAGCGAACGCATGTCATGAGAAACCCCGTGAGCCGCACACGAGCTAATTCCATGGCGCACTCACGCATCAAACAATCGCCGGAAACGGCCGTCAGGCCCGCCGCAACGGAACGAGCGCATGTCATGAGAATTCCGTAAGCCACACACGAGCTGATTCGAGGGCGCATTGGCAGCGCATCAAAAAACCCACCGGCCCCATGACGGGACCGGTGGGTCGCACAGTATCGCAATGCTCTTCAGATCAGATCAATTGTCGTCGGGAACACTGACACGAACGCGGATTTCGCCATCGGGGGTACCGACGTTCATGTCACGGTTGCCGAGATCGCCGATTTCGTCCATCGACGTTGCGACGAGGAATTTCAGAACGGCTTCGCGACCGTTGCCGTCATCGAGGGTCATGGTCAAGGCCGGACCGTCGACGCGGAAGCGCGGTTCGGCCCCATCGAACATGCTGGCAGGTGGGCTGGCCACCAGGCGGACGACGGTCTCTGCACCTTTCTCGGTCGTGGCCAGGTACAGATCCATCGATGAGCCGTCTTTCGACTCGATGAGGTACAGTTCGTTGCTGGCCTCGTCGGTATCCCAGGCATGGGCGGCTTGTGCATCACCCAGAATCTCGATGCCGAACTCCTGGGCTGCTCCGTCCTGCATGACCCGGCGCTTGGCAACAGCGACTTCTTCCTCGACGGAATCATCATTGTCGACCTGGAGACGCACGGTCGTGGTGTCTTCGCCTTCGCTTGAATCCTGCGAGATTTGCACGGTGGCGGTACCACCGTCTTCGGTCTCGAAGGTCATGGTCTGACGATCATTCTCGCCGATCTCAACGTAGGTCTTCTGGCCATTGACATCGACTTCGACCAACCAGCTACGTAACTGGGCAACGCCGGCAAAGGTAACGCCGCCGACGAGCAATACGGCTGCGACCATCACGAGCGGGTGACTCCGCATCTTGAATCCGCTGTTGGAATGACTGAACTTCTGCATGAGTTTATCCTCGAGTTCTTGATTAGTGGAAGCTGGGGTCCATGCATCGGACCTCAACGTGTCGAGTGCGCGATCGACCGGATCAAATTCCCTGGGCATGACACGACCTCTCTTTACTCAGCTGTTCGCGAAGTGCTTGACGCCCGCGTGACAGCCGTGACTTCACCGTCCCCAACCGGCATCCGACGATGCGGGCGACCATCTCGATGGGCATGCCCTCGAGGTGATGAAGGACAAGGACATTCTGATACTTCGGAGCAAGGGTCAGCATGGCCAACCGCGCCCGTCGGACTTCGTCGCTTTCGCTGCTGCTGTGGTCAACGACAGTCAGTTCCTCTTCCAGCGACTTCAGTGCCCAGCGCCGCTGCCGTCGAGCCCAGCGGTTGACCACGTTGCCGGCGATCCTGAAAAACCAGGCTCGGACCGGAACGCCGCGGTGCCGATAGCGCGGCAAGGCATTCATCGCATTGAGAAACACGTCTGCAACAAGATCCTCGACGAGATGGGGGTCGCCCACCCGACGATGAACGTAACGCGCCACGGCCGGATAGTGCAGACGGTACAACTGAGCGAACGCATGACGATCACGCTTGGCTGATTCAATCAGTTGCCGCTCGTCGTCGAGACACGCCTGCTCGGCCTGCATCATGCCGTGACCCAATGAACCTGCTTGGAGCTCCAAAGAACCTGCCCTCCCGATCGGAAGAACACCCGGACGAACCCGGGCATTCTGATCAGGTTAATCCAACCCCCGCTCGAAGGTTCCCGGGAAAAACGACAAAGGATGGGCCGTTCTTCTATCTTCTTGTCTGGATGACACTTGCGTGAAACAAAGAATGAACATGCCACACGGGCCACGCCAATGCGCGGTGGACGGGCAGGCGAGACCTGCCATCCGGGAGACTCATCACATGGACACGCCTGCAGCCTCGGTGGGTTGATGATGCGGTTTGGGGATCATGCCGTGGTTCCAGAGGATCCAACTAGTCCGCCGCTTGGGGAGCGCCCAGGCTCTTACTATAGAACCCGGACCGATCAAAGCAGCACACGCGTCGCTTGCCGGCAGCGAGCATGTCGCATGCGTTATGGACGCGACGCGCGCGAGTTTCCGGCCGCTTGGCAGAAGTAATCCACTGTATCCAGTCTCTGCGCGCGACAGGTGTGATGTCTGACCACAACGCTTTCGCCTTCGGGGCGGCCGCGAGAGCCTTTCGCAGATCGACCGGAAGCTTGGGTTCCGGCTCTTCCCCCACAGGCATGATCTCCAATGAGACGACGTCTCCCACGGTAGCCTGTGCAGATTCGCGTATTTTGTTGGTCACCTTGAGCCAATGGCTTTTCTGGCCGTCGGGCTCGAGCGTTGCTTGAAATGGAAAGCCATTGATCGTGCCTTCAACAGTCGTCATGGCCCGCGTGGGCAGCTTCGCGCTGGCGGTCTTTGGCAGTATCAGGAAAGTCCAGGAGCTGCCCCGTCCAGGTGCTGCTGGACGCAAGAGCTTTGCTTTGAAGCGGATCTTAGAACCGGGTTTTTTCATTCTACGCTGAACCACTGACGCGAGTACTGACTTGCAGCCCAGGAGTTTCTCGAAACCTGCACAACCCAACATAGCACATGCGTCATGACCTGGACAGGCGACAGAGCCACAGAGCCGTTTGCGGGAAACGCCGGCTGCGACGCACCCATCACCCCAATCCATGTTCGAGGTCGGCGATGAGATCCTGCGGGTCTTCGAAGCCGATGGACATCCGCAGCATGCCGTCCGGGATGCCGGCCCTGGCACGCTCTGCGGGAGACTGACCTGCGTGGGACGTTGCCACCGGGGAAGTGATCAAGGTTTCGGGGCCGCCGAGGCTCGGGGCGACGGTCAGCAGTGTCACGCGATCCAGGAGGCGTTCGGCCGCTTCGAGACCACCCTTGACCTCAAAGGCAACCATGCCGCCATAGCCTGCGAACAACTCCGACGCGCGACCATGACCGGGATCGTCTTTCAATCCCGGATAGTTCACGCAGTTGATCTCAGGCCGATCCTGCAGGAACCTGGCCACGGCAAGGGCCGTGTCGTTCTGGCGACGAACACGTAACGCGAGTGTGCGCATGCCGCGGTGCAGCAGGAAGCAGGCATGGGGATCGAGTGTGCCACCGAGATGCTTGAGCATTCGGGCAACGGCGGTGACGTGGGCCGCACTGCCCACTACGGCACCGGCGACGAGATCGGTGTGACCCGCAAGGTACTTGGAACAACTGTGCAGGGTGATGTCGTAGCCGTGGGCCAGCGGTCGGAAGTTGACCGGTGAGGCAAAGGTGTTGTCAATGACCGAGATCAGATCGTGATCGCGAGCAAAACGCGCCAGGCCAGTATGATCCGGCACACACAACTGCGGATTGGTAATCGACTCCGAATAGAGCACGCGAGTCGTTGGGCGCCGCGCGGCAGCCCATGTGTCGGGCCTGGTCCCATCGACAAGAGTGCACTCGATGCCGAAACGCGGCAGATCTTCAGTCATGAAGCTCTGCGTGGCGCCATAGAGGGTATCGAGTGCGATGAGATGATCACCCTGTTTGAGCAGACCAAGAAGCACAGCGGAGATGGCCGCCATGCCGGAGCTGGTCACCAGCCCGGCCGCGCCCCCTTCGAGGGCGGCCAACTTGTCATGCAGGACCATGTGGTTGGGCGTATTGTTGTACCGGATGTAGCGGACACCCTGCTCATCACCCCGTTTGTACTCATAGGTCGAGGACTGAAAAATGGGCATGGTCACCGCACCATCGATGCGTGGGCGCAGCTCGCCGGCGTGAATCAGTTGTGTATCGATCGCATGGTCGGTCATCGGGTTCTCCTGGGGTTCGTCTGGACGATCAGGTCACAGGGTACTAACGCACACCCCCGTCCTTCGTCTCAGAGTTCATCCGGGAGTCTCTGATGACGCGCTATCCTCGCCCGGTCTGCCGTCGAGGTAGAAGATCGTGTCGCCCCGGTGTGGTGCGGAGGGCCTGGACTGCGGTTCGAAGTCACCGTGATCGTCAACGCCATCACCTCCGACGGCGTACAGCCGTGGCTCGCCCCCTGTGCCAACGTAGTTTAGGGTGCTGCCGTCATCTGTAAACGGATCCAGAGGCAGGGCGGTCAAATAAGTTGGAACGAGCTCGTCCAGGGCTTGGGGCCGCGCGCCGTGGTCGATCTCGAAGAGGCGCATGGCCAGCGCAGTGGCGGCCATCCGTCGGTTCGCGAGGTGAGTGAATTGCAGCAGGATCGCGCGATCAAGAGCCGGGAGCAGGACCAGGCTGGGGACCCCAGCCACTCTTTCCAGGATCGACGCTCGACCCTGGATCTGCCCCGTATTCGGCAGGCGGGCGGCGGCGGTTGGATAGTCGTCCGCTGCGGCCGCCTCGATCATCTGCCCCATGATCTCCAGACAGCGCACCCCGTCGGCCTTGAGCAACGGGGTCAGCACCAGGGCCCGCGCGCGTGTGAGTGCGGTCGGCGTCGAGGCCACGAACCACCCACCGCTTGTCTGGGACAGTGGAAACTGCCCCCTGCACATTAACAGGGTGCTGTCCAGCAGGCATGCCCGTTCGCCCATCAAGCCGCGCCGCATTCCGGCACGGTACTGCGCATCGTCGAGGAGTTCCTCGATGAGGACCTCGATCTGTTGGCGTGTGGCCCCGGCGGCTTCGAGATCGAGAAGATGAGCCACATCCTCGATGACCCGACAGGCCATGCCGGCTTCCGCCGAGGCTACGAGGTGGCTGATCAATATGGGCATTTCGTCCAACGCACGGGCAGCAAACAGAATATCCCTGACTGTCTCGAGCGCCGCACCATGCGCGCCGGTGTACACATCGAGCGCGGCCGCGCGACCCATGACGCGGGATAGTTGGCGCTGAGGACCAATCTGAGGAAGCAGGACCTCGACCGCCGGCGAAGTGAACTCGACACCCCAATCGATCCCGCTCAACGAGCGCGCCTGCCGCACGAGAGCCAACGCAGGTCGATGAGGCTCGACAACCGCCTCAACAGCCGCGCGTTGGTCGATGGTCGCGATGATGTACGGCTGCCCCCAGATGTCGTCGTCCGCATCGATATCAATGGTCTCGGCGGCCTGGATCAGCAGTCGTGCAGCGTTGTCCGCATCGGGAACTGGATCCGGATTCAGATCCTCCAGGCGAATGGGTTCACCGGCCCGTTCGAGTTCGCTGACCGCGTCGTTCAGCCGACTGGTGGTGCGCACGCCCCATATCACTCGGAACAACATGGCACACAAGATGAAAGCACATACGACACAGAACGTGATTTTGAGTGTGCGGCGCCAGGATGATCCACGGTGGACGTCGTTCATGTCGGCTGCATGGGTCATTTCCATGGATTGTTGCCCTGAACCGGCGCCGTTCATTGCTCGGAGGGTGCGTTGGCCGGTGCGGTTGGCGCTGTCCCTACATTCATACGCCAACGGGTTGAGCCCGCAAACAGGTTTCCTCGTTGGCAGGCCATCAGCGTTTTTGCGTAGGTATCACCTGCCGTATTGGGTATACTCCCGGGATGTTCTCGTTTTCGACCCACCAGGGGCCTTCGGCCGCTCAGCCTGAATCACACTACGGATTTGTCGTACATCCGCGGATCGCTGCCGTCATCGAACGCATGCGTCTGACCCCGCGCCAGGCCGAAATCGCCAAGCTCATTGCCGCCGGGTATGACCAGAATCGTGTTGCCGAGCGCCTCGACATCTCCCCCGCCACAATGCGGACCCACCTGCGGAACATCTATGGCCTGGTGGGCGCAACCAGCCGCTCGGACCTCATTGCCCGTGTTCTCCGCGACGTGCTGAGCGATATCGACACCAAGAACTAAGTGCCCCATTTCACAATTCTTTGTAGGGTTTTCCGGAAGCTTGCCGCCCTGGACTGCGTTGCTCGTCGTCAACGATGTCAGGCATCGCCTCCTCCTCGCGCCTTGCCCAACACGACAATCGCCGCGGAGAACCCTACACCCAATTATTAAAGGGAGCACTAAGTCACGAGCAAGACTGTTCAGGCGATTCATACTGTACGCGCCTTGTCTCCCACTCCGCCCAGGCGCGCATCGGCCATTTTGCAGACTCCGAATGGTCTGGTACGTTATTTCCTCATCCTGATCGATCGAACTGCCCCGTGAACCCCCCAAGGGAGGCGCCAGCGATGTCCCACCGAGTGATGTTCCTGATGTCCGTAGGATTGTTCACCGCCAGCGGCATGGCGGACGACCAGCACCCCTTCTCGGTGCAGGACATGCTCGAGTGCGAGCGGATCAGCAGCGCCATCCCCGCGCCGGATGGTGTGGATGTTGTCTTCGTCAAGCGGTCGACGGACATGGAAGCCAACAAGGGCGTCACGGACCTGTGGCTGGTCGAAGTGGCCAGTGGCGCGCTGCGGCGCCTGACGGCCCACCCCGCGGGCGATTGGGATCCGCGGTGGTCGCCGAACGGGCAATACATCTATTTCATGTCGACGCGTTCGGGTGGTTCCCAGGTGTGGCGCATTGCACGAAATGGGGGCGAGGCCGAACAGGTGACCCATCAACCGCTGGACATCGGCACCTTCCAGGTTGCGCCCGATGGTCGCAGCCTGGCCGTAACCATGGAGGTCTTTGTCGGAACCACCGCCGAAGACACGGCCGAGCGGTTGGACCAGCGCAGCCACAACAAGTCTACCGGCATGGTATTCGACCACGGGTTCGTGCGGCACTGGGACACCTGGAAGGATGGCCGCCGCAGCCACGTGCTGGTCGTGCCCGTCGAGGGCGGCGCGGCGCGGGACATCATGAAGAACCTCGACGGTGATGTGCCCAGCAAGCCCTTTGGTGGAGCCGAGGATTTCACGTTCACGCCGGATGGCAAGAGCATTGTATTTGCCGCCCGTGTGGCGGGTCGTACCGAACCCTGGTCAACCAACTTCGATCTGTATATCGCAAACATCGAGGGCACCGCGGAACCGCGAAATCTGACCGAAGACAACCTGGCATGGGATGCGCAGCCGGTGTTCGCGCCAGACGGCAAGACCCTGGCCTACCTGGCCATGGACCGTGCGGGCTACGAGGCGGATCGCTTCAAGATCAAGCTGATGGCCTGGCCGGCGGGACAAACCAGGGTCCTTGCCGAAAGCTGGGACCGTTCGTCGCGCGGGGTGACGTGGTCTCCCGATGGACGGAGGATCTTCACCACGGCAGCAAACCTCGGCCAATCGTCTTTGTTCGGCATCGACGTGGACACAGGCGCAGTGGAAACAATTGTCCAGGATGGAACAGTCAGCGGAACCACGATCGCAGGCCAGCAACTGATCTACAGTCTCGATCATCTACGCAGTCCGGTCGAGCTGTGGACGATGGAGTTGGCGGGTGGCCAGCCGCGTCAATTGACCGACCTCAACAAGAATGTGCTGTCCAGCGCCCGCATGGGTGAGGCCGAGCAGTTCACCTTCGACGGCTGGAACGGAGAAACCGTCCACGGCTACGTGGTCAAACCGGCCGACTTCGTTGCAGGCAAGGCGTATCCTGTGGCTTTTCTCATCCATGGTGGGCCCCAGGGCTCGTTTGGCAATCACTGGCACTACCGTTGGAATCCGCAGGCGTACGCTGGACGTGGTTACGCCGCGGTGTTCATCGACTTTCATGGCTCGACGGGCTACGGTCAGACGTTCACGGATTCCATTCGGGGTGACTGGGGCGGCAAGCCCCTGGAAGACTTGCAGAAAGGCCTGACCGCGGCCCTGACCAAGTACCCGTGGCTCGACGGCGAGCGCGTGGGAGCCCTCGGGGCCTCGTATGGCGGCTACATGATCAACTGGATTGCAGGAAACTGGCCCGAGCGGTTCAGGTGCCTGGTCAATCACGATGGTGTGTTCAATACGCGGCAGATGTATTTCGAGACAGAGGAATTGTGGTTTCCTGAATGGGAGTTCAACGGACCACCGTGGGCCAACGCTGATGTCCACCGCCGGAACAACCCGATCGAATTCGTAGCCAAATGGAAAACACCGATGCTGATCATTCACGGCGCCCACGACTACCGCGTGGTTGACACCCAGGGGTTGGCCGCGTTCAACGCCTGCCAGCGGCGTGGCATCCCGAGCAAGCTGCTGTACTTCCCGGACGAAAACCACTGGGTCCTCAAGCCGCACAACAGCATCCAATGGCACGAAACCGTGCTCAGCTGGCTCGATCAATGGACCACGAAGTAACGGCGGACCCGGGCGCGACCGGCGCTGCCCCGTTCCGCCTGCCGGGGTCTTGGGCCCCCCCGAGAATCGCGCGTCGCCAGTGGGCAGCCCGTGTTGGGTAATCCTGCCCCGTGGGCCTTCCCCCACCCCAGTTCGATAGCCGATCGCGATCCCACCTCCGGTCGACCCCCGGAACACGTAATTACCTTTATTTCATAGAGTTACAGATGCCCGCGCAAATCCGTGGCCAGGTGGCACGGTGCATGCTCATCCACCGGTGGGCTGACGGGGACCTCGGCCCAGTGGGATCAGGTCGGGAATGACCGCCACCGTGGCCGCCATGCCTCCGGTCGTTTGCGGTGTCGGTGATTCCCGGGAGAGAGGGAAGGGCCCTGGGCGAAAGTCCAGGGCCTGCTCTTTTCTTGCGCTGTGGAACGGTTCCGATCACGACCGCCACGATTCAACTCGAGTAGTGCAACGGGCTTCTGCACACCCGGGTCCGCGCCGCCAATATTCCCGACTCCAGACTTCCGGCCCGGCCCCCGGGGTCATCTGGACCTTGCGCCACTTTAGCACTAGAGTGCCCCCCTCATGAGCACACCACAAGACATCCGTAACGTTGCGATTATCGCACACGTTGACCATGGCAAGACAACGCTGGTTGACCAGATGCTGAAACAAAGCGGTCAGTTTCGCGATAACCAGGCCGTCGCCGAGCGCGTCCTCGATTCCAATGACCAGGAACGTGAGCGCGGGATCACCATATTGTCCAAGAACGTCGCCATCGATTGGCAAGGCACCAAGATCAACCTCATTGATACACCGGGTCACGCCGACTTTGGCGGCGAGGTCGAACGGGTTCTCAAGATGGCCGATGGCTGTCTCCTGCTCGTCGATGCCTTCGAAGGACCAATGCCGCAGACGCGTTTCGTCTTGCGCAAGGCGTTCGACTACCACCTCAGACCGATCGTGGTCATCAATAAGATCGACCGCCCAGGGGCACGCCCCGACGACGTTCTCAACGAAGTGTTCGATCTGTTCGTCGAACTTGGCGCGGACGATGCCGCGTTGGACTTCAAAACCGTATACGCGTCGGCAATCGAAGGGTGGGCCACACTGGATCCAGCGACACGCACTGACAATATTCATTGTATGTTCGAGTCGATCATCGGAACGATTCCACCCCCGAGCGATGACCCTGGCAAACCATTACAAATGCTGATCACCACGCTCGATTACAATGACTACGTAGGTCGCATTGGCATCGGACGCGTCTTCGCCGGGCACATCAAGACAGGCCAACCGGTCGCAGTGTTGCATCGCGATGGCACCAGGCAGAACGAACGCGTAGGAGAGCTGTTCCTTTTTGATGGCCTGGGACGCCGCAAAGTCGAGGACGTCGGCGCCGGCGACATCTGCGCAGTCGTCGGGCTCGACTCGATCGACATTGGCAATACGATTGCAGACCTCGACAATCCCGTACCACTGCCCATCGTCACCGTCGATGAACCGACGCTGCACATGACCATGCGTATCAATGACTCGCCTTTCGTCGGTCGTTCCGGAAAATTCCTGACGTCACGACACATTCGCGATCGACTCGACAAGGAACTTGAACACAACGTTGCGTTGCACGTTGAGCAGGGTTCCACACCAGAGGAATTCCACGTCTCCGGCCGCGGCATGCTTCATCTGGCGGTCCTCATCGAGACCATGCGCCGGGAAAACTACGAACTCGCGGTAGGCAAGCCCAAGGTCATTTTCCGCGAGCTCGACGGCAAGAAAACAGAACCCATTGAATTGTGTGTGGTCGACGTCCCTTCTGAACATGTCGGCGCGGTCATGGAGCTGCTCGGTGGTCGCCGCGGCGTGTGCAGCCGTATGGACAACCAGGAAGAACAAACACACCTCGAGTTCACCGTTCCTTCACGTGGCCTCATCGGACTGCGCAATCGCCTGCTCAACGCGACGGCCGGCACCGCGATCATGCACCATAATTTCTATGAATATGAGTTCTTCCGCGGCTCGATTCCGGGGCGCTCGAACGGTGCGATGATCGCCAACGAACCCGGCCAGGTTACGGCCTACGCCCTCGAGGGTCTCGCTGATCGCGGTTCGATGTTCGTCGCCCCCGGCGACGAGGTTTATGGCGGGCAGATCGTGGGCGAGCACTGTCGCGACGACGACCTCATGGTCAACGTGTGCCGTGGCAAGAAACTGACCAACATGCGTGCTTCGGGTTCGGACAAGACCGTCGTGCTCAAACCACCACGCGAAATCACACTCGAGATCGCACTCGAGTTTATCGCCGACGACGAGCTGGTCGAGGTCACGCCTGACGGGATCCGCCTGCGCAAACGCTACCTCACAGAGATTGAACGCAAGCGGCTTGCCCGCAATCGTCCGGTCCGCGGCTAAGTGCCCCATTTCACAATTCTTTGTAGGGTTTTCCGGACGCTTGCCGCCCTGGACTGTGTTGCTCGTCGTCAACGATGTCAGGCATAGCCTCCTCCTCGCGCCTTGCCCAACACGACAAGCGCCGCGGAGAACCCTACACCCAATTATGAAAGGGAGCACTATGGCCGTGACGACGTGATCATCCGAATCGCGTAAGTCGACGGCGCGGGTTGACTTCCCCGCATCGGGCGATACGCTGGCGGACACGTTCATCGAGGAGTACATGTCATGAGTGACATCACAACGGATCAGGCGCGCAACGCAGTCTCGCTTGCCATCGAAAAATCGCAGGAACTTGGAGTCAAGATGAACATCGCCGTTGTCGATGCGGGCGCGAATCTCAAAGCATTCGCCCGCATGGATGATGCTTGGCTGGGTTCAATTGATATCGCGATGAAGAAGGCTCGGACTGCACGGTATTTCGACATGAACACCGGAGAGATTGGAGCACTGTCCCAGCCTGGTGGGTCGTTGTACAACATCGAGCATTCAAACGGCGGGCTGATTACGTTCCCCGGGGGTGTTCCGATTCGAGACGCCAACGGAGCGGTGGTCGGAGCTATCGGCGTGTCGGGCAGTACGGTGGAAAACGACCACATCGTCGCGGATGCGGCGGCGCAACTGGCCTGCCTGCCTCGCGCAGAGCGGCGCCGGTCCTAGGGCTGATCCCGCGCATCACGAATGAGCAAGCGCTGGCCGATCGCCACGGAACAATCGAGACGAGCACCGTCTTCGATGTCCAGGCGTGGCGCCTCGAGATGCCCTTCCAGCTGCGCTTCCGGTCCAACGTGAACGCTCTTTGCCGCAACCGTGGTCCCCTCGAACCTTCCGTTGACAACAACGTCGCCGGCTTGCACCGAGGCCACGAGGTGACCCTCTCGTGCGACTTCCAGTCTTCCGGACGTTGCGACACCGGACATCAGTTGATACCTCTCGACCACGACGTTCTGCAATTCCAATCGTGTCGCGCATGTCGGACAAGAGGTCATGGTTGCACAACTGGGCAATTCCAGTCGTGTAGCGCATTGCCCACACACCACGTCACGAATAGTCAGTACCTGGCGGGGACCGTTCACAACGGACTCTCCGTAAACGAGGCGGGCGGGCACCACGAGGATACCCGCCCGCACCTTGACTGCAGCGGCCCCTCAGGGAGCCGGGATGTTCAGACTAGAGCAAGCCGTTCACGGTGCTGAAGGTCGTACTGACCTTGGTTCCGAGAATGGTGATCGCACCAATGCATACCACGATAATGAGCGCCAGCATGACGGCGTATTCAGTCGCGGTGGGACCATCTTCGCTAACCATGAACTGCTTCATTCTGTTGACGATTGCCTTCATCCGAGTCTCCTTTCAAAGAGAATGTGTGCGAGTCTCTGGCGCAACGGCCGCGACAAGACTCTGTCGTGCTCGAAACGTCGACGGCACTCGGTGTGCCGGCCGACTCCCTATTCATTGTGTGTGAAGAACTGAAGCGAAAAGGAAGTACTTCAGATCAGTTACTGGATTCGAGCGGCACGGGCGCTGCCGCTGCTCGCGGAACGAGCAAGTCAGCCAACTTCGGTGCGGACTGTTGAACAGTTGACCCAATCATGCAATGCCCAATGAGTGTGGCACCGTCTGCGACCTCCAGGCGACAGGCATGAATATCACCCTCGAGGTGCCCAGACGCCGTCAATTGAATTGTGGTATCTGCCGTGAGGTTGCCCTTGACCTCGCCATTGACACTGATGGCTCCAGCCTTGACTTCCCCGGTCAATACTGCACCTTCGGCGACAATCAACTGACCCGTGCTGTCGATCTGACCATCGAACTGCCCCAGCAGTTGAAGGTTCTTTTCAAATGTGAGCTCGCCTTTGAAGTGAGCATCCGGACCGAGCGTCGTGTGGATATCTCTTTCGAGATTGGCCATCCTGCGTCCTCCGTAGTCTGATTGGTATGTGGGCTTCTGGACCCCGGACGCGTCATCCATTGCGGGAACAACGGGTCATTGATGACGGCGGGTCGATTTGTAACGTTTTGGCTTTCATCACATTGTATGCCCACACGGGGAGCGCCGGTCCACCGCCAAGATCCCCGCGAAAGCAAAATTCCCCGGCGGGTGATAATGTCCCGCGTCAGTGCGTGGAGCGCGGTAACGGTCCGGTAGCCCGCCCCACGTATCGGACGGCTTACACCCCGTAACGGCCTTTGTGATAGAGTAAAAGCCTCCACGGCCACAGGGGACAACCATGTTATCGAGACGCCGTCGACATCATGTCGCCACGATATTATTGATAGCGTTTGCGCACACTGCTCACGGCGAGCACAATGCCCCGGTCAACCAGGCCGGTCGCCCGCGCACGATCATCGTGCAACTCGTCGACGACACGCCTGTTCGTTCAGGCTATGTACAACACAAACTCAGTCACAACGGCGCCCTCGATACGCTGGAGAACCGTTTCCCAATCATGCGACGCGGCCCGCTGTTCGCCAGCCTGCACCAACAGCTCGAATCCCGGTTACGCCAGGGAGACCCGGCTCATCCGTCATCCGTCGATCTCGACATTGCTCGAAAACACGAAGCACGCAGCCAACGGGCCCGCCTGCGCACCTCCGCCATGGACCTGCTGACCTGCTATGTTCTGGATGTCACCGATCCGCAAGTCGACATCACTCAATTGTGTGCCGCGATGCGGAACGATCCACTCATTGCGCATGTGGTTCCTGATCGAATGGTCTCGATCACCTCACCGCCGAACGATCCGCTGCTGCCCCGGCAGTGGAACCTGCACAACACCGGACAACCGTTCCCGATACCGGGCGGCAAGGACACGGGGTCACCAGGCAGTGACATCGATTATCCCGAAGCATTGGAGGTCTTCATTCCACAACAGGAGGTCCTTGTCGCCGTGGTCGACACCGGTGTCGAC
This sequence comes from uncultured Planctomycetota bacterium, assembly GCA_942492115.1. GTDB lineage: Bacteria > Planctomycetota > Phycisphaerae > UBA1845 > CAIVHJ01 > CALODL01. The sequence continues at coordinate 318,145 of CALODL010000021.1, forward strand.
TATGACCATCCCGATCTGGCAGAACGCATGTGGACCGATGCCGCGGGGCGTTATGGATACGACTTCCACAATGAAGATGATGACCCTATCGACGACAATGGCCATGGTACACATTGTGCAGGCACGATCGCCGCATCAACCGGCAATGGAATCGGCGTCGCCGGCGTGTGCCCAGCGGCGCGGATCATGGGAATCAAGTTCCTCAACCAGTTTGGTAACGGGTTGCTGAGCAAAGGATATGATTCCATCTTCTATGCCGTACTCAACGGCGCTGACGTTATTTCCAACAGCTGGGGTGGCGCGTCGCCCGACGAGATTGGCCAGCTCGTCATGGATTACGCCTACGGCCACGGCGCGATCGTGATCGCCGCAGCGGGAAACGCTAACCGCTCTCTCGAGTATTATCCCGCGGCCTTCGACAAGGTCATCGCAGTCGCCGCAACCGATGCGCGGGATCATCGCGCCGATTTCTCCAACTACGGTTCGTGGGTCGATATCGGTGCCCCCGGAGTCAACGTCCTGTCGCTGCGCGCCGCTGGAACGGATTTGTCCGGTACCGGGGGCTTGAGTATCGTTGAAGAGGACTATGTCCTCGCGTCAGGAACGTCAATGGCCTGCCCACATGTCGCGGGCGCCACCGCAGTACTACTTGCGCATTATCCCCGTCTTTCGATCGACGACATTCTATTACGGCTGGTCAATACGGCAGATGACCTCGCGCCACTCAACCAGGGTTTCGAAGATGCACTGGGAACAGGACGACTGAATCTGCACCGGGCGTTGACCGACCCCCGCGGCCCGCGGCAGCACTTGACCGCGATTGCGTTCGAGGAGATTGCCGGTGACGGCAACGGTATCCCCGAACGGGGCGAACGTGTCGGTTTGACATTCGAGATCGAGAATACGTGGACCACGGCCGCGGGCCTCACGGTCGTCGCCACGTCCCCGGACCCATTCGTCGACGTCATCGTCGGCAGCACCGTCCTGGACGCCCTCGCCATCGGAGAACGCGCACAGTTCACCCTGACATTTGAGCTGGCCGCCGATATGCCTGCTCCTCGGGAGGTCCTCTTCGATATCGCACTGACACCGCACGGCCACCCGACCTCTTACGTGGCTGTTCCAATCGGCATGGGATGGCCGTACCTCGACGGTTGGCCACGCACATTGACCACCGTCGATGATACGGTGTTGCCCTGTGTCGCCGACATTGACCTCGACGGCAGCCCAGACATCATCGCCTCTCACGTGGGACAACTTCACGTACTCTCTGCTACGGGGCAACCCCTTAACGACGGTTGGCCGGTGCGGACGTTCGACGGCCGTGGATTCACCGCGATCGGTAATCTCGATGCTGATGAGGAACTGGAAATCGTCCTCGGCGGATTCGCCATGACCCGGGCCTTTGATCCTGATGGTTCGACGCTGCCGGGATGGCCGGTCAATATCCCGGGGCAAAACGTGTTGTGTGCTGACATGGATGGTGATGGGCAAGACGAGGTCGTCATCACGCACCTCGGTGTGCTTCATCTCTTGACCGGGGCGGGCGCAGCGCAATCTGATCTGTGGCCGCTGAGCCTCAACGGCACCATGGGCCAACCTGTCGTCACGGACATCGACCTCGATGGCGACAGCGAGGTCTTCGTCATGTTGGTCCCCGATGCAGCGGGCCCCAACCTCCTGCTCGCTTATCACCACGATGGTACGCAGGTTGACGGCTGGCCCATTGAACTTGATGGCGCGTTCAGCCCAGACTCGGTTCTGTCGGGTGACCTGACCGGAGACGGGCACCCCGAGATTGTCATCGCACAGAACGGCGCTACGCTGCATGTGCTCGATCGATTCGGCCAACCACTCAACGGCTACTGGCCGACGACACTTGCAGATCAGGACATACGGCACATTGCACTGGCCGATCTGACGGGCGACGGGGCTCTCGAAATCATCGGTGCCGGCAAGTCCTCACCACGGATAGTCGCTGTTGATCACCGGGCACAGATTGTCGAAGGCTGGCCGGCGCAACTCCCCGGGCGGTTCAGTTTTTTCCAACCGCCCGGAACGACGATCCACGCCTGCGGTGATCTCGATGGAGATGGCCATCCGGAAATCGTCGTCGGTGCCTCCACCGGACTGTACCTCTTTGGCGCAGATGGTCGACTGATCGCAGAAGCACCTACGGTGTCAGACCTCGATGCAACGACGCCAGGCGCCGTGTGGCTTGCAGACGTGGACGCCGACGAGGATGTCGAACTGCTTCTGGAGGCGGATGGACAACTCGTCGTTCATGATTTTCCCGCACCAGCCCGGGATGTGCAGTGGCCAGGCCTGCGTGGCTCAGTATCGCGTAGCGCCGCCTACGTCGTGCCGACGCCCGATGCCGGGCACATTGCGTTCGATCAATCGACCTACGGCCTCCACACCCCGCTGCGCATCACGATCCAGGACACGGCCCTCGATTCGGACCCGCATGCCGTGGACCATATCGAAGTTCTCTTGAGCAGCAAGACTGAGCTCGATCCTGAGCGGATCGTGGCTCACGAGACCGGTCCACACCAGGGTGTGTTCGTCGCAACGATGCCGCTCGACGACGGTCCGGTTCGCCGCGATGGCCAGCTGCAGGTACGGGATGCAGACGCCATCGAGTGCGCGTATTTCGACGGACGGACGTGGCATGATCACCATGCCGTGATCGATGGAGCCCCCCCTGAGATCGCCGACATCGCCCTGACTCCGGTTTTTGATGGCGAGCTTTACCACATCGACGTGACGTGGACGACGAATGAACCGGCGGACAGCCGTGTCCATTACGGAATGGGTGTACCGACCGGGATGATCTCTCAACAGAACAGGGTCGTCACCCACACTCTCCGCATCAGCGATGCGCAACGCGGAGAAACCTACGTGCTGGCTCTCGAAAGCACCGATCCGTACGGCAATCTCCGCCGTGCCGACAATGACGGTGCATACTATGAAGTGCACGTGCCCGCAGATGATTCCACGGAAATTGTTGTTACGCATGAGGGCGTACCGTTCGACAGCGCATTCATGCAATTGGTCGTCTATGACGATGACGGTCGATTCGTCCAGAAATTCTCATCCCGCATGCTTGATCCAACGGGTCGCGTGTACTACGGCCTGGAGGCCGACGAGCCGCTACGCCTCGTCGTGACGATCATTTCCTTCGAACTCAATCTTGTCGCAACATATGCATTGAGTGCGCAACATGTACCGGCGGACATCCACCTCGACCTGGTCTCGAGAACGGTCACAGTGCGCGAAGCAGATCAACCCCTCGCCGACGCCCAGGTCACACCGCACTTCGAATGCTGGCCCGCCGGCCCCGGTCGTGCAACCGATTCATCCGGTCGCGTCGATCTCCTTGTACCAGCCGATGTGGATATCAGTCTGCAAATCATCACCGACACGATCTACTGGACCACTGAACTCAACACGGCACGCGTACTGCCGACGATCGATATCGCCGAACTCACCCCCAATGTGCTCATTGACGTGCGCCATGATGGTCAGCCCCAGGCAGACGAATTGGTTTTTGCCGCGGGCATGGTCGAAGGCCAACTGGCTCTATTGGCGGAATCTGCGACCACGGGACCAGACGGCCAGGCCGCCTGTTACCTGTGCGGCGGCGCGCCCGCTATGCTGCAGGTGGAGTCATTCCCCGACGAAGTGCGCTCAGTTGCGTTCATCCCTCCGCCGATTGCAACACCGCCGGCCAGCATGACCCTCGACCTGGCTCGACCACGGATCGCCACGAGCGCGCCGCCGCATCGGGCGATCGATGCCCGCCAACCACCGGACGCCCAGGACCCTACGGCGTGGACGACCATTGACTTCGAGTTCACCGCCCCCCCCATGAACGTGTCGGTCGATGCATTCGAACTCGTGCAATTCGGAGGTGTGAGCGCTCCCCCCAGGATCACCACAGTCGAAGCAATCGATGCGCAGCACATCGAGGTGACCCTCGATCACGCTCCGAGCCCGGCTGCCTGGACAACAGTACGCCACGCCTCGTCACGGTCGAGCGTCACATTGGGTGTCCTGCCTGGCGATGTAGACGGCGACGCGACGAGTACGGCCCGGGACATTCTCGCGCTGATTGATGCGCTCAATGGGCATCACGACCTGGCCGCTTTCGCAACCGACATTGATCGCAACGGCGTGGCCGATCCGGCCGACATCGTTCGCGCCATCGACTTGTTGCACGGCAGCGATACGGACACGAGCTGGCGCAACCGCACACTGCCCTGGCCCTATGCAATCTATTGGTTGGACGATGATGTCACGATGCGCGCCATCCGCCCCGGTCGCTCGGATCTCCACACGGTCGTGCACATTGATGATCTGATGTCGACATTGACCAGCGTTGCCGTCGACAACCGTGCAGCTTCCCTGTACTGGTCCCAATCCGATCTGTTCGATCGCGGCAAGATCGTGCGTGCCGATCTCGATGGTGGCAACCCGCAGACCATTGCACGCGCCGATCGACCGCAAGCGATCGCTGTTGACGTCCTCTCCGGATGGGTGTACTGGACAGAGCGCAACGGATTGATCAGACGCGTGGCTCCAACTGGCGGCATCGTTGAAGATCTCGTCATTCAGTCACCCTCAATGCATTCCTCCGCGCTCGCGCTCGCGCCCGCCATCGGTCTGATGTACTGGGTCAGCGGCCAGTCGATTTACCACGCTGGCCTCGAGATTCCCGATGGCGCCGATCCAGTCAATCGGCGCGATATCGAATTGCTCATCGGACCCGAGGGCATGGCACCCGTCGGACTCGCGGTCGATCCCCATCGGGGATGGCTGTTATGGACCTCTTCAACGGCGCACGCTGTCTTCCGCGCACGACTTGACGGATCCGCAATCGAACCGATCGTAACGTATGGCCTGGATACACCACATGGTGTCACCATCGACTCACGAGATGGGATGATGTACTTCACTGATGACGGCACCAATCGGATCCACCGCGCCAACATAGATGGTGCGCACACGGATTTTGCGATCATTCTGGGACTGAACAACCCGACGCGACTTGCAACACCCTGAACGGAAACTGCCCCGCGAGCAGAATGCAACAGGTAGATCCTCTCCGATGCCCGGGTTCATGAACGCATACTGTGCACGATCTGTGCGCGCGCGTCTTCAATCAGGGATGCCGGAAATCCTTCACGCTCCATGACACGCAGCGCATTGCGTTCTTGTGCCGGACCGGGGCGCAACGTGTGATCGAACGTCTTCCCTTCCTCGACGAGGTGCTCCTCGAAGTGGTAGTTCTCAGCAGTACGACCGTCAGCGAGATCGGTCAATCCGCGCTCATGCGTCGCCACGATGAACAAGTGCGGAACTGCGCACAGATGCCGCACCATGGCCATGCTCGCTGCGACGCGTTCTTCGGAGTTGGTGCCGCGAAGTGGTTCATCGATGAGCCCCAGTATGGGGTGGTCGTAGTCGACGTCGACAAGCATTCTGCGTAGTTGCCGAACCTCGGCAAGGAAATAGCTTTCGTGTCGCGAAACGTCGTCACGAATGCGCAAATCCGTCATCAACCGCACGGGACGCCATTGCATCCGTTCGGCCAGTGCAACAGTCCCAACCTGAGCAAGAACAGTACTCGACCCCACCATGCGCAGGAACGTACTCTTCCCCCCCATGTTCGATCCGGTAACGATCCACGTCCCCGCGGGCGCGCCCAGGCTGGCCGAGTTGGGTTTGACTTCGGCCGGCGGAATCAGCGGATGACAGCCGCCCTCGATGACAATGTGCGTGTCCTCGACGACTTCCGGCCAGCAGGTCCGCTCCTGCTCCGCGGCAAAGCAGGCCAGGCCACACAATGCCTCGATGTCAGCCACGGCGGCCATGGAATCGAGTAACGCGCGGTGATGAGGTACGACTACTGCACACAAAGACTGGGCGACGTGCACATCGAAAAAGAACATGAAATTGAACATGATATGGAACATGCCACCATGATCGGTCCATCCCAAACGCCGGGCCAACCTGGGCCAGGCGGCGTGGGCCACTTCATCCGCCCGCGCCTGCACCGCACTCAGTGACTCGACATCGACCAACTCGAGAGCCAGGATTTCGGTGGCATGCTGACAGGCCTCGGCCACCGATCGCAGCGCACGCCACGGTTGAATTGCGGCGTTGAGGTCGCTCTGAATACCCAGATAGACCACGCTGTTGATCAGGAGAATCACGCCGGCAGGAGCACCCCAGGCATAGTGCCCCATCATGATTACGACCCCACTGGCCAGAAGGGAGAGCAGGCTGATGAGGGACCACACCCGCAGCCCGGTGATGAGCGCGGCTGAGCGAGGCAACGGGCCGGCGGCCACGAGAGCCGCGGTCAAACGCTGGATTCGACTGTCCGCGCCCCGCAGCCCGGTGCATGCAGCCATGATGCGCTGACGGGCAGGCAAGTCTTCGGCCAACCAGCGGACCGCTGCCTGACGCTGCCGAACGGTCGTCGAGGCCATGCACGGCCGGGTCAGCCAGCGGGCCAGGCGGGCAGCCCCGATGGCCGTCGAGGATCGATTGAGCAGTGCAAACAGCCCGATGGGCTCGGTGAAGACATCAAGGTCGTCACGCTCCTGTAGACTCAGCTCCCAGTATGGTTCTTCGGCCATCTGCGACGGCAGGTGCTTCAACAGGTCATCGACGGCCGGGGGCGGCTTGGCCGAACGAACGACCTGTAATTCTCCATTGAACCGCGGGGCAGCCTCGTCACACATCAGGACCTGACGCTGAGCGAACAACCGGGCCTGTTTCGCCTTCAGGTGACACCGCACGGTCCACACGAACACCGCCAGGCACGCGATTGGACACAACCAGGGCCAGATGCCCTCGTGCCGCAGTGGATACCACAGCGTCACAACAGCGACGAATGACAGTAGCCGGGCCAGGGACCACCAGCCTTCGGCGCTGCGGCGGGCCACACGCTGAGTTTCAGCCGTACGGCGGAAATTGACGAGGTCCTCGGTTCGGGCCAGATCCTTGGCGTCTTTCATAGCAAGAAGCTAAAGCTTTTCGGCCAGTGAATCTACATTACAATGGCCCGTCCGGAGGCCTCGTGCTGCAGCCCATCGAATCAATCCCCATCGCCATGACCATCATTCTCGTCCTGGGCATGGTTGCGCAATGGGTGTCGTGGCGCATTGGCCTGCCGTCGATCCTGCTCCTGCTGGTCTTCGGCATCTCGGCCGGGCCGCTGACCGGCCTTCTCGACCCGGACACACTGTTCGGGGCGACGCTCATGCCATGCGTCTCGCTGGCCGTCGCGCTCATCCTGTACGAAGGTGGCCTGACCCTGAGAACCAGCGAGTTCAGCCAGGTCGGTCGTGTGGTGCGCAACCTCATCACCATCGGAACCGGAATCACGTGGGCCGTGGGTACTCTGGCCGCCCTGTGGATCCTCGAATTGTCTTTTGGCATGGCAGCCCTGCTCGCCGCGGTGGTTGTCGTCACTGGCCCAACGGTCATCACCCCACTCTTGCGCCACATTCGTCCGTCGGGTCCGGCCGGATCGATCCTCAAATGGGAAGGTATTGTCATCGATCCGATCGGTGCTCTGCTCGCCGTGCTCGTATTCGAGATCGTAGCGGGGCACGTTTCGGGTGTTTCTCAACACCTCGTCGAGGGCCTCTTGCGCATGATCATCGGTGGCGGACTGCTGGGCTGCGTTGCAGCGGCCCTGCTGGTCATTTCGCTGCGCCGGCACCTGATCCCCGATCACCTCGAGAACGCGGCCAGCCTGACTCTTGTCCTGACCATTTTCGTGCTGGCCAACATGCTGCAACACGAAGCAGGCCTGCTGGCCGTGACGGTCATGGGCTTCGTTCTGGCCAACCAGAAGTCGGTCGACGTCAAACCAATCGTCGAATTCAAGGAGCACTTACGCGTCCTGCTGATATCAAGCCTGTTCATCGTTCTGGCAGCGCAACTCGAATTGGGATCGATTCGCCAGGTCGCGTGGCGCGGAGCCGCATTCGCCGGCGTACTCATCTTCGTGGCTCGCCCACTGGCTGTCATGGCCTCAACCATCGGCGCGGGGCTCCACATTCGAGAACGCCTGTTCATTGCCTGGATGGCCCCGCGGGGTATCGTTGCCGCTGCGGTCTCCACGGTATTCGCCATGCGGCTGGGCGGCGCGAACGCCGAAGCCCTGGTCTCCTACACGTTCATAACGATCATTATCACGGTCACGGTCTATGCGCTCACCGCACCGACAGTGGCCAGGATCCTGGGAGTCACGGATTCGAAGCCCCAGGGCATCCTGTTCGTCGGTGCGCACAGTTGGGTTCGCGACATGGCCGAGGTGCTGCAGCGTGAAGGTTTCGCCGTGCTCCTCGTCGACAGCAATCGTGAGAACATCTCTCGCGCGCGCATGGCAGGACTCCCGGCCTGGGCAGGAAGCATTCTGGCGGACCAGGCTGTGGAGGAACTCAATCTCGGCGGTATTGGTCGCCTGTGTGCGGTGACGTCCAACGATTCGGTGAATATGCTCGCTGTCCAGCGGTTCAAGACATTGTTCGGAAAAGCCAATTGCTATCAGATTCCGCCTACCGATCCCCCGCACAAAGGGCTTGATCTATCCCTGCAGGGTCGTGCGCTGTTCGACGGTGCCGTGCACCATACGGAACTCAGTCAGCGCGCTGCCGAAGGCTACCGCACCAAAGCCACCAAACTGAGCGAGGCCTTCGATCTGCAAGCCTTTACCGACCAGTATGGTACAGATCATGTACCGCTGTTTTACATTGACGAACACAACAACCTGGTCGTGCTGTCCGGGGACCACGCCCAGATTCCCGAGACGGGCTGTACACTGGTCAGCTTGTTCAAAGGACACGACAAGGAGTGACCGGCACCCCGCGCCCTGTTCAAGGCCGCAGCGCGCACCTGGCAGACCAGGCATTCACCGCCGGGTTATTCTCCGACCAGGCCCTGCAGTTCCGGGGTGGATCCGTTCGTCGTATCAATATCTTCCAGTACTTCGGTGAGAACACGTGCCAGCAACTCGACACGATTGGCGACATTGAGATTGATGAAGATATGACGAAAGTGCGAACGAAGCGTACTGCGCGAAATCTTGAGGTGGTCGGCCAGGACATCGTGACGCAACCCCTTGCTCAGGCCAACGACAATTTCGGTTTGGCGCTTGGTCAACCCCAGGCGATCGATCGCAATTGCGACCCTTGGATGTGGTTGTAACTCAATCATTGGTTCAGGAATCCGCGTTCTGTCTGCACGGATGGGCCTGAGAACCCATTCCAAAACGCGTAATACCTCATTGATCTGACACATTTGATATTACATCTGGGTTTACAGAAGACAAGTATTAATATCGGGACAGTGTCGAAGCCACCTGCGTTGTCAGATGGAAATTCAACAGCACAGGGCCAAAATCCACTCTCACTTACAAAATCGAATCGTCGCTGACTTTTCAAAGCTTCGCGCCTTGCTTAAGCTCTGTTTTTGACGGGCATCCCATGTTTGGAGATAACCATGACCGCAAACGCGGAGCGACAACTTGGCAGCGCCGCGCCTTTCCCCGAGCTTGCATTCGAGTCGCTGCGACTGCAGTGCGACCCCGATACGATTCCGGTCCGGTCAACAACCGAACTGGAACCGCTCGAAGCGGTATTGGGCCAGGACACTGCAGTCGAGGCATTGCGCTTCGGTCTGGCCATAGATGCCCCGGGCCAGAACATTTTCGTCCGCGGCTTGACCGGCACCGGACGCATGACCTTGATCCACAAGCTTCTCGATGGCACGGATCAGACGGCTGCGCCCTTGTTCGATCGATGTTATGTGCACAATTTCAAGAGCCCGGATCGACCGCGATTGATCTCATTGCCCGCTGGCCAGGGACACGTGTTCAAGCAGCGCGTCGATGAGCTGGCCGATTTCATTCGCGATGACCTCGATACGGCTCTGACGACTGGAGCCATGCAGGCCCGCCGGGCGGCTCTCGAACAACACACCCAATCGCGCATCGATCAACTGGTGAAACCACTGGAGAACGAAGCCCGCGAGGCCGGCCTGGCGCTGGTCGCCGTTCAGGCCGGACCACTCACCCAGGCCATGCTCTTTCCGCTGCATGACAACGAACCAGCCCCTCCCGAGAAGTGGGAAGAACTGTGCCGCACGGAGCAGATTACGCCTGCCGATGCTGCCCGGGTCAACCGGATACTGGAGATCTATCAGAAACGCCTGCAGGAGGCTCTGCAACAAGTCAATCTGTTGCGCCGGGAACACAACCGCGCCGCCAAACAGCTGCTCGAGAGTTCGATCCATGCCGTACTCACTCAGTTCACAACGACAATTGAGAATGAATTCTCAGATGAGTCCACCGCGCTGTTTCTCTCCGAACTCATCAACGATGTCGCCGTGGTGTGGAATCACGCAGCTGAGGAGCGCGTCAGCAGCATTCGGCAGTACCGTGTCAACGTCGTCCTGGCCCATGCCGCAGATGCGCCGCGCCCGATCGTTCTGGAGAACACGCCATCGCTCATGAACCTGCTCGGCTCGATCGACCGCAGTTTTGATCGCACAGGAGCCGATCGCTCTGATCATTTGCTCATCCGCGCAGGTTCACTGTTGCGTGCAGATCGGGGTTACCTCGTACTCGAGGCTCGCGATGTCCTCGCGGAACCCGGTGCCTGGCGCATGCTATTGCGTACGCTACGAACGGGTCGGCTCGAGATCGTTCCCCCCGAAATGACTATGCCGTGGATGGGTCGAGCGATCAAACCGGAACAGATCGATGTCAAAGTCAAAGTGATCCTGCTCGGTGATGCCGAGACCTACCACATGCTGGACGCCTATGACCCAGATTTTCCATATATGTTTCGCGTGCTTGCTGACTTCGACAGTGCGGTGCCGCGTACACCGGATTATGTCGAGCGTTACTGCCGCGCACTGGCCCGGATCATCCGGGACGAGCACCTGCATCCATTCGACAATCACGCACTTGCCAGTCTCATCGAATATGCCGCGCGCATCGCCAGCCGTCAGGATCGCTTGACCACGCGCTTTGGTCGCCTGGCCGACATTGCGCGAGAGGCTTCGTTCATTGCAGACCGCCGCAGCCAGGACGTTGTTACAGGAGCGGACGTCGACCAGGCCATCGTCAGCGCCAAGCGGCGCATCGGACTGCCTTCACGGCACTTTCGTGAATTGCTTGCCGATGGCACCATACAAATCGACACGACCGGAACGGTCGTCGGACAGGTCAACGGCCTCGCCGTCATGCAGGCAGGCCCGCTGACAAACGGCTTTCCGGCACGCATCACTGCAACGATTGGCCCGGGGGCCAGCGGCCCGATCAACATCGAGCGCGAAGCTCAGATGAGCGGTGCCATTCACACCAAAGGATTCTATATCCTGGGTGGGCTGTTGCGTTACCTGCTGCGCACGTTGCACCCATTGACCTTTAGCGCATCCGTTGCCTTTGAGCAGAGCTACGGTGGAATCGATGGTGACTCGGCTTCCGGAGCGGAAATCTGCTGCCTGCTCAGCGCCCTGACCGATATCCCGCTGCGCCAGGATGTGGCCATGACCGGGGCGATCGACCAGACTGGCAACGTCTTGGCTGTCGGAGCCGTCAACGAAAAAATCGAAGGGTTTTTCGACACGTGTCGGGACACCCAACTGACTGGCCGTCAAGGTGTGATCATTCCACGGGCCAACGCCCGCGACCTCATGCTGCGACCGGATGTCGTCAAAGCCTGCGCCGAAGACCGCTTTCGGGTGTACGCCGTGGACACCATTCACGATGCCCTTGAAATCTTGACCGGTGTCACCGCCGGGATTCCTGATGAACGTGGAACCTACCCGCCTGATACGCTGTTGGGCGTTGCTGTCGAAAAGGCGTTCGAGTACTGGTTGCGCGTTTCGCCCCAGGTGATCATGGATGCCCAGGCGAACGACGCCCCAGAAGACGAGGCGGCCGGCGTGCCGCCGCCCACCAGGAAGAAAAAGAAGAAGAAGCTAAAGAAAAAGAAAGCCGGGGCCCGCACGAAGACTGCACCGGGCCCGCGCACACGGACGCATAGATAACCGATGGACGCCGATAAACGTTTCATTTTGTCGATGGTCATCGTCCTAACCGTGCTGATCAGCGGCGTTGTAGGGTACTCGTTCTTTGAGGATGTGTCCCTGCGCCAGGCAATGTACATGACCGTCATCACGGTCTCGACGGTCGGATTCGGTGATGACATGGTCAAGACAGCCAGCGGCCAGATGTTCACCATCGTGCTCATTACGCTGGGTGTGGGCAGCAGCTCCTACGCCATGGTCTCGCTGGTGACGCTGCTATTGGGCGGGGAGCTTCGCGCCGTGATGGAGAAATCCAAAATGATGAAACGTATCGACAGTTTTCGTGATCACGTCATCATCTGCGGCTTTGGACGCATGGGGAGTATGGTCGCTTCACAGTTTTACGATCAAGATCGCACCTTTGTGGTCATCGACCTGGACTCCGACACGATTAAGCAGGTACAGGCTCTCGGGTTTGCCCACGTCGAGGGCGATGCCTCGCTCGAGCCCACACTCGAGGCAGCCGGCATTCACAACGCCGCAGCACTTGTCGCGGTCCTGCCCCATGACGCCGACAATGTCTACGTCACGCTTACGGCACGTGGGCTGAAATCCGATCTGCAGATCATCTCACGCGCGGAGCGCACGACCACGGAACAGAAACTGATGCGTGCTGGCGCTAACCATGTTATTTGCCCCCAGATCATCGGAGCATTCCGGATTTGTGGATTGATCACCCGTCCCCATGTCGTGGATTTCGTGGACGTCGCCGCACGTGGCATCGAGTTTGAAATTGACGAATACATCGTGACCGAGAACTCATCGCTCGCAGGCAAGACCCTGCGCGACGCCGATCTGCCAACGCGGGTCAATGCCATCGTCGTGGCCATCAAGCGCACCTCCGGCAACGTGTTCAACCCCAACGCTGACGAACGCATCGAGATCGGTGATACGCTGATTCTCATCTGCGAAATCGCCGCCAAACACCGTATCGCCGAGCTGTAGCCGGTAAGACTCGGGTAGCCCTCCAGTTACGAGTTTCGTGCACCCGGGACTTCATCTCCCCCCCTGCACGATACGCGTGTGCTACAATCACAAACGACATCCCGTCTCATGTTCCAAACAATGGCGATCGGAGTTCATATGAAACACGCACTGATGATCGGGTTGGCGATAGTGACGCTTGCGACGAATGCGCACGCGGATTCGGTGGTAACGTTCGAGGCAGGTGCGGAGGGCTGGGTCGGCCCCAGTGGAGCAGGCGGAGCCACGACGATCGACCCGACGGGGGGTCACCCCGGGGCCAACATGCACACGGTGTTCAATAACTTCGGTATCACGTTCTTCAACAACACGTCCGCCGACTGGATCGGTGATTACACGCTGTTTCCAACAGCGACGCTGGCCATCGATACCAAGGTCGAGAGCATTGATTTCATCGGTTCGCCCGTTCCGCGGCCGTGGCTCATTGAACTGCGCGATTACGACGATCCACCAGCCGGTTTTCCATGGGTCTCGGTGTGGTACAAGTTTGCCGACATCTCCGAGGCCCAGCACGGTGACTGGACCACTTTCATGGTGACCATTGACGACACCTCCGCCACGGACCTACCCGCAGGTTGGGGTGGTTACGGCGCAGAGAACGAGTTCGCCGAGCCCATACTGCCCAAGGACCGCACGTTCGCGAGTGTGCTGGCCGGTGTCGACGAAGTGGCTCTCACAACGCTGGAACCAGGATTCTTCTTCGGTTTTACCGACTTCGACGTGCGCATCGACAATCTCGCGCGCGCGGGCTCGGCAGTACCGACCCTGTCGGAATACGGGTTGATGGCCATGGGAGTGCTGCTGGTGGTCGCAGGTGGAGTGATTACCCGCAGGCGACAGGCTGGGGCGACGCCCACCGCCTAGACAACGTGCCTGGCAACGGCTGCCCACACGCAGCTCAGTTCGCGGAAGAGATCAGGAACTGTTCGAGCGTGTCCAGCTTTTCATTGAGACGTGCGAATACGCCGAGGTACAGCTTTTCGCAAACAAGAAGCAAATCACGGTCCTCGTGCTCGATGGCATAGCGCAGTGCCGGCAACATCCAGGCGCTGTATCCCGAATGCTCATCTGTCGCGCTGTACAGATTTTGGAACCATGGACGTCCGGGAATGCCGGATGAATGCAACCACGCGCGATCCAGCTGCATCAACACGTTGTTGACCTGATCGAGCGCAGTGCCCGACAAGGCCCCACGGCGGACGGCGTCTTGCAGATCGTGAGAAACGGTGCGCGCTCGTCGAGCGTAGTGCACGGCAGCAGCGTTGAGACGAATGAACTCAGGTGCTATTTCACCCTCGCCGCCCTGCAAGACGCCATTTCCGCGACCGCGCGCGGTCAGGGCCTGCAAGTGTCGACGGATCTCCGGCCCGACTCTTCCAGGATCGAGTGGCAGCAACGGGGCATTCGCGAGACGACCGGCAACGATTGCAGCAACACGCGTCACCATCCGTGCCGGTTCATAGTCGTCGCCGACAATCTTGCGATACCATGTCAGCGTGTCGTAGTTCGAATGATAAGAAACACCTGGTGATCCTCCCGCGCCCAGGCTGGCACACGGTACACCAGCCAGTGCAACGAACGCGATATGATCGGATCCTCCACCGATGTCACCGAAACGCGGCAAAGCGGCATCGGTCGGGTTGGCCGCGCGCGCGAACCACCGATCAAACACACTCGACTGACCCGTCGCGGCCATGACCGGCACGGCGCGGGTGCTATCGGCGATCACCTGTTGCAAGCTTGGAAAGCTGCTCGACCCGAAGCGTGGTCCCATTGCAGCCATGTCGAGGTTGATGTAGGCAACACAGTTGTCGCGCATCTGCGCGAGGTGGCCTTCGACATACTCCACCGAACCGATGATGCCATGTTCTTCAGCACCCCACGCCGCGAAAGTAATCGAGCGATCGGGTTTGTGACCGGCAGCAGCAGCCTCGGACAGAACACGGGCAGCCTCCATAATGGTGATCAACCCACAAACAGGATCACCTGCCCCGAAGCCCCATGCGTCGTGATGACATCCGAGAATGATGTGCTGCTCGGGATATTTGGTCCCACGAAGCGTCCCGAGCACGTTGGCTGTCTTGGTCACATTCCGTTCCTGGGTCACTTTGATCCGGACCTTGAGTGCGTCACCACCCGTCAACCGGTAGCGCAGCGGCAAACCACCTTGCCAGGCGGACGGCACGCTCGCGCCGGTCATCCGCTGCATGATCTCTTGAGCAGCGCCCCAGCCGACGGGTTGAACCGGGATCCGCGGCAGGGCGACGTCGTGTTCATCGAGACGTTCGACCTGCGCCGTCGCCTCGACGAACGGAGTCAGCGGGTCACCTGCGTAATCGAGGGTCTTGATCGAACCACGCTGGATCGATGTGCGATTGGCGTAACCACCCTCAGGGTACATCAATCCGCGGGCGTAACCACTGTCTGCTGGATCGGTGTAGATGATCAAACCCACCGCCCCGGCAGCTTCGGCGAACTTGGCCTTGTAGCCTCGATAGTTGCGCCCATATCGGGCAATGACGATCTGGCCTGTGCAACGGACGCCCATTTCTGAAAGCTGATCGAAGTCTTCCTTAGTGCCGTAATTGGCATACACGACGCCGGCGGTCGCGTCACCCGAGGCACCAAAAGCATTCCATCCGGGATTGAGATCGGCATGCTGTGTGTAGGCGTCCTCGCTCAGGATTTCTTCGGTGACCGCCAACTCCACGACATCGGGTGCCACGATGGACAGTTGGCTGTCGATGGGTCGCGACAGCAATGGCCAGAATTCGTGCCGAGTGACCTCGAGCCCCATATCATCAAACGCTGCCACCAGACGCTCGATCTGCCGTGCGTCACCTGGTGAACCTGCCATATGGGGTTCGCTGGCCAGCAGATCGTGCCAGGCACGCAAGCGCGCGGGGTCGGTGGTCGACAAAACGATCTGTTCGAGTTCGCCCTGCAGCTGGCGGGCGGCGGCCGGCCAGCCCTCGGGCCCGCCGGGCCTCGTCGCATTTCCGTCATCGGAAAGGAGAAGACACGTCATCAAAATGAGGCTGTTGATAGTCATAGGGCGGACATTCTATAGGACACCCTGGCCTTCTCCTAATCGATGTACACAGGTGCGCATGGCCCCAATCGGCCAATATGCCGATGGTACGAGCGAAGTCACTTGAGCCGCGCTATTCTTGAAGCGACAGCCGTTACACAGCCCGGTACACATGGAACCGGACGCAACCACTTGATCGGCCAGACCCAGGTATGACAACGACTTATCGCATGACTATGATGACAGATATGGCCGACGCCGCCGACCAGCATCTCACGCTTCTCAGCAACCCCGCAACGCTTCGTCGACTGGTGGATCTGGATCTGGGATGGGACACCACCGACCTCCACGCGGCGGCCACGCTTCGTTTCAAACTGACCATCGCCGAGGCCCCCCGGATCGTCGGGCTGCTGGGTGGGGCATCATCGGGCAAGAGCACACTGTTCAACTCCCTGGCCGGACGCGAGATCAGCTCAATCAGTGCCCATGCCCACGAGACCACCGGCCCCATCGCAGGCGCCGTAGAGCCGGAGCAATTGGCCGGCTGGATGAACCAGAACCTGGCCTTCCCCGATCTGACTCCGCATGTTCTGCTCAACGGCGCGACGTCCTCCGGGCGCTACGACACCTTGACGGTCGCGCCTCTGGCGCGTCCTGCATGGGACGGGCGCATCCTGATCGATACACCGGACGTCACCAGCTTGATGTCCGCTGATGAAGGATCGGTGACTCGGCGACTCCTCCCGTGGTTCGACGCACTCATCGTGGTGGTCGACGAAGAACGGTGGTTCGATGCCGGTGTGTTTGGCGACCTCGAGGATGCCCGTCGGCGCTACGGCGCGGCCGTATTCGTGGTCTTCAATCGCAACGAATCCGGCCCCGACCTCGATACTGAGGAGCGTGGGCGCATGGCCGACCATGCCAGGTCTCATGGCGCCGCAGCCCATTGTTTCAATCCGTTCATGCGTGGCATCGGCTATCGGCCTGCTGCACCGGCAACGGTCTCGCATATCATGGAGTGGATCGCATCCACCGCAAACGATGGCCGGACGACTGCTTTGACCGGCGATATCCAGGCGCGCACGGCCGAGGTCATCCGTATCAACGTTGAGCGCACCGAACAATCAGCCGACCTCCGCCAGCGTATTGCGAGCGAACTCGCGACGCTCTCTGAGCACACCTCGTTGACTACGGATCTGCTCGATGCCAGCGAACGCGACATGTTGGGGCTCGGCTCGCGACTCGTGCCTTTGTATACGCTGTTTCGCGAGGTCCAGCGGCGCGTCAAACGTTGGACTGCCGGTCGCGGCGAGGTCAATTTCGACAAAACGCCTGCCGATCTGGCGGCGGTGCTCCAGCGCAATTGCACACAACGCTTCTCCCATGCAACCGACCGCATCGAACGAATTATTCTCGATCATGCTTATGTTGCCGCCCCTGACTTCGCGTGCCAATGGACAGAGCCGGAACTGGATGCACATGACTGGGCCGTGCGCATCAGGGCGCACATCGATGCCTGGAAGGAGGAGGCTGCTCGCCAAACACGGCGCGGTGATGCCGCGGCCGTCGCGGTCGGCGTCCCGTTGCTGGTGGCTGATCTTTTGTTGCTGGGTGGCGCGGGCATGTCATTGACCTGGGCAGCAGTGTCTGTCGCCGGATTCTTCGGAGGCAAGGGTCTGACGCGCGCTGTCCAGAAGTCACCAGCGTTCCTGGCATACCAGACGACGGTTCGAGCTTATCAGTCACTCATACGGGAAACATTGGTCGAACAAACGGATGCCAACCTCGTACGCGTTCCCACGCGCCACCTGGACATGAAGGATCCACTTCTGCGCGCACTGATGTACTGGTCGTCCCCGGCCCGAAATACACGACACGCATAAAGATGGGCGATTGCGATGCACGGAACCACTGCTGAAGCAACACTGAAGAACGTCAACCTCCGTCTCGGCGAGTTGCTCGACCTCGATCCGCTCGAGTTGACCACCGGTGCCGGCGTGGCCTTGACCGATCACCTGTGGGTGTGGGGTATTCTAGGGGGTAAGGACGTCGGTAAGAGCACGTTGATCGACGCCCTTGCCGGTGCTGGCGTGACGGCGGGCGGTGAACGCCCCGGCGAGGGCACCTGTCGGCCGACTGCATTCCTGTGTGCTCAGGACCGTGCGGCCCTCGAGGCCCGGCTTCAAGACATGCCCGAGGAGGTAATCTATCGTACCACTGCGCCGGCTGCTATGCGCGGCCTGGTGCTCATCGATCTTCCTGATTACGACTCGCTCTTCGACAGCCATATTCAAGTGGTCCGCTCCGTCGCCCGTCTGCTCGACGGGATCATCTGGGTCACGACACCGAAGAAGGTCGCTGACATTCGGGGCATTTCCGAAATCCAGCAAGTCCTCAAGGACCGGGACAATTTCGTCTACGTCGTCAACAAGATCGACTGGCTGCTGGCGCAATCCAATGGTACACCGGCTGCTGCCCTCGAGCACATGCGCACGACTTTGGATCGCCAAGTCGCAGCGAGCGACGCAGCCGCTACCGCAGAGCGTACTTTCCTCATCAGCGCGCGACATCGCACATCCGATGACGCGCTTGCGGTCATCGCACAAAGCCGCAACCTCGACAGCGTAACTGCCCTTCGCGAACAATCGCCTGACATGATTCGCGCAGTCGCTGCCGCCACCGAGGACTTCAAGCGCCTGTCGACCCTGCTGACCTCTCCACCAACAGCCGAATCGACCGAGACCAGCAAGCAGGCCAACCTCGAATTTCAACTCCGTGTTCAGCGCCAGCGTATTTGTGACCATTTCAAACCGCAGGACCACCTGGAACAGTTGCGCCATGCGAGTGCGGAGGAAGAGATCAGCGAAGTCGTAACCCGCGCCATTCCCCCCTCGTATACCGAACCGTTGCTGCGGCGGCTACACAATCCTGCGCGGTTGTTCAGCAGTTGGTCGACCACCCTGTTTCGCGAACGCATCAGCCGGTGGTCGGTCCTGGGCGCCATCGCTTGGCCGCTGGCACTCGTGGGTGCCCTGATCGACGGTATTCGCTCGGCGTTGCCGGCACAGAGGGACGACGCCAACGACGTGTTCCAGGCAGACGGATCAAGCCTCGAACAGCGCATGGGCGCGGTGGTCGACGGGGTCAAGCCGCCGCTTGGCCGGTACACCGTTCGCCCGGCTCGAACTGCCAACCGCAGCGCAACTGACCCGCCAGTTTCGCGTACAGGTCAATGAGGTGGCCGAGGGCCAACGAATGGCCGCCCTGGCTCCGTTCGTCGCACAACAACCCCACCTCGTCGGGCGCATGTTGCGTCGCCTGGGACCCTATGTTGTCATTCTGTGGTTTCCGTTTGGGCAACCGCTTGCCGCCGCAGGACTCGCTCTGGCCGACGATGGCCTGGGCATGAACATCCATACCGCGCGCGTCGCCGTCGAAGCCCTGTCGGCCAACCAGGTGCTTGCCGGCCTGGTCGTCGCGGTGCTCATCCTCATGGCCCTGGTTGGAGCCGTGTTCTCCAAGGCGGCCCGTGACAGCCTGCGGGCGCGCGAGCGCCTGCTCGAGGGTGACGGCACGGATGTCGCACCATTGAATGACATCGTCGTGAGCGCGCTGCGCCGACCGATTCAGCAGGTCGAAGAGACATTGCAGCACAACATCGATCAACTGAACGCCTTGCACTGAGGCCCGCGGTGGCCATATGATGCCGCGAAATGAGTCAGGCGTGGTTGAAAGTGTCTTATGTCCAGATTCAGCATCACAGATAGTGAACCCGGAAAACAGTTACTCATTGGCTTCGTCGCTTTACCCGTACTGTTTCTGGTCTCATGGTGGTGCGCATTTGTAGGTGCTCACGCGGCCATCGCACTGGTCGAGTTTCTTGGTCAGGCACTGCAGAACATTCCTGTATTCTTATTGAAGTGCGCAGGTGCGCTGATCGCGGGCGTGTGCATTCTGATTCATCTCCCGGCCACCATCATCGTGTGCTTGACGATCGTTATTGCCTATCCCATCCTGCGGTTCGTGCCAGGTTGGTCGATACCGATCTTTCTGGCGCTGGCTGGTGCGTGGCTGCTCGGCAACTTCGTCATTCTGTTCACACGGTCGATGCGCGGCACCGGCCCACTCTTCTGGCTGCTGTCGTACTGGAAGCAGCAGGTCTTCATCGGGGCCTATGCACTCGCGTACGGCTGCCCGCTCCTCGCAGGGTCCTACATGATGTACATCATTCTCAGCTGGTTGCGCGGGATCGTGAGTTGATGGTCAATGGACCTGCTCAGAACTCGGGCGGCAACCGCAGATCACCCACGCGCGACTCCCAGTTGGTCCACCGGGTCTCACCCAGGATACGCAAATCACTGGCCGGCGCAAGCCGATAAGACACCATATGGCGGAAATCGTTGACCTGCGAAGGCATGCAACGACACAACACCGTGGTCACGTGCGGTGGCGTGTGTGCAAGGTAGACCCACGGCCCCACGACCACAGGACTGTCAGCAAGCGTGCGGGGGACGATGATATCGGGAGACGCCTGCAGGCTGGGCTCGATCGCAAACGTTCGACCCGCCAGAGCGGGGCCATTGATTCGGGCAGCCGCTTCTTCGATCGAGCGTGACACGAACACGGCCCGGACCGGACCGGCCTGTATCTCCCACATCACGGGCCGCCCATCGGTTGCCAGCGTGATGATCAGCTGCTCGACCGCCCAGGGAGGATAGAACCACACATAGCGCATCTGAATGTGCGACCGCCCGTCGAGGTCGATCGCAGTCTCTTCGTAATACACCGTTGGAACCCGATCGTCGACTTGCCCCCGTGCCAGAACGGCCCCACATACTCTTCGGCTGTCATCGGTTCCACGGGTTTCCTGGACGACCAGGGGCGCCAGTTGGCCATATAGCGCGGAGGCATCGTCAATAATGGGCTTGAAATAATCACCACGCTCGAACTCACGCAGAGCCTCCCGATAAAGGGGCGAGCGCGGGACTGCGTCGGCGGGTGAGTTGACCGGTGGTTCGCCGGTGGGCGGAGTGGGGTTCTCGCGAGCTGGCGCTGCAGCCGGAGGTGGCGTGGGCACACAGGCACAGCCCCACGTAACCATGAGGACCATCAACTGTACCCACGGAAACACGGGCCTACCCCTTGGTCTTCTTGATTTTGGAAGACAGCCCTGCCACGCTCCAGTCGAGTTCGAGACCAAAGGAGGATCCCTCGAGAGCCTTGCGGAGCAATTCGCCAGCCACCTGGCCACGCCACCCGTTGAGCAATCGATGGTCGTCAGTACCGCGACCATTACGCGAAGCGTAGTACAGGTCGGCCATCTCGCCGCGCGTGGCCACCAATCCTGGATCCACCCCGCGTCCCATGAGGTACGCCGCGAAAACCAGCCACAGCCTGTCCAGGAACAGTCGATCGTCGATCGTCTCCTCGACCTTTGGTGTGGTGGAGGGCTCGACCTTGGCCGACAGTCCGAGCTTGATCGCCTCGGCCAATTCGCGCCCGTAGCCCTTGATGACCGGCGAAGGCAAACCCGGAATCTGCTTGAGCTGCTCACGGCCAGGATCCGTGATCTTGCACAGCTTGAGCAGCAAGTTGTCCCGCAACATGGTTCGGGGCGGCACATCCTCGGCACGCGCGGCCGCATCACGCCACGCAACCAGTTCGCGCAGAACATTGCGTTGGCGCGGTTTGAGCATGCTGGTCTTGGACACACGTGTCGCCTGGACGTCCGGATTGAAGACGAAATTGCCCTGCTCGGTCAATGGTGCACACGCAGCCGCGGCATGGGAAGTGTGTCCAAGCTTCTTCAAACGTTTGTCGAGCTCATCCGCCATGGCCACGAGATAGCGCACGTCATCGGCGGCATACCTGATGTGGCGATTAGAAATGGGGCGCACATCCCAGCGCGTGAACGTATGGCCTTTGGCCAGCTTGACCCCGATCAGGGCATGCACCAGCTTCTGAAGCGACAAGGGATAGGGCAACCCGACGAACCCTGCGGCCACCTGGGTGTCGAAAATGTTGGCTGGTGGTTTGCCGTGCAATCTGACCAGCGGCTCGAGATCCTGGGCACCCGCGTGCACGATGGTCCGGATGTCCGCATCCGCAACCAGATCCCAGAATGGCTTGTAATCGATGTCCTCGAATGGATCGAGGAGTGTGACACGGTCAGCCGTTGCGACCTGAATCAGGCACAGGTGCGGGTGGTAACTGCTCTCACCGATGAACTCGGTATCGAATGAAAACCGTTTGTGTTCCCGAACATGTTCGACCAGCTCCTTTAGATCCTTGCGCGAAGCCACTACAGTGGCATCACGGCTTGGGATCATCGGGTGATCCGGCACCGCGGGCCGGTCATCGTCCGCGGCCTCGACCTCGGCATGTTGCTGATGCCGCGGTGGTACCCACCGGCGGCTTCTGGATGTCTTCGCTCGTCGTCCCACTTCCCATAGGATAGTCATTCTGTGCAGATAAGACAGTCGTCCTCAGATGGATTCAGCCATGCGCATCCCCATACTCTGCCCAGCCCCACCTGGCCGCAGTGGCAATCGTGTCACGGCGCGACGATGGGCCAGGATCCTCAGGGATCTGGGGCACCAGGCACCCATCCTTGACGAACTCGATGGCCGCAGATGCGCGGCACTCATCGCCCTGCACGCTCGCTACACGAGTGCTGCAGTGGCGCGCCTCCGCCGCGAGCAGCCCGATCTGCCGATCGTCGTGGCGCTGACGGGTACGGATCTCTATCGAGATCTCCCGGATAGCCGGGCTGCACAACGTTCCCTCACACTCGCCACCCGCTTGATCGTGCTCCAGCCTCGAGCCATCCTGCGATTGCCGCGCCCCTGCCGGGCGAAGGCCAGCGTGATCATCCAATCTGCCGTTCCGTGCCCCGATGAGGTCACCTCACACCGGAATCGTTTCGATGTGTGCGTCATCGGCCACCTCCGTGCGGTCAAGGATCCGTTCCGCACAGCCCTGGCCACGGGTCGCCTGCCGACCGAGTCGCATATCCATGTCCTGCATGCCGGTGGTGCCTACACCGCGGCACTGGCTCGCCGGGCCCGAGCTCTCGAGCAGCGCTACCCGCGATACCGCTGGCTGAACGAGATCAGTTCGCGCCGCATCGGTCACCTGCTGGCCAGTTCGCAGCTGATGGTTCTCAGTTCGAAGATGGAGGGAGGGGCCAATGTGATTTGCGAAGCCCTGGCCAACCACACGCCGATCCTCAGCTCTCGAATCGACGGGTCCATCGGGCTGCTCGGTCACGACTACCCCGGCTTCTTCGAATGTGGCAACACGGCCGCGTTGACCCATTTGTTGCATCGGGCCGAATCGGACCGCAAGTTCTATCGGGAGCTGAAACGCGCGTGTTCCAACCGCCGGTCACTGGTCGAGCCCGCTGCCGAGAAACGGGCATTCAAACTATTGCTTCAAGAGCTGTGGTGAACCGACGCCCCGGCAGCTCCACGGCCAGAAGTCGAGGAAGCTATTTTGCTCCACGCATCGTGCAGGAATACTATTCGAATTGGACATTCAGTTTTCGGTCGATCGAATACGATCTTTGCCATACGGTATGCGTCAATATGAGCAAGAAAGAATATGTCCTGGGAACACACAGCGCCGAACTCCAACGGCTGGGTCTGCAGCATCGCTTGTGGTCCGGCCAGGCGGCGCGCCTGTGGGAGCGCAGTGGATTCGGCCCGGGCGACACACTTCTGGATGTCGGTAGCGGCCCCGGATTCGCCGCAGTCGACCTCGCACAACTGGTCGGTCCAACAGGGCAGATCATCGCTATCGATGAATCAGCGGAGTTCATCGGGCACCTCCAGAGAACGGCCCAATCTGTGGGCATCGCACATATCGATGCGCAGGTCAGCGACGCTGCCCTGATCGATGTGCAACCCGGTTCGTGCAGCGGCGCGTACCTGCGTTGGGTGCTGTGCTTCGTACGCCACCCTGAAGCCATCGTCGACGCAGTCGCTCGTGCGCTTCGTCCCGGCGCCGTTTTTGCCATTCAGGAATACCATCACTATGTGGGAATGAATATTGCCCCGCCAAGCCAGGCATTCAGCCGCGCACTTGCAGCGGTTGACGCGAGTTGGTGCGCCCGAGGCGGTGACTCCAATATCGGCCAGCGCCTCCCGGGGATCCTCGCCGCTCGGGGATTCGACATCGAAGACGTCCGCCCGCTCGTGCGCATGGCCCGGCCGCACGAACCTCTGTGGCAGTGGCCTGATTCCTTCTTCGTCAACTTTCTGCCACTGTTGCAGGACGGAGGCTTCCTGGCCGCCGAAGACGTCAAGGCCTTTCATGACGATTGGGCGGAGCACACGGCCAACCCCGACGCAGTGTTCATGACCCCACCCATGATCGAGATCGTCGCGCGCCGACATTAGGTGTCGCACATCGGGACTCCTGTATGGTGGGTTTGGCATCCGGTGCCCCAATGTGGCAGAATGACGTGTGATCGACACTGTATCCACGATCTGCCCCGCGGAAGGCCCAATGATGACCACGCTCACGACCCTGGCCATGCTTGTATTGTGCGGAAGTGACGGCCAACACGCCGGAAAAGCGAATCGCCTCGCGAATGCGTCAAGCCCGTATCTGCTGCAGCACGCCTACAACCCGGTCGACTGGTATCCGTGGGGCGAGGAAGCCTTCGCCAAAGCCAGAGCCGAGAACAAGCCGGTATTCCTCAGTGTCGGTTATGCCGCCTGCCACTGGTGCCATGTCATGGAGCGCGAGAGCTTCGAGAACAAGGCGATCGCCAAGGTGCTCAACGAACACTTCGTGTCGATCAAGGTCGATCGCGAGGAGCGTCCCGATGTCGACGAGATCTATATGGCGGCCACTCAGGCGCAGACCGGCCGCGGCGGTTGGCCGATGAGCGTGTTCATGACGGCCGAGCGCAAGCCCTTTCTGTGCGGCACCTATTTCCCACCGCACACGCGCGGCAATCGCCAGGGCTTCGGCGAGCTGCTCGAAGACCTGGTGTACCGCTGGAACAACGACCGTGACGGCCTGGTCGCCGATGCCAGTGCACTGGTCCAGCGGGTCGAGCGCAGCAAGCGGCTCGTCGCCGGCAACACGATTCTTGATCGCGACACTGTTTCACGTGTAGTTGATGGTTTGGCCGGACGCTTCGATCGCACGCTGGGCGGTTTTCGCAGTCAGCGTAACAAGTTCCCGCCGACCATGCCGATGGAGCTGATACTCCGCGACTTCGCGACCCACCCGCATGTGTCCAAGGCCGAGAACGTCGAGTTGGTCGAGCTGACGCTGCAGCAGATGGCATATGGTGGGATCTATGATCACATCGGTGGTGGGATCTGCCGCTACAGTGTCGACCCCAGGTGGTTCGCTCCACACTTCGAGAAAATGCTCTACGACCAGGCCCGCGTCTGCGGCGTGTATCTCAGCGCCTACCAGATCACACACAACGAACTGTACGCCAGCGTCGCCCGTAGCATTCTCGACTACTGCATCGCCGATCTGCAGGATGACAAAGGTGGGTTCTACTCGTCGCGTGACGCCGACAGCGAAGGTGAGGAGGGCAAGTTCTACACATGGAAGCAAGATGAGCTGCTCGCCATTCTGGGCGACACCGACGGCGCACTGTTCTGTGACTACTACAACGCCACACCGGGCGGCAACTGGCACCATGGAGTCAACATTCTGTACATCGATACACCCGACAGTGAGTTTGCCACGTCATGGGACCTGACAGTAGACAACTGGCGGGCGAAACTGGCCGGCATGAAACAAAGGGTCTTCGATGTCCGTGCCAAGCGGATTCACCCTGGCCTGGATGACAAGATTCTCAGCGAATGGAACGGCATGCTGATCAACCAGCTGGCCCGCGCGGGTCGCGTCCTCGGCGAGCCGCGCTACACTCGCGCAGCCGAACAAGCCGCCAACTTCATCCTGACCACCATGCTCCGCGACGGTCGCCTGTACCGCGCCCACCATCGGGGCACGACTCACATCGGTGGCTACGCGGCCGACTACGCCAACGTCATCGAAGCATTGATCACATTGTACGAAACCACTGCCGACATCCGGTGGATTCGAGCGGCAGAACAACTCAACGAGGCCATGGTTGCCCATTTTCGCGACACGACCGATGGTACATTCTTTTACACGGCCCACGACGCCGAAACACTCATCGTACGCAGCAAGAACGCACGTGACAGCGTCGTCCCTTCAGCCAACTCCGTCGCCGCCTTGAACAACCTGCGCCTGGCCATCCATCTGCGCCGGCCCGACCTCAAAGCGGTCGGTGAGTCGATCTTGAGCGCCATGAGCCGCAACCTCGCACAGGGCGCGCTGACTCGTATGCATTGGGCGCTGCTGTTCTATCTGCAACCGCCTAAGGAAATCGCCATCGTCACGCGCGCCGACGATCCGGCCGGCGCCGCTCTCATCACCACGGTGTATGCCGACTATCTGCCCAACAAGGTCGTCGGCATCGCCACACCCGAGGCGGCTGCAGCCGCCGACGGACTGCCGCTCATGCATCGCAAGACACTGTACAAAGGCAACGCCGCCGCCTACGTCTGCCAGAACTACGTGTGCAAGAAACCGGTCACGACACCCCAGGATCTGGCCAAGGACCTGTTCGGCCCCTGACACACTATGGACATCAACAAATACAACAGCACCGCCTGGGACGCCGAGGTCGCGCGCGGTTCTCAGTGGACCGTCCCGGTCGACAGCGCCACCGTCGACGCCGCTCGTGGCGGTGCGCTCGAAGTCGTCCTGACACCCCAACGTCCCGTACCCCCCACGTGGTTTCCACCCATGGACTGTTGCCGCATACTGGGCCTGGCCTGCGGCGGTGGCCAGCAGGGCCCATTGTTCGCTGCCGCCGGTGCCCGCGTGACCATTCTTGACGCTTCCCCTGCACAATTGGCCCAGGATCGCGCCGTCGCTGAGCGTGACAACCTCGATATCCAGACCCTCGTCGGCGACATGGCCGACCTGTCGATGTTTCGCAACGGTTGCTTCGACATGGTGTTCAACCCATGCTCCAACTGTTACGCCCCTGACCTCCGCCCAATCTGGGGCGAGTGTTTCCGTGTTTTGGCCCCTGGCGGCATTCTCATGACCGGCTTCTCCAACCCGGCCCAGTTCATTTTCGACGGCAAACAACTCGAGGATACCGGCACGTTCACGGTCCGTCACAGCCTGCCCTTCGCCGAGACCACCGACCTGACCCCCGAAGAGCGGCAGTACTATATCGATCGTGAAGAACCCCTGATGTTCGGTCACACCCTGACCGACCAGATCGGCGGCCAACTCGATGCCGGCTTCATGCTGACCGCGATGTTCGAAGACACCGATCCGAACAACGCATTGAGTAAGCATATGGCCATGTTCATTGCGACCCGGGCAGTGAAGCCCGGGCAATAGGCCCCGCAAACCTTGAGCGCGCTGCGCGCTGCGCGCCGCACGCCGGTCGTCGATCGTCGGTCGTCCGTCGCAATGAAGGCGTGGTGATACATTGGGGTGTACCGGCTCGTGGGCGGCTCACGGGGTACCCACGGACCGGTTATCATGCGTTCATGAGTTATTTCACCGAGCTGTACTGCACCCTTCCGCGTGCCGGCCCCGGCGATGATACCTCCACACGCCGCGCCTACGCCGCGATGACCGACCTGCCGGGCACCCCGTGTATCCTCGACCTCGGGTGCGGCCCCGGGATGCAGACACTGGAACTTCTGCGCCAAAGCGGCGGTCCGGTCGTGGCCGTCGATAACCTGCCGATCATGCTCCACCGCCTCGGTATGTCCGCCGCTGCGGCCGGTCTTGCCGGCCCACTCACGACGATCCAAGCCGACATGCGCCGACTGCCGTTCCAAGCGGCCAGCTTCGACATCGTATGGTCCGAGGGCGCGCTGTACATCGTGGGCTTCGACACTGGACTCGAAAGCGTCAAACCGCTGCTCAGGCCCGGGGGCTATGTCGCGGCCACCGAAGTCGTGTGGTTGAAACCGAATCCGCCAGATGAAGTAGAGCAGTTCTGGACCGCCTATCCGGGCATCGCCCCGGTCGAGACCAAGGTGAAGACGTTGGAGTCGGCCGGCTTCACACCCATCACCCACTTCACGCTCCCCGCATCCTCCTGGTACGACCACTACTACACTCCGCTGGCCGCCAAGGTCGAGCAGTATGCCGAGGCCTGGACCGGCATAGCTGAGGCCGAAGCGGTGTTGAATGAAGCGCGGCGGGAGTTGGAGATGTTCGAGCGCTTTGGGGCGTATTATGGATATGCGTTTTTTGTGGGGCGAGCGTCGAGGGAATGACCAGCGCTTTCAGATGGTGTGCGTCGTCCGACCGGGTTCGTCTTGCTCGGCTGTGCCTCGAGCTTCGCAGACCCGCTATGCCGTCCGATCCACACAAGGCGCCATCGTCACAGCTCGAATCGCGGACGCTTTGTCGTGCAACGTAGTCAATTGTTCGGGAAGCAGCGCCTGCGCCCCGTCACACCAGGCGGCCGTCGGTTCGTCATGGACCTCGACGATCAAACCATCGCAACCAACGGCGGCGGCGGCCAAAGCCAGGGGTTCGACCAGGTGAACGATGCCGGCAGCGTGACTGGGGTCGACGATGACCGGGAGGTGGCTCAGTTGCTTGAGAACTGGGACCGCGGCCAGGTCGAGCATGAAGCGGGCGTGGGTGCCGAATGTGCGCACGCCCCGCTCGCACAGGATGACCTGTTGGTTACCATTGCTGACGATGTACTCGGCAGCCATGAGCAATTCGTCGACGGTGGCGGCAATACCCCGCTTGAGTAGCACAGGTTTGTCAATCTTACCGAGGCGCTTGAGCAGCGAGGTGTGCTGCATGTTGCGCGCGCCGACCTGCAGGATGTCGGCGACGTCGGCCACGGCCGGCAGCGATTCGGTATCCACGACCTCCGTAACCACCTGCATCCCGGTGTGTGTCTTGATATCGGCCAGCACATCGAGCCCTTCCTGACCACGCCCCTGGAAACTGTACGGACTGGTCCGAGGCTTGAACGCACCGGCGCGAAACAACGTCACGCCGATCTCTGCGAGACGCTCGGCAATCCGCAGGGTCGTATCGCGATCTTCGACGCTGCACGGCCCGGCGATCATGGCCAGGTCACCGCCACCGATGGTCGTCGAACCAACGGTGATGGCTGTGTCGTATGACTGGAATTCGCGGGACACCAGCTTGTACGGCTTGGAAACACGGATGAGTTCACGGACACCGGGCAACCCTGCCAGGCTTTCACGCGGTACGATGCCATCATTACCGATGACCCCGACGGCGGTGCGCTGGGCACCCGGCATCGGACGCGGCGTATAGCCCAGTGCCTTGATTGTGGCGCACACGCCATCGACCTGTTCGGCCGTGGCGTCGTTGTTCATGACGATGAGCACAATGCACTCCTCTCCAACCGGGTGTAGGCGCTCACTGCGGAGCGCAGCGTATCACGGGCCATATCAATGTCGTTCAGTTGCTTTTCGACGGCGCGAATCAGGGCGCTGCCGATGATGACGCCGTGAGCGCCATGCTTGAATAGCCTATCGGCCTGATCCGGACTGCTGATGCCAAACCCGACAACCAGTGGCCGGTCGCTCATCAAGCGCAGTTGCCGCAGGCGGTCGACGGTCGATTGTTGCAAGTTGGCACTGGGGCCAGTGGGACCGAAGCGGCTGACTACATAGGCGAAGCCGGTGCTGCGGCGTAACAGTTCAAGCGTCCGCAGCGGCGGGCTGTTGGGTGCGATCAGGTGCACGGCACCAAGCCCATTGTCAGCCAGTTCGGCCTCGAGCGGCAGCGACTCCTCGAGCGGCAAGTCGGCAGCCAGCACGGCGTCTCCTCCGACATCGGCGAAGCGGCCACAGAACTCGCGCAGGCCGTAGTGATGAACGAGGTTGTAGTACACCAGCAGGCCGATGGGCACATCGGTCACACGACGGATCTCCTCGATTGCAGCCAGGCACGACTCAACGCGCGCGCCGGCAGCGAGAGCCCGGGACGCCGAGCGCTGAATGACCGGACCATCCGCCAATGGATCGGAGAACGGAATGCCGAGTTCGAGTGCATCGGCACCGGCTTCGAGCGCTGCCCGCACCAGCGCGATGCTCGAAGCGATACCCGGGTCACCGAGCATGAGAAAAGGAATGACCGCCCGTTTGCGCCGAGTGAAGAATAGGTCTTCAAAACGTTTCATGGTCCGACCTGCGCTTTCATGAGTGTGTCCAGATCCTTGTCACCGCGACCCGAGAGATTGACCAGGACCACGGCGTCGGTGCCGAGTTCCGGGACGATGCGTGGCACCACGGCCACAGCGTGGGCCGATTCGAGAGCACCGAGGATGCCTTCTTTGCGGGCCAGCGCCTGACAGGCAGCCAGCGCCTCACCATCGGTGACGCCGACGTACTCAGCCCGGCCGGCAGCTTGCAAACGGGCGTGCTCAGGACCGACTCCCGGATAATCCAGGCCGGCAGAAATGGAATGGGCGTCGGCAATCTGCCCGTCGTCGTTTTGCAGGAACAACGAATACGAGCCGTGAAACACGCCCGGTGTGCCACACTGCAATGTGGCCGCATGGCGCCCGCTCTCGATACCATGGCCAGCCGCTTCAGCGCCAACCAGACGCACGTCAACGTCGTCGATAAATGCCGAGAACATACCGATTGCGTTGCTGCCACCACCGACGCAGGCCATCACCGCTTGTGGCAGAGCCCCCGTCGCGCGCATGATCTGTGCGCGTGCCTCGCGCCCGATGACCTCCTGAAAGTGACGCACGATGCCTGGAAAGGGATCGGGGCCGGCCGCCGTACCGAACACGTAGTAGGTGTCCCCGGCCGTGGCAATCCAATCACGCATGGCTTCATTGATGGCATCCTTGAGTGTCGCCGTGCCGCCATCGACCCCATGCACACGCGCGCCAAACAGTTGCATCCGCTGGACGTTCGGTTGCTGGCGCGCCATGTCGACAGTGCCCATGTATACTTCGACCGGCAAGCCGACCAGCGCCCCCGCCATGGCCGTCGCCACGCCGTGCTGTCCGGCACCGGTCTCGGCGATGAGCCGTGTCTTGCCCATGCGCTGGGCCAACAGCGCCTGCCCAAGCGTATTGTTGGTCTTGTGTGCACCGCCGTGCAAGAGGTCCTCGCGTTTGAGAAACAGGCGACAACCATATGCCTCGGACAATCGCCGGGCGTAATACAACGGCGTTGCCCGCCCCGCGAAATCGCGCAACAGGCTGTCCAGTTCGAGATTGAACCGCTGGTCGGCGACCGCCTCGGCAAACGCCACGCCGATTTCGGCCAGAGGACCGACGAGCGTTTCGGGTACGAATGCCCCTCCGAACGCGCGTGCTGTCGTGTGTGAGATCATGATCGCTTTCCTTCGACGCTCGGCTCGAGCGCCCGCGCCGCGGCAAACAACGCCTGTAGTTGATTGGGATCCTTGATCCCCGGTTGTGCTTCGACACCACTGCACACGTCCACGGCATGCACGCCGAGCGCCCGTGCCCGCTGAACATTTCGCGGACCGATACCGCCAGCGACGAACAGCAGATCTCGCTCGGCCGGCAGGTGGCTCCAGTCAAACACCCGACCGGTTCCACCCTGCATTCGCGTGTCGAACGTGTCACACAGAAAGAAATCGGTGTACGGGCCGCGCGGCAGCGTCACGCGGCGTTCGGCGACGTGCACGGCGTGAACCATCGTCACCCCGGCGATGGTTCCCTCGGGCGCACGGTACACCTGAACTCCGCGTAGACCGACAGCGGAAACGATGTCCTCGATTTCCGCCCACGTCTGTTCGACAAACACCCCCATGGGCACTGCCCGCGTCAGACACGCCACCATGGCCCGTGCGTCGGCAGGCGTCACACGCCGAGGCGAGCCTCCGGCAAAAATCATGCCGATGTAATCAGCACCGAGGCCTTCGGCGAGACAGGCATCCTCTACGCGGGTCACGCCGCAGATCTTGATCGCCGGTCCGTGGTCGGCCATCACGATACCCCCTCCGCGCAGCCGGCCGTAGTCATTGATCGCAGCAAGGCCGTCGGGTCGGAATTGCGCATGAGGCTGGTCCCAATGAGTACGCCGTTGACCCGCGCCGGCAGCCCGGCCACATCCGCCGCATCGCGCATGCCCGACGCGGCAATGAGCAGGACTTCGTCGGGACACGCTTCGACCAGCCTGGCAACCGTCGAGCGGTCGATCGATAAGTCGTGCAGATTACGCTGATTGATCAGCATGACGTCGGGTGCCAGCCGCACGGCACGCCGCAACTCTTCGGCAGTGTGCACCTCGACGATAGCAGTCATCCTGAGCTGTTCTATGTCATGCTTGAGCTTGGCCAGTGCGTCGTCGTCCACAGTGCCCACGATAAGCAGGCACGCGTCGGCGCCGCGCGCCCGGGCTTCGGCAATCTGGCGCTGATCAATGATGAAATCCTTGCGCAGGACCGGTAGCATCGTCGCTTGACGCACGGCCGCCAGGTCGTCGATGTGTCCGCCGAAATAGGCCTGATCGGTCAGCACGGACAGCGCGACGGCCCCGCCGCGCGCATAACATGCAGCCACGGCTGTGACATCACAGTTCTCGTTGAGCGGCCCAGCAGCGGGCGAGCGACGTTTGATCTCGGCGATCACGGCCCGGGAGCGTCCGCGCAGGGTCGCCGCGAAATCGCGCACACTCGGACCGGCACCGGTTGCGGGCGTCAGGTCCGCGACCTCCGCGCGCTTGTGCCGGACGATGTCGGCCAACACGTCAGACATGGTTCACCCGCACGGCGCCGTCCACCAGACGAGCGGCCGCTCCGGAATCGATCGTACGTTCCGCCAGCTGGCAACCCTGAACAAAGTTGTTCGCCGCTCCACCGAGGGCCAGGGTCAGGCCGGCATTGAACACGATGATGTCTCGCTTTGGCCCCAGGGCACGACCGTACAGCACACTCCGTATGATCTCGGCATTCTCTGCAGGTGAACCACCCGCCAGGTCAGAACGCGTGCACCGCGTCAGCCCCACCTCTTCGGGCTCGAGCGTAAACGTATTGATCTGGCCCGCATCCAGCAGTGCGCAATGCGTCACGCCGGTGAGGGTCGCTTCATCCATACCATCCCCGTGGTACACCAGTGCACGCGACAGGCCCAGGTGTCGCAGCGCGTCAGCCACCGGCTCAACCAGCGCTGCACAGTAGACGCCGACGGCCTGAGCGTGAAGGACGGCCGGATTGGCCAATGGGCCCAGAACATTGAATATGGTCAACTGACCGCGTTCCGCGAGGAGCCGTCGCGCCGGCATGACCGCCGCTACCGCCGGATGGAATGCGGGAGCGGGCAGAAATGCAATGCCAACGCGACGGAGCACCTCACGGACGCGCTGAGGCTGAAGCACCGGGTTGATTCCGAGATGCTCGAGGACATCCGTACTGCCACAGTGACTGGTCACGGCACGGTTGCCGTGCTTGACGACTGGTAAACCGGCCGCCGCCACGACCAGCGCGGTGGTCGTCGAAATATTGAACGATCCGCTGTGGTCGCCGCCCGTACCACACACATCGATGATGTTGGCGGGCAGCCTGGTTACGCGATGGCAACGAGCGCGCAACAGTGACGCCATTGCCGCGAGATCCACAGCAGACACCGAGACCGGATCGAGGCTCTCGAGGAAGGCCACTTGATCGGCCAACTCCGCGGTGGGCTGCAGGATCCGATCAAGGTCATCGGTCAGGGTTTCATTGGATGTCACGTCTTCAGGCAGCATCACGTATCTCCGTCAATCCAAGCATGTTGTCAATGAGCAGACCGCCCGCAGGCGTCAGGATGCTCTCGGGATGAAACTGCACGCCCCACAGCGGCCGGCTGACATGGCGCACCGCCATGACCTCGTCACCACAGCGGGCGGTGACGACCAGTTCGTCAGGCAATGTCGTGGCAACCAGTGAGTGATAGCGGCCCACGCGCATCGGGCTGGGAACGCCCGCAAAGAGGCCTGTCCCATCATGAACGATCGGCGACGGCTTGCCATGAACCGGCGCGCGCGCGGCGGCGACCTGGCCACCGCAATGGTGTACGAGGCATTGATGGCCGAGGCACACGCCCAGAATCGGTACGCGCTGAGGCACTGCGGTCAGCACCTGCAGGCACAAGGTTGCCTCAGCCGGGTGTCCCGGACCGGGAGACAGGACCACCAACGCCGGATCGTTGCGGCGCACATAGTCCAGGACATCCGCGACCCGGACCGAACTGCGCAGAACGTCAACGCATTCGACACGCTGGCGAAACTCGTCGGCCAGGATGTGTACGAAGGAATCGAAATTATCGATGATCAGAATCGGGCGCATGACCAGCCTCCTTCAATGCATCGATACAGGCCTGGGCCTTGTAGCCCGTTTCCGCCCACTCACTGGTCGGTGAGCTGTCGGCCACGATGCCGGCTCCGGCACGAATGTACACGCGACCGTCGAGCATGCGCATCGAACGGATGACGATGGCCGTCTCGAGTTCGCCATCCGCCGTCAGGAAGCCAATCCCGCCACCGAAGAACCCGCGTGCGGTGGATTCGGTTTCGGCGATCAAACGCATGGCCTCGGGCTTGGGCGCCCCCGTCAGTGTGCCCATGTTCATCGTCGCAAGATAAGCATCCAGAGCGTCGTAGCCACCTAGCAGTTCACCCTGTACGCGCGATACGAGATGCTGAACACGCGAGTATTTTTCGATGATGAACGACTCCGGCACGCGCGTCGTACCCGGACGGGAAATGGCAGCGATGTCGTTCCGTGCCAGATCGACGAGCATGGCGTGCTCGGCCAGCTCCTTGCGATCGACCTTGAGGGCGATCTCGTAGCGTTCATCCAGAGCGGGATCAATGCGGCCGTTGACGAGGCCGCGCGGTGCCGTACCTGCAATTGGTTTTAGTTCCACGATGCGCCGTGCGCCGTCGCGTGCGACGCGAACGGCCATTTCCGGCGACGCGCCGAGGAGCACTCCGCGATCATCGCGCATGTAGAACAGATAGGGCGAGGGGTTGGTTCGACGAAGTGTGCGATATACGGCCAACGGCGAACCGCTGAACGTGGCGCTTAGCGTCCGCCCGATCACCGCTTGAAATATGCGGCCCTCGGTGATCGCTTCCTGCAGGGAACGAACCTGGCTCTCGAATTCGTCCTGGGTCACATCACTGTCAAAATCACCGACATGGGCCGCTGCCAACGTACCGGCCGACTTGACCTCGACAGCCGCCCGCATTTCGGCAAGATGAGCATGGACCGCGGTACATTGGTCCGCGTCAGCAGCACTCGGCACTGCCACGATCAGCACCGTATGCTGGGTCACGTAGTCAATGACGAACAGTCGCGTAGGCAGGTAGAAGACATAATCCGAATCTTGCTGAATATCGGCGCGCGCTGGCGGAAGTGTTTCGAGCTGACGAGCGAAATCATATCCGCAACACCCGTATAGACCCAAGGGCATGCCTGTGGCACGGGCCGGCGCCCCGCACAAACGCAACACGGCGCGCAACACGGCGGCATGGCCCGTCGCCGCCAGGCGTTCCCCGAGCGTGGCCCGCCCGCGTCCCACCTCGACGGTCCCCGCAATGCGTGTCAACGACCGTGACGTGATTGCGATGCCGGATACCCCAAGGTCGAGTCTGTCGAGGAGCGCGCGACCGATGGCATCGAGCGCCGCGATTTCGAACTGCGCGCCCCGTCCGCGAACACACAGGCTGGAGTGGACCACCCCGATACTCCGTTCACCGTACGTCGGGGCGATTTCGCCCGATTCGAGCAGCAGTGTACCGGACACCGTTCCTCCGGCCGTCAAGTGGCTGAAAACGGGCAGCGCATCGACCGTCCCCTCCATCACGAGCTGTTCGACATCGAACACGCCCGTCGTACAAGGGTCCATCGGATCACGTGTCGTGCTGCTGAGTATCATTGGACAAATCCATTCGTAGCAAAAAAAAAAGCCCGTCATGATGACGGGCTGTCGACGGTTCACGCGGTCGCGTCATCATTCCGTCGAAAGCCCATTTGCACCGTACCACCACCAGCACACCGTGTGCGCAGGGCAGCAGATCCGCCAAGGGCTGCGCGCGATGGTGTGTCGTGGCAATGTCATTGCAGTGTCCTTGTGAAGGTCCCTGGGATCTTTCGGTTTAAAGGATGCCCGCCCTGCGTTGAACCGAGGTTGTTTGAAACTTCAAAAGACCCCAGGAACTCTTCTGTGGGCACAGCGGACAAACAACAAAAAAAGCCCGCCAGATCACTCTGACGGGCCCTCATTTCATACACGACCGGTGGCTACCGGACGGGAGGCCCGTCGGCTGTAAACCACCAAAAGCGATAAGTTCTGTTGCTGTTCATGACAATTCGATCCTAATGACCCGAGCCCCCAGCGTCAAGCGGTTTTTCGTACCTGATGCACCGGATCGTAAGTAGAGCAAGACAGTTCAGTTCCATCTACGGAAGTGCAGCCCTCGATATGATAGATCCTCTGAACGAGGTCCAGGACGAAACCTTCCGGACGCCACAACCAGCGCATGACATTCATCACCATACGTCGTTCGGCAGGAGAAAACCGCGCCGGAAACAAAGCATTCATCAAGTCCAGGCACGCATCCATATCGCGCCCCAGAAACAGGGGTGTGGTGACATCCTGGTAGCGCCAGCGTACGCCGATCTCCGACAGATGCGTCTCCAACCGACAGAAATCGATGACGTACTGCCACCCCTGGGTGCGGGCCATGGCCAGATTCAAAGGCCAGAACGGTCCACAGGGGCCATTGGTGACGATCAGCATCGTGCCCGCAGGCGCCAGACACTCGACTGCGCGGGTCACGAGACGTTCACGCTCAGCGATCGCGAAGTGCCCGATGACATGGCTCATGATAACGAGGTCGAAATGCTCACGCAGGTCACACTGCTCCCAGGGCTGCGCAACGACGCGCGTCCCGGACGGATAAAGCCCATGGTACGCCACACACGGTTCGACGACGGTGACGGCGCAGTCCGCGCGCCCGCGCGCGGACAGGCGTCGGGCAATGGCTCCGGGGCCCGCCCCGATTTCGAGCAACGAGCGACGGGGGCGGCGCCCCACGATCCGTGCCAGCGCATCGGCAATCAGAATGTCTTCACGGCTAACCTGCTTGAAGCGCTTGACCAGACGCGGATCGCTCACCAGGCACCTCCATCAACCGACGGCCGAGGTAACAAAACGGCGTATCACACAACGCCACGACCCCTTTGATTCCAAGACTGACCGCGATCACCGACCACACATCGACATCGGTTCCGCCGAAAGCGACATGCCACACCAGAAGCGTGTCGACCGCCTGCGAACACATCGTGCTCAGGCAGTTCCGCAGCCACAGGTGCCGCCCTCCGGTCATGGATCGGATTGCATCGAATAGCCAAACGTCCAGTGACTGGGCAACCACGAAGGCCAATAGCCCACCGGCGACGAGGCGCGGCATGAACGTGAACAATTCATCTACGGCGTGGCCGACGCCCACCGCCTGCGCGTGAGACAGGCGGACCACGCCCATGCCCACGGCAATCAGCAAAACGTTGGCGCCCAGGCAACAGCACACGGTCTCGAAGGCCCGCCGTCGACCGGCGGTCTCGGCGACAAGATCCGTACACAGAAACACGGCAGCGTAGCAACCGGTTGCAGCGCTGGCGGACACGCCGCACACCGAGGTGATCTTGCCGGCAATGATCGTCGAGATCACCGCCAGGACGGCAGCACAACACTGCACCGCGCGCACGCCGCGGGAAGCGGCGACCAGTACCGCGCACAGTGTAACCAGCGTGACAGCGGCCAGGACCAGCTCATTCATGATCAAGCCCCTCGGGCCGGACCAGTTGCCATTCGAAGCCATCTACGTGGCAGGTGTCCACGCCACGGCGTAGAACGCGGTATATCGGCTCGAGCCGTTTGTACAACCGGGTCGAGGACGTATGCGGGAGAACGATCAGGTGAACGCCTCCCGAGTAATCGAACTGCGGCGACAGAAATCCCACACGCCGATCCGAACGCGGATCCATCAAGGCCATGGGCACGGGTGTGAGATAGGTCGGCGCGCGAACGATACGGATGCCCGCCGCGATTTCCGCTGGGCTGAGGCCGTCCTCGTCTTCCATGGCCAGCAGCATGGTCTTGACCTCGGCGAGTGCTTCGTCAGCGACCCAGTAACAGATTGTCGCCCCGCGTTCGTGAATTGCCCGACCGACCTGTCGACGTACGTCGGCCCGTTGACATTCGGCCGGCAACGGTGAAATGACCCACAATTCCTCATAGTCGTAGGTCAATTCTCCATTGACGAACAGCAAATCGCGGTACTCGGCGAACACCTCAGCAGCCTGTGCCGAAGCCAGAACGCGCAGCCATGCTTGCGGATGACGCCGGACGAACGTGCGCAATTGCGCGCAGAGTTTCTCGAATGGACGTCCCGCGGCTCCGGACTCCAGGCGGCTGATCTGTGCCTGATCGGTATCCATCGCCTGGGCCAGATCCGCTTGCGACATCGCCAGCAAACGGCGTAGCGGCTTGAGTGCCTTATACATCTATGGAAGTCTCCTCCGGTCGAGGACGAATCATACCATCAATATGTAATATTTCCATATCAAATTCTATTGACATGTGTGTACATTTAGATATCGTATACAACGTGCTTCACGAGCCCTCGATCCACCAATGGAAAGGACCGGCCGATGAACCCTACTGTCCAAGGATTCCAGCAGGCCATGCGTGACCTGCGCGAACGGGGTGGACCGGAAGCCGAGGCCGCCGCCTACGCAGCATTCACCGCGATCGCACAATGGGTCGGCGACGATGGCCATGGCAACTGTCATGTCAGCTGCATCAATCGGCGGATCGGAAAGAAGCTCAAGTTCGAGAGTTATCTTGAACTGCGCTATTGATCACTGAACCGGAACGCCGGGTCGCCGGCGTCTGATATCTCGACCATTCACCCACACGACAACGTGGTCACGGGGAAACGCCGGCCGCGCAGTTGGACCTGGATCCAGTTGCGCGGCCGTTGTTGTGCGCAGATGCTGGGACTCGACTACATCTTTGACTGCCTGCCCAAACAGCCGGCCCCTGACGGCTCGTACGGGCGTTTCGAGGCGGCGTGCCTGCGCAACCGGATCTGTCGACGGGTTCGTCTGCTCGAAAGAGCATTCGAACGCTGCACGCACGACGCCGGCCTCACCGAACTGGAAGAGAACCTCGAGCGTTACCGCCGCCTGCATGACATGGTCGACCCCGGGGCCGTGTCCTGCGGTGATCGCATCATCGTCGATGCACCGCTGCGGGCAGGTATTCATCAGTGCCAGGGCATCGTTCTCGGATATGTGGGTGCGCAACTCGCCGTTCGACTCGAATGCCCCCCGACAAGCGAAGACATTCTCCTGGCCCAGCCCGATGTCGTGCGCATGCCCCATGGTGAACTGGCCGGTGAATGGACAGAGCTCAGACGTGAAGCCGGCATCGCTCCCCGGCGCCGCACGCGACGCCCGACATACCACGGTCGCTCAGCACGACACCAACCAACCCATACTCTTGTGAGGAGACTCGTCATGCGTTATCGACTCGAACCCGAGCGTCCAGGGCCGTGGCCCCGGCGCAGTCTGTCAATGGTCACCGCAGCCATGCTCATTCTGCCGTTGCTCATCGGTTGCCAGGGCGCCACGGCACGGTACCAGGCCGAACTGGCGCGGGCCCATCACGCCTTGGAAATCGGCCACACCGGACAGGCCAGCCGCGCACTGGCCAGTGCGAATACCATCGCTCAACAGCACGACCTGACCCGGGCCGTGGCCCACGACCTGTTGGAAGCGGAAGTGCATCTCCAGGACGGTGACGCGCTGACGGCACTGAGTATCACTCAGCAGGTGGCCTCCTCCGCGCCGTCCCATTCCATCGAACGGGCCATGGCGGAGGAAATCATAGGAAAGAGCGCCGTACGCCATGGTGATTTCGATGCCGCGCTTACTCATTTCGCCACTGCGGCGGCCCTGTATGAAACCGGCGCCGACCACCAACGCATAGCCGACCTCACGCGCCTGGCCCGAGGCCTGTCAGCCTACGCTACCGGTGATCTCGGCACCGCCCAGGAGGAGTGGTCCGGCATCATGAACGAGGACCTGCGCTCCGCACTGGAGCAGGCGCGCAACGACCTTGAAGTTGCGGCGCGCTATTGAACGCACCCCATCGGAAGGAGACACGATAATGAAGACTGCCACTACCCTGCCGTTGATGGTGCTCATCTGCGGCCTCATCGGCGCATCGGCGCATGGCCAGGAGGAACCCCCAGCCCGCCGTACGGTCGACCGGGAGAAAATAATCGATGTCGCGGCCCTCGCCGAAGCCATGCAAAAAGCGACCGAGCCTGTATCCGAGCGCATCCGATCGTCGAAACTCGAAGAACGGTTCGCCCTGGTCAAGTCTCTGCTTGAACGTGACAACTTCGACAAGCAGGAGCTACTGAACGCACTGTATGACTTGAACGACGAAATGGATGCTTTTGTCTCAGAATGGGACGAGGTCACCACGCCCCTATGGGATGCCCAGGACACCATTGCCGAGACGATCGACAAGGTCCGCGCCATGATGGCAGGTGGCTACGATGTCGAGGAAGGTGAGAAATCAAAGGCCATTCTCCGCGGCTACGAGAAGCGCTTGAACACGCTCGCGCGCCAGACTGCCAATGAACGCGACCCGGTGCGCAAGGCCCGTCTCAAGAAGGTTTACGCCAATGTCTTGTCGCTGAGGAACCTGACCGAAAGGGTCACCAGCCTCAATCTCAGCCCGGCGGCAGAGGCCGTCCAGGTCAAGATCATCCGCGCCCTGGGCGGGCTGCAGGAGCAGTTGACCATGGCCACGTTCGAGGTCGAGCGCGTCCGCGTCGTCTTAACAGGACTGTCGGACTTCGTCTCCAATTACTCCGGCATTCTGTCGGGTCTGGTCGAAGCCGAGCAGCTGGCCCAGTTCTGGGCAGAATGGAACGGCAGCGCGACCGGGCTCGGTACGGTGTTCGGCGATGTCGATTCACTCATCACGACCACAGAAGAGTTTGTTTCGATGATGGACTCGGTCGCATCGGAATTGGCTGACTCGATCGAAAACGAAACAGCACGGATGGCGGTCAATACCGATAGCCCGCACAACATCGACGAGGCTGCGGTGGACGCCGACATTGCAAAACGGATGGGCCTCAACGATGGCCGTTAGGAATTGGGGACTCGATACAAGGAGTATGCCATGATACGCACAGTTGTGTTGTCACTGATGATCGCCGGGTGGGCAGGTACGACAGCCCACGCCGAGGACGACATGCGTCACAAGGACCGCGGGACGTTCAATCGCCTGGCCAGTCAGATCCGCAGCGCCCGCGGCAAACTGGCCACGGCGCAGGCCAAGGCCCTGGCCCACGCCCACCGCAACAACGGTGAGGTCCCCGACCCATTGAAAGCCGAGATCGTATCGCTGCAGGACGAGATCGATCGCAAGAAAAACCGCATCGAACTGGTCGCCCTGCGTCACGGATGGGAGATTCCCGATTTCGATGCCGAAAGCGTCGTAACCGCAGCGCGAACGCCCGGGTTATCGCGCAAGGAGGTCTTCAGCGCCGCCGACCGCTTGATCAATGATGCGCTGCGCGGCGAGGCCTATGAGATTGCGGCGGGACTGACCCTGCCGGTCATTTCCTTCAACATGTGAACGTCCGGGAGCACCGATGGGATACACGATCTTCGAATACTGCGGGATGTTTGCGTGGCCGCAATTGGCCGTTTCAATCGCAACGCTCGGCGTTTGGCTGGGTTACTTGTTCGCGTACCTGCGGAATGAACGGACGGGGCTCGAAGCGCAACCGTGGCAGGTGACCCTCGAACCGCTTGGCTCGGTGGCCATGCAGGTCGGACTGCTTGGCAGCGTCGTCGGGTTCATCACGGCGTTCGGCGGATTCCACAACGGCATCGATGTCGAACGCTTGACCCGCGGTTTGGCCAAAGCGTATTGGACCACGGGGGTCGGCCTGGTCACTGCACTCATGTCGGCACTCGGTGTGTATTCCCTGAATGTGCTGTACCGCGGTCGCGGTACGCGTGTTGAATAAGAGGCTCACGATGAACGCCAAAGCGATGGTGCCATTCATTGATATCGTGTTTCTGACGCTCGGTTCTCTTCTGGGTGTCATGATCGAGATGCGGCGAGTGGATGCGCTGAACATCGATATCAGTGAGGTTGGCCGCGGGGGGTCGGTGGTTACGTCACGAGAGACACGTATCGTGGCGCTGACCGCCGACGGCCTGCACCTGGATGGGACCCTCGTCACGCCCGACATCCTGGATGAACAACTCGGCGGGGCTAACGTGGTGTTGCGTGCGGACCGCACCCTGTCGACCGAAACAACGCTCGATACCCTGGCCACCCTGAGCGACGTTTGTGCTGCCGTGGCGGTCGAGGTCTCACACAATGCTGCACCCGAGGAGCCCTGATGTCCAGAACGTCTCTCTTGATCGGCCTGCTGGTATCCGGGGTGGGTCACGTCAT
This sequence comes from uncultured Planctomycetota bacterium, assembly GCA_942492115.1. Classification (GTDB taxonomy): domain Bacteria; phylum Planctomycetota; class Phycisphaerae; order UBA1845; family CAIVHJ01; genus CALODL01. Next base: position 360,840 of record CALODL010000021.1, read on the forward strand.
CGCGTTGTGGCCCGTCGAACCCAATCGCCAGCCACCCGACACCGCAGCGCGCACGCTGGATGCGCGCGCTGCAGCCATCGCAGTAGCTGCCGTACAGCCGCCGCCCATGCCCAAGCCTGAACGACCTCCCGAGACACAGGCGCTGCGGCGCCCGGCAGCGCCCCGAACACCGGCACTCGATCGACTGCTGCGACCCACGGCGACAGACGACGATGCGTCGGGCAATCAGGCACGCGGCGAGGAACACGACGACACGCCACCCACGCTCCGGATCGCGTGGCACAGCCCCGACCATATGCTGGCAGTCGCGCGGGCGCTGGACCTGCATATCGTCGCTGTGGACCGGCAACAATCGATCGTCGGGCAAATAGACATCCATGACCCGCCCCGCTTGACGCCGTTCACCAGTACGCTGTCGCGCTTCTCGAACCGGATCCGCACGCTGCCGCGCGATTATTTCGGTCGGCTGGCCGACGATGCTGTGGCTTCGGTCACGGCGTTGTGGATTCTCGTACCATCCGCCGTGGACCAGAACCTCATCGATGAGCAACGTCGTGCCATCCGCAAGGCCGGCCGCGATGTAAGCGAGGTGAGCGCAACCGAAGGACATTTCGAGAGGCGCAACGGCTCGTACCGCCTGATTATCACCAACCTGCTTTAGAGGGGACATGTGCCATGGAATCAACGCCGACACCTGCATCCACACCAACGCCTCGCCGGCGACACGTGGCTCTGGGGTGCACCCTCGCCAGCCTGATCACTCTGGGGATGATCGTGTGGGTTGCGGATCTTCGTCCGCGAGCGCGGACTCCGGTGGCCGGTGCGCCAAGCTTTGCCGCGACAACCGCAACCGCGCCGACGACGCCCGCAGCTGAAGCCGTCACTGTCGAGCGCGCCGCCTCGAGCCTGCAGGCTGTTCGTCGGGATCTGCACAAAGTCGCACTGAGCGCAGACGATCTCATCAAGCTACTCGAGGCCCTCGAATTGGAGCCCGCACACAAGACACCGGCCACTGCGGCCCGGGGACAATAATCATGCGCACACTCATAACTACGATGGTTGTCACCCTGATCCTCTGCCCATTTTCTCTAGCGCGCATTCGTGTCGTCGAGGCCCAGGCCGATCTGTTCGAGGCCGCCGAATACTACGCAGCAGCGACCAAGGGTCGATACCTCACCGCCTGGGAAGTCGCGCTGATCCGTAACAATGTCAATGCGGTCATTACTCGACACACCTTTGTCGAGCGGGGCCGCGCCTACCTCGGCGCCGATATCGAGCACTTCGTGCACGACCATCGCGAACGCGGTTCTTACGAAGAGCGGTTGTCACGCCTTCAACCGGGACGGTTCGACACGATCTTCGCCGGCCGTGTCACACACATTCAAACGTGCCCGATCTGTTCCTCGCTTGTCCGTGAGCTTACGCGCTTCATGGCCATTACGCCCGTCTCGTTCACCCCCAACACGGATGTCACCGCGTTGAGTCCGACCGTCCTGATCAACGGCAAGTGGGTGCCCGTGACCTATCACAGTACGCGGTGGGATCGTGGGTTCTATGGACTGTGTGGCACCTACTTGGGCGATTTGACTTTCGTCTACGCAACCTGCGGGATCGATCGCGCAGCTTACGACGACATCGGCCGAGCAACGTGTTGGTTTGTCGAGCATCGCGGCCTGCTGCTACCCATCCGCTTCTTCGAGGACGCGGCGCGTGGGCGGAAGCCGGACGCACCTCCTCTTCGGCCAGCCGTGGCACAGGTGCTGGACGTGGTCCGCCCGATCCTGGCGCGGCCGCCCGGTGTCCAGGATTTCGAATTCGAAACCCTCGAGTTACCCCCGCGTACATCCGAACCGCGTGTACATATCGCCGGCCGGCCTCGACCTCGTGGCGCGGAACCAGTCGAGCAACCACCTCCGACTGAGATCGTGGCCGAGCCAACCGTCCAGACCGAACCCAGCGATCCGCCCTTGTCCCTTGGCGAGGTGCGCGCGCATCTCAGAGGCCTCGTGCTCGATGCCCGGGGTCTGGTCGATGCTTTGACCCGTACCGACGATTCAGCGCCACCTGCGTCGCCGGTGGAACAGCCTGAGGATGTGCCCGTTGTCGAAGATGAGGATTGAAGTCTCACGCAGCTGCCGCCCGCAACTGCGAATAGGACGTGCGGGAACGTACGCCGGCGAAGTGCCTTCTCGATACGCCCTGAGGTCGTCATGGCGGGGACCCGCCCCTCCACGCGGACGCCCCCGCCATGCGACCATTGAGGTGGCGCACGACGCTCGCCAACGAACAAGCGCGCTACGGACAGGTCATCAAGCACTCGGCTCGGCGACGCACGACCGGAGGCGTGTCCGGCGAATCTTCGTCGACATGTTCGCATTCGACATCAAATGGCCGACACACGCGGAGGATCGGGCCCTCCACGTGTGCGGCGTTAGGAAAGGAGGCAGCGTGAATCGACCCGGCATCGTCGTACCGCCTTGATGGTGGAGGCGCGGCCCACAAAATATCCCAACAGAACCTCAAGGCGGCACGACGATGCCGGGTCGACGTCTCTCTCTCGTCCGATGTGATTCCTCCCAGGCATTCCGACAGGCCCATGCCGGTGCCGGAATCTTCATTCGAAACCCATGAAACAGGACACTGTGCGGTGTGATCGTCATTCAGAATTGTCGAGTGCACAGCTACCTCCTGGTTCGTCGATCAATCGCGATCTCTTGGCTTGGAGCGCACCGGCCGCCACGGCACACCGGATGCGCATATGTTCTCCTGTTGGGCGCAGATGCACCCGTATTCATGCATGTCGCGCGCTGCGCAACACGTCAACAGTTAGTAATTGAATCGCGCGGCTGGAGGTCGGGAATTAGTTGGCGTCCATGCCAGCTGCGGTTTGTTGTTCAGACATCTCAGTGGACTGCACTTGCTTCGATCGCTCGTGCGTGGACTCGTAATATACGAGAATGCCTTGTTTTATGCAAGCGCACATGCTGTTGAAAAAAGAAAAAAGTGTGCGTACGACTGTGCGCACATTCACATTTAGATTCAAGTTTTGTGTCGTGTCGTGCGCGTTGCGCACAAGGTTCAGGCGACCGGTATGTCACGCCGACAGAAGCGGACGAGACCGATGGTCCACGCAATAGCACCAAGGGCAACCAGGATGCCGATATCGACCAGAGGCCACGCATTGGTGCGGATCACAGGCAACGGCCGGTAGTAGTACAGTAAGCCAATCTTGCTGAAGTCTTCGATGGCCGACCAGTACTGCGACAGGAAGTTGAGCAGGAACGACAGCAGCAGCCAGACGAGAACGGCGCCAATGGCTTGCCCGCGACGAGATGAGAAGCTCGCCACACACATCGTCACACACCCGATGCACAGCCACAACGCAACGAAATTCACCGCCAGCTTGACCAGAGCGTCGAATGCCAGGGGTTCGTCGAGTGGCGCGATGAGCTCACCGAGGAACGTTCCGCCCAGCATGACGCCGAACAGAGGGCCAGCAAAGACCATCCATCCGATCGAAGCACTGACATAAACCTCTCGGCGATTGACGGGCAGCGTGAACAGCAAGTCGGCGGTTCCCCACTCGATTTCGGCGACGGTCACGCGGGTACACACGACGAGCAGAAAAGACCAGCTCATGGCAAACAGCAACGGATGGGCGAACCCAATCGTGATCAAGCCTGTTGGCGTAATCGCCTCGCCGAGCTCTTCGCCCAGCAGCATTCGAGCAAAGCGCTGGAAAATCTCCTTATTGATCCACAAGTATTCCATCTCACCGATGAAATCCTGCATGACGATGACGAAGAGCATCTCGAGGAGGAAGATACCCAGGCCGCACAAGCCCCCAATGAACAATGCATCGCGCAGTGTCTTGATCAAGATGGCGCGCGTCATGCCTGGCTGCTCCCACGGTCGTCGGTGTAGTAAGCCAGAAACAGATCCTCGAGGTCCGGGGGGGCAATATTGACGTCAGCGACAGGCGCACGAGACAGCCACAGAAGCAACTCCTTCATCGGCCCGGCCCACGTCCCCTTCCAGAGATACTTGTCCTGTACGCCAATACTAAATCCCGACGGGACGCCGCCCGGAATCGCCTCGCCATGTTCGAACATGATCTCGACGTGACGCACGGCCCGTGTTCGTAGTTGCTCGATGCGTTCCTGTTCGATGATCCGGCCACCACGCACAATCGCAACCCAGTCACACAGCTGCTCGACTTCTGACAGGGTGTGGCTGGAGAACATGACCGTTCTGCCCTCGTCGGCCACGCGGCGCAACTCCGTAAGCAACAGATCGCGCATCAGTGGATCCAACGTGATCGTCGGCTCATCGAGAATGAGCAGGCGTGGCCCATGCATCAGTGCCTGAATCAAGCCGATCTTCTGTTTCATCCCCCGTGAGCAGTTGCGCACGCGCTTGCTCAGGTCGAGATCGAACAACTCCGCGAGGCGTTCGATCTCAGACCGAGAGGATGTACCCCGGGCATCATCGAGAAAACGCAGCAATGCCCGAGCGGTCATCTGCGGGTACAGGCTGATGTCGCCCGGCAGGTAGCCGATATCACGACGGGCCCGGGGTCCGTGTGTCCAGGCGTCCATTTCAAACACACGTGCACGACCCGACGTGGCCCGCAACAACCCCAGCAGAATTCGAATAGTCGTCGTCTTCCCAGCACCGTTGGGTCCGAGGAATCCAAACAATGCTCCGCCCGGGACGCACAAATCAATTCCATGAAGCACTTCAACGGAACCGTAATGCTTACGCAAAGCTGTTGTTTGAATGACGTTCATGAATGAGGATTAGACGCTGCACAACGCTAACTTGCAACGGCGGGGCGGAAGGGGCATCCCTGGCCAGCTCTATATCCAGAAAGCGAGAGAGCAATTTAGCTTCCACGATTCTACTGAAGGACCACAAAAAAAAACCGATGCCCGGGAAACGGGCACCGGCTCTTCCCCCCCTGCTTAGGCCAGGCCTGAATCAGGAGGTCAGGTGTGGTCGCTGCACGCCACAACTCAATCTGTTCTACTCCCCCACTCACCAGATGCCGAGTTGCGGTCAACCGATTGGTGGTCGGCCATGAGATGCTATGAAGCGGCAGCCACGGGGATCAACCGACCACGCGGTATATGAGCCTGACGCGTCTCCCGCGTTCGTGTTATCGGTCCCATCCTAGCCGCCCGTAGCAGGCGGCACCCAGGCAGGTCGCACTGGGAACAGTGCATCGAGGGCAGTGCACACCTCTGGAGTGATGTTGACATCCAAAGCCTTGATATTCTCATCGAACTGTTCGACGCTACGTGCGCCCAGGATCACGCTCGACACGCCCGGTTGTGCCGCAGCCCACGCAAGAGACAGTTGCGCACGTGAACAGCCCATGTCATCCGCATGCTTCTTGAAGTCTCGGACGCGCTGGATGTTCTTCTCCGTGAAACGCCCCTCGCGAATCCACTCTTCCTCCGCCATCCGCGTTCCTTCGACCAGGCCTTGATCATACTTACCAGTCAACATGCCCATGCCCAATGGACTCCAGATCACCGTGCCCATCCCCCATGCCTGGGCGACCGGAACCATATCGCGTTCAAACAGGCGGCGAGCCAACAGGCTGTATTCTGGTTGTTCAACCTGTGGACGGTGTAGCCCGAGTCGTTCGCACACTCTTCCGACATCGTTCAGCTGTTGGCCGGTCCACTGGCTCGTACCCCAGTAATGGACCTTGCCCTGGCGGACGAGGTCGTCCATGGCCTGGGCCGTTTCATCGAGCGGTGTGTCGGTGTCGTAGCGGTGACAGAAATACACGTCGATGTAGTCCGTACCGATGCGCCGGAGACTCTTGTCGACCGATTCCATGATGTGTTTGCGTGACAAGCCGCGATCGTTAACATCATCGCTCATCGGCCAGAACACCTTGCTCGATATGACCAACTCGTGGCGTGGAAAATCCTTGAGGATCGCACCCATAGTCTGTTCTGACTGGCCCTTCACGTAAATATCGGCCGTATCAAAAAAATTGATACCCGCGTCAAAGGCCCGCGTGATGATCGACCTGGCGACTGATTCTTCTGTGATCTTGTACCCGAACGTCATCCAACCACCCAGGCCAAACTCACTGACCCTGGTTCCACAGCGCCCCAGCGAACGGAATCTCATTTCAGACATGGCTGTGTCTCCCACTCTGTTTGCGTATTGGGCTCTGTCTGACAACGACGGCTTGGAGATCGGGCGAGGCGTTGGCTGTCAAGGCCGCAGGAAGCAAGCGCCTGCAGCCGATCGTAGCTGACGGAGTGTTCAGACAGCGCCTAGTCGAGTAACGCGATCATACGCACCGGCCCGCCGCTACCACCGCCAATCTTCATCGGCAGCGCGATGACATCAAACCCCCGGGCCGGCAAACGCCCGAGATTGGCAACATTCTCGAACGCCGGAATGTCGTGTTCGAAGAGTCTGACATGACTCTCGAACAGAGTCGATTGGCCGTAGTCGATGCTCGGCGTATCGAGGCCGACCGCGCGAATGTGCCGCGCGGTCGCCAACCACAGCGCCGCGTCCGGATGCAACCCGGGAAAATGCAGCTTGGCCACGGCATCAGGGCCCCGTTCGTCGGTCCCCATGTACTGCACCCGATCGGGCCAGAATTGGCCATACCCTGTGTTCAGTAGCACGATCTTGTCGAACAGAGTGTCGTGATGTGCCCGCTCCCACGCCAGGAGGTCGTCGATAACAACCTGATAGTCGCGGTCGGCTGCGCAGTGCGCCGACACATCGACAACAACCGCCGGACCCATGACGCGCCGCAACGGAATCTCATCCATGGCAGCGCCACCATCGTAGAAATGAACCGGCGCGTCGACGTGCGTGCCGCCGTGTTCCGGGCTGCAGAACGAACCCGCGGCATAGTAGTAGCCCTTTGGCGTAACGCCGGCGTGCTTGGTCGTCCGCTCGAATCCCTTCTCGGTTGGCCAGAAGATGGTGTCGTGGTCCAACGTATGAGTCAGATCGACGACAGTATAACGGTCAACGCCACGCCCTTGCGTACACCCGGCACACGACACGGCGCCAATAATGGCCAGCATCCGAACCATGCGGCACCTCCTTTCGGGGGCGCAGTATGGGTTACTCCAAAGGGTAACGCAAGGGCTGCGCACGATGGCGTCACTCGTTCACTCGGCCTGCCAGATCGGCGACAACCTCGCGCAACGCATCTACCACGCGCGCATAGTGATCATAGGTGAGCTGATCAGCCGTGTCGGTATCTCGATGATAATGTGGGTAGCGAAACGGAGCCGTGTCGGTAATCATCACCGCCGGATAGTCGACCTGCCAGAAGGACCAGTGATCCGACCAACCGATTCCAGGTACACCGGCCGGCGCCGCCACGCCCTCCGATGGGAACTGCGCGTGGTGCCTGAACGAGGAGATGACATCGTAAACGAGACCGCGCGACTCGATGTTTCCAACCACAGCCACGAAGTTCCCCACGTCGGGGTAGAACACGTTCAAGGGTCGCGGGTAGCGCTGGCTGTTTGCCGCATCGGAGTAATAGCCCATGGTTTCGAGGCTGATCATCGCAATGATGTTGTCCTCGTTCTGGGCACAGCGCCGCGCATAGATCACGCTGCCCATTGCCTCGCTTTGGAAGTAGGGAGGTTCCTCGTTGACGAAGCCCACGAATCGAATCGTGCGACGGGTGTCCACACCAGCAAAGGCGTCCGCCAGCGCCAGCAATGCGGCCACGCCGGAGGCGTTGTCGTTGGCCCCATCGCAACCCGGCACCGTATCGTAATGGGCACCCAACACGATGATCTGTTCCGCCAGATCCGTTCCAGGATGCTCGGCCTCGATATTGTGGCATCGTTGACCGTCGACCTCGAAGGGCAGCTTACGGGCCGTGTATCCCAGGCTCTCGTACCGCTTCATGATGTGATCCGCGGCACGCTCCAGGCGATGCGGAAGGCGCATGTTCCGCTGGCCGATCCGCTCCGCCAGAGCACGGACATCCGCCTCGAGGACATCGCGGAGAGCATTCTGACCAGCTGTCATCGGAGGGACGGGTGCTGTCCAGGAACGGCCCGGCATACGGATCATGACCACGTAGCAGACCAGAAGGAAGACACCTGAAAATGTGGACACGATACCGGACAACAGCGCGAAACGACGGAGGATCTTCTTCCGCGGTCGGGCTGCGTCCGGTGCAGCTGGTTCGGTGTTTATGTCTGATTCGCCCACGCCCGCATGGTATGTCGGACACGTGGTCGGTTCAACGGACAAAAAAGGGCGGGCCATACATGACCCGCCCCTATGTGTTGAGTAGTGTTCGCTCTGGCTCAACGCGAACGACGAACTTTCGTAGAACCGACAGTGATGACTGCTGCCGAAGCGTCCGTGATATCAATCTTACCCGTCGCAAGCGTCGGGAATACGAATGTCCTCTGGGCAACATCTTCATCATCGTGCAGCAGTTCGATCATGAATGTCCCGGCAGCCTGTTTGCCCACGCGATAGGTATACGTGGCCAGGTAGCCGTCGACTGCCGTGTTGACCCCATCACCATCGAGTCCCACGACCATCTGTCCGGTCTTCAGGTTGTAGGCATCCCAGAAAGCCAGACCATCGAACACGTGGGCCACTTTGCCATCCCGCACCGCAATGTCGATCAACTCGAGCCCACCGCGCGCGCCGCCCGAAACGTGAAGATGCAACTGGTAACCACGCAAGTCGGCCAAGCCTTCTTCCATGTACACATCGATCGTCACCAGTTGCCCCGGGCGGGCATCAACTATCGACGACTCGAGTCGAATGGTTGACCAATCGACAACCGTAGGAGCAAGAATGGGAGCTGGCCCGCCCGCGCAGGTACACGGGGAACTTCCGCCAAAGGCATTCAGTGCCGCGAAAGCATCGTTGCCGTCACACACACCATCCGGTTCGCAACTGCCAAACTGACCACCGGCATCGACATTGTAGGCCGTCGGTGGAGATACTTCGCAGGGATACTCCTCCGGTGGCTCACTGTCATTTGGATCATCATCTGCAAAACAGTTCAACGCATGGAAGCGGTCGTTGCCGTCGGCCGTGCCATCAGGCGCACACTCGCCAAACTGGCCACCCATGTCAGCAAAACCGATATCGGTTCCGGCACAGACACCGGCACTACACGCCCACCATATGCAATTGTCATCACGGATACCGTTGAGGTCGAGGTCGGCGCAGTCACCGTGGGTGGTACAAGATCGTATATCGACACAACCCCCGCTGACACACGTACCCTCGCCACCATTGCACGGCAGCCCTTCGTTGGCCGGCTCGAGCACGTCGCAATTGCCGTCGGCACCTCCGGCAGCACATGACGCCACATTGCACTCGTCGTCCATAGCAGAGCAATCCGCCGGATCGCCGCCAGTACATGCTCCGGCCTGACAGGCCTCGTTGAGGTTACACGCATCGCCATCATCACACGGCGTTCCGTTGGCCACTGCGAACAAGGCATCACAGTTGCCCTCGGCCCCGGATGACGAACACCCTGCGGTATTGCACTGATCACCTGCACCCGAGCAGTCAGGCGCAGCCCCACCGGAGCATGCTCCACTCTGGCACGTCTCGCCGACGTTGCAGGGATCGCCATCGTCACACCCGGTGCCGTCGGCTAGCGGAGTGACGATGTCACAGTTCCCGCTGCCACCCGCCGGATCACACGAGGCCATCGCGCAGGCGGTACCTGCTCCCGAGCAATCGACGGCAGAGCCACTGCAGCTGCCGCCCCCGCACACATCACCAGTCGTGCACGCGTCGCCGTCGTCGCAGGACGCATTGTTGTTGGCGAATACGCAACCGCTGCCCGAATCGCATGAATCATCGGTACAGGCATTGCCGTCGTCACAGGTCAACGAACCACCACCGACGCACACACCTGCGGAACAACTATCGCCCGTCGTACAGGCATCGCCGTCATCGCAACTTCCAGCGGCGTTGGTGTACTGGCAGCCTAGCTCCGCGATACACTCGTCGAACGTGCAGGGGTTGCCGTCATCGCAACCCGAGCCGCAGGCATCGCACACCAGGCGATCTACGATGAACGCGTCGATCCCTGCGTTGGTCACGGAGTCGTTCGGCTGATCCGCGACGCGAAAGCGGACCCGCACTTCGGATGTCGGCTCGACAAATGACCCGACGATGAATGACGTCGTGACCCACTGAGAGTCCGTTCCCGTCACCGTCTCGACATCGACCCAGTTCGCCCCGTCATCGTTGCTGACCGCAACGACCATGACGTCTGCTTCCGCATTGCTCGCGTCGCTGCAGAAGAACCACTTACTGTACGTCACCACGCCATCTGCTCCGGCCAGATCGATGACCGGTGAGATGAGATCGGTAGGCCCGCCATCCAGATCGGAGCTGCCCGCAGTATGGCCACCACACGCACCGGTGGACGGACAGTTCTGCGTCACGAACGCCATGGTATTGGCGCCCGGCTCGGCGTCCGCGCCAGGCTGAGCAACAGAGGAGCCACTGATGGTCTGGACCGGATTGGCAACTTCCCATTCACCAGACGTGACCGACTCGCTCGCGACGGTCCACGCGGACACGTCCGCCTCAAAACTCTCGGACAGTGTTGTCTCTGTGCCCAGTGCAACCAGGGTAAACCGTTCTGTAGAGTCTTCGATCTCCACCCCACCGATGGCCTCGACGACGAACGAATATGTGTACGCATCAGTACAGGTGCCTGCAGGAAGATCGACCGAGTATGTGTTGTTGCCCAACCACGTCATGGGCACACTGGTCGTGTCCCCGCCGTTGATCGACAGTTGCATCACGCCACCGGCCGGATCAGGTGCGGCACCGCCGACAGGCGCAACCTGCACCTCGATCTTGGAGGGGGTCCCCGGAGCAATCATGCCGGGAGTCCCCTGCGGATAACTGAACACGAAACCGAACGGTGGCTGGTTGATGTACACCGCGCAGCCGCCGCTCGTACTGCAGAGAAACAAATCGTCCCAATCATCCCCGTTGATATCGAAGTTCCAGACGTCGTTACTGCCTTGGTAATGAGCGGTCGAGATTCCACAATCGCCTTCGTTCTGGAAGGTCGGCAGGCAGCCCACGCCGGCACATTGGCCCGTGTGATAGAGAAAGCCACGCGTGCCGGGGTTGACGAGATCGACATCCATCGAAGTGATGAAGACGTCTTCGAACCCATCCTTGTCCAGATCCATGAACTTGTTGTTGCCGCCGAAAGCACCCTCCGAATCAAGAATGATGATGTCGGTCCAGATGGCCTGTCCGATGCCATCGTTGCCACCGTTGATCAGCACCGAGTCCTGGGCATCGCGTGTGACCACGATATCCAGCAGTCCGTCACCATTGGCATCGCCCGTATTGATGTGGTAAGGATCGATATTGGGCGTCGCCAGTTGATAGGTGTTGAAGACACCATCCGTGCCGCCGCCACCGAGGTTGTTGTAGCTGACCGACACGGCCTGTGGAAAATTGAGCGCATCGTCCTTGAGAATATCCATGCGTCCGTCGCCATTGACGTCGGCGATCACCGTGGCCATGGCGAAAGACGACTCGAGCATCTCGAATGACATCCGCACCGTGCTCTCGTCAGTGAAGTAACCCGACCCATCGTTGATCCAGAGCCGGTCATTGAGATCCTGCAGCCGGCTTCCACCCTGCTGGTAATCGCCCAGGTACAGGTCGATGTCTCCATCGCCGTCGACATCGCCGGGCGACACAGAACAGAAGCGTGGTTCGGCCGGCATGGTGGGAACGCGATCCACGTCGTCGTAGATCAGGCCAAGCCAGTTGCCGCCGCCGTCTGCACCTTGATTGATGTAAATCCGTGGATGGCTCATCCACTTGTCGCCCGGCCCGCCACCGCTACCGCTGAGCGTCACGGCCGTCACGACATCGCTCCATCCGTCGCCATTCAAATCAGCAATGGCCACGTCGCGATCGGCTGTCGGCGTATAGAACCCGGAGTCCCCGCAGTTGCCGCACTGACTTTCGATGTCGGAGGTACTGGCGTACTCGTCGGTGCGATCGACCAGTTGACCGTTCTCCAGCATGAACAACCAGTTGCGGCGCTTGCCGCTATTGGTGCCCAGTTGTTTGGCGACCAGAACACAGCCAAAAAGCGTGTGGTTGGGACCGAAGTAGTCACACCACATGTCCTGTTCGTCGTTGGAAGTCTCGGCAAGCGGGTCGGGGTTCCCTGTAACGAAGGGGGAGTCAGACGTGACGACAAGACGTGAGCCCGTCTCGTCTACGAAGTCCACCCAGTCTGCCGAAACAGGACCGACCATGACCAGCGCGAGGCTCGCGCTACAGATGTGCAATACCATCGACCGGGATCGCTGGCGCATACTACTTCTCCTTAGTCTGTGATCACAACTCACGCTGGAAGCTATCGTGTGCCCAAGTTGACCTGCGCAGGCGGTAGGGGCCCTCCATGATCGATAATATCCGGTCGCCAGAAATGCCACAATGCGGGTATTCGCCGGGACACACAGGGCTCCGCGTCCTGATGTACTAAATCCTGAAGGAGCAATGGGATAGGCGCATTGAAAACCCGCCGGGAAACGGCGGGTTAATTGAAGACGAGGCCGACGAGATTCGAACTCGCAACCACCGGATCGACAGTCCGGTACTCTAACCAATTGAGCTACGGCCCCTGGGGTGATCGGAATCACCCAAGACAGAGAAGTATAGCGGCCTCCGCGTATGCGTCAATACTCCGCCCACACGAAACTTCGATCCGCACACAACCCATTAACTGTTGCCGGCCAAAGAGTAAAGACGATTTGCGCCTGTTGATTCTCAAGCCGCAAGCAGCCGGTTACGCCCATTCGAACTTTCCGACAACGACAGCGCGCCTACGTTGTTTGGATGTCCATGATGCCGTCCTGCGCCCAGGCCCAACGGTCATCGGTGATCCAGCGCCCTGCTGCGAGCATCCCCGCAAATTCACAGGAAGCCCACAACAACTCCGCATCGGTGCACGTCTGCACGCTGCTGCCCAGCGTCATCACGGGAATCTGCTGAGCGGCACGGTGGGCCTCGGAGAATCCCGGTGCGCGACGAAACTCGGGATCGTGCCGCATCTTCTGCTCGAACTGGCAACGCCACAGGGACTTCTCGATCTCCAGCACCTTGATCAACACTGCTTGCGAACAGCGAATCGGGCCATCGATCTCAGTGAACCGCGGCGGTGCCTGCGGATCCACGGCACCACAAAACCAGCAGAACATACAGTGCTGGCCCCACACCTCACGAAGCCGGAGCACGACAACCGCGTCGTCGTAACGGGCCAATTGGCCAGGCTCGATCAAGGTCTCGCGATAGCGTTTGACCGCGCCCGGAGCCGGTGTGCGGATGTCATCCAAAGGGTAGCCTGCGCGTTTCTCAGCCGCGACACGCAATTGCACCACGTTGGCCTGGACCGCAACGGCCATGCCCGCAATTTCGGGCAGCGCTCGTGGGCGGATGGCATCGACTTCAATGGTCACGGGACACCACGGGGGGTTCAGCCTCAGCCGTTCGTGCGTTCGAAGTCCTTCATGAATGACGCCAGCGCCTCGGCAGCAGCCATGGGGCATGCGTTGTACAGCGAGGCCCGCAGCCCCCCCACACTCCGATGGCCCTTCAGCCCACTCAGTCCAGCGACAGCCGATTCCTCGGCGAACTTGCTCTCCAGGTCTTCACTCGGCAGGCGAAAGGTGATGTTCATGAGCGAACGGGAGTCCTCACGGGCGTGGCCACGGTAGAAATCACTGCCATCGATCACATCATAGATGAGGCGCGCTTTCCGGCTGTTGTGATCAGCCATGACCTGCGCACCGCCGGCAGACTTGAGCCACTTGAACACGAGGCCCATAAAGAAAATACCCCATGTATTGGGCGTGTTATAGAGCGAGCTCTTCTCCGCTTGAACACGGTAGTTCAAGTAAGTCGGCAGTGTATCTTGACTGCGATCCAGCAAATCTTCGCGCATGATGATCAGGACGACGCCAGACGGACCGAGGTTCTTTTGAGCGCCGGCATAGATCATTGCATACTTCGACACATCAATGGGGCGCGACAAAATGTCGCTCGAAGCGTCGACAATCAGGCGTCCATCGGCTCCGGTCGGCTCGGTACGCCATTGCGTCCCGAAGATCGTGTTGTTCGACGTGAAATGAACATATGCGGGATCGGCGCCTAGCTTGATCTCTTCCGGTGCAGGTATGCGATCGTACTGCGTGGCCTTCGAGTCCGCCGCAACATGCACTTCGCCGATTTTCCTGGCTTCCTCGACGGCCTTCTCGCTCCACGCGCCCGTTACGATGTAGTCGGCCGTTCGCCCGGAAGGCAACAGGTTCATCGGCACCATCGAGAATTGCAGCGTTGCGCCGCCTTGCAAGAACAACACCTGGTATCCGGACGGGATGCCCATCAACTCGATGACATCTGCAGTCGCTTGCTCGATGATGGCCGTGAATTGCTTCGAGCGGTGGGATATTTCCATGATGCCCATGCCCAAATCGCCGAGCGACAACATGTTGTCGCGAGCTTCCTCGAGGACTGGTTCGGGCAAGACAGCGGGACCGGCACTGAAATTATGGATTCGTTGAGTCATTGCTTGTCTCCGTGGTCGTGCAGATGGGCTCCAGGCCACGCTGCGCAACCGCAACTATGAGGCTAGGACCACACTGAATACATTGTCGTCCGCTTCGGCGATTCGCGACAGAACAGAGCTGTCCGGCTGGCTGTCAAGACGAATGCGTGCACAAGCGCCCTCTTCCCCTTGATAAATGACGTTCTGCATTTCTCGAACATTGATCCCGCAATGGGACAGAACACCAAGCACGCTGGCCAACACACCTGGACGGTTACGATGCCGCACGACCAGAACACCTCGCGCAGCGGCATCGGTGCACATGTTCACGCAATTCCGTACATCACCACTATGCATATAAGTACGAACGATCTGAACGGCCTCGGCGGCAACAGCCAACTGTGCCTCGTCTGTAGACGCTCCAATATGGTGCGTGCCGTAGATGACCCCCGCAGTATCGATAAGGTCATTTTCGAATGTCGTATCGCCGGCCCCTGGCTCGCTCGGAAAAACATCCAGGCCTGCGCGGATTTCTTTTTCAGCGATCGCATGACGCAAGGCATCGTAGTCCACGATATCTGCGCGAGCCGTATTGATAAAATAGGAGCCTGGGCGCAAACGCTCGAACACCGCGGACCCAACGAGCCCCGCGGTCTCCGATGCCGAAGCGAGATGCACGCTGAGAATGTCGCAGTGGGTCGCAACTTCCTCCGGAGACGCAGCGAATTCCACTTTGAGGCGTCCCGCGGTCTCGGGCGTCAAAGAGCGACTCCAGGCGATGACGTGCATGTCGAATGCCCGTGCCCGACGAATGACCTCTTTGCCGATCGTACCTGTCCCAAGAATTCCGAGCGTACGCCCCTTCAGGCCCCGCGCGGCGCTGTATGTCTTCTTGGCCCACGTCTTGTTGCGCAAGTCGACGACATTGTCCGGAATCCGACGATCGAGCGCCAAAATGAGACCGAGCGTGAGTTCCGCAACGGCAGCTGCGTTCTTACCTGGACAATTGGCCACATACACACTACGACCCGACGCGGCCCCGAGATCGATATTGTCATATCCGGCGCCTGCGCGAACGATTAACCCCAGATCGGTACCAGACTCAATCGTGGCCGCGGGAACTTTCGTCGACCGCACGATCAATACGCGACACCCCGATGACGCCACCGCGGCAGTCAGCGCTTCGCCCTTGAGATCTGGATCGGACAAGACGACGCAACCGGCATTATTGAGGGCATCAAGGCCCTCTTGCTCGAAGCTATCGGCGATGAGTACTTTCATTTCCGCGCCACCTCCCTGCTCAATTTGAAGTGACCTGCAATAATCGGGCAGACATGACCATTTCGTGGCCTCGAATCCTGTCGAGAATATCAACCGACGGGGGCGCCGAAAGGCTGATGTGGGCACAACAGGTCTCCGCGCCATTGAAGACATAGTTGTGCATTTCTTCGACATTGATCTGAGCTTCGTTCAGGAACCCCAGAGCATGGGCCAGAATGCCCGGCTTGTTGTAGTGGCGTACCACCAGCACATGAGTTGCGCCGACGACGTCGCTCACGTTGACACAATTGGGCACTTGCCCACTGTCTTTGTACGCCTTGATGATCCCAACGACGGCAACCGCTACGGCAGCCTGTGCCTGAGCCGTTGAAGCACCAATGTGATGCGTACCGTAAATTTCTTTGAAGCGCACAACGGGGTCGTCAAACTCGCCACGACTCGACCCGGGTTCGTGTTCATAGACATCAAGGCCCGCTCCGGCGATCCATTTTTCACTGAGCGCCTTGGATAGCGCCCGTTCGTCGACGACCTCGCCACGTGAAGTGTTGATCAAATGAGCATTGGGTTTCATGCTACGTAGCCGTTCTTCGTTGATCAGATGCCGGGTCGCCGAATTGAGAGGCACGTGCAGAGTAACGAAATCGCTTTGGTGCAAGACGTCCTCGAGGGACAAACGTTCAACGCCGTAGGCACCATCGAATTCGGAATGATCCATTGTGTCAAAGTACACGACGCGCATGTCAAATGCTTTACCGCGCAATGCGACATGCTGCCCCACTTGCCCCAGGCCGACGATCCCAAGGGTACTCCCCTTCAGGCCACGGGCCTTCGAGTACTCCGCCTTGTTCCAAACGCCCTCGCGCAGCTCGTTGACATTGTGAGCAATCCGTCGATCCAACGAAATCATCAAGCCGAATACGAGTTCGGCAACGGCTGCGGAGTTCATTCCCGGACAGTTGGCGACAAACACACCATGCTTCGAAGCTGCCTGAACATCGATCGTATTGATGCCCGCCCCGGCGCGAACAATCAAACTGAGCCCCCCTGTCGCCGATATCATTTCGGCGGTAACCACCGTCGAGCGGACAATGAGCGCTTCGGGATGATGCTCAGAAATGGCCGCAGTCAGCTCGTCGCCCGAGAGGTGCGGATCGATGATCACCTCACAGCCGGTCTCCTCGAGCCCCTTGATGCCGATTGATTCGAAACGGTCCGCCACGAGTACCTTCATGAGTCACCTTCATTCAGCAATGCTTTCGATGGGTCAGATCGAATGAACAACCAGCCCGCTCCGTAGCTTGGGATCGAACCACGTCGACTTGGGCGGCATGATCTGATCAGCGTCCGCCACGTCAATGAGTTGTGTGATCGAAGTTGGATACATGGACAGTGCCAGCGCTGCGCGACCTGACTCAACGGCATCTTCAAGGACATCGGTCCCTAAACTACCACCGACAAAACCGATTCGCGGGTCGGTGCGGATCTCAGTTATACCCAGCACGGGTTCGATGAAATGTGACTGGAGCAGACTGCAATCCAAGCTGGCGACGGCGTCCCGTGTATCGACGTATTCCGGCTTGACGACCAACTCGCGCCATTGGCCAGATGCATACATGCGAACCCGTTGCGGCCGAGTCGGCAGGCCGTCTTCGACGTCACGAATGTCCCATCGTTGCGCGGCCCGCGGCTAGAACATCGTCGAGTGACAGTGCGCCCAGGTCCTTGATCACGCGATTGTACGCCAGAATACGCAACTGGGAGGATGGAAACACGACAGCAAGGAAGTAGTTGTATTCCTCTGAACCGTCGTGTCCGGGATTACGGTCACGACACACGGCGCGAGCCCGGGACGCACTGGCTGAACGATGGTGTCCATCCGCGATATACGTTGCCGGAATATCTGCACACACTGCCGCCACTGCAGCGGTATCCTCGATGCGCCAGATTTCGTGATGTTCGCCACCCTCCGAGTCGGCAGCCAGCAAGGGCGGACCGACCGCGGCCGACCGAAGACACGCGTCCAATGGTGCATGCTCGTGACACGTCACCAGCACGGGGCCTGCCTGCGCCCGAATTGCCAGGATGTGGCGGGTCCGATCGTCTTCTTTGTCCTGGCGGGTCAACTCGTGCTTCTTGATCAGCCCATTCTCATAGTCATCGACCGGCAAACAGGTCAACAGCCCGGTTTGACTGTGGCCGCCTGAGGAGATGCGATAAGCATAGACGGCTGGAAAGGCCTCGCGGACGAGACAACCGCGCTCTTCAAGGCCGTGCAGGTTCTCTGCCGCCCGCTGGTAGACTGCGTCCGCATAGGGGTCGACGCCATCAAACTCGATTTCTGAGCGGACAACCCGGAGAAATGAATCTGGCTTCCCGTCGGCCAGCTGGCGCGCCTCTGCAGCGTCGACCACATCATAAGGCGCACTGGCCACCGCCTGAGCTGATTCGGGTGTGCAGCGCAGAGCGTTGAACGGATGAATGCGCAAGTCGTCTTCCTTTCAAATGATGCGATTGGAATCAGAAGCGGGAGGGGACCTGCCCTCATGACCCCGCGCACCTTATACCCGGTGATCTTCACAGGGTCAACGGACGCACGGGCCTGGGCCTGAACACGACCGCCGGGCTGCTTTCGTCTGCCACCCGGGCACGGGCACGCGCGCGAGCACACATCCTCTCTGTAACTACGAAGGACTCACGAGACGATCCGCACAATCCAAGGGGCAGAACTCTTAGAACAGGTGGTTCTGACCAAAGACGAGGCTACCCCCCAGGTAGCCGGTCAGGCCCACAAGGCCTGTCGAGACCACCAGGCCGCAACCGTACAGCTTGTGCCACGCACCCTCGAGCCGATTCCAACGCCACACCCGCAGAATGACCAACAGCAGGATGATGATGAGTACGGCAGTCGAACAGGTCTCGTGGCGCTGTGCAACGAGAGCCAGGGATTCGCTGTAACGCTTGTGCTCGAATGCGATATCGCCGCTGAGATAGGCTGCAACGGCAGTCACCGCCGCAGCAAACAATGGCACGACATCCGCCTGCGCAAATCCACCGCGCCGGTCTGCCCAGGCCGCGATGAACGCAACCAGGGCCAGGGGGATCGCGGCGATGGGAACATGGATGATCGCAGGATGAAGTCGGCCCACCAATGGCATCCGAGGGGACTCCTCGGCCACGACACTGGCCTCTTGGCCCGGGCGAGCGTCCGCTCCCGAAAACTGCGGCAGGTTGGCAAGGTACTTCTCCGGATTTTCGGTGAACTTCTCCACGCAACCATCACAACACAACGCCACGACCTGGCCTTTGTACTGAACCGTGATTTCAGGATCTGCCTCTTCGTCAACCATGACCGGACACATCATGTTAAGTTGACGATCGAGCGCTGGCGGCGCGGACGGAGAAGCTGGGGCGGCCAAGGCGAGCTGTGGTAGATTCGGCAGGTATGTCTCAGGCGCTTCGGTGAACTTCTTCACGCAACCGTCACAGCACAACGCGACCTTCCGGCCTTTGTAGTGAACGGTGATCTCGGGATCTGCCTCTTCGTCAGTCATCACTGGACACATGGTGTTCAACGACACCTCCTGCTGACAGAACATCCCCAGCACACCAGCCATAATCACGATCCACATCGCCATTCTCCCACGGGCCCAGAAAAGAAGCCGGCGCCCCGCCAGGATGAACTGGTGGAACGCCGGCTCTCATTCAGTCATTGTTGTGCGGAACGATCCAGATTCAATTGTCGCCCCACGACTCCTTGAGCTTATCGACGCTCACGAAAATGTGCTGTTCGCGCAACTTGGCAGCGTACTTAGCCGGGTCCTTCTTGAACTTGTCAGCACACGGCGCACAACACAGGTAAATGGTTTGGCCGGTGGGTAACGCCATCGACGCATCGGGAGCAATTTCCCCATCCATCACCGGGCAGCGGGTTTGATACGTGTAGGAGTTGGCCAGTTTGGCCGCATATTTGGCCGGCTCCCCTTTGAATTTCTCCACACACCCACCGCAACAGAAGCTCACCTGGCTGCCGTCGTGATCAAGCGTCACCTTGGGATCGGTCGCGTTACCCGACACGGGGCACAGAACCTGAACCTTGGGCAGTGTCGCGAGAACCTTGCGTTGGGCTTCGATCTTGGCTGCATACTTGTCGGGATTCTTGTTGTACTTCTTGATGCAGCCATCGCAACAAAAGAACGCTGGCCCATCGGGCGTCTCGACCGCAAGCGTAAAGTCAATCGGCTCGCCCATCAGCGGGCACAGCAGCGGCGGCATGGGCTTGGCTGGCTCATCGCCAGCAGGCGCCACTGACAGGGTGAGGGCCGACAGGGTCATCATCAATATACTCATGTCAATTCGTCTCCATGATTTGAGATTCTGCAGGGTCTCCAGATGCAGGTTCAATGCCTGGATACTGCAGATTACTGGCAGGACCTTCGCGTTACCACCGAATCGCAGGTAACAACTTATCCCGCTTCGCTCACCGTCGCTCAATAGACGAGCCCCCGTGGCTCGATGGGGAGTCACGGGGGCTCGTACGTGGATCCGTGCGGGTGGCCGCCACAACAGGTGGCTACATCATGCCGCCCATTCCACCCATGCCACCCATGCCACCCATTCCACCCATGCCACCCATTCCGGGCGGTGGACCACCGGGAGAACCCTTGGCATCCTTTTGTTTGATCTCGCTGATGACCGCATCGGTGGTCAACAACAGGGACGCAACGCTTGCGGCATTCTGCAGAGCGATGCGTTCGACCTTCGTCGGCACCAGCACGCCCATCTTGATCATGTCACCATAATCGCCAGTCATGGCGTTGTATCCGAATTTGATATCCTTGTTCTCGGTCACCTTCATAGCGACGATCGAACCGTCAAGGCCAGCATTCTGGGCAATCTGCTTGATCGGTGCCGACAGCGCCCGACGTAAGATGTCAACGGCTGTCTTCTGGTCACCCTTGAGTTTCTTGGCAATAGCGTCGAGGGCACCGTAGCACCGCAGTACGGCTACGCCACCACCCGGCAGGATGCCCTCCTCAACCGCTGCACGACAAGCATGCAACGCATCTTCGACGCGAGCCTTCTTTTCCTTCATCTCGACTTCGGTTGCGGCGCCGACATTGATCTGAGCCACGCCTCCAGACAACTTGGCCAGACGCTCTTCGAGCTTCTCGCGATCATAATCGCTGGTGGTGGCCTCGATCTGATGTTTGATCTGTTCGATCCGTGCCTTGATGTCGTTGCCGGTTCCGGCACCTTCAATGATGGTTGTATTGTCCTTATCGATGCGAACCTTCTTGGCTGCACCGAGGTCTTTGATGTCGAGGCTTTCGAGCGTCAGACCAAGATCCTCGAAAATTGCCTTGCCACCGGTCAGCACGGCGAGGTCTTCGAGCATGGCCTTCCGGCGATCACCAAATCCAGGCGCTTTGACGGCTGCAACGTGCAGGGTGCCCCGAAGCTTGTTGACCACGAGGGTCGCGAGCGCTTCACCCTCGACGTCCTCTGCCACGATCAGCAATGGCCGACCTGACTTGGCGACCTTTTCGAGGAGCGGGATGATATCCTTGATCGCCGAGACCTTCTTTTCGAAGATCAGAATATAGGGCTTATCAAGTTCGCAAATCATCTGCTCGGGCTTATTGACGAAGTGCGGACTAAGGTAACCCTTGTCGAACTGCATGCCCTCGACGAGATCAACGGTAGTGTCCAGGCTCTTGCCTTCTTCGACGGTGATCACGCCATCTTTTCCGACCTTGTTCATGGCTTGCGAGATGATCTTGCCGATTTCTGCATCCTGGTTCGCGGCACAGGTGCCGACCTGGGCAACCTGGGCGCTGTCCTTGACCGGGGTGCTCATCTGCTCGAGCTCGGCCACGACCGCGGCCACGGCCTGATCAATGCCGCGTTTCAGTTCCATTTCGTTCGCGCCGGCCGCGACATTCTTGAGCCCCTCTTCGAAGATCGCCTCAGCGTAGATGGTTGCCGTAGTCGTACCATCACCCGCAACCGTCGAGGTCTTGCTGGCAACTTCTTTGACCATCTGGGCGCCCATGTTCTCGTAGGGATCGTCCAGTTCGATCTCCTTGGCGACCGTGACGCCGTCCTTGGTGACCGTTGGAGCGCCGAACGACTTCTCGATCACGACGTTGCGACCACACGGACCAAGCGTGACCTTGACCGCACGAGCCAGTTGGTTGATGCCGCGGCGAATCGCGTCGCAGGCCTCCATATCGAATGCCATTTGCTTTGCTGCCATGGAAGTATGTTCTCCTGTTGTGCAAGAAGGCTTTATTTATTCAGTCAACTCAAGGTGCGTTCAGCTCAGAACGGCCAGCACTTCGCTTTCATCCATGATGATGAACTCGTTGCCATCGACCTTGACCTCGGTGCCGGCGTAGCTGGTGAAGAGGACCTCGTCACCGGTCGACACCTGCATCGACGAGCGCGACCCGTCGTCGAGAAGGCGACCGTCACCCGTTGCCCGGATCACGCCACGCTTGGGCTTTTCTTTGGCGCTGTCGGGAAGCACGATTCCGCCGGCGGTCGTTTGTTCTGCATTCACGCGTTCGATGATCACCTTGTCCCCGATGGGACGGATGCCCAACTTGGCCATCTGAGGTCTCCTTGTATGTGTCCTGGCTCGATCAATGGTGCCGGGGGCCGGATGGACCGCCCCCTCGACCTCGCTGAAGCAAGGCCGATGCCAATCGGCCAACAGACCCGCACTTCCGCAATCCCATGCCCCACAACGCAAAACAAGTCGGGCGGCGGAGTGGCCGAACGGATGCGGCTGTCAAACCGCACAGGCTTCGCCACGGCTCTGCCACATTGACAGCCAGGACTGGACCGTCAGGTCGTGCAGTCGTGCACCAGCGCGCCGCTCACCCAAAAACAGTCCCAGCGGAATGCGTACAGCAGCACCGTAATACCCCTGGGCCTCTAAGGCGAATGAGGCGAAGGATTTCGAACGGCCGACGAATCGCGCGACGTTGACATTTCGAGTCCCACAAATACGATAACTTTGCTCGACTTTCCGAGCACCGTTTATGACCGCCGCCAGCCCAGCATGTTTGTCGATCCTCGCCCCGGCGAAGATCAACCTCAGCTTGCGAATCTGCGGCAAGCGGCAAGACGGGTTTCACGAACTAGAGTCCGTGGTCACCAAAGTAACGCTCTACGACGGGATCGACGTCTTTGCGACGACCGGTCCTGCGATCAAGATAGAATGCGACGACCCAGCCGTTCCCACCGATGCCCGCAATCTCCTGTGGCAGGCAGCCGACCTGCTTGCGTCACACCATGCTCTCCGCCACCCGCTGCTCATCCGGCTGCTCAAGAAAATCCCCTCGGAAGCCGGCCTGGGCGGAGCCAGCAGCGATGCTGCCAGCCTGTTGAAGGCTCTGAACGACCACTGGAAGCTGGGCCTTCACACCACGGCGTTGTCGGCCTCAGCGGCGAAAATCGGGTCGGACGTCGCAAGCTTTCTCTGGAGTGGACCGGTGATCATGCGTGGACGGGGCGAGATCATCGAACCCGTAAACCTGCCGTGGGCCGGGTGGCTCATCCTGTTGTTCCCGCCTTTCGGCATCCCGACTGCCGCGGTTTACAACTGCTGGCGGCCTGCCATGGCGCGACACGACCGGCAGACACTGGCCTGCCTGGACCCCGGGATTCGTACCGCGGAACAGCTGAACGAATGTCTGTTCAACGATCTGGAAGAGGCGATCTTCGAAGTAGAACCAAGGCTGAAGGATATCCGCCAGACAGTGGAAAGGAGTAGCAACCGGGTGTTTCACGTTACAGGCAGTGGCTCGACGCTCTTCACTTGTTGTGACACCCACGAGGACGCGCAAGCCGTGCAAGACTTGCTGAACCGAGACACCGAGTGTTCGAGCCAAATCGTTAGAGTATTAACCCCCAGCGAGCTCAAGTGAGGGAACACCATGGAGATTTCTGAAGTTCGCGTGAAACTCGTGAACAATCCGAACGACCGCCTGAAGGCTTTTTGCAGCATCACGCTCGAGAACGATTTCGTCGTTCGCGACCTCAAAATCATCGATGGAGCCAATGGGACGTTCGTCGCGATGCCCTCGCGAAAACTAGCCGACCGCTGTTCAAAGTGTGGACACAAGAACCACCTGCGGGCACGCTATTGCAACGAATGCGGCGGCGCATTGCCTGAAAGTCGGTCGACGCGCCGGCGCGCCAAACTACATGCCGATATCGCACACCCCATCAACAGCGCGTGCCGCGAACGGATCCAGGACATCGTTGTCGAAGCATTCCACGAAGAGATCGAGAAATCGAAACAACCCGGATACACCCCGGCACGTCTCGATGACTACGACGATTATGACGAGGATGTGCACATCGAAGAGCAGGTTGCCACGACGGACAATGGCAACGCGGAGCGTGCCCCCAGTGGCCAAGTTGCCCAAGTGGACGAGGTTGATGCTCCTCGCGACGATGTCGGTTGCCAGACCGAGTCGCATACTGCAAATGCGAACGGGCGACAGCCTCGAAGCAAGAAGGGTAGTTACGACAACGGCGAGGGCTACAGTGATCTCATCGCCGACCTGAAGCGCGATTCCACTGGGCGCCGTGATACGCACGACAAGCGTAACCGTCAGCCGGTTCCTGAATTAGTGGATGACGATGACCAGGTCGTCGCGATCGACGACGACGTCGATAAGGACATGGCTGCGGACATGGACATCGAACCAGTCCAACAGGAACCCGTCCCGAGCGAGAGCAGGCCAAGCCGTACACCCGCCGCACACGCTGCCGGTGACGACTTTGGAGCCGGCCTGTTGTAGAAGGACCACCGTCTTACACGGAAGTTGAATATGCTGCCGGTCCATTGGCGTGGACCGGCAGTTTTTCTATGGATACGACATCGGCCACGCCGAACATACGATCCCCAATGGATGTCCGACTGCCCGGCTCCAGCTCCATCACTCCTCGAGCATGGTCTCCATCTGGCCACGAATGAGTCGACAGATACGCATGAACTCGCGGCAGTCCTTGGATGACAGGACTTCGAAGTACTTGCGAATGCCTTCGAGGCGAGCGTCGCGGTAGTTCCTGTGGCTCTGTCGGCCCAACTTGGTCAACTCAACATCGATCTTGCGTTTATCCTGGGAGTTGATCGCGCATTTGATCAGGCTGGACTCGCGCTTTTCGAGCGAGCGAATGACCCGTGACATCTGTGCAGGAAGCACGCCGATACGCCGCTGGATCTCCCCAACGGTCATTTTTTGGTTGCGCGCCAGCAAATCGATTGTCAGGAACTCGGTCTCGGACAGATCCGCTACGCCGCGAGCCTTCATCCGGCTGCGGGTCGCCGCGCCAAGCACCATCATCTGAAACAGCTCGTCTGCCATTTCCTGTCTGACCAGGCTGTCTCTGCCCAATGGGGTTCTCCGGGTGTGATTCTGGGGGATCTTACCTCAAGAACACCCTTGCTGAAACCAGTGATTGTCGCCCGCTTTGACCACGTGTATAGTCCGGGACAGCCAGGATGGAGCTCGGTCATGCTCAATTTCCATGTTCAATGTTACCCGTGGGATCTCGTAGACGAAGGGATCTCAGCTGCCCTCGACAGGATATACGGCCAGCTCGGGGCCAATGGTGTCATCTTAGTCGTGGCCTGCGACGCACTGTCGTATATCAGGCCGCATGCGGTCGAACCGCGTGTGTACTCCGATGAAGGCGGTGTATTCTTCAAGCCGACCACGGAACGCTATGACAGTACCCGCCTGAAGCCGCCAACATGGAGCCTGCATCGTAAGCTGGACGTCCTGGCGGCGGTGTCCGAGGGCTGTGCTGATCGCCAACTTGATTTGCGTCTCGCGTTATGGCCTCTACGCAGCCGAAGACTGGTCCACAAACATCCCGAAGTCGCCCAGAAGAACATTCTCCATGCCTCGAGTCGCACGACGCTGTGTCCACAAAACCCGGACGTCCAAGCCTACCTCACTCATCTGGTCGAAGACTTGTCGGTTTATGACGATGCGTCAGGCCTCATTCTCCACGAAGCACTCCATCCACAGGCCACCGATACGACGGTCTCCCTCGGGCAACTCGCCAGGGTCAGAGAATACCGCGAGATCCTGTCGACCTGTTTTTGCGAATCATGTTTACAATGCGCCGAGCGCGCCGACATCGATGCGCTGGCCGCACGGCGCGGCGCCCAAGTTGCCATCGAACATATCTTCACCTGCGGACGGCCACAGCGAGACTATGAACAGCATGAACATCTTCAAAGATATCGCAGTTTTTTCGCCCGCCAAGTCGACGACCTCATCGGGAACATGCGCAAGTCTGCCGGGAAACCATTCACGGTCGCCCTCGAGGATGACCCACTGGCTGCGCTCGGGGGAGACACGAACGCGCCTCCAGACGGGGTCGATCAACTGTGCCTTGATTCCATGCCTCGGGATGTGTGGTCGACCGCGCACCCTGAACGCGTCGAGCTGAGGATGAAGTTCGACAGCACGGGCCCGAGCGATGCTCAAATGGTGGTCCAGATGATCACTGGTGCGGCCGAGAACCGCCTGGCAGGCGTGGTTGTCTCACACTACGGTGCGATTCTGGAAGAACAAATCGAATGGCTTCACCAGGGCATTCGCAATGCCCGGCGAATCAGCGTTCCGGCGAAAGGTTGACGTTGAGGTCTGCCGTGAAGCCGTTCGTCGCTGTACCATGCTGGCGGTAGGTCACACTCTCAATAAGATTGCTCATGCGTGACAGTTCGCCCATGGCCGCTCCAACGTTCATCAGTAACCCACGCAAACTCTCGGGCGAGTAATCAGGCAGAATGACACGCCGCTCAATGAGCTTGCCATCTCGCTCGATACGCAACTTGTGTTCGCCGCCTGACAACAAGGACTTCAGCTCCGACTTGGCATCGTCCATCGACAACAACTTGTTGTCGAACCCCACAATGATGTCATCTGGCCGCACGCGCGCCTTGGCCGCAGGCCGACCCTCGAGCACACGAATAACTTGAACTCTACCAGGCTCATGGTTCCTTAGCCGCGCCCCTAACTGAACCGGTGAATCGTTCCAATACCGCGCCAATTCCTGGTACCACGCACTATTTAGCAAGGGCGAACCATCGTCTTTCAGGAGCCGTTGCCACGTGGCGAGATGGTTGGACATGCGCCGCAAGTTGGCGAACAAGCGAACCTGAGTATCGTCCCCGCCGTGCCGACTGTCGTTGACCCACTGTTCGAGGATGGGCAGCGCGAACATTGATCCAGCGGAACCGGTGGCCTGCGACACTGACTTGCGGTGCCAATCAATGATTTCCATGGCTACCTGTGGCTCGCTGGCGATGATGATCTGATCCGCAATAGCGGTGACCGTCGGGCGCAAAGGCTCGAGCCGCCAGGTCGTATCGAGACCGGCACTATCGGGCAGCTTGAACGTATGCAACGTGTGACCGCGATGACCAACCTCGACGTGCTCGACGACGTCACGCCGTGCCCCGCGTTCGATGCGCATATGATTGGCCGCCGCCTGCCCGATCCCAACAATGGTCTCGACCGCCCATGCTGCATCGCCCGCTTCGAAGAAAATAGCCACGCGCGGTCGCCCGGGCTTCGGCGAGTCGAGCATACACATCGTGAACCGAGGACCAATTTGACGCAAAGGCAGCTCGCCATTGAGGTCGGCCTCGAGCAGGCCCCGCACCAGGTGCCACATCAACGGAGAATCCCGACGAGAGATGAAATCCTGGATGCCCTCAACGAATGTCTCTGCATCGAGCAACCGGGTCCAGACGAACATGGTCTGCTCAGGAAGGAGCTGTAGTTGGCCAGCATGAACGGCGTTAGGCAATGGCAATTCGTGACGGGATCGACGAGCATTGATATGACAACGTACCTGACGCGGGCCAAGGTGCCCTTCGACCATCCCAAAGGTCAATGCAGGTAGCCAGCGTGGGCGGAAGCGCTGCCATCGATCATCCCGTCCCTGACGAACGGCCCATGGCTCGTCAAAAAACAACAAGAAAGAGGCGTCTACGTCAACGTCCTTGACGGCACCGATGAAACGTTCATCGTCGTGCAAGCTCAACTTCTTGTCGTCCCCAAGAAGAGCAACGGTCAGTTCAAAAATCTGGGATTCCGGACCCAGTTCATCGAAAATGAACACCGTACCGTTGGTCGCCATCCAGCGCCGCGCGCCGATGCGGTATCGGCGCACACCATCTCGTTCACTATGTGGCGGGCGCGTCGTGATACCGAGGTAACGACTGAACGCGGTTGCATCGCGTGGCACACACAGCATGACCGCCTGAGTATGTTGTCTCCAGCTGGCCGCCATGAACGCGACGTCGTCGACGTGTTCGAACAGGGCATCGTCCGCCTGACCGGGATCACTTATGGATCCCAGGATGGTCTGCCATTTGGCCCGATCGGAGACGCGCATGTAGAAACCCGCTTCGATTGGAACGTGCTGAGCCAAAGGTTCGAGCGGGGGTTCAAAAGCACGGATGACCGGACCGACCTGTTCCTGCGCATGGGCCGGCGTAATCGCCGCCGAACCGCCATATCCAATAAGGACAATCAAGCCTGCAGAAAGCAATGTTGGTTCGAGAAGACGTGGCGGTCATCGTAAATGCTCCCCGTGTCAATGCGATTGTCTTTTTGGTTTTTTATGGCTGGCACCATGCCAAATACGCGATTGAAAATAGTATGATTGAACGATTAACCGATGAGCCGCGTTCAAAATCCGGCTCCACTATGGCACAAAGATGGCGCATGACCGGTCAATCCCGCAAAAGACCCCGTCCACCGCTGGATGGCGAGAGTCTTGAGCAGCTCGCGCTGTTCTATGTCGGGCGCGCTACGCAACGACGCGCGCAAGCTGCGTACCTATCTGACGCAAATTGCGGGAGCGGGGATGGGCGGAAGACCGTGGCCCGCAATCGAAAGGGAACTGGCCGAGAAATTTGCCGAACTTGGCTATATCGACGACGCAGCCTTTGCCAGTTCGCGTGCGGCTTCGCTCGGGCGGCGTGGTTATGGAGAGAGGCGGGTCGAGCAGGCGCTTTATGCCGCCGGTATCGAAGAAAGCGATGGCGCAGAAGCCCGGAGCATTGCCGCTGATCAGGCATGGGATTCGGCACTCGCCTTTGTCCGCAGAAAAGCGGCGGTTTGGGACCTATGCGACCGAACTTTTCGATCCGGATCGTAAGCGCAAAGCCCTTGCCGCGATGATCCGCGCTAATACATCCCTATGAGCTTGCGAGAAAATTTATCGACAAGAGAGCCCGGCGATGTCCCGGAGCAGGAGAGACTAGCGGGCCGTTCCTTACACCCTTTCACAGACGCAGGGTTTTGTGTTAGATAATTGCGGTAACAGAGGGCGATGCATGACATCGGAAGGGAATGCAGCGGCTTTGGAAGCCGCGCCGGAGGAGGTAAGGCATGATGTTGCCCATGAGGGCGCATCAGAGGCATCGCTTTTTCGCGCATCCGGCATCGTCAAATGGTTCGATGGCACACGCGGTTATGGTTTCCTTGTTTCCGATGATGGCGATGGTGACATCCTTATCCATTTTTCTGTTTTGCGTGATCATAGCCCGGCGCACCCTACCGGAAGGCGCGCGGCTGGAATGTGTCTTTGCCGAGCGGGATCGCGGGCGACAGGCTGTAGAAATTTTGTCGATTGACCTGGAGGGATGCGAAGATTTTTCGGACCACCAATCAGGCGGTAGCGACCATGAACATGATGCGCTCGCAGGGCCGGGAGACTTTATTAGATGCGGTAAAATGGTTTAACCGTTTGAAAGGCTATGGCTTTCTTATACGCGAAAGCGAAGAGCGTGACGTTTTTGTCCATATGGAAGTTGTTCGGCGTTCCGGGCTTGGAGAGATTGATACCGGAGACCAGTTTGCAGGCCGTATTGCCGATGGCGACAAAGGGCCTCTTGCCGTGGCGCTCCAGCATTGCGAATAGCGAAAAGCCAGATTATTCACTCACGCTATGCTTTTTGTGTTGCCTGCGCTCGCGCTCCTCGGATGCCGGGCTGAATCGCAGCCCCCGCCGATCCGCCAGCGATAGCGGAGGTGACGAAACGGAAACGGCAGTCAACCGGCGATGCGGCTGCAGAATGATTCCTGTCACCGTACACACAGCAGCTGGGATCATCTTTTTGACGTGAAGGCCGCAATAACCCCAGACGAGCAGCGCCGCAGGACTCATGTTTCGCAGATCACTCCCGGAAAATGGCGGGATGATCTTTCCGTTCGAATTTCCGCGTTTGGCGAGCTTCTGGATGCGCAATACGATGATCCCGCTGGATATGATCTTTATCCGGTCCGATGGCGTAATCACCAATATAGCCGCAGAGACGGTACCTTATTCGCTCGATTCCTATTACGCGACAGAGCCCGTGATCGCGGTTCTTGAGACGGTAGAGCGCGGTGCAGGCTGAGATCGCCGCTGGCGACCGGTTCCAACTGGCCCGACGGCCCGGCTTCGGTGAATAAGCTTTCCCATTTGGCGCAAGAAGAGTTGGCGTGTCGCCGCCTGTACTGCCTGGTTGGTTACGCCCGGTTCCACTACCATCAGGCGGTTGTTGCGGTCCAGCTCCAGGATGCGGTTCATGCGCTGCAGTGAGACGATCAGGGACCGGTCGTCCAGCGGTACTGTTGCCCCGGTGGTGCCGGTGCCCTGTCCGCGCGCCAATACGTGGACCTGGTGCGCGTAGCGGGCGCCGACAATGGCAGCGACCTGATCGTGCGAGTCGGGCAGGGCCACCGCCAGCGGCTGTCCCTGCAGGGTGCTGTTGTCGTAGCCGTAGCTGCGGCATTCCGCCAGGTCGGTGAACAGCTGCTGCTCACCGAGTATGGCGGTCGGTTTTTCCAGGAATGCAGGCTGCATCGGCGCCAGGCGCGGCAGGGGCTGAGGTGGAGGGCGGCTAGTCGAGGTACTCGAACAGCTTCACGATACGCTGCACACCGCTGACCTCCCTGGCCTGGGCAGTGGCGGCCTCGGCCTCGGCGTGGCTGACCAGACCCATCAGGTAGACAGTGCCGTTTTCGGTGACCACCTTGACGCGGGTCGGGTCGAAGCCCTCTATTTTCACTCCGAACAACGACGACTTGACCTTGGCGGTGATCCAGGGAATCGCTGGAACGCGTCATCATGGAGCTGGGTGCGGCGATCTGGATCTCGGTGTGCACGCGCCGGACTTTTTCTGCATCGCGGGCGATCTGCCCGGCCTGTGTCCGCAGCGCCTCGCTGGGCGCCTCGCCGGACAGCAGCACGATACCGTCGTCGCTGGTCACATTGATATGTGCCTGCTGGTTGATCTCTGGGTCCTCGCTGAGCCTGTTGTAGATGCGCAGTTCAATGGCCTGATCCTCGATCACGCTGCCGCTGGTGCGCCAGTCGTGCGCGACGCCTACCGTGGTGGCGGCGCCCCCTACCACCACCGGAGCGCAGCCGCTCAACACCATGAGGGACGGCAGCAGTGTGCCGAGAATCAGCCCAAGCCTGTTCATTGCAACATTCTCCCGTTCAAATACAGTGTAAAAACTCTCTCTGAATGCGTTTCGGTATACCCGTGCTCGTTCAGCGCTCGCAGTTTCCGCTCCAGGCAGGATTCGCGCCTTGCCAGCACCACTGATTCACGGTCTTCACACCGGTTCCAGTCAACGGCTGTCGAGGTAAAAGGCGTTTTGCAGCCACTCGATGCGGCGCTGCGGCGCACCGCCTTCGATGCATACGACATCGAACCGTGCAGGCTCGTTCCATGCCCGGTATCGAGCCAGGTAGCAATTTGCGCAATGGATGATGCGGGCCTGCTTGCTTGTTGATACTGTCTCGGCAGCGGTTCCGAACGCCGTGCGGTGCCGGTATCGTACCTCAACAAACACCAGGCTGTCGCCATCGCGCATGACGATGTCGATTTCACCCCGTCGGCAACGGTAGTTGCGCGTCAACAATTGCAGGCCGTGCCGCTGGAGGTATCCGCACGCCAGCTGTTCAGCGTAGTCCCCCGTAGCCTTGCGGTTCATGTTGTCCTCCGTGGACGTGGTTTGCGGTTGATCCTGCAGTTGCTGCGGTACGCCGCGCCGGAACTGTGCCCACTCCAGGGTGCGGTGTAGCGTTCTGGTGTGATCCAGGGTCAGCACCCCGGTTGCGCCGGGGAAATAGCCGAAACCGGGCAGCGTCAGCGTATCCAGCCAGGGAACGACTTCGTAGGCATCGAAGCCGAGCGCGAACAGGCGCTGGTAACGGTTGCTGCGTTCCGGCCACAGCGCCGCCAGGCGCTTGCGCCGTTCGGACCAGTCGCCGGCTTTGTCCAGCACCCAGGGCATATCACAGAACATCAGCCCGTCCATATCCCCATCCAGCGCAGCGTTGGGGTTGGCGCTGAACACATGGGAAGTGCTGAATACCGGGATATCCGCGGCGCCATAAAAGCGCAGCTGTGGCCGTATCAGGCGGGCCTGTTCCGGGAAGGCGAGCAGAAAAACCGCTTCCACGTCCTGGCGGCGTCGTGCTTCGTACTGCAGCTTCTGACCGAGCAGGCGCTCCAGCGCGCGGTGACGGTTCCTGCTGTCATCGAGGTTCAGCGTCTCCTGTATCGGGCCCTTGAAGTCTACGCTGTCGGGTGCGTAGCGCCCGGTCGTGAGCAGGGTTCCGCCCAGGGCACTGAAATGCTCGGCGAAGGCCGTCATCACCCGCGCACCCCAGGGGCTGTCGGGCACCAGCGCAATGACCTGATCGCGACCTTCGGCAACCAGCCGTTCGGCCACCTGCCGTGCCTCGTCTTCGGGCGCCAGGCCGAACTGGTAGAGGGGCAGATCTATCGGCTCGGTGCGTTCGATCTGGTTGAGCGCCAGTACCGGCACCGGCAGCTGCCCGGATTGCGCCAGCTGTTCCACGTCTTCCTTGAGCAGCGGGCCGATGACCATCTCAGCGCCATTGTCGACTGCCTGCTGGTAGGCAGCCCACACCATGCGGCTGTTCTGCCCGGTATCGTAGAAGCGCATCTCGGGGCGTTCACTGTCTCCCTGAAAATAGGCGGCCAAGATGCCGTCGCGGATCGCGGCGGCGGATTCAGCGGCGCGTCCCGACAGCGGCAGCAGTATCCCGATATGCTGCGCGCGTTCGCCGACCTGGTCGAGCCGGTTGAACAGTTCCGGCAGCAGCGCCGCCTCGGCGGCGTGACCGGGCTACGCGCCCGCCAGTCGTACAGCGCTTCGTTCCAGAGCTGCGGATCGCCACGCGTGGCGCGGCTGATCAGCACCAGCTCTATCCAGCCACTGAGCGCCATCGGGCGGCGGGCTGGTCTGCAGTTGTCTCAGCGCCGGGCTGGTCAGGCTGGACAGCTGCTCCCAGATGCGATGCTGGTTGTCGAGCCGCTGCTGCTGATCGCTCACCACACCGTCCAGCCAGATCAACTGGCGCGCTGCCTCCAGGGCATTGCCGGCCAGGGCGTAGGCGTTGGCGCGCGCAGCGCGTAGTAGCGCTGTCCATGATCCGGAAGGACCTCGGGGTTGCTGATGGCGCCCAGTTCAGCCAGCGCCTGCTCGGGAACCTCGCCGCGCCAGCGCGAAGGCTCTGCCTGCAGCAGCCGGTGTTGCGCGCCTGCTGCGGGCTGTCCAGGCGCGCGGGGTACAATGCGTTCCAGCAGACTGGCCAGCTGGTCCCAGAGCTCACCCTGAGCCAGTAAGCCGCCTGCCTCCAGGCGCAGGCCGGGTTGCTGTGTTTCGGGTGCCGTTGTGGATGCGCTGAGATACAGTTGTGCTGCGGCAAGATAGTCGCCCCGTGCGACATGCTGTTGCGCGGAATCCCGCAGCGTGTCGGCCACTGTCATTACTGGCGGCGCGGCGCGCGGCGCAACCTGCCAGCGCGAGCGCAACAATACACAGCAGTATTTGGAGTCGCTTCACGGATGTCCGCTGCCTGTCGGGTCGGGAAGCGGTGTATTTTAAAGACGAATGCCGACAGATGCATGCGCTTTCGCGGGCATCCCTGCGGCGCAGCGTGAGTTGAGACAGACAGATGACATATTCGCAGCAGGAAGCAGCACCGCCGGGCAGTCTTTACGTGGTGGCAACGCCGATCGGCAACCTGGGTGACCTGGCTCCGCGCGCGGTCGAGGTGTTGCGCTCGGTCGAGCGCATCGCCGCCGAGGATACCCGTCACAGCCGGAAGCTGCTGCAGCATTTCGCCATCCAGACCCCGCTGATCGCAGTACACGAGCACAATGAGCGTGAGATTGCACCGCGCCTGATCGAACAGTTGCGCGCCGGTGGTTCTGGCGCTGATCTCCGATGCCGGGACGCCGCTGATCAGCGACCCGGGCTACAACCTGGTGCGCCTGGCGCGCGAAGCGGGAGTCAGGGTGATCCCGGTACCCGAGCCCAGTGCCCTGGTGTGCGCCTTGTCCGCGTCCGGCCTGGCCACTGACCGGTTCGTGTTCGAAGGATTCCTGCCCGCCAGGCGGGCGGCGCGGCGCGCCCGGCTCGCTGAGCTGTGTCATGACAGCCGGACCCTGGTCATGTACGAATCGAGCCATCGCATTGTCGAATGTCTGCGCGACCTGGCGGAGGTGTTCGGTGGCGGGCGCCACGCCGTGCTGGCGCGCGAACTCACCAAGCAGTTCGAAACCATCCGCGGCGCGAGCCTCGAAGAACTGACCCAGTGGGTGGACACTGACAGCAACCAGCAAAAAGGCGAAATCGTGCTGCTGGTGGCGGGGCGTTCGCAGCCGGAGAAACACCAGGTGACCGCGGAAGCGGAACAGTTGCTGGCGATACTGCTGGAGGAGCTTCCGGTGAAGCTGGCCGCCAAGCTGACGGCGCGTATCACCGGTCTCAACAAGCGCGACCTGTACGACCGTGCCCTGGAGCTGAAAACTACACGCGATGGCTAGATTCGCCTTCGCAAGGATTAACCGCGAAGGACGCAAAGGGAAAGCATTCCGTAGGTTGGGCTGAACGAAGGTGAAGCCCAACGGATGGGCAACGCCGGGCTTCGCAGGCTCAGCCCAACCTACGCGTGAATTGGCTTTACCTTCGCGCCCTTCGCGGTTAAAAATCCGGAAGCGGCGATGGGCAGGTAACAGCCGCTCAGGCAGGCACACCCTGCTGCTGCAGCGCCCACAGGACGTGTTCGCGTACCAGTTCGGAAGGGTGCGACAGCTTGTCCGTGAGCGCCGCAACGACGGCTGCATCGGTGGGCGCGTTGCCCAGCGCCACGGCAATGTTGCGCAACCAGCAGTCGTAGCCGATACGGCGGATCGGCGAGCCTTCCAGCCGGCGCATGAACTGGTCTTCGCTCCAGCGGAACAACTCGATCAGGGTTGTATTGTCGAGTTGCTGGCGTGGCAGAAACTCCGCTCCGCGGTAGGCCGGGCAAAGCGGTTCCAGGGGCAGACCAGTTGGCAGTCGTCGCAGCCGTAGATGCGGTTGCCGATGGCGCGGCGGAACTCGCGGGTATCGGGCCGCGCAGCTCAATGGTCAGATAGGAGATGCAGCGGCGCGCATCCAGCTGGTAGGGCGCAACAATAGCCCGAGTCGGACAAATGTCGATACAGGCCGTCGCAGGTGCCGCAGTGTCGGTGGCCGGTGTATCGACCGGCAATGGCAGATCGGTGAACAGCTCGCCGAGGAAAAACCAGGAGCCGCCCTTGTCGTCGATCAGGTTGGTGTGCTTGCCAATCCAGCCGAGACCGGCTTTCTGGGCAATAGCCTTTTCAAGCACCGGGGCGCTGTCGGTGAAGGCGCGGTAGCCGAACGGACCGACGACCTGTTCGATGCGCCGCGCCAGCTGCTGCAGGCGTTTGCGCAGCAGCTTGTGGTAGTCCCGGCCCAGCGCGTAGCGCGACACGTAGGCGCGCCTGGGGTCGTCCAGCACCTGGTGTGCAGCACGGGCCGGGCCCGGCCAGTAGTCCATGCGCACGGTGATGATGCGCAGCGTGCCCGGAACCAGTTCCTGGCGGGCGGCTGCGCTGTGCCCATGCCGCGCCATATAATCCATTTCGCCGTGGTATCCCGGCGGCCAGCCAGTCCAGCAGCTGGACTTCGTCCTGTGTCAGATCGGTATCGGTGATGCTGGATGCACCGGATGTGCATCGTCGATGCCACTGCTGGGCACCGGCCTGGAACGGCCGCTGGCGGGTGCGTTGGCTGCGATGCCGTCGCAGGCGATGAATCGCACTGCGCGTGCCGCTGCTGGCCGTCGATATTCCAACCGGCCTGCATGGCCGACAGCGGGCCATGTCCCGGGCGAGGCCGTCGGGGCGCGCCATGTCACCGTCACCTTCATGGGCCGCAAGCGCGGGCTGTTCACCGGGCTGGGGCCGGATTGCGCCGGCGCAGTCTGTTTTGACGACCTCGGGGTGCCGGCCGGCTGTCAGCAGCCCGGCGTGTCCGGCCGATGCGACTGCTTGCCGCCGGTCCGCCGCTGGAGGAACTGGGCGGCGGCGCGGCGGCGCGCTGCGCACAAGGGTGCTTTCGGTCACGTGCTGGTGATCGGTGGCGGTGCCGGCATGGGCGGCGCGGCGCGCCTGGCGGGCGAAGCCGGCGTTGCGCACGGGTGCCGGCCTGGTGAGCCGTGGCGACCCGTCCTGCGCATGCCGCCGTTATCGCGGCGCGCTGCCCGGAACTCATCAGTGCACGCGGTTGCCGATGCGCGCCGAGCCTGGGCTGCCGCTGCTGGCGCGTGCCGGTGTGGTCGTGATCGGCCCGGGGCTCGGGCAGGATCCGGTTGGGCAACAGTTGCTGCTGGCCTGCGTGCTGGAAGCGCCGCAACCGCTGGTGGTGGACGCAGATGCCCTCAACCTGCTGGCGGCCGACGGGATTAGGCGTGACAACTGGATGCTTACGCCCCATCCGGTGAGAGCCGGCCGACTGCTGCAGCAAACCGCGCCGCTGTGCAGCAGACCGGCTTGCTGCGGCGCGCGCCATCCAGGACCGCTATGGCGGGCAGCGTCGTTCTGAAAGGCGCCGGCAGCCTTATCTGCGGCGATGCCGGGCCCGTGGCGGTGTGCGCCGCCGGGAATCCCGGCATGGCAACTGCCGGCATGGGCGATGTCCTGAGCGGGATCCTTGGCGGATTGCTGGCCCAGGGGTTGCAGCCTGCCGGGGCGGCGCTGGCCGGTGTGTGCCTGCATGCCTGTGCGGGTGACCGCGCTGCAGCGGGCGGCGAGCGCGGCCTGCTGGCACGGGACGTCATCGCCGAGCTGCGCCCGTTGCTGAATCCGGACGTCGGCGTGGAACAGGCGGCGCACCAGCCGCGCGGACAGCGCGGCCATGGAAAGCTTTGGTGCGCAACTGGCCCGCGGATGTTGCCCGGGCGATCATTTATCTGCACGGGGAACTGGGCACCGGCAAGACCACCCTGGCGCGCGGCTTTCTCCGCGGTCTGGGTCACCAGGGGAAGGTCCGGAGTCCGACCTACACGCTGGTCGAGCCGTATGAGCTTGCGGTCGGCGCGGTGTATCACCTGGACCTGTATCGCCTGTGCTCCCCCGATGAGCTGGAGTGGCTCGGGTTGCGCGACCTGTTCGACGCTGAGCAGGTGTGCCTGATCGAATGGCCCGAGCAGGTGCCGGGTTCCTGCCTGCAGCAGACCTGCATGTCTACCTAAAGCCCGAAAACAGCGGCCGGCGGGTGCGGCTGGCGGCCGGCTCTACCGCGGCGATCGGGTGCTGCAGTGTCTGGACTGAAAACGGGGTCAGAGTCGATTTTCGCAAACCGGAGGCCTAGATTTCCGCGCGTCGAACGGAAAATCGACTCTGACCCCATTTCTCATGGACTCTGCCCCCATTTCCGCCCTGTTTTCTACCATTCTCCGGAGTTAACTTGAATTACCAGGAGTTAGAGCTATCTTGCGAAGAAATATGTAGAAAGTGTTGAAATCAAATTCCA